>NZ_CP121247.1:0-671874 GCF_029632765.1 Arcanobacterium wilhelmae
ATGGCCGAAGGATCGCCAGCGCGCGACGCGTGGAACGCTGCAACCGAGCTTTTGCTCGCAGATTCACGTCTTTCGAGCTCCCAAGAGGCCTTTGTCCGCATGGCCCACCCACTCGCCGTCGTCGACGACATCTTCATGATTGCCGTCGGATCCGAATTCGTCCGCAACTGGATTACCGAGCACGTCTCGGCAGTGATGTCGCAGCAACTGTCGGAAATTTTTGGGCGCGAACTCAAGCTCATGATTTCTGTCGATCCGTCTGTCAACGAGGAGCCGGCCGCCGCGCCACCGCAACCGGTGGCACCAACCACCCAGCCGGCGTCGGAAACCGAACGCAATTTGCGCGTCGCCGGAGGCGTTCCAGCAGGTGAGCCGCTCGAGCCGTCCTACGACGTGTACGGGTACACCCCTGAAGCGGAACTCGACGACAACGATCCCTCGGTGCTCGCGCAACAAAGTGCCCTTGTCGAGCAGCAAGAGCGGGCAGGCCTGAACCCGCGCTACACGTTCGACAACTTCGTCATCGGCGAGTCGAATAAGTTTGCGGCCGCTACGGCGCTCGCCGTCTCCGAAGCGCCAGGGACCTCCTACAACCCGCTGTTCCTCTACTCCGATTCGGGAATGGGGAAAACCCACCTCCTTCACGCGATCGGGAACTACACCCTGCAGCTCTCCCCAGATCGCAAGGTGCTCTACGTTTCGGCCGAGCAGTTCACCAACCTCTTTATTAATGCCCTTCGCGACGGTAAACAATCCGCGTTCAAGGACGAGTTCCGTACCGTGGACGTCCTCCTCATCGACGACATCCAGTTCATGAACACGAAAGATCGCACCATTGAGGAGTTCTTCCACACGTTCAACGCGCTGTCGACGGCGAACAAGCAGATCGTCATCACCTCCGACGTCGCCCCCAAGCTCTTGTCCGGTTTCGAGGAGCGAATGATTTCGCGTTTTGCCTCCGGAATCACCACGAATATCGACCTTCCGAACCTCGAGACGCGTATCGCGATCCTGGATAAAAAGGCAGCGAGCGACAACTTGAAGGTTCCGCGCGATGTCATCGAGTTCATCGCCTCCCGGATGACCACCAACGTGCGAGAAATGGAGGGCGCGCTTCGCCGAGTGACGGCGTTTGCCGATCTTTCGCGCGAGCCTGTCTCGCTCGAAATGGCCGAGACCGTACTCAAAGACATGATCTCCGATCCGGGGAACGTCACGATTTCCGCAGCGATGATCATGGCCCAGGTTGCGGGATATTTCGGGATCGCGGCTGCGGACCTCAAATCGCCGGCGCGCACGCGATCGCTGACCATGCCTCGTCACATCGCCATGTATCTGTGCCGCGAGATGACCGATCTTTCGCTGCCGAAGATCGCCGAGGTGTTCAACCGCCGCGATCACACCACGGTACTCAACGCGCTGCGCAAGGTGGAGGCCCTGATGGCCGAACGGCAGGCGGTGTTTAACCAGGTCTCAGAGCTGACTGCGCTGATTAAAAACATGGCGAAGGAACAAAATTCGTAGCTTTCCACAACCCGTGTGAGTAATGCGTCGATAAGTCAGAATTTGCTGTGGAAAACTTCTGTGAATGTGTGGATAAATCGCACTCGAAAGTGTCCCATCCACAGGGGTAGCGAATTTTCCACAGATTTTTCCTCCACATATCCACAGGGTTTTTCCCCAGATCGGCGCCGAAAAATCTATTTTTCCGCATTTTCCACATCCCCTACTACTACTTCTACCTTTGTTAAAGCCGAGTGAAAAATGTGCGGCCACCGACTGATCGGGGGCGGCACCAAGCGCGGCTTTGGCGTAAAGTGTTGGTAGTTATACCTGCACTGTGTGTGCACCGAGCGAAGCGAAAGTAGGTCAGGCGTGAAGATCTCAGTGGATCACGGCATCTTTGCCGAGGCAGTCACTTGGGCTAGCCGTACCATTCCGAACCGTCCGGCAGTGCCGGTCCTCGCTGGAATGAAGCTGGTCGCTAAAGAAGACGGCACAGTCTCGCTGGGCTCACGTGATTCAGACATCACCTCACACGTCGATATTGAGGCAGACGTTCAAGAAGCCGGCGAAGTCCTCGTTCGTGGCCGCCTCTTAGCAGATATCGTTCGCGCTCTGCCCGCTACTAAGCCGATTGAGCTCACGCTGGACGGCACCACGCTGGAAATCGAGTGCGGATCCTCGCGCTTCTCGATGAAGACCATGGCTACTGAGGATTACACCGAGCTTCCTGAGCTGCCTCCGGTGATCGGCAAGGTTGACGGCTCGCTGTGGCAGGAAGCCGTGAGCCAGGTGACCATCGCCGCCTCGAACGACGACACCCTCCCCATGCTCGTGTCCGTGTGTATTGAGATCGAGGGTAACTCGATGTCGCTCATGGCAACGGATCGTTACCGTTTGGCCGTCCGCGATCTTAAGTGGGATGCTACGGATGCCAACCTCTCCACCCGCATCCTCGTTCGCGCATCGCGCCTACTCGATGTGGCGAAGGCGCTCGATTCGGCAGGCCCGATCGAAGTGTCGTTGCGCGAGGAAGCCGGAGTCAGCCTGATCGGCTTCTCGGCCGGCGGCCGCCAGAACACGATCCAGCTCATCGACGGCGAATACCCGCAGGTGCGTTCGCTGTTCCCGTCTGAGGTTTCTGGCCACGCACTGATCAACCGGGTGGAACTGCTTGATGCAATTAAGCGCTCGAAGCTCGTGGTGGAAAAGAATTCGGCCGTGCGCCTCACGCTCACCGATGGCCAGCTCACGCTGGAAGCCGGCGCTGGTGATAAGGCGCAGTTCGCGGACGCGATCGAAGCCACCCTGGTGGGCGAAGAAATCAAGATGGCCTTTAACCCCACTCTGCTCCAGGACGGCGTGAACGTGATGACCGAAGAGCAGGTCCGCCTGAGCTTCACCCAGCCCACGAAGCCCGCGGTTCTCACAGGCGAGAGCGAGAAGGACGGCCCGAACGAGGATTTCCGCCTGCTCTTGATGCCGATCCGCACGTTCGGAACGAACTGAGTGTACGTTTCCAATCTTGCGCTGAACGACTTCCGGTCTTACCGAGAGGTCGTTCTCGCTTTTGAGCCCGGAATCACCGTATTCGTGGGCGAAAACGGGCAGGGCAAGACGAACCTCGTGGAGGCGATCGGCTACCTGTCAACGTTTTCCTCTCATCGGGTTGCTGCGGACGCGGCGCTGGTGCGCCAAGGCGCCTCCGCCGGCGTGGTCCGCGCGAAGGTCGTTCGCGGGGTTTCGCCGGTTACGCTCGAGCTCGAAATCATTGCGGGCAAAGCGAACCGCGCGCGGATCAACAGGGGAAACGCCCGCCCGCGCGATCTGCTCGGGTTGGTACGAACGGTGATGTTCGCACCGGAGGATCTGGAGCTGGTCAAGGGCGATCCGGGCGATCGCCGTGCATTCCTCGACGATTTGATGGTGCAGTTCCGTCCGCGACTCGCAGCCGTGAAAGCCGAGTACGAGAAAGTGCTGCGCCAGCGCGGTGCACTACTCAAGCACCTGCAAAAAGCGAAGCGACGCGGAACCGAACCAGATACGTCCACGCTTTCCGTCTGGGATGCGCAGTTGGTGAAATTCGGTGCCCAGATCGTGGCGGCCCGCGCCGAGATTGTGGCGGGTTTGCGCCCGTTTGTGGCCGATTACTACGAGTTGGTATCGGGTGGGAAGGGCCACGCACGCATCGACTACGAGGCGAATGTGGACAAGCGCACGGGGTATACGCTGCCCGAGCCGCTTCAGCTTGCGGATCCAGCGGTGGCGAACGCCGTCGCCGAGCACGAGGGCGCCCTCGCCGACGTCGGAGCCGTGAGTGAGCTGCTCACCCAGGCGCTCGCCGAGCATCGGAGTGCGGAAATCGAGCGCGGCGTGAATCTGGTGGGTCCCCACCGCGACGATCTGCGCCTCACGCTCGGCACGCTACCCGCGAAAGGTTATGCTTCGCACGGCGAGAGCTGGTCGTACGCGCTCGCGCTCAAGCTCGGCATGTGGCGGCTGCTCCGCACCCACGAGAGCGGCGAGTGGGCGGATTCCGCCGAGCCGATCCTCATCCTCGACGACGTCTTCGCCGAACTCGATTCGCGCCGCCGCGAGCGGCTTGCCGCGATCGTCGCGCACGCGGAGCAGGTTTTCGTCACAGCCGCAGTTGGCGACGACCTCCCGCCCTCGCTCGCAGGCGCGCGCTTCGTCGTCGCCGGAGGAACTGTTACTTCTGCCGACGCCGGTGCGCGAGTTGCGAGCATGCCCGCCGACGTCGCGGGCGCGGCTGGCACCGACGGCGTCGTTTCAGCCGGTGGAAACTTCACTCGCGGGCAAGCCGAGCCTAAGGTCGAAGGTGCTTCCGAATCGGCCGAGGAAGGCGATGGCGATGAGTGACGCTCGGAGTTCGGCGCGTAAAGCCGCGGTGGAAAAATATGGCGACGCGTTGCCTCTGCAGCTTCTTGCCCGCGCTAAGAAAATGATGGCCGAGCGCGGGTATCGCCCCAAGGGGCGCCCCGCGGCGGAAACCGTCAAAGAGCGGCCCGGGCAGCTCGGCGACGACGTTTTCGTGCCGCACCCGGGCCAGGATGTGGGCTCGGGCGCTCACAAATCTTGGCGCGATCCGCACACGCTTGGCGAACTTGCGGCGGCTCTCGTGCGCGAGCGCGGCTGGGGAACGCGGCTCGAGGTCGCCGACGTCGGGGCGAGGTGGCCGCAGATTGTGGGCGAAACTGTGGCGGCAAACGCGATTTTTGAGAGCTTCGAGGGTGGGGTTTTGACGATCCGCGCGCGAACCGTCGGTTGGGAAACTCAGTTGCGGGCGTTGCTTGGGCATCTGGACGCGCGCTTGGCGAAAGAGCTCGGTGAAGGCGTTGTGAAGGAAATCGTGATCGGCTCGCCGCTGGGGCGCCCAAATTGGAATACGGGCGGCTGGAGCGTGAAGGGCCGGGGTGTGCGCGACACGTACGACTAAACCCGCACGTCCCCGACGACGTCAGGGCGCAGGTAACGTGCCGAATCGGGCGCGAGTTGAGCACCGGCGTCGTCGGGAAGGCGCTGGAGCCAGGAAGTGCACATCGCCGCCCAGAAAACGGCTCCAGAATCTCGAAAAGTGCCAAAAAATAGGCTAGAATAAAGTGTCAATTGTGTGTGTAGGGGGGTAGCGCAACGGCCCCCACGGCTCTCACAGGGCGCTTTTCGGCGCTGATGAGAGCTATGACACATCGTCAAGGCTCCGTTGTGCGAGGAGAAATTCGTTCGTGGCAGAGGAAAAGAAGCATCGTCCTGGCGAGGTATCGCCGGAGCATTCGTACGACGCCGGGGATATTACGGTTCTGGAGGGTCTCGAGGCCGTCCGCAAGCGCCCAGGTATGTACATCGGCTCCACCGGTGAGCGCGGCCTGCACCACCTGGTGTACGAGGTCGTGGACAACTCGGTAGACGAGGCGATGGCCGGCTACGCGTCCAACATTGTGGTGACTTTGCTGGAAAATGGCGGTGTGCGCGTGAGCGACGACGGCCGTGGCATCCCGGTGAGCATCCACCCCACCCAGGGCGTTTCCGCAGTTCAGGTTGTGATGACTGTGCTGCACGCCGGCGGTAAGTTCGGCGACGGCGGCTACGCGGTCTCCGGCGGCCTGCACGGCGTGGGTATTTCAGTGGTGAACGCGCTATCCACTCGTATGGATACTGAAGTCCGCCGCGACGGTTACGTGTGGCGCATCAGCTACGAAAACGGCGTGCCGCTCGGCCCTCTCGAGCAGGGCGAAGCGACAGAAGAAACTGGCACAACTCAGACTTTCTGGCCCAACCCGGAGATCTTCGAAACTACCGAATTCGATTTCGAAACCCTACGCCGTCGCTTCCACCAGATGTGTTTCCTCAACAAGGGGCTGCGCATCACCCTCATCGAGGAGCGAACCGGAGCGGTTGCGGAAGGCGACGAAGTAGCTGGCGAAGAGGCCCCGACGTCGGGCCACCGTGAAGTGACCTACCGCTACGACAATGGCCTCCACGACTACGTGAAGTACCTGGTGGAAACCAAAAAATCCACCCCGGTGCACCCGGAGCCGATCTACTACGAAGCTGAAGACAAAGAGCTCAAGATCGCCGTTGAGGTGGCAATGCAGTGGACCGAATCGTATTCGGAAACTCTGCACACGTTCGCGAACACGATCAACACCACCGAGGGCGGTACACACGAGGAAGGTTTCCGCAGCGCGCTCACCTCGGTGATGAACAAGTTTGCCCGCGACAAGGGCCTGCTCAAGGAAAAGGATTCCAACCTCTCTGGTGACGACATCCGCGAAGGCCTCACCGCCGTCATCTCCGTTAAGCTCGGCGAGCCGCAGTTCGAAGGCCAAACGAAGACGAAACTGGGCAACACCGAGGCACGTACGTTCGTGCAGCAGCAAACATACGCCCAGCTCACGGACTGGCTCGATTCTCATCCGAGCGAAGGCAAGGAAATCATCCGCAAGGCAACTCAAGCCTATGCCGCTCGCCAGGCGGCGCGCAAGGCCCGTGAGGCCACGCGCCGTAAGTCGGTGCTCGAGTCTGTGTCCATGCCGGGCAAGCTCAAGGACTGCACCTCACGCAACCCGGAGGATTCCGAGATCTTCATCGTCGAGGGCGATTCGGCAGGCGGCTCGGCCGTGAACGGCCGTGATCCGCAGCACCAGGCGATCATGCCGATCCGCGGCAAGATCCTCAACGTCGAAAAGGCGCGCCTGGATCGTGCGCTGTCCTCGGAGTCGATCCAGTCGCTGATCACCGCGTTCGGCACCGGAGTGGGCGAAGAGTTCGATATCGAGAAGTTGCGCTACCACAAGATCGTGTTCATGGCGGACGCGGACGTGGACGGCGCGCACATCGCCACCCTGCTTCTGACGCTTGTCTACCGCTACATGAAGCCGCTGATCGAACACGGCTACGTGTACCTGGCGATGCCGCCGCTCTACCGCATCAAGTGGTCGAACGCGCCGCACGAGTACGTGTTCTCCGACAAGGAGCGCGACGCCGTGCTGAAGGCCGGTTTGGAAGAGGGGAAGAAGCTCCCCAAGGCTGAGGGCCAGGGCATCCAGCGCTATAAGGGCTTGGGTGAAATGAACGATTCCGAGCTGTGGGACACCACGATGAATCCGGAAACCCGTACGCTCAAGCGCGTCTCGATCGGCGAGGCCGCGGCAACCGACGAGGCGTTCTCGATCCTCATGGGCGAGGACGTGCTCTCGCGGCGCGGGTTCATTCAGCGCAACGCACACGACGTTCGATTCCTGGATATCTGAGGGTAGAAGATAATGAGCGAAACAACTGAGTACAACCACGGACATATCCTGGATGTTGATCTCCAAAAGGAGATGGAGACCTCCTACCTCGACTACGCGATGAGCGTGATCGTGGGCCGCGCGCTACCTGATGTACGCGACGGCATGAAGCCCGTTCATCGCCGCGTGATCTACGCGATGTGGGACGGCGGCTACCGCCCCGATTCGTCGTTCTCGAAGTCGGTGAAGATCGTCGGCGACGTGATGGGTAACTACCACCCCCACGGCGACGCCGCCATTTACGACACCATGGTTCGCCTCGTGCAGCCGTGGGCGATGCGTTACCCGCTGGTGGCCGGCCAGGGTAACTTCGGCACCGCCGGCGATCTCGGCGCGGCAGCTCCTCGATACACCGAGGCCCGCATGGCCCCGCTCGCGGTGGAGATGGTGCGCGACATCAACGAAAACACCGTCGATTTTGAGCCGAACTTCGACGGCTCGGTTCAAGAGCCCGTCGTCCTTCCCTCGCGTTTCCCGAACCTGCTGGTCAACGGTTCCGAGGGCATCGCCGTCGGCATGGCAACCCGTATTCCGCCACACAACCTGCGCGAAGTGGCCGCGGGCGTGCAGTGGTACCTGGAGAACCCAGATGTCACCCGCGAGGAGTTGCTCGCCGCGCTTCTGCTTCGTGTGAAGGGCCCGGATTTCCCCACTGGTGCAACGATTCTCGGCACCAAGGGAATCGAGGAGATGTACCGCACCGGCCACGGCTCGATTACGCAGCGCGCAGTGGTCAAGGTCGAGGAAATCAACAACCGCCAGTGCCTCGTGGTCACCGATCTGCCGTTCCAGGTGAACCCGGATCGCCTGCTGGACAAGATCGTTGAGGGTATCAAGGATGGCCGCCTCGCCGGCATCGCCGATATCCGCGACGAAACCTCCGGCCGCGCCGGCCAGCGCATTGTGATCGTTTTGAAGAAGGATGCCGTGCCGAAGGTGGTGATGAACAACCTCTTCAAGCACACGCAACTCCAGAACAACTTCCCGGCGAATATGCTGGCGCTGGTGGACGGCGTGCCGCGAACGCTCTCGCTCGATGGTTTCGTTCACCACTGGACCATGCACCAGGTGGACGTGATCCGCAGGCGTACCGAGTACCGTCTGAACAAGACCCTCGAGCGTTTGATGATCTTGGAGGGCCTGGTGAAAGCCCTCGATATGCTCGACGAAGTGATCGCGTTGATCCGTCGCTCGCCCACTGTGGATCAGGCGCGTGAGGGTTTGATGGACCTGCTGGGCATCAACGAGATCCAGGCCGATCACATTCTCGCGATGCAGCTTCGCCGCCTGGCCGCCCTCGAGCGCCAGAAGATCATCGACGAGCGCGACGAAAAGCTCGCGTTGGTTGAAGATTACCGCGATATTCTCGCCAAGCCGGAGCGCCAGCGCTCGATCATTTCTGAAGAGCTCGCCGAGATCGTCAACAAGTACGGCGACGATCGCCGCACGGTGATCCTCCCATACGACGGCGAAGTAAGCGTTGAAGATCTGATCACGGAAGAAGACGTGGTCATTACGATCACCCGCTCGGGCTATATCAAGCGCACGAAGGTGAGTGAGTACCGTGCTCAGCACCGCGGCGGCAAGGGCATTAAGGGTGCCACGCTCCGCGAGGACGATGTGGTGACCAACTTCGGCATTGCCTCCACCCATGATTGGCACCTGTTCTTTACGAACATGGGCCGCGTGTACCGCGCGAAGGGCTACGAGATTCCTGAGGGTTCGCGCGAATCGAAGGGCCAGCACATTGCGAATGTGCTGGAGTTCCAGCCGGGTGAAACGATCGCTTCCGCGATTTCGTTGCGTTCGTACGATCAGGCGGAGTATCTGGTGCTCGCGACGAAGTCCGGCATGATTAAGAAGACGAAGCTGTCGGATTACGATTCGCCGCGTTCGGCCGGCCTGATCGCGATCAAGTTGCGCGAGGACGCCGAGGGTAACGTGGATCAGGTGGTCTCGGCGAAGCTTGCGAACGAGGGCGACGATCTGCTCCTCGTTTCGAAGAAGGGGCAGTCGCTGCGTTTCAAGGCGACGAACGAGGCGCTGCGCCCGATGGGTCGCGGCACCTCCGGCGTCACCGGAATGAAGTTCCGCGACGGCGATGAGCTGCTCACGATGGAAGTGGTTCGCGACGATTCTGAGGTGTTCGTTGTGACTGAAGGCGGTTTCGCGAAGCGCACACAGGTGGAGCAGTACCGCCTGCAGGGCCGCGGCGGCCTGGGCATCAAGGTGGCGAACCTGGTGGAGGCTCGCGGCGATCTGGTGGGTGCGCTCATCACACAGCCGGGCGACGAAGTACTCGTGATCATGGAGTCTGGCAAGGTGGTTCGCTCCTCGGTTGACGAAGTGAACCTCACCGGCCGCAACACCCAGGGTGTCACGTTCGCCCGCCCGGACAAGAAAGACCGCGTCATGGCGATTGCGTTGAACCTGGAGGCGGAGGAGGAAACCGACGACGCCGATGACCTTACCGGCGTTGAAGGTGCCGTTACCGATGGCGCAGCTGGCGCACCGGCGTCGGGAGAAAACTCGGAAACGATTACCGACTCGGCCGCGGACATGGCAGAATCTAACGACGAGGCCAAGTAAGGCCAGCGCAAACACGAAGGGTAAAAAATGAGCGAGCAAACCACTCAAACCGCACCCGTGGCGAAGAAGCCCACCACGGTCAATGTGGGCATTCGCCGCGTGAAGATGACGGTGACGAAAGTCGATCCGTGGTCGGCGCTGAAGCTGTCGTTCCTGCTGTCCGTGGCGCTTGGCATCATGATCGTGGTGGCAGCAACTGTATTGTGGCTGGTTCTGGATTCGATGCACGTGTGGAGCCAGGTGACGGACCTGATCGTTACTCTCGGCGAGCCGCGGCTGATTGAGCTGGCGCAATACATGCAGTTCGGGCGCTTTATCCCGTTCGCTGTGGTGGTGGCCGTGATTGAGATCGTGTTGTTCACGGCGCTTGGCGCGGTGATGGCGTTAATCTACAACCTGGTGGCGTCGCTGGTGGGCGGCGTGACTCTCACGGTTTCCGACGAGTAATGTGATTTGTAACGCGCACCCGGTTCTCCGATTTGATTGTGGGGAGCCGGGTGCGCTATTCTTTACGGGTGCCCTTCTTGAGGGGCGCGGTTTTGGGCCTATAGCTCAGTTGGTTAGAGCGCTACACTGATAATGTAGAGGTCGATGGTTCGAGTCCATCTAGGCCCACAGTCCACTGAAGGGGATGCCATGAAGAAAGTTCTCTCAGCTGTTGTTCTAGCGGCGGTAGGATATGGCGTTTTCGTGAAGTGGCTCGAGGTCCGCGAACGCGAGGCCGCGTGGGTGAAGGTGACTGATCCCGAATAATTCAATATGGGGCTATGGCGCAATTGGTAGCGCACCTGCTTTGCAAGCAGGGGGTTAGGGGTTCGAGTCCCCTTAGCTCCACAATGAGAAGCCCGAACGGCGTAGCCGTCCGGGCTTCGCTGTATTTCCGCAGCGCGAGCTTGCTCGCAGCGGAGGATAATGCGGCGAAGCCCGTGCTGATGTGAAACGTCAGTGAGGGCGCCGAAATTGTGTCGGTTGCTTCGCTCCCTCAACCTCTTCCTCTTCGCATGCCTCAAGCGTAAACGCTTGGGCTTGCTCATCGTCGAGGTGCGGAAAACCGCGCAGCGGTTTTCCTAGCACGAGACGAACGCCTGCGCGTGCGCAGAGCGAAGGTAAGTGCGGCCTATTGGACCTGTCGTGTTGTTTTTCTTCGGGTTTTTCGTTGGTGTGCCGGGGTTTCGGGGCTGAAAAGTCGTTTTGACTCGAGTTTTTGGTTGGACATTTCGTGTTGTTTTTACTGGGGGTTTGGCCTGGTATCGCGCGGGAAAGTCGGGCTTTGACTGGGTTGAATTGAGGGATGGGTAATCCTTCATGCAACATCTGTGGACTGGCGATGATCAAGCACGGCACGACAGCGGCCGGACGCCGGCGTTTCCGTTGCACGAATTGCGGGGCGATAGCCTCCAGGGCCAATAATGTCCGCGCCCGATATTTCGCTACTTTCCTCGCGTTTATTGTGGGAAAGGTGGTCTACCGTGACCTGTCTGGATACGGACGTACTGCCAGGCGACGGTTTGAAGAGTTTTGGCGTTTATGGCCAACAGCTCCACTCGTTGACGAGGTCCATCCTGTTGTTTTTGTTGACGGGATTTACCTCGCCCGTAACGTGGTGATGCTGATCGCGTGTACGAAAACCCATGTGATCGGCTGGCATATGGCTCGTAGTGAGCATGCGGGAGCTTGGTCAGCATTGTTTTCACGGATCGCGGCCTCGTGCGTGGTGGTGTGTGATGGCGGGAGCGGGATCATGAAAGCCCTGCGTCAAGAATGGCCAACTACCCGCGTCCAGCGGTGTGTGTTTCACGCGTTTAACGCAGTTAAACGCAAAACCACGACCAGGCCTAGGACGAATGCGGGAGTGGAGTTGTATGCGATCGCGAAAGCCTTACTGAAAGTCAAAACACCCCAGGAAGCTCACGCATGGAGAAGCGAGTTGACCGCGTGGAATGCGTCGTGGGCTGAGTTTCTTACTCAAAAGACCAAGCTTGCGGACGGGAGGATCGTCAATACTCATCGACACCTTGTTGATGCGAAGAACTCGTTAAACGCGTTGATGAAGAGCGGGTTACTGTTTACGTTCCTTGACCCCGATCTGATTGCGAGAGCGGGTGTGGTGATCCCCGCGACGTCGAACCAGATCGAGGGAGGAAGCAATACCCTGTTACGGACTATGCTCCGGACTCATCGAGGAATGTGTCTGCAGCGGCGGATTAAAGCGGTTGCGTGGTGGTGTTACCTCCACACTCCTGACCCTCTACCACCTGCCCAGCTCTTGGCACACACGGTCACGGACGAGCAGATCGTTGCCATGTATCAGCTCGCCCATGATCGCCGCGCCGCGCAAGAAGAACTCAACATGTGGGGAACAGGAGCGGAGTAGAACGAATTCCACACCGCAGTCAAATGGCAATCCAACGACTAAACCAAAACAACACGTTTTGTCCTATAGGCATCAGTTTCCTTGAAATCGTGAAGAAAATATGCAACCGCGGCTTCTTCAGTATCAAACCATTTTTCAGAACTTCGTGATCCACGCTCGTAGTAATAGATGACGAACCGGCCGTGGACTTGTTCGATAATGAGAGCGTCGTTCTTTAGTCCTTCGTCTATGGAATAGGAATCGCGGTATTTCGCGTTCGCGTTGACATATTCTTTCAATTCGTCAATCGTCATAGTTCACCTTTCCTTAGAATTCTGAATTCTGTGCATTCCCGCCCCGCACGGTTAGGGTGTCACACGTTTGTAGTGAATCGGACCTGTCAAGCTGAGATTCCAGCCTTGGCCGACATCAAAGCAACCAATATTGAATTCATTCAATCCTTCAAAGGTTGGATGTTTTGTATGAGATGGATTAGCTTACACATGTGAGACGATTCTATATTCATTATCAGTGCATATAGTAGTTAATCGTTGCACCTACTAATCTTAGTTTGTGTCAATTGCAGGTTTTCACTTTTAATGAAAGATCTTAAAAATCGTTCTACTGCTTCTGACTCGTTGTTATACCAATGTTCGAATGATCGAGATCCTCGTTCGTAGTGATATACGACGAACCGGCCGTGGACTTGTTCGATAATGAGAGCGTCGTTCTTTAGTCCTTCGTCTATGGAATAGGAATCGCGGTATTTCGCGTTCGCGTCGACATATTCCTTCAATTCGTCAATCGTCATGGTGTAACCTCTTTTATGATTCCTCTTTCGATTAGTGTTTCTAGTTTTACAGGAGTTCGATATTGTACTCCGCCGCCTGGTTGATCGAAACATGGGGCGATAGTTGACATCTCGACTTCGAATGGTTTAACGACTTCATAAACGTGATAGTCACTCGTATTTACTCCGTGTGGGAGAGCGCGTTGCCAGTCAGGGGTGCCGACATCAGCCAAATATTTGCCAGTTGGTTTTCCGTAGCGATCGAATTTCTCTCCGGCATATAGGAATACACGTTCCCAGTCTCCTGAGGCTCCATCATTTGGTGGGTAGTAGGGAACGAGTTCAGTCGATGTTGATTGGGGGATGTCTTTGGTTGCTGCGAGCGGGGCGTCGTCCGTGGCTGACATCGAGTGTGCGGCTTGAACGTCGGGTGAGGTGTCGGGTTGGGTGTGTGCGATGTCCATTCGATGGCTGATCTCGCCGCCGATCGTGGAAAAGGCAAGGCCGGTTTCTGCGTTAATCAGGAAGTCGTGGCCAAAGTCTGAGGCGCCGTAGCCGGGGGTTGTCAGTGCTGTGGCAGTGGTATCGATTACCGATCCTGTAAACGCATCAGCAACGTACCCCAGAGCACGGCTCGCGAAGGTTGCTCCGAGCCGGTTTGTCGCCATTGCAGTGACAGCGCGTCCTGCGGCACTGCCGGCGAGGCCGGAGACCGCGCCGATGGCGCCATCAAATAACACTTGTGTTGGGTCAACGGTGCCAGTGGAATATTTTTGGGTGATGGTTGACATTCCGGCAGAGATAAGGAATCCACCCACGATCGCCCCGCCTACCGGGCCCATCAGGACTGTTGCTGCGATGCCACCAACAATGGCTGCTGTGCCAAGGACGTATTCCCATTTCGAGCCGGGAAGCTCGGCTTTGTAAGCGTCAAGATCGGCGTCTGTTGCTGGGCGCATTCCCCACGGGTCAACATAGGCAAGAGGATTGTTATTGGCATACGCGTAGGTGTTTGCTCCCGCCACTTGGTCGCATACCCTGGCGAGTGTATCCATGGACAAGAAGGAGCGGGTGCGGGCGGTGCGCCACGAGATGGTGTCCCCGTCGTGGAAAAGTGCCCCACCGGGTAAAGGAAGCACGGATGCTGTGCCTTCTTGGATTGGCTGGGCGATTGGGGAGGTGGGATCCCACACGATATTCGTCTCATCGATGCGTACCGGATTCCCCACAGCGTCCGTGAGAACACGGTGGGTGACACCATCGGTGCTGGTCACTGCGTGAAGGTATCCTCGTCCGTCCCACTCGTATGTCACCTCACGCCCGGCTGGGCCATGCTCGCTCACGCGATGTCCGGCAGCGTCATAGGTGAAGGAAACAACCGTGTCCCCGTCGGTGATCGACGCGAGTTGACCAAAAGTGTTATACGAATACTCACGGTGGCCGGTGGGGCCAGTTTCGGCCTTTAGTCGGCCTGAATCGTCGTAGGTGAAGTGGGTGGCGCCCTGCCTGCTCGTGATCGATGTTAGCTGGCCGGCGACGTCGTAGCCGTAACTCACTGTGCCCGTTGGAGTAGCGATCGTGCTGATACGGCGAGAGGGGTCGCGCAGGATCGACGTGACCGCGCCTGCCTGACCGTTGATACGGGTATGTCTGGTCACTAGTCCGCGTTCGTAAGACCACTCATGGCGCCCGGAAGGTGTTGTCATCGCTGTCAGTTGGTTCGCAGCATCATAGGTGAAATCCACGTGGCCCAGAGCGCTATGGTCGATCGCGATAAGGTGGCCGACGGCGTCATACACGTAACGCGTGACGTCCCCGTTCGGGGAGATCTGGCGGGCCCGGCGCCCTGAAGGGGTGTACTCCCAGGTTGTTGTTCGCCCATCCACCGAATGCTCGATCAGGCGGCCGCGTCGATCGTAAAGCATCGACTGTGTGATGCCTCGCACATGATCGATCACAGTCCGGTGCCGTCCGTCGCTCGTGACCCGCGTAGTGTAAGCCGGCTCAGAATCCACGCTCGTCACTACCGCGCCGTCAGTCTCACGGAACGACGTGGTGTGCCCAAGCGGATCTGTAGAGCTCACAAGACGGCCAACACCATGACTCGTGATCCCCGACCGAGTTATACATGCGGGTGAATACCACATCACCAATCGCGAGATCTGTTTCAGCCTCCACGAAGTTCCCCGTCGCGGCATTCACCGGATCCGTCACGTAGCCCGTGGTTGGCTCAATACCCGAGATCGAGGCCGGTTGCACGGCAAGATCAGTACGCGAAGACCGCACCCCTGCTGCTGCCAGCGACGCCGTCAACGCAGAATTCGGTGCACTGACCACACCCTCACTACCGAAATGTTCAAAAGCCTGCGCTACCGTGCGAAGCCATGCCACGTCCTCGTCGTTGTCCTTGAGCCACGCCCGCAATGCGCTGACAACACTGCTCGCATCCAACGAGCCAAACTGTCACGACGCGGCAAAATCCTCAAGGGCCCTCTCAAGTTGCGCGGGCTTGCCAGCCACGCTCTCATCCAGGCTAGCTAAACCCTGTGCCGCCGACTTCAGATCCGCCGGGCTCGCCGACGATACGCCCATGTTCGGGCCACCCGATGCTCCAGGAGCCGGCGTTTCGCGTGGCTCGGGCGGAGGGGCCGAGGTGTGAATCGTCGGAGCAGGATTCACTTCGAGCCGCGGCGGGGGTTCTTGCCCGAACAAGTAATCCCACGTTTTCTCCCACCAGTTGTCGTGCTTGGTGACGTACTCGTGTGCGACACGGCGGCGCTCGTTTTCCTCGCGGGCGGCTTGGGCGATATCTTGCGCGCCCTGAGCTACGTCACGCAACGCCGAGGCGATCTCATCCCGATCTGCTTGAGCGCTGGCCATATTCGAGGTGAATAGTTGCGAAAAATATCCACGAAACTGGCCCGACGCCGTCGACTCACACGACGCTCGGCTCGCCGCCTGGCTCTCCAAGGTGGAAGCAACCGCAGTGAAAGTTGAGGCCACGCTCCGCGCTACCGAGAAATCAAAATCCAGATCGTGTGCGTTGGCTCCTAAGCTAACCATGAAACCTCGTATTCGTTGGTGAGTGATGCTTATCGTGTGGTGAAATCACATCGGAATATTCGAATTGTTGAGTTAATCCGCGGGTATCTATGCGGTGGAGAGACGGTCACAGCCCGTGGTGGTGAGAGGTCATCCGCGTGAACCGAAGAAAGCTGTCATATCAAAGCGAGCCCGATCGAATCGGATTTTTCGAACCCGGTCATGATCGCGGTACGTCACTTCTAGGAGCCTCACGCCCTTAAAATAACTATCACCAACGCTGATGATGTTGTGACGGGTCAGTATTTGTGTTCCGCGGAATGGATGAGAAATTGTGATGGAATCGTGGGTGACAGTGAGCGAATACGTTGCATAGAAGTACCCGCCAATTATTGCCCCGACGCCGAGGACGAAGGTGACAACAACCGTTACCCAATGCTTAAGCGCGCCGGCATTGCCGGATCCTTTCAGGGCAAGGAAGACACTTGATGCTAAAACAACGATTCCAAACAATAACATCAAGGCTGTTGTGGTCTTTGAGTAAGTCTGGATACTTCCCGGTGCCTTCGGCTTACGGATTGCGACGGCGACCGCCGCACCAATCGGCACAAGAAGCGACGCCGATATCTAACCGATCGTTGAGGGATTCAGCATAGGACCAACTCATTTCGCTCGAGAATGCAACACTGACGAGGGGAATTCCCTAATCGTCGCTATTTTGTAGGGGAAACGTCAATGATTGTTCATTCTAACCTATCTAGTGATATCTGTGGAGTTCCAATATTCGAAACGTGAAGGTTAGGTAAGACGTGCGTTGGCGATGAGCCAGATGACGAGGGGTGACGTCACGTTTTCAAGGATTGAAGTTTTACCGGCGTCGCTGTTGCCGGCTTAGTCGTGCCCGGTATGGAGTGGAGTCAGCCCGCGTATTCCAATCTTGTGCCAACTCATATTGTGAGAAGCGTTTTTGTCATTTCTGGGAGCGCTGTACGATGTGCTGAAAATCGAATCTATTCGTGATCACTCATCGATATTCATTTTTCACGCGGAGGAAACCATGAAACGCAAGCTCAGCGCTCTCGTTGCTCTGGTCGGCACGCTGATGCTGGCCCTGGCAGCATGTTCAAGCCCGGCCACTACGGGCGGCGCAGCGTCAGGCGGTAGCGCATCGGCAAAGGATTCGTACACGATCGGCGTCGCACAGTATGTTTCGCATCCGTCTCTCGACGCCGCAGTGAAGGGCTTTAAGAAGGCAATCACCGACGCCGGGCTCAACGTCACCTACGATGAGCAGAACGCTCAAGCGGATCAGGGGACGTCGACGTCGATCGCGTCGAAGTTCGCCTCCTCAAAACCGGATCTGATCCTGGCCGTGGCTACCCCGATCGCGCAGGCGGTGGCGCAGAGCGTTACCGATGCGCCAGTGTTGTTCACCGCCGTCACCGATCCGAAATCGGCGCAGCTGGTAGCCTCGAACGATGCGCCGGGAGCAAACGTTACTGGTACCACCGATCTGAATCCGGTGGCCGAGCAGATCGGCCTGGTGAAGAAGGTGCTCCCGAATGCGAAGAGGATCGGCGTGATCTATTCTTCGGGCGAAGTGAACTCTGAGGTTCAGGTGGCTCTTGCCCGCGAAGAGGCGAAGAAGCTCGGCATGGAACTTGTGGAGAAGACGATCACGAACTCGTCGGAGGTTGTGCAGGCCGCTCAAACCCTCGGCGATGTGGACGCGATCTACGTGCCGACCGATAACGCGGTGGTTTCCGCGCTCGAATCCGTGCTGCAGGTTGCGGAGCAGGGGAAGAAACTCGTGGTCTCGGGAGAGGCTGATTCAGTGCAGAAGGGGGCGGCGCTCACCTACGGCCTGGATTACGAGAAGCTCGGTGAGCAGACCGGCAAGATGGCGGTCAAGATCCTCACTGAGGGCGGCGACCCCGCAACAATGCCCGTTGAAGCGCAGGAAAAGCCGCAGCTCGTGGTGAACCCGGCGGCGGCCGAGCGCATGGGCGTGCCGTTGCCGAAGGATCTCGTTGATCAAGCGGACCGAGTGATTAAATGATTGCCGCACTCGACCTCGGTCTGATCTACGCTCTGATGGCCCTGGGCGTGTACCTCACGTTCAGGATCCTTGATTTCGCAGATCTCACGATCGATTCAAGCTTCACGACCGGCGCCGGTACCACCGCTATCGCGCTACTCTCCGGGTGGAACCCGTGGGCGGCGACGGTGGCCGGCGCCCTCGTCGGAATCATCGCCGGACTGATTACCGGTTTGCTCAACACGGTCGGCAAGATTCACCCACTCCTTGCGGGTATCCTCACGCAGATCGGGCTCTACTCGATTAACTTGCGCATCATGGGAAAGGCGAATGTGCCGCTACTGCGTTCGGAAACAGTGTTCACGCCGCTGCGGAACAATCATCTGCTCGGAACGATCACGTCTGTGGGGATCCTGCTCTTCGTCGTCGCCGTTTTTTGTACTGTCCTCATCTGGTTCCTGAACACGCACCTTGGTCTTGCACTTCGGGCCACGGGCGACAACGAGGAGATGGCTCGCGCGCAGGGTATTAACACCGACATGACGAAGCTCGTGGGCCTGGCGCTATCGAACGCGCTGGTGGCGCTCTCGGGTTCGCTGTTCGCGCAGTACCAGGGCTTTGCTGATATCTCGATGGGTATCGGCTTGATCGTTGCCGGGCTCGCGTCGGTGATTATCGGCACCGCAGTGGTTCCGACGTCGCGCGTGTGGGTTGCCGTGATCGCCGTGGTGGGCGGTTCGATCGCGTACCGCCTGATTATTCAGGCTGCGCTGATGATCCCGTGGTTCGATCCGAACGACATGAAGCTCCTCTCGGCGCTGATCGTGGTGGTGGCACTGCTCGCTCCGCGTTCGAAAGCCTTCATGTCGGTGAGGAAGTCCAACCAGCCGAAATCGGAGTTTTCTAGCGTGCAGCCGTGGGATACGGCCGACGCCGAAGAGCTCGACTCTGGTGATACCCGCCCGGCGTCGAAGCAAGTAACGAGCCCCCAGCGGAAGGGAGGGAAGTGATGGCGACACAGCAGGAGAGCGCGAGTAACCCGATGCTCGATATCGTGAGCGTGTCGAAGGCCTTTTTCCCGGGGACGATCAACGAGAAAATCGCGTTACGCGATGTTTCACTTTCCCTGGAGAAGGGGGACTTCGTCACCATCATCGGCTCGAACGGTGCCGGTAAATCTACGCTGCTCAATATTGTCTCTGGCCGCTACCGTGCCGATCTGGGCTCGGTGACGATCGACGGAACACTCACGACTCGGCTCTCGGATTACAAAGTGTCGAAGTATGTGGGCCGGGTGTTCCAAGATCCGATGGCTGGCACGTGCCCGCACATGACGATCGAGGAGAATCTGGCGATCGCGTGGGGCCGAACCCACGGCCACGGCCTCGGGTTGGGAGTGACGAAGGCTCGCAAGGCGCAGTTCCGCCAGGAGCTCAAGGTGCTCGAGCAAGGGCTGGAGGATCGTCTGACGGCGCGAGTGGGGTTGCTTTCCGGTGGGCAACGCCAGGCGTTGAGCCTGGTGATGGCGGTGTTTAACCAGCCGAAGATCCTGCTTCTGGACGAGCACACCGCGGCCTTGGATCCGTCGCGTGCCGAGTTGATTACGCGGCTCACCAAGGAGCTCGTGGCCAAGCATCAGCACACCACGATGATGGTGACACACAATATGGAGCAGGCTCTCTCGCTCGGGAACCGGCTGATCATGATGCACGAGGGCCGCATTTTGTTCGAGCTTTCGGGCGCCGACAAAGAAAACGCGACGGTTGACGATCTGCTTGCCGAGTTCGCAAAGTTCAAGGATCTACAGATGAGCGACCGTTCGATGCTCGCTTAAGAGCAGCTTCGGGCTTCCTTTCACACACAGTGAGGCGTGGTGGCGATTTCGCCACCACGCCTCACTTTTTGCTTACTTCCTCTGTGCGAGGAACGCTGGTACACCAGGGCTGTGCTGGGTTCCGTTGATCGCTGAGGCGATCAGTTCCATTGTGGTTCCGATTCCGACGCCGATTCCGATCAGCGTGAGAACGATGTATTTCCTGGCGTTCATTGTGGTCTCCTTGTGGGCAAAAGTTGGGTAGGTCGAGGCCGCCGATGACGGTGCGATCTTTCGTTGAGAAGGCAAGGATTTCTGCTAAGTCGAGCGCGACGGCGTCGGTGCCGCGCGAACGGCGCTGCGCATGCGGCCAGAAACCCCGCCTAAGCGGTGAGGTGTTTGTCATGAGATACGGGATTGCTGAAAGTCTGATTGATATGAAGGGCGCTCAATCATGAACTAGAGCTGATACCACCAGATCGGTATCATGAAGATATGGACGCTTCTTTGGTTCCGTTTTCGGAGATCGATGGGCCTGAGTTTTTGCGACGTCGACGTCGGGCGCTTGGGTTGACTCAGCGTGAGCTTTCGCGTCGAACGAACGTTCCTCAATCGCATATTAGTGCGTTCGAAAATCGGCGTCGTCCATTGTCCCCGAATGAACGCGATCGCTTGGAAAGCGATGTGATGGTGAAGCCGAGTGTGCTCCTTGATTTGCATCGAGAGGAGTTGCGTCGGGTTTTCAAGGATTCAGGGTTTACTGACGTTGCGGTTTTTGGTTCGGTTGCGCGCGGTATGGACACCTCTGAATCGGATATCGATTTCTTGATCAGCCACGATCGTGCAGTCGGGTTGTTTGCTATTGGGAACCTCAGTCGGAAAATCGAAAATATCCTTGCAGCACCGGTTGACATTGTTGTTAACACTGGCCGCCAAGGGCCGCGACTTGCAAAGGCTCAAGCGGAAGCAGTCGCGCTATGAGTGACGACGACGGAAAGTTTAGCTTTGGCTTCGCACCAGGTTCCGGGCGTTCGACCGAGTCTGAGGCTTATTTCGCGCGACATGGGTTTCGTCGTTCGAGTGTTCCGTTCGATTTACACGTGGCGCTTCGTCGCCTCAGCGAGATGCTTGATGGCTTGGAAGTAGCTCGGGCCATTGTCCATGCTGGCGGTGATTCCTTTTTTATCGACAACATGGATGGGGAGAAGACTCGATACGCCGCGTATTACGCGATTACCCGCGTTGTGGAGGCTAGCCAGCGTTTGCATTCCGATGTGAAGGAGGCACATCCTGAGGTGCCGTGGTCAATCATTCGTCAGATGCGAAACAAGATTGTGCATTTCTATGATGAGATCGACGATCAGGTTGTGTGGGAAACTTTGGCAAGTGATTTCCCGGATCTTGAATTAGCTGTGCGTCAGATTCGTGCGAAGCTCGAATCTGAGCTGTAATAATCAGCGTGAGGCGTGGTGGCGATTTCGCCATCACGCCTCACTTTTTGCTTACTTCCTCTGTGCGAGTTTGGCGTTCATTTCCTTCACTTTGGCGCGATCGAGCAGGTAGGCGACGAGCCAGATCGCGAGGTAGATCCCGATAAAGAACACGGCGAATCCGACGAACTCCCAGCCGAAGGTGAACCATTTAAGGTAGGCACCTATCGCGAGCCCGAACGCGGCGATGATCCCGAAGTGGAGGGTTGAGGTGAGCGCGATCGGGCGGCGCTCGTTTTCGTAGAGCAGCCCGGCGAGCGCACATACCGCTCCGTACAGCCCGTACAGTACGCGTTCCACTGCTACGCCGGCGTTTTCGCTACCGAACTGGGCGAGGAATGCGGGCACACCCGGGCTGTACTCGGTGCCGTTGATCGCTGAGGTGATGAGTTCCATTGTGGTTCCGATTCCGATTCCGACGCCGATTCCGATCAGCGTGAGAACGATGTATTTCCTGGCGTTCATTGTGGTCTCCTTGTGGGCAAAAGTGGGGTAGTTAGGGGCCGGCGACGCCGGTGCGACAAGTTGCGTTCAGGGCGCGAGGTGCGCACCAGCGTCGGGCTAGAGGCCGAGGGCGGCACGGAAGCTTTTCAGGGCGCGGCGGGCCACGAAGTAGCGGCTGCCGTCGCGAAGTTGCACGCTGATGGTGCCGGTTGCGGAAAGGTCGAGGTGCGAGATGGCTCGCAGGCTGACGATCTCGGACTGGGAGATTTGGACGAACTCGGCGGTGGGCAGTTGCTCAGCGAGTTCGCCGATGCGCGTTTTCACGCGCCATTCGCCGCGGCTCGTGTGTGCGACGACGGTGCGATCTTTCGTTGAGAAGGCAAGGATTTCTGCTAAGTCGAGTACGACGGCGTCGGTGCCTCGCGTGCCGACGATCCGGCGTAGCTGGCCTTTGCCGGCGAGCGTCTGGATCGCTCGCACCTCGGCCGTGAGCTCGGGTGCCCGGACGGAAACTTCGGTCTCCGGCGTCGTCGGGTCGATCGTGACTGTGAGCTTCATGCGTCCCTCCTTGTTGATGTCTCTATTACATCGCGCCGGGAGCCAGCCGCGCGAACGGCCCTGCGCATGCGGCCAGAAAACGCGCCGATGCGGCATTAAGATGGGAGCGACAGCCGCCAAGCGATTGCCGAACAGGGAGCCGTCATGACTCGCACCGCATACGCCTTCGTACCTGCCTCCGCGCCCACGAGCACTTTCGCTGGCGGTATGCTGTACCTGCGGCCGGGTGAG
Organism: Arcanobacterium wilhelmae; assembly: GCF_029632765.1. Lineage (NCBI taxonomy): Bacteria > Bacillati > Actinomycetota > Actinomycetes > Actinomycetales > Actinomycetaceae > Arcanobacterium > Arcanobacterium wilhelmae. The sequence goes on from NZ_CP121247.1 coordinate 22,662, forward strand.
AGCGTTCCCACGGACGACGCTGGTGCGCCGCTTGCGCTTTTGATCCAGATCGACCTTGAGGCGATCGAGCCTCGCATCCTCACTTCCGGCGAGCTCGGCACGGTACTTCCGACGTCGGGTTTCCTGCAGGTCTTTCACGCAACGGACGCGTTGATGGGGATGAAGCTGGCCGACGAAAATCCGAATCCGTACGACGGAACTGGCTGTGTCCTGGTTCGCCACGTCACCGACGTCGTTGATACGGGTGAGCCGAGCCCGCTTGCCGCTCCTGGGGAAGCCGAGGTGTACGCACCGGTCGACACGCAAACCCGGCTCTATCTGCAAGGCAACGTGGTGCAGATGCGCCCGTTCCTCGGCACGCTTGAGTTTGATGAGGCGCAACCGGATTTTTGGGATCGCGTGGAGCGCGGGGAAATTGACGAAGAATCCGAACCGACGTTTCCCGAATACCCGTTTTACCTGGGGGATACCCGGCCTTCGTCCAGGGCGATTTCCGCGAGTACGACGTCGATCAGCGCAGCTCGGTTTTGCTCCTCGGGTCTTCCAGCGTTGGCGGAGCCGAGTGGGGCGATATGGGAGTGGCTGGAGTGTGGCTGTCAGATCCCCAGAGTTTCACCGGAGCTTTCCTCTACTGGGATTCGTGATGTGCGCCCCTCCTGTATCGCGGTCCTTATTCCCGACGAAGTCGGTCGATAAAGCCACCAATTTCGTCCACTAGCCCTGGATATGCCTCCGGCAACGTGATCGCCATTGTTAAAGAATCGAGCATCTCCTCGACTAGTGAAGCCGCATGAGGGATCCCCCACCGCTCACCCTCGATCACCAGATCTGCGCCAGACACCAAGGAATGTGGAGTCGAGGCCAAAGTGGTATGCGCCAGCTGGGTCTGGAATCAGGTCAAAGGAACGCCAGTCGCCGCGGAGCGCACCGATCCTGTGACCATACAGTTCGACAACGAGATCACCCACGGTCAGCCTCATCCCGCTCGGCACCGTCGTCGGGAACAGTAATGGTCGCACTCAATTCCATGCCGGTGGCCTGCATTGCGGCAAAAAGCCGGTTCATCATAATCGACGGTTTACCAGCCTCTAACTCCCAAATGTATTTCTGTGTGGTTCCCAGTTGTTTCGCCAAATCACGTTGCGTTAATCCAGCGACAAGACGTGCCTGTTGTAACATCCGGCCGAGCGACTCTGGCCCGGAAACCCTGCCGTGATACTGCATCTCACATCCTTCCTCAGTTCACTCGATAGGCAATATGACTCCAATATGGGAGTCACAGTAGATGACTTCATTATTAACGTCAATAACTGTGACGTCAATATCCACGTACTCTGTAAACTCGCGACTTATCATGAAGTCTTCATTCAAGCGTTTGGGTGAGTTTTCTGCAGATCCTCTACACAACAGATGTGTTGATGGGAATGTGAGCGTTCATGCCGAGCGACACTCGTAACAGAATGCTGAGACACTGAAACTTAGGCAACCCTCATTTGGTAGGTTGGGAGCGTCAGATTTTACACTCTGCGATTTTGGAGATCCCCTATGAAACTCTTCGCTCGCACAGCGGCAACGGTTGCCGCTTGTGCCCTCATCACCACCCCACTCACCGCGTTCGCTGCAGATGCGAACGGAACTCCCGCACCGGCGTCGGCGGGTGGCAACGTTGTCACCCTCGATCTTTACACGCTGACGGATGTTCACGGGCACATCGAACTCGTGGAAAAGAAGGACAAGAAAACCGGCAAGTCGCGCGTGACTGAAGCTGGTTTGGAAAAGATGGGGTGCTTCCTCGACGCTGCTCGAGGTAAGCACCCTGATTCGTCGTTTACCCTACTGGGCGACAACATCGGTGCCTCGCCCTTCACCTCCGGCTCGCTCCTCGATAATCCCACGATTGCTGGCCTGAACGAGCTCAAGCCGGTGGGTTCGACGATCGGTAACCACGAGCTCGATCTCGGCCAGGAAGCGTTCAAGGCGCGCGTGGACGGCTCCCAGCCCGAAAAGTTCCACCAGACCGCCTTCCCCTACCTCGGCTCGAACGTGACCGGCCTGGGTAACTGGACCAACACAGAGGGCAAAACCGTCCCTTACCTCGGCGAATACGCCGTGTGGGAAGCCCCGGAATCGCAAGTGAAGGTGGCGTTCATCGGCGCGATTGCGGAAGATGTTCCCTACAAGCTCAGCCCCGGCACAACTAAGGGCATGACTTTCGGCGACCCCGTGAAGAAGATCAACACGCTCGCTGAGAAGCTCAAGAAGGACGGCACGGCCGACGTCGTTGTGGCGATGCTCGACGACGACGTGAAGAACAACTTCCCGAAGATGGGTGCGCACGTGGACGGCATCATGGGCGGCGACACCCACGTCCCGTACGAGTTCGACGCCGTGAACTCCACAGAAAAGCTCAAGTCAGCGAATCCGCATCTCGCGGGCGTTGCCTCCGGTTCTTACACCGATAACATGGGCCTGATTTCGATCTCGTTCGATACGGCCGCCAAGAAGGTGGTCTCGGCGGATGCGAAGCTGATCCCGGCGTCGGAAGTCGCCAAGTGCGATACTTCCGCTTCGCAGTCGGCTCCGAAAATCAAGGCGATCGTTGACAAAGCCGTTGCTGATTCGAAGGCAAAGGGTGCCGAGCCGATCGTGAAAAACGTGAAGGGCGAGTTCCGCCGTGGCGTGTTCACGACGGCGTCGGGTGCAACCGACCCGGGCTCGAACCGCGGAATCGAATCCTCGCTTGGCGATCTCGTGGCGGATTCGCTTCGCGATCGCGTGATTACGAAGAGCGGCGCAAAAGCCGATATTGGCATCATCAACGCCGGCGGCCTGCGCGCCGACCTCGTCCCCACGAACGGCGTGATCACCTACGCCGATACCTTCGCCGTGATGCCTTTCTCGAACGCGATCGGATACGTGACGATCACGGGCGCTGATTTCGTCAAGGCGCTCGAACAGCAGTGGAAGACGAACCTCAACTCGCAAAACTCACGTCCGATGCTCAAGCTCGGTATTTCCTCGAACGTTTCCTACACGTACGACGTCACCAAGCCGTACGGCAAGCGCATCACCTCGGTGACGGTGAATGGTAAGCCGATCGACCTGAAGAAGAAATACACCGTCGGCTCGGTGACCTTCCTCCTCGCCGGCGGCGACACCTTCGACGCGCTCACGGCCGGTGGTGACTTCGTGACCACCGCGAACCTCGATCGCGACGAGTTCAACACCTACCTCAAGGGGCTCGAGGCGGCGAAGAAACCGATCGTCGAGCGCATGGCGAAAGCGGCGATCGGCGTGAGCCTGGATCGCACCGCAGTGAAGAACGGCGAGAAGGTGAAAGTTGCACTGCGTGGCCTGTCCTTCTCCGAGGGTCCTGCGATCACGAAGGGCGTCAAGGTTTCCCTTGGTGGCGCACCGGTTTCGGCGAAGGTGAACAATTCGCTCGTGGATGCGGATGCCAACTCCGAGAAGGCTGTGATCTCTACCGACGGCGCCGGCCAAGCGACCCTCGAGGTTCCGGTTTCGGCCAAGTGCACGGCCAAGGGTGGCGAGGTGAAGGTGCCGCTCACGGTGGCCACTGACTTTGCCACCGTCGTCGCGCCCGAGGCGGGCCTGTCAGTGAGCGTCGATTGCGGCGCACCTGCCACAGGCGGTCAGGGCGACGCCGGTTCGGCCGGCAAGTCCGGAAAGAACGGCAAGTCGGGCCACGTTGGCAACGCCGACGCCGGTGCTCAGGCGACTCCCAAGGGCAACGGCCCGCTGGCCTACACTGGCGCCAATGTTATCGGCCTGGCGCTCGGCGCACTTGCACTCGCCGCGGTCGGCGCAGGTGCTGTGCGCGCAGCCACGCGCAAGCGCTGATCGAGCATCGCGAATACATGAATGTGCCCCAGGAGGGAGTTCCTCCTGGGGCACATTCATGTGACTTCCAGTATCAGGCCTGGCCGTTTTCCTTCAGATCATCGGCGCGCTCCTGGGCCTTCTCGGCCACGCGGGCAACGCGATCACCGGCGGTCTCAACGCCGTCCTTCACGGCGTCGGCGGCAGCCTGCGCCGTTTCCTTCGCGGTCTCAGTCTCTTCCTCAAGATGATCCTTCAGCGCCTCAGCGCCGTCGTGATCTTCCTTGGTGAGATCCTCCCAGTACGACTCCGCCCACGGATCGTTCACTGGCTTCGAACGTTGAACCAGCACGTACACTGCGCCGGCGGCTGCGCCGAGCAGAGCAACGAAACCGAGCTTCTTGAGAACTCCGCGCTTCTTCTTCGCTGGCTTGGCCAGTTCCTTCTTGGAAACGGCCACAACATCCTTCGCGCGCGAAGCAAGATCGCCCTTGCCGTTGCGTGCCTCCTCGAGGGCGGCCTCTGCCGCACGCTGGGCACGCGGGTAGTAATCCTCGCGAACCTTCGTTGCCGCGACGGCGGCGCGGGCCTGCGCGTCCTCCACGTACGGCTGCGCGGCGGCGCGGGCATCCTTGGCGGCTGCCTGAACCTTGGCCGTGGCATCATCGACGTAAGGCTTGGCATTCTTGGCCGCTTCCTTTGCGGCCGCCTGCACCTTCGCAGCCGCATCATCAACGTACGGCTTAGCGTTCTTCGCGGCGGTCTTCGCCGCTTCCTGGACGCGGGCGGTGGCATCCTCAACGTACGGCTTGGCGGTGTGGACGGCGTCCTTTGCTACCTCCGACACCTTCACCGCCGCCTCCGCGGCCACCGGGACGATCTTTTCGCTGGCGGCCTCGGCCCATGCACGCGCCTTCGTGGCGAGATCGTTCAGGTTGTCGGCGGCGCTGTTCGCTGCGGCAGCGGCCGTATCCTTTGCCTTGTCCTTCGCGGACTTCTTGAAAAGACCCATGATTTTCCCTCCGTTGTGGATCTGGATATGATCCTGCTTCACACCATCTTTCCATCTTGGAGCGCATTCCGCATCAAACTACGCCCGCAACCGCCCCAAATTTCGCCAACAGCAAGCGCCGCGCGCCGGCGTCGTGGAAAATACCGCCCGCGATGTGCGAAAATAGCGGCCATGGAAGCAATTATGCATACGACGAAGGGCGATATTCGCCTCGAGCTGTTCCCGGCCCAGGCGCCGGAAACGGTTGCGAACTTTACTGAACTGGCCACCGGCAAGCGCGAGTGGACCGATCCTGCCACCGGCGAGCGCACCTCGCGTCCGCTGTACGACGGCGTGGTGTTCCACCGCGTGATCGACGGCTTCATGATCCAGGGCGGCGATCCGCTCGGTACCGGCACCGGCGGCCCGGGCTACACGTTCGACGACGAGATCGCTCCCGAGCTCACGTTCAACGAGCCATACGTTCTTGCGATGGCGAACGCCGGCACCCGCATGGGCCACGGCACCAACGGCTCGCAGTTCTTCATCACGGTTGCGCCCACCACCTGGCTTCACGGCAAGCACACGATCTTCGGCACAGTTGTGGATGAGGAGTCGAAGGCCGTTGTGAACGCGATCGCCACCACCCCGGTGGATGGCCGCGATCGCCCGCTGGAGGATGTTGTGATTACCTCCGTTGAGGTTTCCGAGTAATCGTGTCTGATTCGTTCGATGCCGCTCCCCGCTCCGGGGAGCGGCACTTTCATCTCGACGTTCCGCCGGTCACGGGCGCGCTGGCTGCCGCCTGCGTAGTGCTGGCCGGCGTGGATTTCCTGGTGCCGTCTATTGGCTACGAGCTCCTGTTCTATCCGCCGCTTGCACACCTTCAGCCGTACCGTTACGTGACGAGCGCATTCCTGCACGCGGGTTTCGTGCACCTGCTGTTCAACATGTACGCGCTGGTGTTGATGGGGCGGATGCTCGAGCCGCTACTCGGCAAGGTGCGTTTTGGCGTGCTCTATCTGCTCTCGGCGCTCGCGGGTAACGTGGCTGTGGCCGTGTGGGTTGGCACGTACGGCAACCCCGACGTCATCACCGTAGGCGCTTCGGGCGCCGTGTTCGGACTGTTCGGCGCGTACGCGGTGCTGGCTCGCGGTTTCGGCGCGAAGGATAGCGGAATTCTTGGTTTGATTGCGATTAACCTGGTGCTCGGTTTCGTGATCCCTGGGATTTCGTGGGAGTCGCATGTGGGCGGGCTTGTGATCGGCGCGCTGCTTGCGTGGTTGTGGCTCGTTGCCCGACGTCGGAGTGCTTCTGCGACCCGCGTGTGGCATGTTGCGATCGGCGTGGGCGTGTTCGCGGCGCTCGTAGGATTGGCGGCAGTTTTCTGACGACGTCGGGCGTGAGTTGTGTGGAGATATTTCCCTGGCCTTCGGGCTGGGGAAATTTTTTTATCCACATCCTGTGGATAAGTTGTGGATAAAACACAGGTGCGTAATTACATCGATGTAACTCTCGGTGTGATCAGGGAAAACTCGCAGTTCTTCGCCCATGGAAAAGCCCATTATCCACAGTCTGTGGGTAACTTGTGGAAAATGACATGCGTGTAATTCGCAGGAAGGTGGAAATCTCCGCCCTCACAGATACCGGCCTGCTGAATGCCGGGAATGAGGCACAGCCAGTTAACGGACATAAAAAGTGAGGACAGCCGAAGCCGTCCTCACTGAGATTGAAATGGGCGAGCGGTTACTCTCACGATTACGGGGCTGCAGCCAGGTGCCTGTGACCTTGCAGGGAAAGCAACCCAGCTCCTCACGACGCGGGAAATCGCTCGCGGAGGCGCTTACTTCCAGCCCATCGTCATCAAGAAGCCCACCATCATCGCGCCGATGCCGATGAACAAGTTAATGTTGCCGTTCGACAGGCCCGGGATCGGGTACTGGCCTTGGGTCACGTAAGCCGTCACAACAAAAATCAGGCCGACAAACGCGAACACCAGCATTGTGGGAACCCACCAGCGCGGGGAGACGTCCTTCATCTTCGGTTCCTTGTTCGAGCGGCGCGCAGCGGCCTTCTCGTGCTCGATCGTTTCCTTGCGCTTCTTCGACTCCGGCATGGACCGTACCTTTCAGACAAACGTGGATGTGTGGCGCGGGGCGCCGTTACTGCCATCTAGACTACCGGGACGCCCGCCTAAATGCGAAAAGACCGGCGATTTGGCACGAGTTTCGCCAGCGAACGTGTGTGTTGAGCGCGAACCTCACCTCCGACGTCGCCGACGGGAGGCGACCGTCGGCGGAACCCACCGGCGTCGTCTGCGACTCGCGCCGTACGCTCCTAGCGGAGGGCGAGAGCTGGGTCTCTGGAAAATGCGCGCAAGGCGCGACTAATATCAACACATAACGTAAAACAAATGGAGGAAATTCGTGGCACAACGAAAGCATTCCGTGTTCTCCGTGGTGCTCGGCGTCATCGGTGAACTACTCATCACGGCGGGCGTCCTCATCGGCCTGTTCATCGTGTGGCAGGTGTGGTACACCGACATCGCCGCAAACAAGCTCCAAGCCGAAACGGTAGAGAAAACCGTGAAGGAATGGGGAGAACCGCCGGCGTTGAAGATTGGTAAACCGCAATACACGGATCCGCACATCAAGGACGCCAAACCAAAGAAAGGCGAGATCCTCGGAATCATGCGCATCCCCGCCTTTGGTTACGGCTTCGAATACACGATCCGCGAAGGCGTGGACATGGAGTCGATCCTGGATAAGGGTAACTTCGGAAAGTATGCGAACACTGCCATGCCCGGCCAAGTCGGAAACTTCTCCACTGCCGCGCACCGCCAAACGTTCGGTGCGCCCATGCGCAACGTCGCCGAACTGAAAGACGGCGATCCGATCGTGGTAGAAACGAAGGATAAGTACCTCGTTTACCGCGTGACCACTGCGGATCTGATCGTGGATCCGTCGAAGGTGGAAGTGGTGGCACCCGATCCCTACAAGGCGATAGCCGACCACAACCCGAACTCGGAAGGCGCGCTGAACCCCACGCGTCGCCTGCTGACTATCACCACGTGTCATCCGCCGTTCGTCTCCAATGAGCGCTGGATCATTCACGCCGAACTCGACCACTGGGTCGATCGCGCAGACGGCCGTCCTATCGAAATCGTCGACCCGCAAGAAGTGCCGAAGGACTACAAGGGCCCCAAGCCGCTCTCGCCGTCGAACCTCTCCACCCGAACCATCGACGCGCAAGGCGCGCCGCAAAGCAAGGAGTCCTAATGTACGGAGCACTCTGGCGTGCACTGCCCGGCCCGAAGTGGCTAAAAGCAATCGAAATGCTTATCCTCTTCGCAGCGGTCGTCTATCTGCTGTTCGAATTCGTGTTCCCCTGGCTACAAGAGAACTACCTGATCATCGACAACACGGTGGGCTGACATTCAATCAGCGGTGAATGTCTCGCAGGCTCGCCGCAAAATGTCTCGCAGGCTCGCCGCAAAATGTCTCGCAGGCTCGCCGCAAAATGTCTCGCAAGCTCGCCGCTACGAGTGGTGAAAGCACCCTGCGAATAATGGGGGAGGGGCCGGCAGGAATTTTTTCCTGCCGGCCCCTCCCCCATGTATCCCCGCGGGATTACTTCGTTGAGCTCGGTGAAGGCTGCGGCGCCGGCGCATCCGGCGTGCTCGCCTGCGGATCTGGTTCCGGCGTGGACTGCTGCTCAGGCGCCACGGCCACGATCAGCTCCACCGAAACATCGTACGGTTGCTGGCCAGGGCCAGGCGTCATCCCAATCACGGTACCCGGTTCCACCGTCGGATTCGTCTCCTCAACCACCGTGATCTGGCGGATCTTCAGCTCATCACGGAGCACCGCCATCGCCTTATCCTTTGGCAGGTTACGCACATCCGACAGATCCACCTGCCCCGAGGCCACCACGAGATTCACTTCGCTGCCGCGCTTGACCGACGAACCCGCCGCCGGATCGGTTTCCACAACAAGATCACGCGCAACGCCTGGCGTGTTGCGAGCATCGACGCGGTTCACCTTCAGTCCTGCTGCCTCGAGGGTTGCACGGGCTTCGTCCTGAGGCATTGTGCCGCTCGTAACGTCCGGCACCTTCACATCGCCGACGCCGAGCGAGAAAATCACCTCGACTGTGGAGCCCTTTGCCACGTTCTCGCCGATCGCCGGCGACGACGAGACAAACTTTCCAGCCTCCACTTTCTGATCCTCGACAGCCTTGCCGATCGTCATCTTCAGACCCACAGCCTCAAGCGCACGCCGTGCCTCGGTTTGGTCCATATTCGACAGATCCGGGACCGCTACCTGCTGGGCGACCGAGGCCGTCGGCGTCGGCGCGGGATCAGAACCCGATCTCGACACGGCCCACACGATTCCCCCGATCGCCAAAGCAAGCAGAACGACGCCGAGCACGATATATGCAACGGATCGCTTTGAATTGTTTGCCGGTGCAGCAGCGACCGGGGTCGCGGACGTCGTCGTATTCGTCAGCTCCGCCGCCGCCATGGTTTGAGTCGGCGCCGACGTCGGGGCAGGAACCGGAGGCGTACGCTGAGCCCAGGTAGTCACGGCCGGAGCGCCAACCCCCTGGCCGCGGATCGCGGCCAGAAGCTCGGAACGCATCTCGGCCGCGCTCTGGTAACGATCCTCGCGCTTCTTCGCCAAAGACTTCATCACCACGCGATCAAGCACATCCGGAATATCCGGAGCGATCGAGCTCGCTGGCTTCGGCGGCTCCGACACGTGCTGATAGGCCACCGCAACCGCGGAATCGCCCTGGAACGGCGGCTTGCCCGTGAGGAGCTCGTAGAGCACACAGCCTGTGGAATACAGATCCGAGCGGGCATCGACAACCTCGCCGCGCGCCTGCTCCGGGGAAAGATACTGGGCCGTGCCCACCACCGAATTCGTGGAGGTCATTGTGGCCGAGGAATCCGCAACCGCCCGGGCGATCCCGAAGTCCATCACCTTCACCTTGCCCTCCGGCGTGAGCATAATGTTGCCCGGCTTGATATCGCGGTGAATGATACCCTCGCGGTGAGAATACTCGAGCGCGGAAAGCACGCCCACCACGATCTGCACGGCCTCATTGATCGGCAGGGCATCCCCGCCACCCACAAGCTTGGAGACCGTGCGCCCACGCACATACTCCATCACGATGTACGGCAGTGAATACGTGTTGCCGTTCGGGGAAAGGGTCTCTTCCTCGCCGGTGTCGTACACGGCCACGATCGCCGGATGATTCAAGGCAGCAGCACTTTGAGCCTCGCGCCGGAAACGCGCGAGGAACGTGGGATCCGTGGCTAAGTCCGAACGGAGCACCTTGATGGCAACCGTGCGCGAAAGCCGGCGATCCCGCCCGAGATGCACTTCGGCCATGCCGCCACGGCCGATCAACTCACCGACCTCGTAGCGTCCGCCGAGTATCTGAGGAATATCCGTCATAACTCTTTCTCTCCCACTTTGCACAGTCTGCTACTGACCTTATTAGGAAACGCGCGTGCGCACCTAACTTTGCACGTTGCAGTTCGGTTACAAATCATTTCGTCACCGCCCCGATCACAGCCGCGGCGATCGGGCCGGCATTGTATCCGCCGTCGCCGCCGTTCTCGACGAAGGCAGCAACCGCAACCTTCGGGTGATCGGTTGCGTCAAACCCAACGAACCACGAGTGTGGCTCGACGCCCGCCTTGATTTCGGCGGTTCCGGTTTTTCCTGCCACCTGCACCGATTTCAGTGCAGCTCGGCCGCCAGTTCCCTTATTGACGACGTCGATCATCATCTCGCGTAGCGCGCTCGCGGTTTGCGCGGAGAACGGCCGCGAATACTCACTTGGCGAGGTGGTCGAGATTGTTGCCAGGTCGGATGTCATCGTGGATTCCACGAGGTACGGCTTCATCAGCACGCCCTTATTGGCCACAGCCGCCGCCACCATCGCCATCTGGAGTGGGGAAACCTGGATATCGCGCTGGCCGATTGAATCCTGTGCGAGAGCGGCGAGATCCTGCGGCTGCGGGAAGCGGCTCGGGCGCACCTGCAACGGTATGGACAGGCTTTTTCCGAAGCCGAGAGCGTCGGCGATCGTGTTCATTTTTTCGTAGCCGAGATCGTGGCCGGCCTTGGCAAACGTCGTATTACACGACTGCAAGAACGCTTGACGCAACGGAACTTGCCCGGAGCCGTCGCCACAGCGTTCCTCACCTGGATTCGAGATCGCCACCGACGTGCCGTTCGGCGTGTAGTGATCTGGCGCTGCAACTTTACCGTCCGGCGTCGCGCCGTTCTCAAGCATCGCGGCTGCCGTGATGATCTTGAAGCTGGAGCCGGGCGCGTAGAGATCCCCGCCGATCGCTCGGTTGAGGAGCGGTTTGCGTTCGTCTGCGTTCAGTTCCTTCCACGCGTCCTGCGCAGTGGCCTTCTTGTGGGATGCGAGGAGGTTCGGGTCGAAGCTCGGGCGCGAGACGAGTGCGAGGATACGGCCCGTTTCCGGCTCAATCGCGACGACGGCGCCGCGGCGGTTGCCGAGCGTGTCCCAGGCCGCCTTCTGTGCGGCCGGGTTGATTGTGAGTTCGACTCCTCCTCCGGAGGGTTGCTTGCCGGTGATGAGATCCGAAATGCGCTGTGACAGGAGTGAATCGTCAGAACCGCCGAGTACCGAGTTTTGTTGGCGTTCGAGGGCGGTCATCGCATTGAACACTACCGAGAAATAGCCGGTGATTGGCGCGTATAGCGGGCCGTCGGCGTAGGTGCGCAGGAACTTATACGGATCGTCCACACTTTCGGAGCCGGCGATGGGCTTTCCGGCCACGACGATTGGGCCACGATCGGTGCCGTATTCGCGGTAGAGCGTGCGCACGTTACGGGAGTCGGCATTCAGCTCAGGGGCCCGGAAGAATTGGATGTAGCTCGCTGCTGCCATGAGGGTCAGGAACATGAGCAGCACGACCGCTGTGAGTTTGCGAAGCGGCGGGTTCACAGGCGAACCACCTCCGTGAGTTGAGTATTTTGATCGTCGTCGTCGCTAGTGCCTGGCTCGGTTGCGCGGGCCGCGGAATCGGCGGTGTCGTCTTCGCGAAGCTCGGACGGAAGCTGGCCGGTAGAAATCGATGAGAGCGGGGTCGACGACGGGGTGAACGGCCGGCGTGCGGCGTCGGACATGCGCAACAGGAGGCCGGCGATCATCCAGTTTGTGAGGAGCGAGGAGCCGCCGAGCGCGAGGAACGGCAGGGCGAGGCCGGTCAGCGGGATCACGCGGGTGACGCCGCCGACCACCACGAACACCTGCAGAGCGATCACGAAGCCGAGGCCGGTGGCCAGGAGCTTGCCGAAACCGTCGTTGAGGTGGAGGCCCGCATTAAAAGCGCGCGCAACGAACAACAGGTACAGGCACAAGATCACGAGCAGACCCGTGAGACCGAGTTCCTCACCGAACGAGGAGATAATGAAATCGGAGTTCGAGGCGTACACGAGCGTGGGGTAGCCGCGCCCCCAGCCAGTGCCAAACAGACCGCCGCTTGCCATGCCGAACCAGCCGTTAACGATCTGGAATGAGCCGCCTTGGGCATCGTAGAGAGCCGGATCCATTGCGTGGAGCCACACGTTGAAGCGGGCTCGCACGTGCGAGGCGAGCTGCACAATCACCCAGATTCCCCCCGCGGTGAGCAGACCGCCGATCGCCAGCCAGCTCACGCGTTCGGTGGCCACGTACAGCATTGCCACGAACAGGCCGAAGAACAACAGCGCCATGCCGAAGTCTTTTTCCATCGCAAGGAATCCCATGCAGGCGAGCCATCCGATCATGAGCGGAAGGATGTGGCGAAGGCGGGGGAGCTGTAGGCCGAGGAACTTCTTCCCGGCCAGCGAAAGATTATCGCGTTGTGCCACGAGGTAGCCGGCGAAGAATACGGCGAGGAAGATTTTTGCGAGCTCGGCAGGCTGGAAGGAGAAACCGGCGACGCGGATCCAGAGATTTGCGCCGTTGATGGTCACGCCGATCCCGGGCACCATCGGCAACAGCAGGAGAATCATACCGGCGATCAGGGAAAGATACGTGTATCGGCGTAGTTTGCGATGGTCGCGAAGGAGCGCGAGTGTTGCGAGCATGAGTACGGCGCCGACGGCAGTGAGGAGCATCTGCCCTGTGAGCTCGGCTTTCCCTCCGCGGGCAACGAGCGCGAAATCGATTCGGTGGATCATCACGAGGCCGAGTCCGTTGAGGAGCACTGCGATGGGCAGAATCAGCGGATCTGCCCAGGGTGCGAGGAAACGTACCCCGAAATGGAGAACGAGAACTACGACGGCTGCCGCGCCGCTCACGAGTGCGAAGTTGTTGGGCAGGATATGGGAGGCTCCTGCTCCGCCGTTCACTCCCACGTGAACGAGAACCCACGCCATCAGCACTGCGAACAGCGCGAGGATGAGGAGGAAAAGTTCAGTTCCGCGGCCTTTGCGGGTGGTTTTCGCGGTGACGACGCTCATTCTCCGCCTCCGTTCGTTGTGGGTGTGAGGGAAGCCGACGGTGAAGAGCTTGGCGACGCCGGTGTGCCAGCTGGCGACGGCGTCGAGCTGGGTGCCGGGGAAGGGGCGACTTTTTGTTTCTCAAGGTCCTTCACGGCTTGCAGAGCATCTGGGAGAGAAGAGCGAGTGATGGGGCTCTCGAGGAGACGCTGGCGGGCAACTTCAGACAGGTCGCTCATCGACAGTTCGGTGTCCATCTTGAGTGAGGAAAAATCAATCGGTCCCAGATGTTGCGGAATTCCCTGGTAAATCGCCACTTTTCCGTTGTGTTCGGCAACGAAGTACTGCGATTGCGTCCATTTGTAGCCTGCCAGAGCACCCGTGATGACGAGTGCGATAATTCCCAAAGACGCGGACAAGCGAGCCACCCACCGCCGGCGCGGGGGAGCTTGTTCTTCGACGTCGTCGGCGAGTTCTTCGCGCTTCGTGAGTGCTGCGGCTCTGCCAGCGGCGCCACGCCCGAGCCGCGACGGCTTGCGTTTTGCGGCCGCGGAGCCAACGACGACGGGGCCGCGATCGTAGGACTGCCCCGACGACGGCAGCACCTCCGCGATCACGACTGTGACGTTATCCGGTGCCCCGGCAGCCAGCGCCAGGTCGATGAGCTTCGCACCGGCGTCGGCGATTTCTGGGGCACTGAGCACTTCAGCGATTGTTTCATTGGAGACGACGCCGAACAGGCCATCGGAACAGAGCAACCAGCGATCGCCGACCACAGCTTCGCGGATCGATTCGTCGAGCTCAAGAGGCTCCGGAGAATCGCCAATATTACGCATGATGACGTTGCGTTTGGGGTGATGGGCGGCCTCTTCAGGCGTGAGTTCACCGTGATCGACCAGGTATTGCACCAGCGTGTGATCGCGGGTGACTTGTGTGAGTTTGCCGTCGCGAAGAAGGTAGGCACGCGAATCGCCGATATGGACCATCGCGAGCTTATTCGAGGTTCGAAGAACCGCAATGCAGGTGGTTCCCAGGCCGGCGAGTTCTTTCTTTTCCCGCGCCCGCTCGATCAGTTCCTCGTGGGCCTCCGCAAGGGTGCGGCGTAGTAACGGGAGGAGATCGTCAGCCTGATGTGTATCGTCGATAGTAGCCAGGTGTGCGATCGTCACCGATGAAGCGATATCGCCGCCCGCAGCGCCGCCCATACCGTCGGCCAACACCAGAAGGTTCGTCGAAGCGTAACCGGCGTCCTGGTTCGATTTACGAACCAGCCCGACGTCGGAAAACGCAACGTATTTGAACTGAACGCTCATTGAGCCAGCTCCATCGTGGTCTTCCCGATCGTCACTCGCGAACCCGGGTGCAACGGAACTGGCGCGTAGATACGCTCCGAACCGAGCCACGTGCCGTTCGTTGAGTTCAGATCCTCAATCCACCACTGGCCGCCCTCGTTGTAGAAGCGGGCGTGGCGAGAAGATGCGAAACCGTCGTCGAGAACGAGGGCCGAATCGGGCGAACGGCCAACCGTGATCGACGCCGTGCCGAGCGGAAGCGTGGTGCCCGTGAGCGGGCCAGCCACAACAACGAGCCGTGGCCGCGCGGGGGTGTGGCCGGCCGGCGTCGTTGGCGTTTCTCGGCGCTGTGCGCGCCGCGCCAACGCCGCCGCCTTCCGCTCGGAGGCCGAGCCGCGCTGGCCGCGATCGGCGACGCGCGTGCCGAAAACATCGCCTCGGATCGTTTGTAGCACGAGCAAAACGAACAGCCACAGCAGTGCGAGGAAGCCGAAGCGTAAAACAGTAAACAGGATCGCGCTCATAGGGCCTCCGGGGAGGTCCAGAACATGATTTTCGTGCGGCCGATCGTGATCGTGTTGCCGTCCACCAGTGTTGCGGCCGTGATTCGGTGGCCTTCGACGAACGAGCCGTTCGTCGTGTTCAAATCTGTGGCGATTACGCCGCCCGGGGTGATTTTGAGCTCGAGGTGACGGCGAGAGACCCCCGAATCGTTCACGACGATATCTGCGCTCGAGCCGCGCCCGAGTACCGTGACCTGGCCCGTGAGGACGTAACGCTCGCCGGCGACGTCGATCACTGGGTTTTCAGGGGAGGCGTCCGTCGTCGTCGCGGGGGCGGCCGCGCCACGACGTGACGAGCCGTGTACGGAAATCTTGCCTTTAACCAACTCCGCAGAGGACGCGAACTTTACGCGAACCGGGCCGAGGAACGTGTAGCGCTGGTCGCGCGCGTAGGCGACGGCGGCGCTCGCGAGCTCGGCTCGCAGTGAATCTTCGCCCCAATCCGCGAGTTTTTCCGAATCCTCCGAGGAGAGGGTCACGATGAAATCGTTCGGGGCGATCACACGATCGCGGCTCATTGCGGCGGCGCGATCATCCATGCACTTCTTAATGCCGCTGACCAGTTCCACCGGCTTGAGCTCAGTGTGGAACGCGCGCGAAAAAACGTTGTCGACAGCGCTTTCAACTTTGCGCTCGAGCCTTTCAAATGCGCCCATGAACCGCTCCTCTATGTCCTGAAAACAAAAATTGTCCACTACAACAGTACTTGTTTCCAGGCCCGGGGTCACTCACCTCACGGGCGGAAAGCGCGGTTTTTCGCTCTCGGCCGCGGGTCGGGTGCTGGGAGAAGGTCAGCGCCGGAGGCGTGTTCGTGTGTGACAGCTCACCGGTACCGGCGAAGTGTGTGGTTTGCGCCGGTGGCCGGTGCGTGGGTAATATGTGTGTTTGTTGCTCATGCTCGAGTGGCGGAATTGGTAGACGCGCACGGTTCAGGTCCGTGTGGTGGCAACACTGTGGGGGTTCAAGTCCCCCCTCGAGCACCAGATAAGATCCCCAGTCGTTTGGCTGGGGATCTTTTTGTTCCAATTTTTTCTGACACTTGTGACGTGATCGGGGTGGTGTGTGGTGTGAATGGGTATAAAGTCGTGGAATATATGCGCGGGGCTGTACATTTAAAACGGTGCAATGTGGCGCGTGTCATCCTGTAGTAGGACGCAGGTCCTAGCCAAAGGTCCTGGAAGCGATTTTTGTGACGACACATGCTTCGAAACTAGTCGCCAACTGTTTCCTTCCCCCGGACGCTCGGTGTACCGTCTACGTGAAAGCGCGCACCGGCGTCGTCGGAGCGCAACGGAACCGCCAACGCGGATCCGCACAAACATTCAAGAAAGGGGCTACGTTTCGTGGCTACTCAGGTTTACAAGACCCTGTCGAAGATCGTCGGCATCGTGCTGCTGCTCGTCGGCATCGGCGCACTCATCGGCGGAATGTTCGCCAACTCGTTCATCAAGTCGCAGCTCGAGGACCAGCACATCATGTTCCCGCCGGCTGAGGCGATCAATGCCCAGGTTGAGAAGGGTGCCATCTCCAAGGAAGACGGCGAAGCAATGATGCAGTACGCTGGCGAGACCCTCGTGACCGGTGACCAGGCCAAGGTCTGGGCCGACAACTTCGTTGGCGCTCACATGCGTGGCGCCGCTAAGCGCGCCGGCCTCGAAGGCGACAAGGCCAACTACTCCGCCATCGGCCAGGCTGCCGACAAGGCAAAGGAAGAGCTCACGGCTGCGATCAAGGCTGCCAACCCGAACGATGACGAGAAGGTTCTCGCCGCCAAGACCAAGGCTGAGATGATGAATCCGCTCTCGAAGTACCCGGAGGCTCAGAAGGCGTCGCAGCTTCAGTCGCTGCGCATCGACACCTTCCTCAACGGCAACACCATCCGCGGCATGCTACTCAATGCTTATGGCTGGGGTCTCGTTGGAAAGATCGCCAACATCGCGGGCATCGGCCTGATCATCGTGGGTATTCTCCTTGCTGCGTGGGGCTTCGTCCCGTCCAAGAAGAAGAACGCCTGAATGCAGCGTTAGCGCTCGCGCGAGCGCGAAAAGTGCCGGGGTTGCGGCGAAGCAACCCCGGCACTTTTTGCATGCGCGGTTTCCCGACGCCGGGTTACGGCCAGCGGACCGGCATGCGCCGGACAATCGCCCACGAGGCAGCGACAGCACTAGCCGATCCTGCGAGGAGCACGAGCGTCCACGGACCTGGTCCGGTCAGCCCAGCGGCTGTGAAGGTTGCACTGATATCCCACATCGCCTCGCCGGTGGCGAGGTATCGAACGAGGATCATGACGGCGATCGCCAGGGTAGTTGCGAGCGTAGCGACCACGAGCCCCGCCGTCGTCCGCAGCCACCCCCAGCGCAGGAACGCGTAGCCGAGGGTGATACCAACCAGCCACAAGAACGCGACCAAGGCGACGTTGAACGCGAGCGTTGAAGGGCTCACGCCGTCAAGCCGCAGATGATCAAAGTGCGCTGCTGCGGCCCACAGTGCCCCGACGGCGGCGGTCACAATAGCAAGCGTCAGGGCGGCAATGGTGACCACGCAACGGAAGCTCTCCTTACGTGTGGCGCCGGCGGCGAAGTGCGCGCGGGTCATGTACGTATACTGGCCGGCCCAGATCGCCCCCATATATCCGCCGATAATAATCAGGCGTGTCGATCCGAAAAAGAGCAGTGAGGGCGCCGGGCTTTCTTGTGTGATCCACGGGATGGAGTCCGGCGAGTAATCATCGAGTGACCACATGAGGAGGACCGCGAGCACGAAACCGACTATGAGGGCAACGATCCAAAGTAGCCACTTTTTCGTGTGGAGTCGGATGAGTTTCATGACGTTACTTCCTTCCTGTGGGCATCCGGCGAATGATGAACCAGGCGATCGCGGCCGGCACGAGCACCCAGAACGCGGCGGTTTGGTTCATGGCGATGGCGGGGTCGGCGGAGAAGGCTACGCGCCACAGCCGCGCGCCGACGTCGAAGAGCTTCCTACCCCACTCGTACTCGACAACACTGAATCCGAATGAGTACCTAGCGACGGAGACGGACCATAGGCCGAAGAGAGTCCACAGCAGCTTGCCGAGCCCGTAGCGTTCGTAGAACACTCCCAGCGCGAAGGTGACGGCGAAGAACGCCAAGTTCACGAGTGGCACGTAGATGTACATCCACGGCGTAGCACCGAGGACGGCGCGAGGATCGAGCGCGTTTCCTGCCTGCAGGAACGCAAACGTGAGCACCGTGTTGATCGCGGCAAGCGCGACGGCGACGGTGGCGGCTGCCTTCGCGATCTCGCGGCGCGGCACACCGGCGCCGAGGCGCGGATTGACGCGGTCGGCCACCATCGCAGCGAAGGCCAGCGAGACAATGAAGAGGATGTAGCCCATCCCCGCGGCGAGGTTCCACGGCCCTCCAATGTTGACCAGGGGGATCGCAAGCGTTGGGTCGGAGAGGTCTGCCCCGGGCGGGAAGAGGCTCGGATCCGGCATTTCATTTGGATAAGCGTTCAAGGTGCCGAACGTTTCGGAGCCGACCACGATGGACACGGACTGCCCGAACGACCCGTTGAGCAGGCGATACAGCCCGAGCCCGAGCACAAAGAGAGCGATCACTGCGGGCGCGACCCAGCGCAGCGGGCGCAGGTCGCGTTTGGCAAGAGTGGCGAGCATGTCACGCCTCCTCGCCGGTGTTAGTTGGAGTTCCATCGACGCCGGTGGCGCCGTTTGCGTCGATACGCTTGAGTACATTCGTTCCCGAGATTCGCTGGGTGATGTGGGCAAGGATCGAGGTGAGATCAGGAACCCCGGCTTCGCGAGACACCGCAACGCCAGCGAAAGACGCGCGAACGTCGTCGGCGGTGCCGGAGGCCGCAAGCTGGCCGTTCTCGATGATCCACACGTCCTCGATGAGATGCTCAATCTCCTCGACGTTATGCGAGGAAATAACAATCGCGCGCGGGTGAGCGATGAAATCCTGCAGGAGCACGTCGTAGAAATCGCGGCGGAGCACGGCGTCCATGCCGAGGTGGACCTCGTCGAAGATCGTCAGCGGCGCGCGCGAGGCGATGCCGAGAGCTGCCGATACCGCCGACTGCTGGCCGCGCGAAAGCTGATTCGGCCGCTTGTCTGTGGGGATTTCCCACGCCTCGAGCAGGCCGTCGGCGAGCTGGCGGTTAAACGTAGGGCGCACATCCTCCCACAGATCCAGGGAGGTGGAGACTTTCGCGCTCGAGAAGAGCGGAGTAGCGTCCGAAACCAGCGCGACCTGCGGCATGACTTGCGGGTTCTCCCAGATCTGCTCAGCGCCGAGCGTGATCTCGCCCGTGAACGGATGCTGCGCGGCGATTGCGCGCGCCAGCGTTGACTTACCCGAGCCGTTGCGGCCGAGCAGGCCCGTGATCACGCCCGGGCGCAGGTTTGCGCTGATACCGCGGATTGCCTCGAACCTCCCGTAGCGCACGTGGACGTCCCTGAGTGCGACGCCAGCCGATCGGTTCGCGCTCGGGGCCGGCGCCGACGTCGTCGGGCTGGAAAGTGCGGAATCGTTGCCGGAGTTGGGGGTGAGCCCGTCAAAGTTGCTGTTCATTGTTCCTCCAGGATTTTCTGGGTGAGGGTGACGATTTCTTTTGGCGTGAAGCCGTAGGCGAGGCCGGCGCGGACAGCCGGTGCGAGGAGCTCGGCCCGGTAGGTTTCGCGGCCGGCCGCTCGCAAGATGGTGGGTGCTTCGTCGGTCACAAACATGCCGATCCCGCGCTGCTTGTACACCAGGCCCTCGGCAGTGAGGGCCGCGAATGCCTTGTTCGCGGTTGCCGGGTTGATCCGGTACGTGGTGGCGTATTGGGTGGTGGACATGAGCTGATCGCCGGGTTTGAGCTCACCGGAAACGATGCGGCGGCGGATGTCGTCTGCGATCTGCACGTAGATCGGCGACGACGAATCGAAGGTCAGCATGCGCACCTCCTTCCCTTATGGGTTAGTTACATAACTAATTAACCCACAAACGTGCCGAGCCGTCAAGTGCACTGGTTGTGGCGTGTGCACAACTCTGTCAATCGGGCCAGGCATGGAAATAATTACCATGCCTGGCCCGATTGACAGAGTTGTGCACATGTTTTGTGCACTGGGTGGGCGGGTTGCGGCCGGAGCTGATGGGCTGGAGGGGGTGCCGCTTCAGAGCGTAAAGGGGGAGGCTCCGCGCCGAAAGGCGTGGAGTGGCCCTCCCAGGAGCTCAGAAGTGGCACCCCCGGAAGCGCACGTCTTACGAGTCTTTGTCGCGCAGGATGCGGTCCGCATCCGGATTTGCCGCGGTGCCACGGTGCCGCCTGATCCGGCGCGCCCGCTCCATCGACTTCACGCGCAAAGCTTTGAGCTTCTCTGAGCGCAATCGAGCACTGAGGTCCATCGCCTTAATCGGTAGCATCCAATGGAAGCGCCGCGCGAGCAACCCAAATACAACGCAAATGGCGATCGCGAGGCCCATGCCCAGCTCGTACATTCCGTGGCTCTGGAACACCACCATCAGCCCCGCCGCGATCACAGAAAACGTGGCATAAAGCGGGTTAGAACCGAAAACAGCGGGCCGTCGGCCAATCATCACGTCGCGGTAGATTCCGCCCATCACGGCCGTGATCGTGCCCAGGAAGATCGACGGCACCGGGTTCAGCCCCGCCATCATGCCCTTCGCGGCACCGGTAGCAGACCAGCAGCCCAGCGCCCCGACGTCGGCCATCGCGAGCAGCCGGCGCGCCCAGCGCCCATCGAGCGGCACGAGATACGCGAACACGGCCGCGCCGATCGCGCCCCACAGGTACCACGGGTCCGTGAGCGCCACCGGGAAACCGATGCCGAGCAGTGCGTCGCGGGTCATTCCGCCGCCGAGCGCGGTGACGATCCCCAGCGCGAGGAAGCCAAACATGTCGAATGCGAGCGAGCGCGCGAGGGTCGCGCCGATCAAGCCGTTTGCGATCACACCCGCCACATCCACGATCCTGAACAGGGTCTCCGGATCCACGCTCGCCTCCTTCGGATAGTTCTTTCCCGACGCCGGTGTGCCCGGCTCGCGCACAAACCGGGCTGAGTTGCGTGGCCAGGAGCCCCGACGTCGGCGCCGGAGTACAGCCTAGTAGATAAAGAAAATGGCCGGCAACGAGCCGGCCACTTTCGAAAAGCTGAATGCTTAAGGATCAGTCCTCAACCCAGCGATCCAGGGCGTACTGGTAGGCCTCCGAATCGTGATCGCCGCGGACGATCAGGGCCACGAGCTCGACCTTGCCGTTGTGCTCGTCGAACCAGTCGTCAACAGCCTTGAGCGCGATCTGAGCCGACTCCTCGAGCGAGAAGCCGCCGATGCCAGTGCCGATCGCAGGGAACGCGACCGACTTCACGTCGGCAACCTGGGCTGCGAGGTTCAGGCACGCAATGTACGTATCGTAAAGCTCCTTGAGGCGATCCTCGTGGTTGCCGCCGGAAGCCTTGGGCGACACGGCGTGGATCACGTACTTCGCCGGGAGACGGTAGCCACGCGTGATCACGGCCTCGCCGAGCGGAAGCTCCTCGATGCCTTCAATTTCCTTGATTTTCTTCAGATCCGACTTGATCCACGGACCACCCTGGGTGTGGATCTCGGAATCGATGCAGTGATCGAAGGGCATCGGGCAACCGGACAGATCCGGCATCGCGGAAGTCACCATGGCGTCCACCACGAGCTGCTCGGAATCGCCGCGGTAGAGCACCACGGAGCCGGCGTGCGTGTAATCGGATCCCGGATCGAGATCGATCACGCGGCGCAGGCTGTTGACCTCGATGCGGCCATGGCGGCCCATGCGGCGCCACAGGAGCGTGTCGATTGCGCGGGAGGTGATCGGGTCGAGATCGCCTGCCGGGCGCTCCGCCAGTTCCGTCTTGAGCCACAGATCAAGGCCCGCATCGGTGGAGAGGTTCGCCGACATTCCGCCGGTGTGCTTCTTGTCCTTCAGGCCGGCGAGGGCCGTGAGGAGAAGATCGTGGGTGGCGCGGTCGTCGTTTTCGGCCGCAGGTACCGGCGTATCGAGCTTGATCGCTTCGCGGTAATCGTTCAGTTTCAGCATTCTTTCCCTTTCACAGAGCTACACCTAGATTACCCAACTGGTGCCGTAGTCTAAAGCCATGGCACCTGGTTTTGACATTGATGAGTTTCTCTTCGGCACGCCTTCCGCAAAGAACGGCACCGAAGTTCCGACTAACGTCCCCTCTTCAGCAGTTTCCGACGACGCCGGTTCAGCAGTTTCCGACGACGCCGGCGCGCCGCCCGCAAGCGCAGCGCGGCTCGACGTTCCGGTCACGTCGCGTCTGGACCGGCCGTTCGACGTCGGCGAGGATGAGAAAGCTGGTGGTTCGGGCGCGGCTGGCGCACCGGCGTCGGGAACGGTGGTCCCCGCGGAAACTGGGCGCGCGGGCGCGCCGGTGGGCAAGCCGAAGCCCGGGTTTGACCTGGTGATCGCCACGGACGGTTCCTGCTCGGGGAATCCTGGGCCGGGCGGCTGGGCGTTCGCCGAGCAGAAAACTGGGCAGTGGGCGAGCGGCGGCTCCCGCAAAACCACGAACAACGTGATGGAGCTGACGGCGCTCGTCGCCGCGCTCGAGTTCGCTGGGCCGGAGTCGAGTCTGCTGTTGCGTATCGACTCGCAGTACGTGATCAACTCGGTCACCAAATGGGCGAAAGGCTGGCGCAAAAAAGGCTGGAAGAAAGCCGACGGAAAGCCCGTAGCTAACCGCGAACTTATCGAACGCGCCCTCGAACTCTACGAGGCGCGCACCGGAAAAACCGAGGTGGAGTGGGTGCGCGGGCACGCCGGCGACGCCGGTAACGAGCTCGTCGATTCGCTTGCGGTTGCGCAAACCGAGGCGCATTCGCGCTAGGACACCCCCAAGGAGGATAGTTCTTCCGTACGCAGTGCAATACGCTTAGGGAAGCGAAAAACGTATTGAGAGGAATGCGAATGAAGAAGATCTCTGCGGCGATCGCCGCGCTGATGGTTGCCGGGTCGCTCGCGGCCTGCGGTTCGTCGAATCCGGCGTCGAGCGCAAGCCCAAGTGTGAGCGCGACTTCCACTCCGGCGTCGGCGCCGAGCGTGAAGCCCGAAAAGATGCCGGACGAAAAGGCGTACGTGGAGGGGCTGACGGCGCTTGTGGAGGCGCAGTCGAAGAAGAAGATCGCGGATCTGACCGCGCAAGAGCGCGATGCGTTCGACAAACTCGCCGCCTGCACGTACAAGGCGATGGCCGATAAGCAGGACGGCGCTTTGGCGAACGTGATCGCGAAGAAGGATGCCAAGGCCGCGCTTACCGCTGATTTCAACAAGAAATTCCAGGCCTACGGCAAACCGTGCGTGGAGCAGGTGGCAAAGACGCTGGCCACGCCGTCGGCGCCGGCCACGCCGGAAGCCAGCCCGAGCCAAGGGAACTGAGCCGGATATAGATGAGCCTGGTTCTCACGTCGTTTACACTGGGGGAATGACTAATTCAGCACCACGGGCCGAAAAGCGCCCGATTGAACGGACCTTCCACGGCGATACGGTTGTGGACAACTACGAGTGGCTCCGCGGCGACGAAACCGCAGCGCGCGAGCTGGTCGACGCCGAGAATGCGTGGTTTGCGCAGCGCACCTCGCACCTGGGCGATCTTGAGAAGAAAATCGTGGGCGAGATCGCGGCTCGCACGAAGGAAGCCGACGTCACTGTTCCCGTGCGCAAGGGCGGTTACTGGTACTGGACCCGCACCTTCGAGGGGAAGTCGTACCCGGCGTTCTCCCGCACGCGCGATACGGGCGTGCGCCCGGATCCGGAAACCATTGGCGACGCCGAGCAGGTGATTTACGACGCGAACGAGCTCGCCGAGGGAAAGGAATTCTTCTCTATCGGCGGCCAGGCTGTTTCCCCGAACGGCGAACTGATTGCGCTCGCGGTGGACAACGCCGGCAACGAGGAATTCGACCTCACGATCACCCGCATCGACACGGGCGAAGTGGTGGATTCCGCGCTTTCGAAGATCGTGTACGGCCTCGTGTTTTCGCCTGATTCGCAGCGCATCTACTACACGCGCGCGGACGCCGCGTGGCGCTCCTACCAGATCTGGGAGCATGTGATCGGCTCCGATCCGGCCACCGACCGCCTCCTCTACCAGGAAGACGACGAAAAGTTCTCCGCCTGGATGTGGGGATCGCGCGACGGCCAGTGGCTCATCATCCACTCCGCTTCCACGATGACCTCCGAGGTGCGCCTGCTCAACCTCGCCGACGCCGGAGCGGAACCTTTCGTGGTCTGCGAGCGTCGCGCTGGGCTCGATTACACGGTTGAGGTTGCCGGCGATCAGCTCCTGCTGTGGCACAACCTCACGAATGTTGGTTTCGAGGTGGCCAGCGCGCCGATCGGCGCATCCGCCCCCGAAAGCTGGACCTCCGTGATGCCGGCCGCCACAGGCGAGCGCATTATGGAAGTGGCCGCATTCGCCGATTTTGCTGTGGTTCTCCTGCGCGCGGAAGGCTCCACCACCCTGCGCGTTCTGCGCCGTGAGGAAGCCGCGGGTGCGGGCGAAAACGGCGCACCGGCGTCGGGCTGGAGCGCTCCGGAAGCGATCGACGCTCCCGAGCTTTCCTCGATCGAGCTGGGGGAAAACCCGCAGTGGGACGCGGAGTCGGTACTGTTCGTCACCGAGTCGCTGCTCGATCCGGTCACCACGAACGAGTGGACCGCAGCCACCGGCGAGGTGCGCGCGCTCAAGGTGCTCGACGTGCCCGGCTACGATCGCTCCAAGTACGTGCAGGTTCGCGAGTGGGCCACCGCCGAGGATGGCACCCAAATCCCGATGACGGTGGTCTACCGCGCCGATCTTGAGCGCGACGGCTCCAACCCGGGCTTCCTCTACGGCTACGGCTCGTACGAGATTTCGATCGATCCGTTCTTCGCGGCGAACCGCCTGCCGATCTTCGACCGCGGCATCGTCTACGCCATCGCGCACATCCGCGGCGGCGGCGAAATGGGCCGCGAATGGTACGAGGATGGCAAGTTCGACAAGAAGAAGTACACGTTCAGCGATTTTGTTGCGGCCGCACACCACCTGTTTGATACCGGCCTCGTCGATCCCGCGCGGCTCGCGGCCGAGGGCCGCAGCGCCGGCGGCTTGCTCATGGGTGCAATCACGAATCTCGCACCTGAAACGTTCCGCGTGGTTCATGCCGGTGTGCCATTCGTGGACGCCCTCAACACGATCCTCAAGCCCGAGCTTCCGCTCACCGTTGGCGAGTGGGAAGAGTGGGGTAACCCGATCGAATCCGAGCACATCTACCGCTACATGAAGGAATACTCGCCGTACGAGAACGTCCGTGAGGGCGCGCTCTACCCGGCGATCCTCGCAACGACGTCGCTCAACGACGTGCGCGTTTCGTACCTCGAGCCCACCAAGTGGGTACAGGTGCTTCGCGACAACGTGGTTAACGACGAGGTTGAGCGGCCAATCGTGCAGCTCACCGAGACGGTTGCCGGGCATGGCGGCGGCTCGGGGCGCTACAAGAAGTGGGAGGATCGCGCCCGCGAACTGGCGTTCATCTTCGACCAGCTCGGGATTACCGAGTAGGCGCTGGAGAGCGTGAGGCCGGGGAGCAGTTGGGCTGCTCCCCGTCTTTTTCTCTCGATAGAAGTTTCATAGATATCGATAGAACCGTTTATAGACAGAGATAGACGGTTCTATCGATAAAAATCCGCATTCTATCGTGCTCTATCGATGAATTGATGAGATAGAAGAGTTGTGACAGGCCATCTCTGCGGTTTTTTGACTGAATAATCCCTCAGCGAGCTGGGTATCTGGGCAAAAATAACGGTTTGACAAAAACCATTGACACGTTTTGTTGAAAGTTTTACTATCTAAAACATGAAGAACGAAACTTTCACCGTGGCCGATGCGGCCCAGCTTGCCGACGCTATCGCGGCAGGCGCCCAGAATATTGTTATTGAAGGAACGATCGCCGGCTCGCCGTCGATCACGCTGCCGGAAGGCGCCACCCTCAGCGGTGGTGAGCTGAAGTTTACCGGCAAGGGCGTGCGCCTGACGAAGGACAACACGCTGCGCGACATCACGATCTCCACCGTCGATTACGAGGTGGCCGTGTACAACTCGAGCGAAGTTGCCGACGCCGGCACCCTCCGCCTCGAAAACGTCACCACCGACGGCCAGGTATACATCGCTGCCGAAGGTGCCACCAAGAAGATCCGCCTCGAAACCGACGGCGTGTTCGTGCGCACCGCGGACGTTCGCAGCCGTATCGATCAGCCGCACGGCTACGGTGTGGACGTACTCCAGGGCGCGTTTACCGCGTGGAACCGGCAGGCGGATTCCGACTCCGAGTTCACCGCAACCCTGAAGGGTATTTCTGCTGGCACAAAGGACGCTCCGGTGCGCGGCTCCGGTGTCTTCGTCGCTGGCTACGCAGACCGTGAGGGCAAGCTGACCGGTGGCGCCTTCCGCGCCGATCTCCTCGAGACCGGCGATGTGTACTCCGACGGCGGTATCGCACCTGGTACTCCGGACAAGATCACGGGCGGCGTGTTCGTGGTTTCCGGCGCGATCGTTGACCGCGTGGAAAACAACGGTGCCGTCACCACCTACGGTCAGAACGACATGGTGCTCGATCTGTGGGGCGACACCCCCGAGTGGATCGCTAACGCACCCATCACTTCGTACGGCGCTTCGGGCATTGGCTTCGTGAACTTCGGAAACATGGGTCACCTCGAAGTGAACGCCCCGATCGTGACGAACGGCGGCGGCGCTCGCGGCTTCAACGTCTACGACGGCACGATGGAATCGGCAGTGTTCGATTCGATCACCACCACCGGCGACGGCGCGATCGGCATCCAGGTCTCCAAGCCGATGGGAACAATCACTGTAAAGGGTGATGTCGCCACGACGGGCGGCGAGGGTACCTCGCTGGTCAAGGGCGTTCAGATGACACTGAAGGCGATCGGCGTCTCGATCAAGCCGGGCGCCGACGTCGCTGGTATCGACATCGCTGGAACCGTGCGTACCAAGGGCGCAAACCTCAACTCCTTCGAGATCCTCGAGGGCGCGAAGGTGGGTACGCTCAAGGTCGGTGCAGTTGAAGCCGACGGCGAAGGCTCGAAGCGCGTGGAGATCACCGGCGAAGTTGCCGAAGGTGGAATTGAGTAGATTCGGCCGCTGCTCGCAGTGACGCTTACATAACTCCGGAGGTGGTGGAGGTTTCCTTGGGAAACCTCCACCACCTCCGCCATTGCGCGATCAAATTTCCCTGGAAGATCCAGCTCGAATATTCGAGTGAAAAGTGGGAATAGAACGCCTGTGCTTGAAGTTTCAACGACATACCGTCGTCGTGCGGCTCTCAACGGAGAGGCTCCGCACCCCGGCACCAACGAAAGGGCAATGATTATGGATTCCCTCGAGATTCGCGACCAGAAGGCAGACCACCTGCTCACGCCCGAAAACGCGGCGTTCATCGCAATCGACTACCAGCCGCTGCAGGTTTCGACCATTAAGTCGACCGAGCCGGCCACCATTGAGCGCAACATCGTCAAGACTGGCCGCGTGGCCAAGCTCTTCAACCTGCCGACCGTGCTGACCACCGTCCGCGTGGCACAGGGCCAGGACCCGACGATCCCGGCGCTGCGCGACCTGTTCCCCGACGTCGAAGAGATCGACCGAACCACGATCAACTCGTGGGAAGACAAGGACTTCCGTGCAGCCGTTGAAGCAACCGGCCGCAAGAAGCTCGTCATGACCGCTCTGTGGACCGAAGCCTGCCTGAGCTTCCCAGCCCTCGACGCCGCCAAGGAAGGCTACGACGTGTACGCCGTCGTCGACGCCGTCGGCGGTACATCGAAGGAAGCCCACGAAACCGCTCTGCGCCGCCTTGAGCAGGCCGGCGTGAAGCTGGTCACGTGGGTCCAGCTCGCATGCGAACTCCAGCGCGACTGGAACCGCGAAGAAACCGCCGGCGAATTCGCAAACATCCTGTTCAAGGACTGAATTCGTTACCGGGCACATGCCCGGCCGTGGTGAATCGTTCAAGAGGGGAGACGAACCAACAATGTCGGTTCGTCTCCCCTCCTTCTTGTGTGATTTGTACGCAAACGTAAGTAGTGCGCTTTTGAACCACGCGACACGCAAATTCAGGAGAATGCAACAATGACTGAGCAGAACATCCCTCAGCAAAACCCAACCCAGCAGCCCGCTTACGGGCAGCCCATGTACGGTCAGCAGTACGATCCACGTTACAAGGTGATTAACAAGCACCTGTTTGTATGGCTGGGCGCGTTCTTCTTTGGCGGCCTGGGCGTGGACCGCTTCATGCGAGGCCAGGTTGGCCTCGGCATTTTCAAGCTCCTGATTGGCTGGTGGGCAACCCTCGGTATTTGGCCTCTGGTCGATTGGATTATTGCAGTGGTGAAGGCCTACGGTTCGGCATACTCGGCCGGCGAGGAAATCGTCTTCGACGCTTCCGGCCACTACATCCGCTGAGTCATTCATCAAGCGGTCTAATCACCGAAAATGGCGGTTTTTCACGAAAAACTTTCGTGAAAAACCGCCATTTTCTTCTGTTGGCCACGATGATCGTGTGCCTCTCGCTGGGCTCGCCTTCGATCGCTTACAGCTCCACGGATTCGCCGTCGTGGAGGGGGATCGCTGTTGCGCCCACGCGTGTGGCGAGCTTTTCGGCTGTGTGCATCTCGAACTCCACGCCCAGATCGCCCAGCGGAGCATCGTGAATCGGAATCACGTACTTCGGCGGGTTGGCTTCGAGGGCGCGCTCGCGATCGACGTTCTTCGCCCACGGGGTCTCCATTGGCAACAACAGGATTTCCGCCGCAACAGGCTGCAACGCATCGCCCGGGTGGAGCAGGCGACCATCGATCAGGAAGCCAACATTCAAAATCTCCGGATCGTCGAGCGACGTCGTATCCTGCAAGTGCCCAACTACGTCGATGCGCACGCCACCGACGTCGAACGAGTCGCCGTCGTCGACGCTCCGAACCGCAAACTCGGCCGTTTCCGCAAGCGACGCCGGCCCGTAAACCGGCAACTCCGGCTTCGCCGCAACTGCCTTCGCCACGGCCTCGTGGGAAATATGGTCGAAGTGATCGTGCGTGATTAGCACAGCATCAACGCTGGTCAGATCCGGAATCGTGCCGAACTCGCCCGGATCAATCGCCAGGCGCACGTTCTTCGTCTCCACCAAAACCGCCGCATGAGTAAAACGTGTAATCTTCATTTCTGCTCCTTGATTCTGTGAATGAAACGCCGCGAGCCGCGGATTTATGCCAGGAGGTAGCCGACGCCGGCACCCCAACTGGAGCACCGGCGTCGGGGGCGCATCAGCCGAGGATGAGCTTCTGGTTACCAAACGTCGCGACGACTTCGACAGCTCCACCGAGAGCGGTGACGTAAGCGCGCAGGGTATCGAGCCCTGAGCGCCCGAGTTCACCTTTTTCAAGCGCGGAGATCGTGGGCTGGGTAAGGTTCATACGCTGCGCAACTTCGGATTGTGTCACACCAAGTGATTCGCGGATTTGGCGAAGCGAATATGCGCGCTCTTCCGCCTCCATCTGCTGTACGAGTTCAGCGACTCGTTCTGGGCGTGGCTGACGCTGGGCCTTCATGTCCTTCCAGGATGTCGTTTCCATGGTGCGTTCCCCTCTATTCTTCGTAGGTTTTGAGTTGGAGGAGCCATTCGTCGAACAGTGCGTCAGCTCGAGGAATGTTGGTTTTGTACCACTCGCTCCATTTGTCGGCTTTATCTCCCGCAATGAGGAGGACTGCTTGGCGGTGAGGGTCGAAGGCGAAGAGGATGCGGATCTTGCTTCGTCCACGAGAACCCGGCCTTAGCTCTTTCATGTTGTGATGACGTGATGCTTTGATGTGGTCTGCAGTGGGACGACCAAGCGCTGGCCCGGCGGTTTCGAGGCGCGTGATCGCGGCGGCAACGAGATCATAATCGTCGTCGGTGAGGTTGAGGAGCCAGTCCTCAACTTGTTTCATCAGGATAATCTCCCACATAAAATTAGAATATAGATTCAAATCTATATTATCAATATGGCTCCTCCGAGGAGTTTGAGTGCAGCGCACTCGGGTGTCAGCCGACGCCGGCACCCCAACTGGAGTACCGGCGTCGGCATGAGGACGGAAAATAAAAATCCGTCATTTAATTGTTCGTCGCCAAAAATCGGCGAATCAGTAGCCCAGACGCTGGGCGAAATCGACGAGGCGGAGCGAGAACGCCCACTCGTTGTCGTACCAGCCGTGAACCTTCACCGTGCGGCCGCCGATCACCTCGGTGAGCGGGGCGTCGTAGATCGAGGAATGATCGTTACGCACGATGTCCGACGAAACGATCGGTGCCTCGGAGTACTGGAGGATGCCCTTGAAGTTCTCCTGCTCGGAGGCCTTCTTGAACGCGGCGTTCACTTCGTTCACGGTGACGTCCTTATCGAGGACAACCGTCAGATCCGTGATCGACCCAACCGGAACCGGCACGCGAAGCGCTGCGCCGGTCAGCTTGCCGTCGAGCTCCGGGATCACCTTGCCGATTGCCTTCGCGGCCCCCGACGACGTCGGGATGATCGACATGGCCGCAGCGCGGGCGCGGCGAGCGTCCTTGTGCGGGGCGTCGTGAAGACGCTGATCGGAGGTGTAGGCGTGAACCGTTGTCATCAGGCCGTTGACGATACCGAAGTTATCGTTGAGGACCTTCGCCAGCGGGGCCAGCGAGTTCGTGGTGCAGGAGCCGTTGGAGAAAACGTCGAACTTTTCCGGGTCGAGCGTATCGTCGTTGACGCCCAGAACAATCGTCTGAACGTCCGAATCGGAACCCTTTGCCGGAGCGGAAATGATGACCTTCTTCGCGCCACCAGCAAGGTGGGCCTTTGCCTTCTCGGCGTCCACGAAGCGGCCGGTCGATTCAATCACCACATCTACGCCGAGCTCGCCCCACGGGATCTTTGCCGGATCTGGCTCGGAAAGAACCTTGAACGAATCGTTGCCCACGGAGATCACGTCGCCGTCAACCGAGACGCCTTCGAGGTGGCCGTCGAGCGTATCCCACTCGAGCAGGTCAGCGAGCATTTCCGGCGAGGTGAGATCGTTGACCGCCACGATATCGACATCCGCGCCCGTCTTCAGAGCGGCGCGCACAAACGTACGACCAATTCGACCGAATCCGTTGATACCAATCTTTGTGGTCATATGCCCTTCTTTCTGTGGGCGGCTCGCGGGGCTTTTCCCTGCGCCGTACCGCTCCATCTGAAGGTGTTAACGGCCGGCCGGCGAGTTTATTCCGAACGGGCGGTACTAGATATGCTCAGGGTGAAACACCGACGCCGGGGCGTGGCCTGCGTCCGAAAAACGCCGACGCCGGCACCCCAACTGGAGCACCGGCGTCGGCTGGCGATAAAACAGCGAGTTTACAGGCGGATCAAGCGATCCCATGCGGAGAGGGCTGCGGTGGCGCCCGAACCGGAGGCGATCACGATCTGCTTGAACGCTGTGTCTGAGCAGTCACCAGCGGCATAAATGCCGGGCACGTTCGTGGCGCCTTTACCGTCGGTAGCGATCTCGTGCTTCGCGTTGAGCTCCACGGCATCGCCAAGCCACTCCGTATTCGGCAGTAGGCCGATCTGCACGAAAATGCCGGAGAGCTCGAGCTGCTTCTCCTCGCCGGACGCGCGATCCGTGTACGCCAGGCCCGTGACCTGCGAGCCGTCGCCCAGAACGGCCGTCGTTGCGGCGTTCGTGATCACGTCCGCGTTCGGCAGTGCGGCGAGCGAATCCATGAGGACATCGTCCGCGCGGCACTTGTCCGCAAACTCGAGCACGGTGACGTGCGAGGCGTGCACTGCCACGTCGATCGCGGCCTCGATTCCCGAATTTCCGCCGCCAATCACGGCCACCTTCTTGCCCTTGAACAGCGGGCCGTCGCAGTGCGGGCAGAACGTGACGCCCTTGTTGCGGTATTCCTCCTCGCCCGGCACGCCCATGAGGCGCCAGCGAGCGCCCGTGGCGACGACGACGGTGCGAGCCTTGAGCGCACCCTCACCGAAGTGGACGGTGTGCAGCTCACCCTCTGCCGACGCCGGTGTGAGGCTGGTTGCGGTGGACGCCGGGTAGACATCGATCTCGTAGTGCTTGACGTGCTCCTCGAGCTGTGCTGAGAGCTTCGGGCCCTCCGTGTAGGTCTGCGAAATGAAGTTCTCGATCGCGAGGGTGTCGTTCATCTGGCCGCCGAAACGCTCGCCGGTGATCGCGGTGCGCAGGCCCTTGCGGGCAAAGTAGATTGCGGCTGCCGCGCCGGCGGGACCCTGGCCCACAACGAGCGCATCGTACGGCTCGGCTGCGTTCATCTTGCTGGCCGCACGATCGGCCGCGCCGGCATCCAGACGTGCCACGAACTCTTCGATCGTGGTGCGGCCCTGGCCGAACTCTTCACCGTTCAGGTAAATCGTGGGCACGGAGAGAATGTTCTTCGCGTTCACCTCATCCTGGAACAAGGAACCTTCGACGGCGGTGTGCCGGATGCGCGGGTTGATCACACTCATCGTGTTGAGCGCCTGAACCACGGTGGGGCAGTTTTGGCAGGTGAGCGACATGTAGGTGACGAACTCGAAATCGCCCTCGAGTGCCGCCACTGCATCAATGAGTTCGGGCTCTTCCTTAATCGGGTTGCCGCCCACCTGCAGCAATGCGAGTACCAGCGAGGAGAACTCGTGGCCCATCGGGATACCAGCGAAAGACACGGCAATATCGGTGCCGACTCGCCGGATCGTGAACCCAGGTTTACGCTCGTTCGCCGAATCGTCGCGAACGTACTCAACATTCGAGCTGAGCGCGGCAATATCCTGCAGTAGCAACTCGAGATCCGCCGACGCCGGGCGCTCATCCAGCGAAGCCACCAGCTCCACCTTCTCGGTGATGCGCGGCATGAGGGGAGCGAGCGACGCGCTCAAATTTTCGTCCAAAAGTTTCTTAGCCATCCTGGCCTCCAAGTAGTAAAAACGACGGCGGCGGGTGATCCCACCGCCGTCGTTAGCGACGCGAAATCAGATCTTGCCAACCAGATCGATGCCCGGGGTGAGGGTGGCTTCGCCCTCTTCCCACTTGGCGGGGCACACCTCGCCCGGGTGGGCGGCGACGTACTGGGCAGCCTTGATCTTGCGCAGGAGCTCCTCGGCGGAACGGCCGATACCTTCGGCGGTCTGCTCGATGTACTGGATCACGCCCTGCGGATCAATGAGGTAGGTGGCGCGATCGGCCTGGGCGCCGTTCTCGCGGAGCGTCTCGAAGTTGCGGGCGAGCTGAGTGTTGGCATCGCCGAGCATGTAGTACTGAACCTTGCCGACCTCTTCCGAATCGTCGTGCCAGGCCTTGTGGACGAAGTGGGAATCGGTGGAAACCGAGAACACTTCTACGCCCATCTCCTGGAGCTGGGCGTAGTGATCAGCGAGATCGCCGAGCTCGGTGGGGCAGACGAAGGTGAAATCGCCCGGGTAGAAGAAGAAAACGGCCCACTTGCCGAGAACGTCCTTCTCGGTGACCTCAACAAATTCGCCATTGTGGTACGCCTGCGCGGTGAACGGCAGGATTTCGGTGTTAATCAGCGACATGATCGCCCTTTCGCGGTAACCTCGGCGCGAAACGCCAAGACTTGAATCGTTCAAGAAAAGTCTACCGGCACCGACGTCGAACCACCAAAACGCCTCGCTAAGGTGTCGCTAACCTAACCACGCATCGCGGCCGACAATGCAGCCTTCCACGAGCCGAACCGCTGACGAATCGCCGCGCCCGACGGCAACTCGCCCTTCTTCTCCTTGCGCTCCAGCCACGTCTTGTACCCCGCGAACGACGCCGAAGCGCCCGTATGAGCAGCATCGATCATGTACGCGCGAATCGCATAAATATAATCATCCTGGCTGAACTTCAGGCCGCCGCGGGCTCGCCCGCGGCGGGGTTCAAGCCCGATCGCTGCAAGAGCATCGTTCCAATAACCGTTGAAACGCTTGATAATCGTCTGCGAGGTAGGCGGCCACAGGAAGCCATTCTCCGCATCCGGCTGCATCGCAATAAACTGCGCGCGGCGCTGATCGTACTCCTTCGCTGTGAGCGTGGCCTGCGGATCCTCGCGCGTGAGTGCATCCCCAGCCGCGATCAGCCCGAGTGCGCGGGAGATCTCCGCCTCGCTCATCCCCTCCAGATGTGCAGAAATCTCCTCGCGCACCGCCTGCGAAATCTCACTCGCCTCCATCGGCTCCAGATCGTTCGCCGAGGCCAACATCAAATACATCGCCGCCATCAACGACCGCTGCCCGAAATGCTTCGCCGGTCCGTGGCTCGAACGTGCCGTCTCCAACACGCCCCCACGGTACAAAACCTCCATCGCCACGATCGCGGCCGACGTCGCCACGTCCGAAAGCTCCGCATGGAAACTCACCGACTGATCGTCCGGCTTCCCACACAAATCCGAAATCCCGCGCACCGACACGAACGGCACACCAAACCGCGCGGCAGTCTGCGCTGCCGCATGGCTCTCCATATCCGCGCTCAGCGCGGCCGGGAACACCTCGCGCTTGTCCTCAACATTGCGCTCAGTGACAAACGCATCCGACGACAGCATCTGCCCAATTCGCACCGACCCAGCAGTGACCTCGTGCGCCAATCCCGCCGCCTGCGAACTTGTGAACGAGGAAACCGCCTCCGACCAGTGAACGCGCCCGCCCGACGTCGCCAACTCATTGACGAGAGCCTGCGCGCCGTCGAGCAGATCCGGATCGCCGTCGAATACCGGCGGCTGCCCCGGCACCTGCCCCGGCGCGTAGCCGAACGCCGTGCCATCCGCGCCACCATTAATATACGTCGCCCCCACAACCACTTGGCCCACACGCGAATCCGCCGCAAGCCCGCCCGTCGAACCAATCGAGACGATCGCGCGCGGCTGATACTTCGCCAGTGCCCACCCCAGGGCGGAGGCACACGCCGCCATGCCGATGCCCGTCACCATCGTGACAATATCGCTCCGCCCGCGATGGAACGCCACCACCTTTGCCACCGAATTCTCCACCTCGGTGCGCTTCGCCCCCGCAAGGAGCTCATGCATCGGTGCCATCTCCTGTGGCATCGCAGAAATAATCAGTGCATTCACTGGAATCATGAGGCGGCTCCTTCGCCGACGCCGGACGCTCCCGTTGCGTTCTCGCTCGCGGCTGTTTCGGGCGCAAGGCGCGCACCGGCGTCGTCAGCCGACGGCGCACCCGGAGCCATCACCTGTTCCCACGCCGAGCGCTTCGCGAGCATCGCCGTAACCGCATCCTGGGCACCCTTGAGTGAATGGTGCGCGCCCCAACCGCACTGCACCTCGTTGGCGGCGGGAACAGCCGTGGCGGCGAGAATATCACGGAAAGTGGTCTCAACCAGGGCCGCGGTTGCCGGCACATCCGGCTCGCCCGCGAGCATCAGATAGAAGCCCGTCTGGCAACCCATCGGCGAAAAATCCACCACATTCGGCGCATGATTGCGCGAAAACTCCGCGAACATGTGCTCGATCGAATGCACCGCGTCCATCTCCAGATGCTCGCGGTTCGGCTGGCAAAAACGCACATCATATTTCGTGAGTACTGCGCCCTCACCCAGACGCTTCACATCCGCCACGCGGATATATGGTGCGGAAACGTCACGATGATCGAGGTTAAACGACTCCACATTGAGTTTCATGATGTGCTCCCGAAACGCTCTCATTAAACAGTTATGGCTTTAGGTTACACTCACGGCCGCGCGGGCGGGGGCTGGGTGGCGTTCCCCTGGAATTATCCAGGATTTTTTCGAGAGCGGACCCACGTGGACACCGTGCGTGCACGTCAAGGATAATGTGCGCTATGAACGCAATTGTGACAGTGACAGGGCTCGATGCTACTGGGATCGTGGCGGCGGTGGCCGGCCACCTGGCCGAAAAGAACGTCAATATTCTCGATATCTCGCAGCAGACGATGGGCGAGTATTTCGCGATGATCCTCGAGATTGAGGTGGGTGAACAGTCGAACATGCTGCAACTGCAGGAATCCTTGCGCGCCCTCGGTGAGGAGCGCGGGCTCGTGATCACGCTGCAGTCGCACGCGATCTTCGACGCGATGCACGATCTGTAAGGGGCGCCCATGCTGCACAACGTCAATGAGATCCTCGATACGGTCAACATGATCGCCCAGGATAAGCTCGATATTCGTACCGTGACGATGGGTATTTCCCTCCTTGATTGCGCCGATTCGGACGATGCGAAGGCGCGGGCGCGCGCGTATGAGAAGATCACGCGCCTGGCTGCGAACCTTGTGGAGACGGCGCAGTCGATTGAGGCAGAACTCGGTATCCCGATTATTAACAAGCGCATTTCAGTGACCCCGATCGCACTGGTTGCGGGCGCCTCCGAGAAGGCGGATTACGTGGAGTGGGCGCGCATGCTCGATTCCGCGGCGAAGGCCGTGGGTGTGGATTTCGTGGGCGGCTTCTCGGCTCTTGTGGAAAAGGGTGCGACGACGTCGGACCAGCGCCTGATCGACGCGATCCCCGAGGCTTTGACCAGCACGGACGTTGTGTGTTCGTCGGTGAATATTGGGTCCTCGCGCGCGGGTATCAACATGGATGCTGTCAAGCGCATGGGTGAGGTGATTGCTGAGACGGCGCACCGCCCCGGCGGCCTGCTCGGCGCGGCGAAGCTTGTGGTGTTCGCGAACTCGGTGGGCGACAACCCGTTCATGGCTGGCGCCTTCCACGGCGTGGAGATGCCCGAGTGCGTGGTGAGCGTGGGCGTTTCGGGCCCGGGCGTGATCAAACGCGCGATCGATTCGGTGCCGGAGGCGTCGTTTAATGAGCTCGCGGAGATCGTGAAGAAGGCTGCGTTCAAGGTGACACGCACGGGCGAGATCGTGGGCCGGATGGCCGCGAAGCGCCTCGGTGTGCAGTTTGGCATCGTGGATCTTTCGCTGGCGCCGACGGCGGAGGTGGGCGATTCGGTCGCCCGCGCGCTCGAGGCGATGGGCTTGGAGCGCATCGGCGCTCACGGCACCACAGCAGCACTCGCACTGCTCAACGACGCCGTGAAGAAGGGCGGCCTGATGGCCTGCTCGCAGGTGGGTGGCCTTTCCGGCTCGTTCATCCCGGTTTCTGAGGATGAGGGCATGATCGAGGCGGCGCGCTTGGGTGCGATCACTGTGTCCAAGCTTGAGGCGATGACGGCGATCTGCTCGGTTGGCCTGGACATGATTGCGATCCCGGGGGAGACGCCGGCGGCGTCGATCGCGGGCATGATCGCGGACGAGGCTGCGATCGGCGTGATGAATTCGAAGACCACCGCTGTGCGTGTGATTCCAGCTGTGGGCGTGCCCAAGGGTGAGATGGTGGAGTTCGGTGGGCTGCTCGGCCAGGCTCCAGTGATGGATGTGAGCCCATATTCGTCTGAGGCTTTCATCGCGAGGGGCGGCGCGATCCCCGCGCCGCTACACCAGTTTAAGAACTGACACGCTTGGCGTAAGGGTTGGGGGCTCGCCGTTTTTCGGCGAGCCCC
Source organism: Arcanobacterium wilhelmae (assembly GCF_029632765.1). NCBI lineage: Bacteria > Bacillati > Actinomycetota > Actinomycetes > Actinomycetales > Actinomycetaceae > Arcanobacterium > Arcanobacterium wilhelmae. Next base: position 60,408 of record NZ_CP121247.1, read on the forward strand.
CCAACCCGTGATTATTCGCGGCGCGAGTTATGCCCGCTCGGCCTGGCAATCCGGGCAGTAGCCCCAGAAAGTCACTTCGGCCTCGTCGAGCACGAATCCGTGATCGTCCGAGGGCGTCAGGCACGGCGCATATCCCACCGCGCAGTCAATATCGATCACCGTGGCGCAGCCGCGGCACACCAGGTGATGGTGGTTGTCGTGGTTCGACACCTCGTAGAGCGGCACCGAGCCCGCCGGCTCGATCCGGCGCAGGATTCCCTTTTCGGTGAGCGCGTGGAGCACATCGTAAATCGCTTGGGTGGACACCCGGCCGAGCCGTGCAGTGACTCCGCGCCGAACGTCGTCGGCAGTAGAGTGAGGGTGCTCGGTGAGTTCGTGGAGCACCGACAGGCGCGGCTTGGTGACCCGCAGGCCTGCTTCATGCAGTGCATCTGAGAAAAGTGTGTCCATGCCCCCATATTCGCGGGTTTTGTCGAACGGTTCAAGTTTCTTGTGGCAAATTGCACGGCTTCCCGACGTCGGTGGCCCTAATTTTGGCAAGTTTCAGGGGCAAAAGTCCCGGCAGGCGAGGGGTCTGTGAGGTGTGGTCCGCTGTCAACCTGGTGGGCTGGCGTTCAGCTGGCATCCCACATTGTGGGGAAATATGCACGCCCAACTCGCCAATAAACGGGTAAACTAGTTTGCCTTCCTCCGATTTTTTCGCGTGATCGCGCGCCTTTGGTTGTCAAGAGGGAAAATCCCACACACCCGAACATCTTGTGATGCGTGATTTTCTCACACACTAGATGTAGTGTTAGTGGACGTCGCCGATCGCACCGGCGTCGGAAACTATCCCGCAACGAAACCCACCCGTCGGGGCCAACGCAATATAAGGAGAGACCGATGATCACCGTTTACAGCAAGCCGGCATGCGTGCAGTGCAACGCCACGAAGCGCCAGCTGATCAAGCTCGGTCTCGACTTCGCCGAAGTGGATCTCACCCAGGATGCCCAGGCCCTCGAGTCCGTCAAGGCGCTCGGCTACGCGGCCGCGCCCGTCGTCGTTGCCAATGGCGACCACTGGAGCGGCTACCGTCCCGACAAGCTCAAGGCCCTCGCCACCCCAGCCGCCGCTTCCGTCGCAGCCTGAACATGGTTCACGTGGTCTACTTTTCGTCGGTCACGAACAACACGGCGCGTTTCGTTGAAAAACTCGGGGTGGAGGCCGAGCGCATCCCACTCCGCGCTGGCGACCCATTCCTCCACGTCACCGAGCCCTACGTGCTGATCGTCCCCACATACGGCGGCGGAAACCACGGCGGCGCGGTGCCCAAACAGGTCATCAAATTCCTCAACGACGAAAGCAACCGCTCCCTGATCCGCGGGGTCATCTCCGCGGGCAACACAAACTTCGGGAAAGCCTATTGCATTGCGGGGGATATCATCTCCCGCAAAACCCACGTACCCCACATGTATCGGTTCGAACTTCTCGGCACGCAACAAGACGTGGCGAAAGTCAAAGAAGGATTGGAAAAGTTTTGGACTACCATTCACTGAACGCCCAGCTCAACCTGTATGCGCCGGACGGCTCGATCCAGTTCGGCGCCGATCTTCAGGCCACGGAAGCCTACATGGCCGAGCATGTTGAGCCCCGACGTCGCCACTTCGCCTCGGTGGCCGAGCGCCTCGCGTACCTCGTTGCGGAAGGCTACTACGAGGAGGAAGTGCTCGCTCAGTACAGCCCCGAGTTCCTCGAGCAGATCTACGCCGAGGCCGCCGCGATGGACTTCCACTTTTCCTCATTCCTGGGCGCGTTCAAGTTCCACACCTCCTACGCGCTCAAGAGTTTCGACGGCGCCGAGTACCTGGAGAACTTCGAGGAGCGCACGGTGATGGTTGCGCTCGCGCTCGCGGCCGGCGACGCCGATGGGGCGCTTACGCTCATGCGCGAGATCGTTTCGGGCCGGTTCCAGCCGGCTACGCCCACATTCCTCAACGCGGGCAAGGTGGCGCGCGGCGAACTGGTTTCCTGCTTCCTGCTGCGCATCGAAGACAACATGGAATCGATCGCGCGCGGTATTAATTCGGCTCTGCAGCTTTCTAAGCGTGGCGGCGGTGTGGCGCTGAACCTGACGAACCTGCGCGAGCAGGGCGCACCGATCAAGCGCATCCAGAACCAATCCTCGGGTGTGAACCCCGTGATGAAGCTGCTGGAGGATTCGTTCTCTTACGCTAATCAGCTCGGCGCCCGGCAGGGCGCGGGAGCCGTCTACCTCCACGCCCACCACCCCGATATCCTGCGCTTCCTCGATACGAAGCGCGAGAACGCAGACGAAAAGATCCGCATCAAGACTCTCTCCCTCGGCGTGGTGATCCCGGACATCACCTTCGAGCTGGCCAAGGCGAACGAGCCGATGTACCTGTTCTCCCCGTACGACGTGGAGCGCGTGTACGGCGTTCCAATGACGGAAATCTCGGTGTCCGAGAAATACCGCGAGATGGTGGCCGACGATCGCATCCGTAAGTACACAATCGATGCGCGCCACTTCTTCCAGACCCTCGCCGAGATCCAGTTCGAATCCGGCTACCCGTACATTGTGTTCGAAGATACGGTCAACCGCGCGAACCCGATCGACGGGCGCATCTCGATGTCCAACCTGTGCTCGGAAATCCTGCAGGTCTCGGAGGCCTCCGAGCTGAATGCCGATCTTTCCTACGAGCACGTGGGCAAGGATATTTCGTGCAATCTCGGCTCGCTCAACATTGCCAAGGCGATGGATGCGAAGGATCTCGGCCGCACGGTGGAAACCGCGATCCGCGCGCTCACCGCAGTCTCGGATCAGACCTCCATCGATTCGGTGCCGTCGATCAAGCGTGGCAATGCTGGTTCGCATGCGATCGGCCTGGGGCAGATGAACCTCCACGGGTATCTTGGCCGCGAGCGGATTTTCTACGGCTCGCCCGAGGCGCTCGATTTCACGAACATCTACTTCTACACCGTGGCCTACCATGCGATCCGCGCCTCCATGCTGATTGCGAAGGAGCGCGGCGAAACGTTCGAGGGTTTCGAGCGCTCGGATTACGCCAACGGCTCTTTCTTCGATAAGTACATCGAGCGCGAGTGGGTCCCGGAAACGCAGCGCGTGTGCGAGCTGTTTGCCGGCCACCACATCCCAACGCAAGACGATTGGCGTCAGCTGCGCTCCGACGTCGCCGAGCACGGCATGTATAACCAGAACCTGCAGGCCGTGCCGCCCACAGGCTCGATCTCGTACATCAACCACTCCACCTCCTCGATCCACCCGATCGCTTCGAAGATCGAGATCCGCAAGGAAGGCAAGCTCGGGCGAGTGTACTACCCGGCCGCCTACATGACCAACGAGAACCTTGAATACTTCCAGGACGCGTACGAGATCGGCCCGCGCGCCATCATCGACACGTACGCGGTGGCGACCCAGCATGTGGATCAGGGCCTGAGCCTGACGCTGTTCTACCCGGACACGGTTTCCACGCGCGACGTCAACAAGAACTACATTTACGCGTGGCGCAAGGGCATCAAGAGCCTGTACTACATGCGCATCCGCCAGGCTGCCCTCGAGGGCACCGAGGTGGAGGGCTGCGTGAGCTGCATGCTCTAGGCGAAGTCGGCCAACTCCACCTTCACGCCAGTGAAGAACGGCGTGTCTTGCCGCACGTGCATGCGCGCTTCGGTCTTGCGGAAGTCGTACATGAGGTCCACGAGGCGTTCGGGCGAATCGGCCTCCACGCTCACCACCCACTCGTAGTCGGAGAGCGCAAACGTGGCCATCGTGGACGACACCACGTCCAGGTATCCCTTGCCCGCCGCCGCATGGTTGCGCATGATCGCGGCGCGCTTCCAATCCGGCAGCAGGTACCAATCGTAGGAACGGATGAACGGGTACACGGCCGCGTACTTCGGCGTACGCGAGGACACGAGGAACCCGGGCAAGTGCGAACGGTTGAACTCGGCAGGGCGGTGCACCGCGATCGTTGACCACACGGGCTCGAAGTGCTCGCACTCCTGGAATACGCGGTAGGCGGCCTGAAGGGCTTCGGGGTTGTCGGCGCGAAGCCACATCATGAGGTCGGCGTCGGCGCGGTAGCCGCGCAGATCGTAGAAGCCGCGCACGCTCACGCTGTCAAGTTTCGCCTCGAGCTCAGCGAGGGCTTCGCGGCTCGGCGCCATGCCGTTCACCAGACGAAACACTGACCACATCGTGAAGTTGCGGCCGTTGTTAATCGCCTCGACTTCCTCGTCGGTGGGCATGTGATCGAATGCGGGCATTCCTGGGTGGGTCATTTTTTCTCCTAAGGTGTGGTTTGTCGGTTCGTTGAGTCTGGGCCGTTTCCGCCGGCCCTGGCGGTGTTTAGGGGTGGTCGGGTTTGCCGACGTCGGGGGTGGGGATTGTGTTTTCGGTCCGTTTTTCCTCCGACGCCGGTATCGGACTTTTCGCCGATGCGTGACCGGAGCGGTGCCCGCGGGGTGCGCCGGAGGGGCAACACTCTTGTGGAGCGAGGGGAGCGTTGGGCTCAAGGAAGAGCCTGGCGAGCTCGTCCACGAACTCGGGCGCTGTACCGAGCGTTGGAGCGCGGTGGTAGTCCATGCCGAGCTCGGCGGCGGTTTCGCGGGCTTGAGTGTCGAGGTCGTAGACCACTTCCATGTGGTCGGAAATAAACCCGAAGGGCACCACAGTGACGGCATCGATCCCGCGTTCGTGCAGGTCGGCGAGGTGATCGCAGATGTCGGGTTCGAGCCACGGCGTGTGTGGTGAGCCGGAGCGCGAGCAGTACACGAGGTCCCATTCGTCGATCCCGAGCTCGGCCGCGAGGGACCGCGCAAGAATCTTGTGTTGTTCAACGTAGGACGGGTAGGTGTCGGTGCTACCGTCAAACGTCACCGTTTCACGTGAAACGGTGACGTTTAGCTGTGAAACGGAAGCTTCGTCAGGAGCGGTGGGGTTCGGCGCAAGCTGCGCACCGGCGTCGGGAGCGACGCTCGCCTCGAGCACGTGCCCGAGGCCGGACACCGCCTCCATCGCGGACGGGATCGAGTGCGTGACGAAGACGATCCGCGCGTGCGGGCGGGCGGCGAGCGCCTCGGCCACGATGCGCCGGGTGGCGGCGTAGAACCCGGGCGTGTCCCAGAACGGCGCGACGCGCTCGATCTCGATCGGCGCGCCGGATTCGGCGAGCCAGCGAGCGATGTCTTCCGAGTACTGCCGGCACGAGGAGTAGCACACATAGGCGGCGGTGGGGATCGCGCGTACGCGCGTCACGCCGGCGGCCGCGAGCTCGCGCAACACGTCGGCGCCGAACGGGTGCCAGTTGCGGTTCGCCACCAGGACGGGTCCTGCGGCGCCCGCTGCGCGCAGGCGTGCCTCGACGGCGGCGCGCAACTCCTCGTTTCGCTCGTTAATCGGCGATTTTCCGCCGAAAAGTGAATAATGCTTGCCGACCACTGCGAGGCGCTCGTCGGGAATTCCCCGCCCGCGCGTCGCATTGCGCAGGAACGGCACCACGTCCTCGGGCTTGTACGGGCCGCCGTAGGACAGCAGGAGATAGGCCTGGCTCATTGCGGGCTCCTTTCCGTGTGGTTCAGTTTGTCGGCCGGCGTCGGCAGCGCCGCCGACGCCGGCGCGCTGTTTGTACCGACGAAGCTCGGCTGACGGTTCTCGCTCGCCGTGTCAAGCGCATCGGTGAGGGCGCGCGGCCGGGGGAGCGGAGCGCCGAAAACGAGTTCGGCAACCGCGTGGAATTCGGCTGCACGGCCGGCACGCGCGGCGCGCCGCGCCGCGCTCGCGTAACGGTGCGCGAGGACCGATGCAAAGTGGGCGGCTGGCGCCGCGTTTGCTCCCGGCTCGGCGGCCGCGAGCTCAGAGATTGTGGTGCGGATCGCGGTGATGAGCGGGTCCATGGCACGGCCCTCGAGCTCGGCGCGGAGATCGTCGAGCCCGTCGGCCACCACCCGCTTTGCCGCAGTGACCTGCTCTTTCGTCAGCGTAGGCACGGCCGCGCGGATGGTATCGAGCGTGATGAGTCGAACTCCGGCAATCTCGGCGGATGCTGGTTCGACGTCGTGAGAACGCGCCAGGTCGATGATCGTCAGTGGCCCGCGCCCGGGCATCGCCTCGGCAAGTGCGGTCGCCGTAATCACCGGCTGGCCAGTTCCGCGGCACGTGATCATCACGCGCGGCGAGACCAGATCCAGCGCGCTCGCGGCCGCGATCCCGTGCCGGCGCGCGAAGGCCTCGGCCCTCCCCGACGCCGACCACACCTCCACGTTCTTCACCCCGAGCCGCCGCATCGCGGCGAGAGTTGCGCCCGCGTAGGAGCCTGTTCCCACCAGAAGCACATTCGCGCTCGGCCAGTGGATTTCCGACGCCGGGGTTCTCGCCAGCTCAAGTGCTGTGGCGGCGATCGAGCGTCCGCCGGCTGCGAGATCCGTTTCGGCACAGACTCGCCGCGCGGTGGCGAGCGCTCCCCGGCTCACGGTCTCGAGAAGTTTTGTTGTGGTACCGGCCGCGCGGGCGGCCGCCAGGGCGCGACGCAGTTGGCCCACGATCTCGCGCTCGCCCACCACCAGCGAATCGAGCCCGGCTGCGACCTCGTAGAGGTGGCGGGCCGCCTGCGGGCCGGACAGGAGTGTGATCGGATGCGGGGCTGCCTGCGAAAACGTGGCGGCGAGCCGCTGTGCCACGGCCTGTTCACACTCGAGGTAAATCTCAAATCGGTTACACGTGGAAAGCGTGATGTAACCTAAGATGGCGCCATTAATTTTTAAAGTGTCGCTAAATACTTCGATATGTGTTGCGATGACGTCGATTTCTGACGCTGTAAAATCGCTATGGTTTGCGGTGAGAACGTGCAATCGCATGGTATGATTATGACCTCATCACGGAATAACTCCAAATTAGAGATTCGGGAGTGTTATGCAAAGCCTTCTCGAGGCGGCGCGCGGTGTCGCGCAAAATCCCCCTCCGATCTGGTTCATGCGCCAGGCTGGCCGTTCACTGCCTGAATACCGGCGAGTGCGCGCAGACATCCCGATGCTCGAGGCCTGTCTGCGCCCCGAACTCGCTGCCGAAATCACGATGCAGCCCGTGTGGCGGCACGGTGTGGACGGCGCTGTGTTCTTCTCGGACATCGTTATCCCCCTCAAGCTCGCCGGCGTGGACGTCGAGATCGCGCCCGGCGTCGGGCCCGTGTTCGCCGAGCCGATCCGCACCCGCGCCGACGTCGATCGGCTGGTTTCTCGCGAAGTCACCGATTGGAGCGCGATCGAGGACGGCGTGAGGATCGTTGCGCATGAGCTCACGGTTCCCGTGATCGCCTTTGGCGGCGCACCCTTCACGCTCGCCGCCTACCTCGTGGAAGGCCGGCCCTCGCGCGATCACCTCGCCGCCCGCACGCTCATGCACTCCGATCTCGCCGCCTGGAACGATCTGCTGGCATGGTGTGCGCGCCTCACGCGCGGCTTCATCCAGGCACAAATCCGCGCAGGCGCACGCATCGCGCAACTGTTCGATTCGTGGGCCGGTTCGCTCTCGCTTGCCAACTACGAGCAACACGTCTTTCCGCATTCGTCTGCGGCGCTCGCTGATCTCGGCGTGCCCACGATCCACTTCGGCGTTGGAACAGCGCACCTGCTACAGGCCATGGCTCGCGCCACCGACGTCGTCGGGGTAGACGAGCGAACGCCACTCGAGCTCGCGGCGCGGCTCGCGCCCGGGAAACCCCTCCAAGGCAACATCGATCCGGCGATGCTCGCCGCGCCGTGGGAGGTGCTCGCCGCGCACGTCGATGCTGTGATTGCCGCCGGGCGCGCCGCCCCCGCACACATTCTCAACCTCGGGCACGGCGTGCCACCCACCACCGATCCCGAGGTCCTCACCCGCCTGGTGGCCTACGTGAAGGAGCACGAATGATCGGAATTGTGGGAGGCGGCCTGGCCGGCCTCGTCATGGCGAAAGAGCTGGCCGAGGCAGGTAAACGCGTGGTGCTTTTCGAAGAGCGGCCCAACCTCGGAGGGCTGATCCCGGCCGGGCGGCTCGCGGGCGTGAGCGTAGATTTCGGCGCAGACGCCTACACACGACGGAACCCGGACGTCACCGAGTACATCCGCTCGCTCGGCCTGCGCCCGATCCTGCCGAACGGCCGCTCCTGGATTTACGACGGCGACGCCTTCCCCATCCCTGCCAACGCCACCTGCGGGATCCCGGCCGACGTGGCAAACCCCGACGTCGTCGGGCTGCTTGCCGATCCGGCGCGTGTTGCGCGCGATCTCGAGCTTGGGCCGGAAGTGGGCGCGGGCGCGACCACGATGGGCGAGCTCGTACGCGCACGCATGGGCGAGGAGCTGATGGAGAAGATCGTGGCGCCGATTGTCTCGGCCGTGTATTCGATCCATCCGGATCGGCTCGCGCTCGATCCGGTGCTGGGGGCGAACTTCGCGCGGCTCGGCACACTGAGCGCGGCCGTGGCTGCCGGGCTGGACGGCCCGGCGATTGGCTCGATCGAGGGCGGCATGAGCCGGCTACCGTTGCGGCTCGCGCAGCTCGCGCGCGCTGCCGGGGCTGAAATCCGCACGGGCGCGAAGGTTGTGGGCCTGGAGCCGGGTGCGATCCTGGTTCGCGACGCCGGCGCTACCGGTGGTGCTGCGGGCGCGGCTGGCGTTTCGGGCGTAGGGGAGGAGGCCGGCGTCGAGCGTGTGGAGGTGGAACACATCATCGTCGCCACCGGAATCGCGCGGGCAGTGGGGCTGTTGCCGGGTGTGATGGAGTGCGAGCCGATCGAGATCCCGGCCGGGCGGCTCACCACGCACGTCAACCTGGCGTTGAATGCTCCCGAGCTTCGCGAGGGGCCCCGCGGGAGCGGGATTTTGACTAAAGCGGGCACGTGCCGCGCCAAGGCGATCTCGCACATGAGTCACAAGTGGCCGTGGCTGCGCGAGGCGAGCGAGTGCGAGTTTTTGCGAGTCTCGTACGCGGTGAACGAGCAAGTACCGATTGCGCATGCGCTTGAGGATGCGTCGTTGCTTCTCGGTGTGCAGTTGCGCGAGGAGCAGGTGCGCGATTCGTACGTGTTGCGCTGGGGTGGCGCGCTCACGCCTTCTACGCCGGCGCTTCGGGAATGGGCCGCGGGTTTGCGCGTGCCGAGCGGAGTGTCCGTGGTTGGGGTGTGGCGTGCCGGTTCTGGAATCTCGGCGGTGTTGCCGCACGCACTCGCCGAAGCGGATCGGATTCTTGGACGTGAGCCGGGCGCCGGCGTCGGCGGAGCGGACGCGATGCCGACCGGGTCGGGCGTGAACCGAGCTGACGGCGTCGGCGCGAGCGAAGCTGGTGTGGACCGCGCGAGCGAAACTGCTCTGGATGGCGCGAGCGGAACGGCTGGCGTCGCTGGCGGCGCAGGAGAAGTGGGTGAGCGGCGATGATGTTGCGGGTCGGAACGCGAACCTCCGCGCTTGCGCTCGCGCAGGCGGAAGCTGCGGCCGCGCAGATCGTCGAGATCGCAGGGCTAGACGGCTACGAAATCATTGGCATCACAACGAAAGGCGACGTCAGCAGGAAACCGCTGCACACAGTTGGCGGGTCGGGGCTGTTCACGGGCGCGGTGCGCGAGGCGCTCGCAGCCGGTAAGTGCGACGTCGTCGTTCACTCGTCGAAAGATCTGCCAGCCGCGCTCGACCCGCGCTTCGCCGTGATCTATCCCCCGCGCGAGAACCCCGCTGACGTGCTGTGCTCGCGCATGCCGTTAGCCGAGCTACCAGCGGGTTCACGGGTGGGAACCGGTTCGCCGCGGCGCGCGGCTCAACTCTTGGCAATGCGGCCAGACCTCGTGGCTGTGCCGATTCGCGGCAATGTGCCCACGCGGCTCGCCGCCGTGGGCGAGGGATGCGACGCCGTGATCCTCGCGCGCGCGGGGTTGAACCGGCTCGGGATTTTTGGCGATGACGGCGTGGTTTTTGAGGAGCTGCCAGTGGAAACATTCGTGCCGGCCGCGGGGCAGGGCGCGCTCGGGATCGAGGCCGCTGCGGGAAGCTGGGCCGCGCAGGCGGCGCGCGTGATCAACGATCCGCGCACTGAGATGGAGGTGAGTGCCGAGCGTGCCTTCATGGCGGCGATCGGGGCTGGATGCACTACGCCCGTCGGCGTGCTCGGGCGTGCGCAGATGCGGGACGTGCCCAACGTGGAGGCTGCGCCTGATGTTGCTAAAGCCGAGAACAGTGGTCCATTCCATGTGTGCGTCGGTGCAAGCGTAGACGTTTCGGTGGGTGCGATTGAGTTACATGCGCGCTACTGCGGGGCCGCGAACTTCTCTCTCGAGTGCGGTGTAGGTGCTACGCCGGAAGCGGAGATCAACGAGCGTGTTCGCACAGGTAGTGCGGCCGAAGCGGCGCAAATGCTGGCCGCGAGGTTCCGTGCGGCGGGCATCGAGTGAGCTGATGCGGGTAGCGATCACGCGCCGAGGTGGCGCGCTAGCGAGCGGGTATGCGCAGTTTCCGCTCACTCGCAGGCGAGCGTGGCCAGACGGAGTGGTCGCGCTCCGCCAGGAACTAGCCATTGCTCAGGAAGGAACCTGGCTGGCGGTGACATCTGGTTTTACCTTCCAGGTGATGCGTGAGGCCGGGATCGAGATTCCCGCAGGGATTCGCCTCGCGTGCGTCGGCCGGGCAACGGCCGCGCATGCACCGTTCATGCCACAGGTGATTGGCGGTGGGGCGGCGAGCGCGGCCGCGCTCGCCGCCCAATTCCCGCAGCCCGGCGAAAATAATCGCGTGATCTACCCCTGCTCGGCCCTCGCTTCACACGTGCTCGAGGAATCCCTCACGCAGCGCGGCTACCAGGTGAAACGCCTCGAGATCTACACTTCGGATCCGGAGCCGGAAGCGGTTCGAGCCCTTGCGAACTACGCGCCGAACGCCATCGTGGTCACCTCGGGAAGTGCGGCCCGTGCGCTCGCGGCATACTACCCCCAGCCCTTGCCGGCCCTCGTGGCCATAGGCGAACCCACCGCTAGCGCGATCCACGAATGCGGGTTCACGCCCGCGGCGATCGCGCACGAACCAACCCCCGCCGGCATCGCCGCCGCCGTCACGAGCGCCTCCCGCGAGCCAGCATGCAACGCGCCGCCGTCGCCCGCGTGAACCACACACCGGCGTCGTCCACAATCTCCCCACAAGAAAGGCCAACCATGATCCACCGTCCCCGCCGCCTGCGCACCACACCCGCAATGCGCGCCCTCGTACGCGAAGGCGCACTCACACCAGCGAACCTCATCTACCCGATGTTCGTGCGCGAAGGAATCAGCGAACCCACGCCGATTTCCGCGATGCCCGGCCAATACCAGCACACGCTCGAATCCCTCGCCGACGCCGCCCGCGAAGCGGTCGAGGCCGGCGTGGGTGGACTCATGCTTTTCGGCATCCCCGCACACACCGACCCCACCGGCTCACAAGCCACCTCGCCAGACGGCATCCTTAACCGCGGCCTGCGCGTACTGCGCGAAGCGGTCGGCGATCGTGCCGTAATCATCGCCGATCTGTGTCTCGACGAATTCACCAGTCACGGCCACTGCGGCGTGCTCGATTCTGAGGGCCGAGTGGACAACGACGCCACCCTCCCCATCTACGCCGAAATGGCGGTCCAACAGGCCAAAGCCGGCGCCCATATGCTCGGCCTGTCCGGCATGATGGACGGCCAGGTGGCCGCCTGCCGCGCCGCCCTCGACGCCGCCGGCCACACCGACGTCGCCATCCTCTCCTACGCCGCCAAATATGCCTCCGGCTTCTACGGTCCCTTCCGCGAGGCCGTAGATTCCCAGCTTAAAGGCGACCGCCGCGCCTACCAGATGGACCCCGCAAACCGCGCCGAAGCCATGATCGAAGTGGAACTCGACCTCGCCGAAGGCGCCGACGTCGTCATGGTCAAACCCGCCTCCCACTACCTCGACGTGGTGGCCGACGTCTCCGCCCAGATCGCCGCCCCCGTGGCCGCCTACCAGGTCTCCGGCGAATACTCGATGCTCGAAGCCGCCGCCGCAAACGGGTGGATCCAGCGCGAACGCCTCATCGCCGAATCGCTCACCTCCATCCACCGCGCCGGTGCGCGCATGATCGCCACCTACTGGGCGGTCGAAGCCGCACGCATGCTCCGAAACAGCCTGTGATCGGCGCTCCTTGCTTCGGTGCAACGATCGTGTACTGAAAACTCCCCACAACCGAACCCAACTCAGCCCGCACACCCTACACCGGCGTCGGGAGAACGAAAGAAGGACAACATGACCAGCATCTTTGAGCGCGCCAAGCGCGTGATCCCCGGCGGCGTGGATTCGCCCGTTCGAGCGTTCGGCTCGGTAGGTGGCGCGCCCGTCTTCATTGAGCGCGCGGCCGGCCCGTACGTGTACTCGGCGCAGCGCGAGTTCGTGGACCTCGTCGGCTCGTGGGGCCCGGCGCTCCTCGGGCACGCCCACCCGGAAGTTGTCGAGGTGGTGCGCGAGGCGGCGGCCAAGGGGCTGAGCTTCGGCGCGCCGACGGCGGCGGAGGTAGAACTCGCGGAAGTGGTGGCGGCGCGAGTGGCACCGGTGGAGAAGGTTCGCTTCGTTTCCACCGGCACCGAGGCCACGATGACGGCGATCCGTCTCGCACGTGGCTTCACCGGCCGCGACCTGATCGTGAAGTTCGCCGGCTGCTACCACGGGCACGAAGACGCGATGCTCGTGGCCGCAGGCTCGGGCGTGGCAACCTTCGGAATGAGCTCCTCGGCCGGCGTTCCCGCAGGTACCGCGGCTGACACGGTGGTGCTCCCATATAACGATCGCGACGCCGTCCGCGCGTTGTTCGCTGAGCATGGCGAGCGGATCGCTGGCATCATCACCGAGAGCGCGGCCGCCAACATGGGCGTAGTGGCGCCGCTACCCGGGTTCAATGCGTTCCTCAAGGAGCAGTGCGCGGCGGCGGGCGCGCTACTGATCGTGGACGAAGTGCTCACCGGTTTCCGCGTGAGCCCGGCCGGGTATTGGGGCCTCGAGCAGGCAGAACACCCGTACGAGCCCGACCTGTTTACCTTCGGCAAGGTGATTGGCGGCGGCATGCCGATCGCTGCGCTCGGCGGCCGCGCCGACGTCATGGACTATCTCGCGCCGCTCGGACCGGTGTACCAGGCGGGCACGCTTTCCGGGAACCCGCTCGCGACGGCGGCCGGGCTCGCAACCCTGCATCTCGCCGACGCCGGTGTGTACGAGCGGATCAATGCGGCCTCGGCTGCGATCTCGGACGGGATCTCGGCCGCGCTCGCAGCCGAGGGCGTGACACACCATATTCAGCGCGCCGGCTCACTATTCTCCGTGCTCTTCGCCGAGGGCGAGGCGCACAACTACGAGGAAGTGGCCGCCCAGGAGCAGTTCCGCTACCCGCCGTTCTTCCACGCCTTCCTGGAGAATGGGGTGCACCTGCCGCCGTCGATCTTCGAGGCGTATTTCGTGTCGGCCACGCACTCGGACGAGATCGTCAACCGGATCCTCGAGGTAGCGCCGATCGCCGCGAAGGCCGCGGCCCAAGCCGCGGCGTGATGGCACGGCATGTGAGAAACTGGGGAGAGCACTGATTGAAAGGACACTCTCATGGCACGCGAGCGAAGCGAACGCACCCAAAACTTTTTCTCCACGAAGAACAAGTGGACCTGGCATCCCATCTCGATCCTTGTGGGTTTGGCGATGGCAGCGCTCGGCGTCGTCGTGATCGTCAAGCCCAACGCCACCCTCGACCTGGTGGCGATCATCGTGGGCGTTGTCCTGCTCGTTCGCGCGGTGCTCGAGGCTTTTACGTCGACGAAGGAGCTTGGCGCCGGCGATAAGTCCAGCGCAACCGTGGGCTACGTGATCGCCGGCGTGCTCGCGATCGTCGGCGTGGTGATGCTGGCGCGTCCAGCGTTTGCCGTGAACGGCCTGTTTTACGTGATCTCCGTGCTCTTGATCCTCGATGCGCTGACGAACTTCATTCGCCTGCGCCAGCTGTGGGTACACAACCCAGTGATGGCGGGCATCGCAGGACTGGCCGGAGTTGGCGCCGTCGCCGCATCCGTTCTGGTGCTCACGGACTACCAGGCCAGCTGGTTCAGCCAGATCGTTGGCGTGGGCGTGGGCCTGTTCGCCCTCGGGCTCACCTACCTGATGTATGGGATCGCAGCCACTGGCATGGCTGGCCGGCGCACTTCGCCGCTGGAAGGAGAGGCCGCCGCCCGCACACTCGAGCAGCGGTCACGTGAAGAAGGTGGACACCCAACGCACTGACACGTCGGCGTCCAAACGCTGACATCCCAACGCTGAACGTGATGGCGGGGACGTCCCCGCCATCACGTAACACAGCAAAATACTGTCTTTAACGTAACTCGAGGACCATCACATTCGAGATGATGCCATCGTCGTAATCGACCTTCTCGCCCGTGGGGACGTAGCCGAACCCACGGTAAAAATCGACCAGCCAATCCATACAGTCGATCCGGATCTGCTCCGCGCCGCGCTCGCGGGCGATACGTTCCACCTCGCGCACAATCCCCGCGCCGATCCCGTTTCCGGACAGGCGTGGGTCGCTCATCAGCGAGTGTGGATAGATCGCGTACACGCTCGGATCCCCGATCAGCTCGTCGCTCTCCTCGATCCGCACCGCGCCCACCGCTGTTTCGGGGCAAATTTCCGACGACGCCGGTGCGCCGATGTTCGCTGGTTGCGGGCCCGCGTTGGTGAAGGCGGGGGAGCCAGGTAAGCCGGTGCGAGCCGAACCTCCGGCGCCAGCCGAGCCACCGGCGTCGGGAAGTAGGCCCTCCACGCTCCCCGCACGCACTACCCACCACAAGCCGGCCGCAACCTGCTCCTCGATCTCCTCGGCGGGCAGGTGCTTCGCCAGCCACTGGTGGACGCCGCGCTCGCGCATCCACGCCTCGCGCGAGCGGCGGAGCGCAACGATAGCGGCGGTGTCGGACGGCAAAGCAGGGGAGATCTGAATCATGGGGAAATCATAGGTGAGAAAGCGCTCCGGCGGAATGGCTACAAAGCGGCTCGTCACTCCGCGGACTTGAGCAGAATTAATTCTGCAAGCCTTTCCCTGAAGATCTTGCGTGCTTCTGCAAGCTCTTCCGGTGAAAGACGGCGTTTCTCAAACTTGCCGAGGGCACCGATGAAAGGTCGATCGTACTCCGCTGGGATACCTCCGGACGATTCGATGAGGGCCACAATCCCGGTCAATTCGGCGCGATCACGGTTTGCTAGCAAATTATCGACGATGGATTTCCATGGATCGGGGACACTCTCAGCCGGCACCTCAATGTATTGGTTCTCAGTATTTTCCAAACGGGTGAATACATGCTCAAACCACTGAGCGTTAAGCTCGGCAACAGTGTCTGCCTCCTGTCTCAATCCGTTGCTCATGTTCTTTTGGGTATCGCCGATGCCAAGAACATGAACACGAACGCCATAAGACTGGGCGATCGCCACACCCACACGGATATCCTCATCGCCAGAAATAACAATTGCGTCAGAAATCGCGCGTTGACGCGCTAATTCGACAAGATCCGTGACAATGAGGGAATCTACACCCTTCTGTTGTCCGTGTCCGTTCATTACGCCGAGTCGCAGTTTTAGTGACGGGAGCTGCGATAACTCCGCTTGATCCGGAGTCATCCCTCCAGAAATAGGTGCGTCGTACCAGTAGACGCGAAGCAAATTGTTGGCGTCCGCCAGATCCTCCGCTTTCTGTTTCAGGTTCTCGAGCAATTTGCGTGGGTCTGTCAATCGGACGTTCGCACGATGTAAATTGGGGGACTCTATTGCTGTGAATCCTGCAGCGTAAAAATAGCCAGCATCGACAATGATTGCGTAGCGATCCATATCTTTCCTTGGTGAGTATTGTGTGAAAAAGATATAAATAAGCGGACCCGATATGTAATAAGGATCCGCTACATGAGAGCGTAGCATCGTTGCGGAGTGTTTGACAAACTCCCTGGTATAGCCCTTGAAATGCGTGAAACCCGCGCTGGTTCTCAATCCCACAGTGACCTTTCGCAATGAGAAAATGCTCGCACGGGAGCCTCTCACGGATCGTGGGCTCGGGGTGAGACGATTGACGTAGCGCGGACCTCGGCCCCCACCGAAGGCACCGCGACCACACAACACCCGCAACCTGCAGGAACGCGCACCGGCGTCGTCGGAAAGCGCGTGTGTGCAGGGAAAACCCGGAAGGAATCGCATGACGCCCCCAGAGTTTCGCCTTCGCGAAGGCATCGTCAAAGCCATCAACTGGAACAAGATCGAGGACGAAAAAGACCTCGAAGTATGGGATCGCCTCACCGGCAACTTCTGGTTGCCGGAAAAGGTGCCCGTCTCCAACGACATCCCCTCGTGGAACACACTCGCGCCCCACGAGCAGCTCATGACCACGCGCGTGTTCACCGGGCTCACGCTACTCGACACCGTGCAGGGAACCGTCGGCGCGGTCTCGCTCATCCCGGACGCTGTGACCCCGCACGAGGAAGCGGTTTATACGAACATCGCGTTCATGGAATCCGTGCACGCGAAGTCGTACTCGTCGATCTTCTCCACCCTGCTCTCCACCGACGAAATCAACGAAACGTTCGCATGGTCGGAAAAGAACGAACACCTGCAGAAGAAGGAAAAGATCGTCCTCGACTACTACCGCGGCGATGATCCAGAAAAGCGCAAAGTGGCCTCCACGATGCTTGAATCCTTCCTGTTCTACTCGGGGTTCTACGCGCCCATGTACTGGTCCAGCCACGGCAAGCTCACCAACACCGCCGACATTATTCGCCTCATTATTCGCGACGAAGCCGTACACGGCTACTACATCGGCTACAAGTACCAGGTGGCGGTGGCGAAGGCATCGAAGGAGCGCCAAGCTGAGCTCAAGGACTACACGTTCGAACTGCTCGAGGAACTCTACGACAACGAAGTGGAATACACCGCTTCGCTGTACGACGAGATGGGCCTCACCGAAGATGTCAAGATGTTCCTGCGGTACAACGCCAACAAGGCGCTCATGAACCTCGGCTACGAGGCGCTGTTCACGCCGGAAGACACGGCCGTGAACCCCGCGATCCTCGCTGCGCTCTCGCCGGGGGCCGACGAAAACCACGATTTCTTCTCGGGTTCTGGATCCTCCTACGTGATCGGAGCGGTGGAAGACACCGAAGATGAGGACTGGGATTTCTGATCTGAACTGATGCTCAGCGTGGGGCTGAGCAATGCTCGGGAGGCGGGGCGCTCACTTGCTGAGCGCCCCGCCATTTCTCTGAAGTGGCTCCTGGGGTGGGGCGGGTGCGGGCACACCCGCCGACGCCGATCCTCTGCGATGGACCAAAAGACCTACAGCTGAGTGTTAGCGCTAACATATCCTAGTTTTGTCCACAAAGACGTGGTTGGCCGAAAACTGAGGAGTAAAAATGGTCTACCGGATGATTTTCAATCAGACAGGTTACTTTGGTCGCGGCGCGGTGAAGTCGATCCCCGTAGAGGCAAAGGCGCACGGTTTTACGAAGGCATTCGTCGTCACCGATCCCGTGCTGATCGAGGCTGGCGTGGTGAAGAAAATTACCGACGTGCTCGACGAAGGCGGAATCTCATACGAGATTTTCGATAACGTGCAGCCGAACCCGCCGGTCGAGGCGATCCAGGACGGCGTGACGAAGTTCCGCGCGTCCGGCGCGGATTTCTTAATTGGCTTGGGTGGCGGTAGCCCGCAGGATACCTGCAAGGGTATCGGCATTGTGGTGGCAAACCCGGAGTTTGAGGACGTTCTCTCGCTTGAGGGTCTTTCGCCGACGAAGAACCCATCGGTTCCGATTTTTGGCGTGCCGACGACGGCGGGCACGGCTTCCGAGACGACGATCAATTACGTTGTGACCGACACGGAGAACAAGCGCAAGTTTGTGGCAGTGGACCCGCACGATATCCCGATCGTGGCATTCGTCGATCCGGACCTGACCGATTCGCAGCCGCGTAGCTTGAAGGTTGCCACCGGCCTCGACGCCCTCACCCACGCCGTCGAAAGCTACATCACGCCCGGCGCGTGGATCCTTTCGGATACCCTCTCGCTCCAGACAATCCGCATGATCGCGGCGAACCTGCGCAAGAGCGCCGACGGCGATGTGGAGGCTGGCGAGCAGATGGCCTACGCTTCGTACATCACGGGCATGGCGTACTCGAATGTGGGGCTCGGCCTGGTTCATGGCATGGCGCACCCGCTCGGTGGCCGCCTCGGGGTACCGCACGGCGTTGCGAACGGCATCCTGCTTGCGCCGGTGATGGACTACAACAAGGAGTTCTCGGGCGAAAAGTACCGCGATATTGCGGCCGCGTTCGGCGTGGAGAACGCCTACACTGGCGATCTTGAGGAGGTTCGCGACGCAGCAGTTCAGGCTGTTCGAGATCTGACGAAAGATCTGGGTAACCCCACCACGATTTCGGAGGTTGGCGCGACGGAAGCGGATATTGAGGCTTTGACGGCGGACGCCATCGCCGACGTCTGTACCCCTGGCAACCCGCGCAAGGCAACCGAAGAAGAGGTACGAGCGATCTACACCTCGCTTCTCTGATCGGCGCAAAATCTGGCGGATGTGCGCGCCTGTGTTAGCTCATCTCTTCGTTGAGAAAGTAGACTAACGAAAAGGCGCGCACATCCGTTGCGTGTTTTCAGGGCGGTGGCCCTGGTAATAATTTCGCGACGCAAGGTAAAAGGGGAGTCGGCGGTGGCTGGGCACGTTGTAATGGCGGATGTTGCGCGTTTGGCGGGTGTTTCGTCGCAAACCGTTTCGCGCGTGCTTTCGGGGAAGGCAACAGTTTCGCCTGGGACTCGCCAGAAGGTTGAGCGGGCGATCGAGGCACTGAACTACCGGCCCAACTTTGCTGCGAGCGCCCTTGCTTCTGGTTCGTCTGCGATGGTTGGCGTGTTGATGTTGGGGAAGCTTTCCTTCGGCCGAGCTGATTCATATCTGCAGCTCGTGCAGCTGCAGAGCGATTTGGGGAGCTTTGTGACAGCGCTGTCGGTGGATCCGACGGATTCGACGGCGCTTCGGCGTGCGGTGGATTTTTTTGTTGCCGCGAAGGCTCGTGCGATTGTTGTGATGGGGCAAAGTGTGCGTGCCGTTCGTGAGCTCAGCACCTATATCCAGATCCCGTGGGTTGCGGTGGTGAATGGCGAACTCCCGGAGGGACGTTTTGCGGCGGTTCAGTTGGAGCAGCGTGAGGCAACGACGGCGCTGCTCGGCCATCTCCGCTCGGTGAGTGGTGGCCCGATCGTCCATATTTCGCCTGGTGTTGAGGATATTGATGCGCATCTGAGGCGTGAAACCTATGTTGAGTTTTGTACCGCTCATGGCGTGGATCCCTTGGTGATCCGCGTGCCTGATTGGAGTGCAGATTCTGGTGAAGTGGGGGCATGTTCTCTTTCTGGCGTGAGTTTTGGCGCCGTTTTTGCGGCGAACGATTACCTTGCGTTGGGGGTGGCTCGAGGGCTTCGCAAGCGCGGCCTCGAACCTGGCCGCGATTATGCGCTCGCTGGGTTTGATGATACGCAGCTTGCTCAGCTTTCTTCCCCGGCCCTGACCACGGTTCGCCAGAATTATGATGTGTTAGCTCATGCTATTTCAAGCCAGATTGAGCGTGTGGTGCAGGGCGAAGAGGCGCCAACTGTGGTGCTGGAGAACAGCCTGGTGGTTCGAGAGTCCTCCGCTGGAAGCGCAAAGTAACGCATAAAACTACAAGTTCAGGAAATTCCCAGAATGTTAGCGCTAACATTTGGGAGAGTTTCGGCGTAGCATGGATCACAAGCAAGGGCGAACCCCCTTGAAACCGGCATGAGAAAGGCAACGACGCCATGACTCGAATTACGGCTGTCAAAACTTATGATCTGCGCTTCCCAACCTCGAATACGCTCTCGGGTTCGGATGCGATGAACAAGGACCCGGACTACTCATCCGCATACGTCGAAGTGAGTACCGACGCGGATGACGGCATCACCGGTGTCGGCTTCGTGTTCACTATCGGACGCGGAAACGACATCGTGTGTGCAGCAATCGACACAATGGCACACGCGCTTGTGGGGCGAAACGTGGAGGAGCTCCTGGACAACATGCGCATCGCCTGGGATCTGCTTGTCCATGATTCGCAACTCCGTTGGCTTGGCCCGGAAAAGGGCGTGGCACACATGGCGATCGGCGCGCTCCTTTCCGCTCTCTGGGACATCAAGGCGAAGCGTGCCGGCAAGCCCCTGTGGAGGTTGCTCGGCGAGATGGAACCCGAGGAACTCGTTTCCACACTCGATTTCCGTTACCTTACCGACGCGCTCCGGCCCGAAGAAGCCATTGACATCCTCCGCGATGGTCAGCGTGGAAAGCAGGAGCGTATCGCGAACCTGCTTGAGGTGGGCTACCCGGGTTACTCGACAGCGGCCGGCTGGCTCGGCTACTCGGATGAAAAGATGATCCGGATCGCCAAGGAAGAAACCCAGGGCAAAGGCTTCACACTGATCAAGCTGAAGGTGGGCCAGAATATCGACGATGATCTTCGCCGTCTCGCCCTTGCCCGCGAAGCGATTGGCCCAGATGTACGCCTCGCGGTCGATGCGAACCAAGTGTGGGACGTTCCGCAGGCAATCGAGTGGATTAACGCATTCCACGAGTATGACCTCGCCTGGGTGGAAGAGCCCACCTCTCCCGACGACGTCCTCGGGCACGCAACAATCGCCCGCGCAATCGATCCGATCCCAGTGGCAACCGGCGAGCAGATGCAAAACCGTGTGCTGTACAAGCAGTACCTGCAGGCCAACGCGTTCGGGATCATGCAGATTGATGCTACGCGAGTGGCCGGCCCGCAAGAGCTTGTGCTCGAATACCTCCTCGCCGCGAAGTTCGGCAAGCCAGTGTGCCCCCACGCCGGCGGTGTGGGCCTGTGCGAGGCTGTCGCCCATTTCGCCATGTTCGATTACGTTGCGGTCTCCGGCACCACCGAGGGTCGAGTGATCGAGTACGTGGACAACCAGCACGAACATTTCGTTCACCCCACCGAGATTCGAAACGGCAACTATGTTGCCCCGACGGCGCCCGGCAACGGCACCGACATGACTCTCGAAACCGCTCGAAAGTACGTGTACCAAGGAAACTGACACTCTCGCCGACGCCGGTGTGTGGCCGGCGTCGGCACCTCAACAAAATTTTCCAACAAGAAAAACAAAGGAGTTTTTCATGGACCTGCATCTGACCGACAAAGTTTTTATCGTCACCGGCGCTTTCAAGGGTATCGGTAAGGGAATCGCACTGCAGCTAGCACGCGAGGGCGCGGTGGTTGTGGCGATTTCGCGCGATTCAAAGGGCACCTCGCTTCCGGCTTATGTGGAAGAAATCTCTGCCATCACGGACCGCCACGCAGAGTACGTTTTCGATCTGGGTGAGACCGAAAAGATCGGGCCGACCATCGACGAAGTGTACGCCACATACGGGCGAATCGATGGAATCGTGAACAACGCTGGTGTGAACGATAACAAGGATCTTGAGAGTACGTCGTGGCAGGATTTTGAGGCGTCGCTCCACTACAACCTCACCCACTACTACGAAACCGTGCACGCCGCCGTCGGGTATCTGAAAGAATCCAAGGGCGCCGTGCTCAATATCGGATCGAAGACTGCCCTCACCGGCCAGGGCAAGACCAGCGCATACGCGGCAGCAAAGGGAGCCATCCTCGGCCTCACTCGCGAATGGGCTGCGGCGCTGGTAAAAGACGAAGTGCGTGTGAACGCCATCGTCGTGGCAGAATCGTGGACCCCGCTTTACGCCGACTGGATCAAAACTTTCGGAGATAAGGAAGCGCAGGATGCGCGCCTGAAGGTCATCACCGACAAGATCCCGCTCGGCCACCGCATGACCTCCACCGAAGAAATCGCCGATACCGCGGTGTTCCTGCTCTCTGATCGTTCCTCGCACACCACGGGCCAGTGGGTGAATGTGGACGGCGGCTACATCAACCTCGATCGCGCGCTGGACTAGGCCGTGCCATGCTAAAACTGATCGATGCTCACTTCCACCTGTGGGATCCCGCGCGCCAAGAGCTCCCGTGGCTCGCAGGCGTACCCTCGCTGAACAGGGCATATGTGATTGAGCAGTTGGAAAGCGAATACGACGCACTGGGAGTGGAGTTTCTCGGCGGTGTTTATGTGGAAGTTGATGCTCCCGATGAGCTCCTCGAAGATCGGCTCGTGGGCGCGAACCCGTCGCCGAAGATCCTCGGTAAAGTACTCCACTCAATGCCCGGACCGTACATGCGTGTTCCGCTCCAAGCCGTGGGCATTCGCTACCCGCTACACACGCCGTCGGCGGCGAGCGGAACTGTGCTCATGCCTGACTTCCAGGCAGGCCTAGCGCTCCTGGAGAAAGCGGGCCTGACCTTCGACCTTGTCAATCGCGGCGATGATATCGAGGAAATGAGCGAAGCGTTCTCGAGGTATCCGAAGCTGAGGCTGATCATCGACCACCTCGGCAACATCCGCACGCTGGACCGCAAAACCCGGGCCGCCATCGAAAAGCTGGCGCAACTGCCGCATGTCTACGTGAAGGTCTCGGGTGACGATCCGGTTTCGTCCGAAGTCGTGAAATTTGTGCTCGATACCTTCGGGCGCGAGCGGATGCTGTGGGCATCAAACTGGCCGGTGGTCACGCTGAACTCCTCGCTGCGCGAGCACTTTGAACTCGCCTACTCGATCTTCGGCGACGATCCGGACTTTTTCGAAAACAATGCGCGAGCCGCATACGGGCTCGACCAACAGAAAGGACGCGAATAATGCCTATGCGCTCCGGAGTATACTGTCCCACCATCACGATCACCGACGACTCGGGCCGGATCGACCGCGAAAAATGGGGACAACACCTCGACCACCTGATCGACGCCGGAATCACCGGAATTCTTGTTTTCGGCTCGATCGGTGAGTTCTACTCCTTCAGCATGGAGGAGAAAAAGGACGCCGTGGCATTCGCGGCCGAGCACGTGGCAGGCAGAGTACCGCTCTACGTGGGTGTGGGCGCCACGCGGGTTGCCGACGTCGTCGAACTCGCCAACTACTGCGAAGGGTACGAGGTTGCTGGACTGTTCCTGATCAGCCCCTACTATTTCGGGCCCTCGCACGCCACCGCCAAGGAATTCTTCACCACGGTTGCCAACGCCACAACGTTGCCGATCGTGTTGTACAACTTCCCTGCTCGCACCGGAACCGATCTCAGCCCAGCGCTCGTGGCGGAACTCGCGTCGAGTTGCCCGAACATCGTCGGACTCAAAGACACCGTCGATAACATCTCGCACACGCGCGCCGTGATCGAGGCCGTCGCGAAAGTCGCGCCGGAGTTCCGTGTGTTCTCCGGATTCGACGAGTACTACACCGTGAACCGGATCGCCGGAGGAGCCGGCGTCGTCTCCGGACTAACCAACGTGGAACCCGAAACCTTCGTTGCGCTCCACAAAGCATACGAAGCGGCTAACTTCGCCGGTGTTGTTGGAGCAGCATCGCGCATCTCCCACCTCATGGCCCTCTACGGAACCACAGACCTCTTTATCTCCGCGATCAAAGGTGCAGTCAAAGCCGCCGGGCTCGAGATTGCCACCCAGATCAACGCCCCGGCTACCCAGCTCAACGAGGAGCAGGAGCGGACAATCACACGCATCATCGGCTGATATAGCCAAACAACTCAATACGACACCACGGATACTCAGGCAACGATGCCCGAGTACCCGTCGGGGTCCCCTACACGAAGGTGAAAACATGGAAAACAACGACGTTGCCATGCATGAACATGGAAACAAAAAGAAGCGGTTCGTCTATCCGGGGCTTATGCTCCCGTTCATCCTGATCGTCTCGTGCTTTGCCGCATGGGGCATCTCGACCGACCTTACTGCGCCCATGGTGAACGTGTTTAGCTCGGTGTTCGAGATGAGTGCCTTCCAATCGGCGCTCGTACAGTTCGCCTACTTCGGCGCCTACTTCCTCCTGGCAATCCCCGCCGCAATGATCAACTCCCGCATCGGATACAAAGGCGGCGTTGTGATCGGGATGAGCATGGCTGCACTCGGCGCGTGGATGTTCTATCCAGCCTCGCAAATCATGACCTACGGAACCTTCTTGCTGGCGCTCTTTGTGCTCGCCGGTGGCCTGTCCATCGTGGAGACATCGGCCAACCCGTTCGTGATGTCGCTCGGGCCGCAATCCACAGCCACACGGCGGTTGAATTTTGCGCAGGCGTTTAATCCGATCGGTTCAAATATCGGCGTGCTCATGGCAACGCTCCTCGTGGCGCCACACATTGTGGAAAGTGTGCACAAGGCCGGAATGAGTGAAGCTGAGCTCCTGAACCAAACCTCCAAGGAACTCTCCTCCGTGATGGTTCCCTACATTCTGCTCGGAATCCTGTACGCCGCACTGGCAATCTCGATCTTCTTGGTGAAGATCCCGAAGAACGATCAGATGCAGAAGACCGATTATGTTGGTATCCGCAAAGGCGTATTTGGGCGCCTGTGGAATAACCACACCTACCGATTCGGCGTGATCGCGCAGTTCTTCAACATCGCCGCCCAGACCTGCATCTGGACCTACCTGCCGTTCTATGTGCAAGAAACACTCGGCGCATCCAAATCGGCTGCCGGTTGGTGGCTACAGATTTCACTGATCTTCTTCCTCGTGATGCGCTTCGTTATGGTGTGGCTCATGGGAATGTTCGACGGGCGGCGCCTCATGGTGGTGATGTGTGGTCTCGGCGTGGTGCTGACCCTGATCGGCGTGGTGTCCGGCAACGTGCTGGGTGCGCTCTCTATCGCTGCGCTTTCTGCGTGCATCTCCTTGCTGTTCCCCACTATCTACGGCGTGGCTCTGACCGGCGTTGGTGAAGATACCAAGTTCGGTTCGTCCGGGCTTGTGATGGCCATCATTGGCGGCGCAATTGCTCCTCTTCTTCAGGGTAAGCTCACGGATCACTTTGGTGCGCAGTTTGGTTTCCTCTTCGTGGCGCTGTGCTTCGCGGTAGTGGGAGCATTCGGAATATACGCCATCAAGAACCAGATCATTCCAGAAACCGAGGACTGAGCATGTTGAAGAAAATTTCTCCCGTTCTTTCGCCGGAGCTACTGAAGGCGATTGCTGAAATGGGGCACGGTGACGAGCTCACCTTGGCGGACGCGCATTACCCGCAATCCGGGAGCGCAGATGTGGTGATCCGAGCTGATGGTGTGGGGATCCCGGAGTTACTTGCGGGGATCTTGGAGCTGATCCCGCTCGATCAGTACAACGATTGGCAGTACGGGTTGATGGCCACTGTGGGTGACGATCCCGAGCCTGATATTTGGGAAACCTATGCCGATATTGTGAGGCGTGAAGAGTCAGAGGCAACGCCGAAATTCTTTGAGCGGTTTGAGTTTTATGAGGTCGCTCGGCGTTCCCATGTGACTGTTTTGACTGGTGAGACCTCGCAATACGGGAACATTATTCTGAAGAAAGGCGTGGTGTTGCCGCAGAAGTAAATCGCGCAAGCTATTTCCTCCCGGCGGGGGCGGGTGTGTTCACACCCGCCCCCGCGTTTTGCCGTGTTGCGGCCAAATATCCCCGTTACGCGTCCGCCTCTGCGAGGTCGGAGAGGATCTGATACAGGTCCGCATCCGTCATCGCCGCACGCTCGGCACCCGCAATATCGCGCACGATCCGCCCATGATGCATCACGATCGTCCGATTGCCATACGCCAGCGCATCCTTGAGATTATGCGTGATCATGATCGCCGTGAGGCGCTCACGCTCCACCACCTCGGCAGTAAACTCCAACACCGCCTTGGCGGTTTTCGGATCCAGCGCGGCCGTGTGCTCGTCGAGCAGGAGAAGGCGAGGGGTCTTCAGCGTGGCCATAATCAGCGCCACCGACTGCCGCTGCCCGCCCGACAGCACACCAATCTCCGTATCCAGGCGCTCCTCGAGCCCCAGCCCAAGCGGAGCCAGCGCCTGCGCGAACTCCCGCCGGCGCTCCTCATTCATCGACACGCGCATCCCGCGCTTCCCGCCACGCTTCGCCGCCAGCATCATGTTCTCCGCAACCGTCATACGAGGTGCCGTTCCCCGCATCGGATCCTGGAACACGCGCGCCACCAATGCTGCTCGCTCCTCCTCCACAAGGCCAGTCACATCCTCGCCATCGATCCGAACCACGCCCGCATCCGGCAAAATCGCGCCCGACACCATGTTCAGCAACGTCGATTTACCGGCACCATTCCCGCCAACGATCGTGATGAAATCGCCGTCGGCAACGCCCAGATCCACGCGATCCAGCGCCAGGAACGCGTCCGCCGTGCGCTGATGAAACGCCTTCGAAATTCCCTCAAGTTCCAACACGCTCATCGTGCGCCCTCCGATCCGTCCTCGCCAACACCCGTATCAGCCGCACGCTCCGCAGCCCCAGCAGCCACCGACGCTCCGCCGGCAACAGGCGCAACTCGTGCCCCCGGCGTCGCCGGAACCGCCGACGCCGGCAGCCCCGCCGCGCGCTTGCCCGCGAAAAACTTCTGCAACGCAGGAATCGACAGGCACAGTGCCAAAATCACGGCCGAGAGCAGCTTGAAGTTATCCGTGTTGATCTTCAACTGCAACACCAGTGCCAGGAGCAAGCGGTAGATCACCGAACCCACGAAAATCGCGAGCAAACGCACCGGCAAACTCACGTTACGAACCACGACCTCGCCGATAATGATCGCTGCCAGCCCGATCACGATCGAGCCGATACCCATCGAAATATCCGCGTACCCCGAATCTGTGGCCACCAAATACCCCGACAGTGCGATCAGCCCATTGCCCAGCATGTAGCCCAGCAGCATCATCTCGCCCGTCGGAATACCCAGCGACTTCGCCATGAACGGGTTGTCGCCCGTCGCGATCAGCGCCTGGCCCATGTCCGTGCGGAAAAAGTAGCTCAGCGCCGCCACCGCGATCAGGATCATCACCACGCCGAGGATCAGCGTGTCCACATTGCGCGGCAGACCAAACACGCCCATCTGGGTTTTCAGCGTGGTCGCGCCAGAAAGGGAGAGGTTCGCGCTACCCATAAACGCCAAATTGATCGAATACAAGCCAGTGAGCGTGATGATGCCCGCGAGCAGTGAATTGATCTTCAGCTTCGTGATCAGCAGGGCCGTCACTGCGCCCGCCGCCGCGCCCATCAGGAACGCCACTGCCATCGACAGCAACGGATTCATCCCGAGCACCAGCAGCTGCGCGCCGATCGCCGCCCCCAGCGTGAACGACGCCTCCGTCGTCAAATCCGCCTCGTTCAGGATGCGGAACGTGATATACACGCCGATCCCCATCAAAGTCCAAATCGCGCCCTGCGAGAGCGCGCTCAGCACAATCTCCATCACTTTCCGCCCTTCTCGCCACCGGACTTCTCGCCACCGGACTTGCTGGCGCCAGCCGCGCCACCGGCGTCGGCAGTATCACGTGCACCCTTCACGACGTCGGCCGGGAGAGTCAGCCCGAGCGTGCGGGCCGCGTCCGAATTCACGATCACGTCCACCGCCGTCACGATCTTCACCGGAACATCCGCCGGCTTCTTCCCCTCAAGAACCTGCACCAAAACCTCGGCCGTATCCACGCCAATCTGATGCTGGTTCGTGCCAACCGTGGCGAGGCC
This sequence comes from Arcanobacterium wilhelmae, assembly GCF_029632765.1. NCBI lineage: Bacteria > Bacillati > Actinomycetota > Actinomycetes > Actinomycetales > Actinomycetaceae > Arcanobacterium > Arcanobacterium wilhelmae. The sequence continues at coordinate 88,108 of NZ_CP121247.1, forward strand.
GCCCTCGGCGACCATCGCGTCTACCACCGGGAAAACCGGGGTCTTATGGGCGTTCGTCGCCGCAATCAGCGTCGGCATCGCTGAGGCGATCGTGTTGTCGTTCGGAACGAAAATGAAATCGGTTTCGCTCGCCAACTGCTCCGCCGTCTGTGCCAACTCATTCGAATTCGTGATCGTGCGCTCCACAACCGTCAGCCCCATCTGCGCCGCCAGCTCCTTCGCATCCTTCACCGCTGGCGCCACATTCGTCGACGAGCTCGAATACAAAATGCCCATCCGCTTCGCATCCGGCAGGATCGCCTTCGCCAAATCCAGCTGCTCCTTCACCGGCGTCGCATCCACTGTCCCCGTCGCGTTCGTGCCCGGCTTATCCAACGACTTCGACAAACCCGCCGCCACCGGATCCGAAATACCCGAGAACACCACCGGCGTCTCGCCCGCAACATTCTTCAACGCCTGCGCCGCCGGCGTCGCAATACCCACCAGCACCTCGTCGCGATCTGCCACGAAACCATCCGAAATGGTCTTCAGGAGGGTCTGATCGCCCTGGCCATTCTTGAAATCGATCGCGATATTCTCGCCATCGACGTAGCCGTGCTTCGCCAGACCGTCGTAAATGCCCTGGCGGATCTGATCCAGCGATGGGTGGCTGACCAGCTGCAGCAAGCCAATCTTGATCTGGTGGTCCGTCTTCTTCAGCTCGGCTGCTTGCGAACTCGGCGCCGCCGCGCCCGCCGCGGGTGCCTGCTGTTGAGCCGTGCGAATAAACGGGAGACAAATGAAAAGCGTCAACAGGCACCCCATCAGGAAGGAGCCAATCGCCGTGAACTTCTTCATCGCTAAAGCCTTTCGGGAGAAATTTTCGTTTCGTACCGGCCGGGGTTCCCGCCGGTTCGTTCCCGAACATCAGGCCATAAAAAATCGGCTCTCGATCGGAAACGATCGACGAGCCGGAAAATCGCAGGAGAAACGGCTCGCCGTCAAGCGAGCCACCACCACTGTCGATTCGAGTACGTCATGTGTGTAAGCGTAGGCGCGGGTGCGGAGGCTGTCAAAGCGTGGCCGCGATGTGGACGGCGGTGGTGTCGGGGGCGCGTGCGTTTTTAGTGCGGATTTCGGGACCGGATGCGCAAACTTCGACGGATGGTTGTTACGTCACTAAAAGTGGGCGGCGGCGGGCTAGTTATACGAGAGCGGCGACTGCGTGCAGAACTCAATCAGTTTGGTGAGGCGTGGTAATAATTTCCATGACTGGCGGATGTGACAGAGTTGTGCACGGGAACGGCGACGGTCGGCGGCGGCGGGGCGGGACGGGGCGCGATAGGGTTGGGGCATGAAGATTTTGGTTGTGTGTACGGGAAACATTTGTCGCTCGCCGATGGGTGAGGTGGTGTTGCGCGAGCGGCTTGCGGAGGCTGGCGTTGAGGCTGAGGTGGCGAGCGCGGGAGTCTCAACGGAGGAGACCGGCAACCCGATCGACCCGCGCGCACGGCGTGTCCTCGCAGCTCACGGCTACCCGGTGCCCTCGCGCAGCGCCCACCAGGCCACGGCCGCCGAGCTCCAGGCGGATGTTGTGCTCGCGATGACCGCCGGCCACGCAAAATCGTTGCGACGCATGATGGAGCGAGCCGGCGCGGACATTTCGTGCCTGCACCTGTGGCGCGAGTTCGACGGCTCCACGCCGATCGCGCCCGATGGCGTGTTCGGCGACGGCGGTGCGCTCGGCCCGGGCGGTGCCCTGACCACGGAAAAGAGGGGTGGGTCTGACTTCTACTACTCGGCCGGCGCCCTCGACGTCCCTGACCCGTGGTATGGAGGCGAAGAAGGCTTCGAGGAAACCCTCGCCACCGTCGAAGCCGGCGCGGACGGAATCGTCGCCTGGCTGGCCCGCGCCAAGCCATCCGGCTGCTGAGATCTGTTGCGTGCGTAAGTCTGTCAATCGCGTGAGGCGTTGCGTATATGGCAACGCCAAGCCGAACTGACAGAGTTATGCACGGGTGTGGTTGCGTTGTGTGCGCAAAAGCCAGCTTAAAGACCAAAAGCCGACGCCGGTGCGCGCCTTGGGCTGGTAGCCCACCTTGCACACCGGCGTCGGCGAAGAAGCCTTACTTCATTGCGGCGTTGCCGGCCTCTTGGGCGGCCTTGACGCCGTCGGCAACAGGGCGGTTGCCAAGGAACGTATCCAGCAGGGTGGGTGTGAACGCCACCTGGCCGGCGTTCACCTTCGGACCGCGCGGGGCCGGTGCGGTCGCGCCGTTCGCCGCCTCGATGAACACCGAAACGTCAACGCCTTTCTTCGCCCAAAAATCAACGAAAGCCTGCTGAGCCTGCGTGGCGCCCGGGAACGCGATGCCCTGCTCCGCCAGCGGCATCTGGCCCTTCGCTGAGCCGAGCCACTTGAGAACCTCGGTGGTAGCTTCGCGGTGTTTCGTCTGCTCGTTGCCCACGGCCACCACGCCGTGTACCACCGACACGCGGCCCTTCGGCCCCGCGATCATCGGCGCGAGCCCCCACTCGATCGACGCCGTGTCCGCGATCGTCTTGAGGTTATACGGCCCCGACTGGAACAGCGCCATGTTGCCCTTGACGAACTGATCGCGTGAAAAATCGCCATTCGTGTTCGTCTCCGACGCCGGCGGCGCCACATGATGCTTATTGATCAGGTCGATAATGTACTGGAACGCGGCGATCCCTTCCGGCGAGGCGAACGCGAACTGATCCTTCTCGTCTTGGAAATCTGCCCCATTCTGCGCCAGGAAATCGCGGTAAATCGCCTGAAGATCCGCCTGCGCATTCATGCCGTACGTGGCGATTGTCTCCGGATCGAAACCGGCCTCGCCCGCGTGCTTGCCAGCCTCGTCCATGGTGAGCTTCTTCAGTGCGGGCAAGAGGGTGTCGGCGCTAGCCGAGCCTGAGGCGCTACCGGACGCACCGGCGTCGGGAACCCACGTGAGGTTCGCCGGATCCACGCCCGCCTTCGCCAGCAAATCCTTGTTGTAGAACAGCGCGATCGAATCCCAAATCTGCGGCACGCCCCACAGTTTGCCGCCGCGCGTGTAGAGATCGACGATCGACTTTTGCCACTCGTCGTGGTCCGTGCCGAGGGTGGTGGAGATGTCCATGAGGTTGCCGGCGTCGGCGTACTGCGCGAAATTCGAGGAGTTCACCCAGTAAATATCCGCCATCTGACCTGCGGAAATATCGAGCGGGAGCTGGGTCCAGTACTTGTCCCACGGCACAACCTCAACCTTGACGTTGATCGACGGGTTTTCCTTTGTGAACTGCGCGAACGACGCCTCGTACGCAGGCTTCGCACCCTCATCCCACAGGCGGAAGGTGACGGTTTGCTGGGAGCCGCTGGCGCCGGCAGCGTTTCCCGACGACGCCGGGGTGCCCGGCGAGCAGGCCGCCAGGCCGGTTGCAGTGGCGGCAAGAGTGATCAAGGTTTTGAGGCTGCGACGCATGTTTCTCCCGGTTCTGGGGGTGACAATTTCGTTAAAAATTCTACCAGCTGGGGTGTTGGTGCGAAATGTCGGATGCGCCGCATCGTCGGGGTCAGTGCTGTGGCTCGCCCGGCGTCGGGGGCGTGGCTGGGGTTGCGGGGCCGGGTGTCTGCGGGCCAGTGCAGGAGGGGGCGGTGCTGGCGGCACGCCGCTACCGCACTGCGGAGATCCCGATCGACCGCACGATCTGCTTGTTGAACAGCAAAAACAGCGCGATCAGCGGCAGGATCGAAAGGGTGGTGGCGGCCATCACCAGCGTCCAGTTCGACGAGTACTGCTGCTGCAACCCCATCGTGGCCACGGTCATCACGTTCCATTCGCGCGCCGGCGCGATCACCGACGGCCACATGAAATTGTTCCACTGGCTCACCACAGTAATCAGGAACAAAGTGGCGAGAATTGGCCGATTCATCTGCAAAACGATGGACCACAGCGTGCGCAGCGGGCCGGCACCGTCGAGTTTCGCGGCGTCGAGCACTTCGGCGGGCACGCGCCGGAAGTTTTCTCGGAGCAGGAAGATCGCGTACGGCGAGCCGAGGACGAGCGGCGCCACCAGTCCCGCGAACGTGTTTCGCCAGCCCAGCGCCGAGAGTCCCGAAAACAGCGGGATCATCGTGACCACCGCCGGAATCATCATTGTGGCGATATACAGCCAAAACAGCGCCTCGCGCCCGGGGAAGCGCAGCCACGCAAACGCGTACGCGGCCAGCACCGAGGCGACCATCTGCCCGAGCGTCACCACCGCCACGACCTGCGCGGTCACCGCGATCGGCACGATGAACTGGTGGTCGGTGAACAGCGTGGCATAGTTAGACAAGTCCGCCGACGCCGGTAGCGCGGCTGGCCCAGAGAGCGCCAGTTCGCGTTCGGTTTTCAGTGACGTCAACAGGGAAAATATGAGCGGTGCGAGCGTGAGCGCCGCGCCGGCGATCAGCACAAGGTAGGTGAGTAATGCGGACCAGAATTGCCCGTGGGCACCGCGAACGCGCGCCCGCCCGCGCCCGCCCACGCCACGAACCGAGCCCGCCGCGGACGCACGCAGTCCTCGGTTCGCAACTCCGGAACCCAAACCGCTCGGCGTGCCAGCCGAACCCTCCGGCGCCACCTCGCGCCCGCGCCCTAACGTTGAAGAAAAATCAGCCACTTCACACCTCCAGTTCGTACGTGAGCCGGCTGCGGAAATACCGCTGCTGCGCCGCCGTGACCAGCACGATCAGCAGCGTCAGCACTACGGCCATAGCGCTGGCGCGCCCAATATTGAGCCCCACGAACGCCTCGGAGTAGATGCGTGCGGTGACCACGTCGGTGGTGCCGCCGGGGTAGCCCGGGTGGCCGCCGGTCAGGCCGTAGACGAGGTCGAACACTTGCAGGCTCGCGATCAGGGAGGTCACCGACACGAAGAACATCGTGGGGCGGATCAGCGGCAGGGTGATGGAGAAGAAGGTGCGGATCGGGCCGGCGCCGTCGAGGGCTGCGGCCTCGAGGACCGAGCGCGGCACGGCCCGCAGCGCGGCCAGGAAAAACAGCGAAATATAGCCGACGTTTTGCCACACGTACACGAACGCGATCACCGGCAGGGCGGTCCATTCGCTCGCGAGCCAGGGGTAGGAGGCGCCGGTCGCCTGGTTGAGCAGGCCGGATGGCGCGAGCACCCATTGCCACACCACGCCCAGCGCGAGCGGCGCCGCGATCCATGGCAGGACGTAGAAAAGTTGGAGTAGCCGCGAGCCGGGCAGGCCGCGCTTGAGCAACAGTGCGATTCCGAGCCCTGCCGCGATCGCCAACGGGATCGCGATCGCGGAGAACGCGAGCGTGACGAGGAGCGAGCGGCCGAAGCCGGCGCTCGCGAGGGAGGCGTAGTTCGCCAGGCCCGCCCACGTGGGCGGGGTGAGGAGGTTCCAGTTCGTGAAAGAAAGCGCGGCGACGGCAAGGAGCGGGGCCAGCATGAACGCGACGACGCCGATCGCGCTCGGCGCGAGCATCGCGGCGGCCGCGAGGCGCTCACGGGTGTGGCGGGTGTGCCCGGTTCGCTCGGTGTGGCGGTTTGCCCGGTTGTTACTGGTGTGCGGCATGCGTTCCTCCTTCCGCAGGCCATTGTTTCATGCCGGAGCGGTGCGCTCGCCGGTTTCCCGGTTGACCCACACGAAAAGATGCTCGGGCGAGAAGCTGCGCGAACACCGTCGGCACGAAAGTTGCCGCGTTGGGCGGCGGTAACGCTGGGCGGTGTGTCCAGCCGGGCACCGCCCGACCCACGGCGCTTCCGGCTCGGGCGAATCCATCGGGAGCCGCGCCCGCCCGTCCCCGCCGATAGCCACGCACATCCGCTTCCACTCCGCGTCGTGACCATGCCGCGGCCCGACCAGCGCGTGCGCGATCTCGTGCAGCATCACGGCGCGCACCTGCTCGGGCGCGTACAGCTGCACCAGCGCCTTCGATAAGGTGATTTTCCGGGCCGTGAAATTCGTGGCGCCCGCACGGCGTTTTGCCCGGTCAAAGGCGAATTCCCAGTCGCCAACCCCGTGCTCGTCCATCAGCTCGCGCGCCAGCTCCAACGCATCCGAAATATCCACGCGGCTATCCTAGCCTGCATGCATTGTGCTTCCACTCCTGTAGGATCAGGTCAAAGGAAGGACACCATTATGGGTTTTGCAAAGAAGCTACTTCTCACCACGCTTGTGACGGGTGCGGCTGCCGCCGTCGGAGCCGCTACCACTGATCCAGATACTCGCTGGTACCGCCGTCAGGATTTGCCATCGTGGCAGCCGCCGGAGGAACTGTTTCCCGTGGCCTGGACTGGGCTGTATGCGTTGATTGCGACGTCGTCGGCGGCCACGCTGAACACTCTTGACGAGAGGGTCGCGCATGGCGAGGCTGAAGCCGAAGCCGAGCGCCGCTCGTTCCGCCGCGCTTTGGGCGTCAATCTGGTTCTTAATGCGGCCTGGCCTGCGCTTTTTTGGAAGGTTCAGAAGAACGAAGTGTCGGCGGTGGGCGCGGTGGCCTTGGCGGTGTCGTCGGCGGATTTGATGCGCCGGGCCTGGAAGGTGCGTCGCGGAGCGGGCGTGGGATTGTTGCCGTATGCTGCGTGGACCACGTTCGCTGCGGTGCTGAACTCTGATATCGCGCGCCGAAATTCGTAAACGGCGGGCGCGGCGGGCGCGGAATTTTGGCGCGGCGGTGCGCTACCTTTAGTACATGGCCCAAACACCCGCGTCCGTGATTCCCGACCCGCCCCGCCTCGTCGACGTCGTCGTCATCGGCGGCGGCCAGGCCGGCATCGCGGCCGCGCGCGAACTGCAGCGCCGCGGCTTCGTGGGGTACGCCTCCGCCGACGCCGGTGCGCGAGGGGCGCACAGGCTCGGCTCGCGCTCGGGCCAGTACGCGGATCCGAGTTTCGTTGTGCTCGACGCAAACCCGACCCCGGGCGGCGCGTGGAGCCATCGCTGGGATTCGCTCACGATGGCCACGATCAACCACATTGCGGATTTGCCGGGCCTCCACGCCCCCGAATATGAGCCAACGACCAGGGCAAATATCTACGTTCCGGCCTATTTTGCCGAGTTTGAGGATAAGTACGACCTGCCGATTTTCCGGCCTGTGCGCGTGTTGCGGGTGGAGGAGGAGTCGGGGCGGCCGGTGGCGCGTCCGGGCGCTCGCACGGCGGGTTCGGTTGCGGATGCCCAACTCGCCCAGAACCGAGCCGCTCACGCCGCCGCTGTTGCGACAGCCGCTGACGGCCAGCCGCCGCGGGAGTGGAACGCCGCCCCGGCGTCGTCGGTGCGTGGACGCTTGCGGGTCGAAACTACCGCGGGCACGTGGCTTGCGCGGTACGTCATCAACGCGACCGGCACCTGGACGCGCCCGTTTATTCCGTACTATCCGGGTGTGGAGCTGTTCGCCGGCAAGCAATACCACACCGCGAATTATCGCGACAAAGAAGACTTTTGGCGGCTGCGTGTGCTCGTTGTAGGCGGCGGAATTTCGGCGCTCGAGCACATTGCGGAGGTGGCGACGGTAGCGAAGAAGGTGCGGTGGGTGACCCGCCATGAGCCGCGGTTTGTGGAGGATGACACGCGCGTTGGGCGCAGTCTGACCGCGGCGGAGGGACACGCGATCGAGGAGCGTGTGGGCGCGCGGGTCGCGGCCGGGTATCTTCCGGAGTCGGTGGTGGCGGCCACGGGTATTCCGCGTGTTGGCTGGGTTCGCGACATGGAGGCGGCTGGGCTCTTGAAGCGTAAGCCGATGTTCACGCGGTTGGATGTGGACGGCGCCTGGTGGGAGCCGGCGCGCGGCGGCGCTGGCGGTGGTGCAGGTGGCGACGCGGGCGCGGCTGGCGACGCCGGTGCCACGGCTGGTGCTACGGCGGCGAGCGACGCCGTCGCCGAGACGGCGAATAATTCCTCCACTACACCTGCTGGAAAGTTTGAGCGCTTCGATGCGATTATTTGGGCCACGGGCTTCCGCTCGGAGCTGCGCCATCTTGCGCCGCTGAAGCTGCGCACGGTTCATGGTGGCGTGGCGATGGAGGGCACGCATGTGCTCGGTGACCTGCGGATTCATCTGGTGGGGCACGGGCCGAGCCAGTCGACGATCGGCGCACGGCACTGGAGCCGCGTGGCGGTGCGCGCGATCGTGGAGGATCTGGAGCGCCGCGGCTAAGCCCAGCCCTGACATTTTCAAGTAACGGCCATCATGCGCTCTGAGCTGGCGCGGACGCCGGGCAATCTGCGCCGTGACCTGCGTAAAATCGAGGAAAGTCAATGTTCGCGCGGTTGAAAGGGGAAAGATGGCGTCGCATACTGCGCTGGTTCGGAAAATGTCGGAGGGCGGGATCGACGCGAATCGCCCGGTGGAAATCGCGCGCCGCGTGGTGACGATGCTGCTGGTCGGCGCGGTTGCGGGCACGCTCTTCGGCTTCATCCTGTTTTCGGCCGAGCTCACGCTCACGGAGATGTTGCTCGCGATGATTCCTGTGGTGGCGTTGCTTGCGGTGATGGGCCTGGTGTGGTTGCTATGGAAGGATGATCGCGCTCGCGACAACATCCCCGTGGTCGCCCGCACGCTCGCCACGTCCGAATCGCGCGAGTTGCGTTACGTGACGAGCGGCGGGAATCGTGGGCTGCTTGTTCCAGTGGTGGCCGTTCCCGCCGACGGCGGGGCCGCGTTCCGTTCGATCATCTTGTTGCGTCAGACCGGCAAGGGCCGTGTGGTCGAGCCCGAGGTGGGCACACTGTTGGCCTTGAAGCAGGATTTTGCAGGGCAGGGTGCGCTGTCGGATATTGATGAGGTGACTCCCGAGCAAGCCGCGCTGATGGAGCAGTTGCGCAAGCATCCGAGGAAGCTCTCAAATAATGCTCCGGTTGCGCCGATGCGCAGGACGATTCTCGATCGCGCCACGAAGGGTGCGAACCTGCAGTTCTGGGGGAGTTTCGGGGTTGGCCTGGTGGCCTGCCTGTTCATTACCGCGGCGATCGCCCGCGCGGCGCTGTAAAAAGCGGTGGAGTTTCCCCAGAAACTCCACCGCTTTTGTGTCGAGTGCGCTTGTTTGCGCGCTTCGCGCCTACTTCTCCGACTTCGCCTTGCGCGTGTACTGCGAGGCGAGGATGAGCGCGCCGCCGATCATGGCGATGTTTTTGAGGAAGTGAATGCGCTGGTTGCCGCGCTGTGCCGGATCTTCGACGTTCCAGTAGTCGTGGCCGGCGACCGTCGTTGGCGCGGTTGCGGCGACGAGTCCGAGGGCTGCGGCGTGCGGGAGTACGCCCGATGCGACGCCGAGTCCGCCGGCCACCATCGCGGCGCCATTGAAACGAACGAGTTCGTCGGCGTGGTCCTGTGCGAACTTGATCGGCGCTTTCTTGACAGCGTTGACGCGGGCGCCGGGCTCGCGCGCGGCTTCCGATCCGAGAATGATGAACGGGAGCGCGAGCGCGACGCGGCCCGCGAAGTTAACGATCGACGAAACCTTCATGTTGTCCTCTCTTTGCGGCCGCGCTGGCTTCTTGCCTGGCGCCTGACCTGCGGTTTTGTTGTGGTCAGCTGGCATCGTCTCCGCCGACGCCGGTGTGTTCACCCACAACTATACTTCAAGATTCAACAATCGTGAAGTCTGAAAGGTTTTCCTGTTAGGAACTCAATCATTCGGTTGCGTGCACAACTCAATCAATTGGTTGTGTGCACAACTCAATCATTCGGTTGTGTGCACAACTCAATCAATCGGGCTGGGCGTTGCGTACATAGCAACGCCCAGCCAAACTGACAGAGTTGCGCACGGGCGTGGCGGTTACGCAGCTTCCATCATCAGGACCTTGGCGTGAATCTGGAGAACGATCTGCGCGAGGGCTTCGAAGTTCACTCCGCGCGAGCGGCGAGTGAGATCGTGGCTGAAAGTCTCGAATCGTGCCAGCGATGCGCCCGCATGCTCGACAGCCGATTCCACAACATCCGCGAGATCGCGTCCCTCGGCGCCCATGCCCGCCCGGCGCGCCGAGAGCTGCCACAGCTGCAGGAGCTGACGCGGCACTGAAACGGCGGCGCGCACTTCTTCCAGGTAGGCGGCCACGGAATCAGCGAGCTCGTGGTACTGCTCGGAATCACGGCGCAATACCTCAACATCCTCAGTGAGGACCTGCGAAAGCATCTCGAGCGATTCGAGCCGTTCGCGCACGGCCTTCTCGTCCGCGCTCTCGGCCACCTCACCGGCGGCCTCAGCGAACGTGCGAGTCGCGAAACCGGCGGCCTCGCCGGGGATCCCGATCTTGGCGTCGTACCCGGTGTCGATCAGCTCGGACACGAAGAATCCTGCGGTATTCGAGTGCATACGCGCCATCGCGATGTGGAAACGCGCCTGTGCGATCTGCGCATCGAGTTGCTCGAAGCGCTCGATCAGCCCGGTGAGGTAGCGGCCCGTCACGCCCTGCATCTGGTTCCATACGAGGAGCGTGTCGGTGGCTGCAGCCGCCGAATCAGCCGCCGCCGACGCCGGGGCCCCAGTCGCCTCCGAACCGCCAGTCGCATCCGAACCCAGGCCAGCCGGCCTGCCAGCCAAGCCTTCCGGTACGGACTCGCTCACCGCCGTCGGGCCAGCTTCGCCAGTATCAGCCGCGTCCGCAGTGCCAGCCGCGGCCGTGAACGTGCCGGCCACACGCCGCACCTGCGCCAAGTCCGCCGTCACTTCGCCCACGACCTCGCCGAGCCGCGTCGACATGCGCGCCAGATCGTCCTGCTGCGCCATCCAGGCGTCGAGCACGGCGTACTCCTCGCGAATCTGGCCCAGCATCTCGTGGAGCTGGGAGGTGCCTTCGCGGGCCGGGAAAGTCTCGGTTGCGGCTTCGCGCGCCGCCACCTCTGCCGGCAGCAGCTCGTTCTGCAACTCCGCGTACGAGCCGTAGCCGAGCTCGCGGACCAGCTCCTCAACCAGCCCGACCCCGCGCTCGGCGGCCTCGCGCCGGTTCGTGCCGGCCGCGATCCACTCGCGCTCCGCGGCGCGGACCTTCGAATACAGCTCGATCACGGTGGCGTAGAGGTCGTCGCGCTCGGGCTTGGAGCGCACGGAGAGGTAGCCGGAGCCGTCGGGCAGAGGGGTAATGGTGGCGAAGACGTCGTACTCGGAGCCGTCGGCCGCGAGGTTGAGGACGTAGCCGGCGAACGGGCGGCCGGCCTCGATGGAATCCCACATCATGCGGAAGATTGCGCCCGGCATGTCTGGGTGGCGGATAATGTTGTGCGGCGCACCCTCGAGCGCCTCGGCGGGGTAGCGCGAGAGGCGGCGGAAGACGTCGTTCGCGAGCTGGATCACGCCTTTCGTGTCGGTTGCTGAGAAGAACAGCTCCTCGGGCGCGAATTCCTGGATTTCGCCTGTTGGTTCGACTGCCACGTGGCCTCCTTAAATATCCCGTTACGTTGCCGGCGGTTGCGGCGCGCCCGACGCCGGTGCGCGGCGTGCGCCCGACGCCGGTGCGCCCGTACACGACGTGAGTGGGCGGCGTGCGCTCGCGCCTGCCGGCGCTTGCTCCGACCATCCGCCGGCGAGTTTCCGGCTGACTTTTCCGTTCGTGCCTGAGCAGTTTGCGCTGCGCATGCCTGAGCGGTTTTTACTTTGGAATTCTACCAATTTTGGGGCACGCGCGGCCGGAGCTTTGGTCCTAGAGGCCGCGCTGACCTGCGGCGATGCCGCGCGCCGAAAGTCCCAGGGTGGGGGTGCGCCTCCGATTCCTGCACCACTACGCAACTTCGCCCCGGCTCACTGTAGAAAATCGGCTGCTCACTCGATAAAGTGACGTCCTCACTGTAGAAAGTGAGCCCATCACTGTAGATAGTGACGCCCTCACTCTATAAAGTGAGCTCCTCACTGTAGTACACTGAGTGCATGAACACTGATGAGCTCACTCGCATGGTTGCTGACCTTCGCAGGCGTGGCAAGGATTCTGCGACTGTCGAGGCGAAGGCGGCTGGCCGAAAACTGAATCGCGATGTGTGGGAGTCGATTTCTGCTTTTGCGAACACCGACGGCGGCACAGTGATCCTCGGGCTCGATGAGTCACGCGGTTTTGCCTTAACTGAGGGGTTCAATCCGGAGAAAATCAAAGGTGCGCTGCGTGCTGGGTTGAGTACCTCCGAAAAAGCAGACCCGAAGGTCGCGCCGATTCCTGAATTTGTGCTGGAGGATCATCCTTTTGAGGATGGCTACCTGGTCACTTTGACGGTTGCGAAGTTGATGGGTCGAATTGATGCGCCAGGTCCGTGCTACGTCAAGTCTCAGGGGATGACCACGGGCTCCTACAAGCGCGTGGATAACGGCGATGAGCACCTCAACGAGTACGAGATTTTTCAGATTCGCACTCGCGGAGAGGCGCCGGGTTTCGATCGTGAGCCGGTGAGTGGTTCTTCGGTATTTGATCTTTCTCGTGATCAGGTGGAGCGTTTCCTTGCTTCCGTCCGTCGTTCGGGTTCTCGCGCGCTCCGTGGTTTGGAAGAAACTGACGTCGAGGGTGCGCTTCGTCGCTTGAATGTGATGCCAAAAGCGCCAGCTGGGGAAGTGACTCTCGCGGGTTTGCTTACGCTTGGTGACTATCCTCAGCAAGAGTTTCCCCAGCTCACGATCGACGTGGCCGTTCATCCTGGTGTAGAGAAATCGACGGACCCGCGAGTGCGTTTCGTGGATCGTCAGAATTGCGATGGCCCGATTCCTCAGGCGGTACAGGATGCAATTAACGCTGTGTTGCGTAATCTGCGCACGCATCGTGAGGTGGTTGATGGGCGCGGCCGTGATGTTCCAGAGATCCCGCCGGCGACGATTCGTGAGGCGATTACGAACGCGGTGCTCCACCGGGATTATTCTCCGTATGTTCGCGGCCAGCAGGTGGCGGTGGATGTGTACAGCGATCGTGTAGAGGTGACGAGCCCGGGTGGCTTTTGGGGGCATCGCACGAAGGATAACGTGGATGATGGTGTTTCTGAATCGCGCAACGAGGCGTTGGCGCGTTTGTTGAATCTGGTTCCGATGCCCGACGGCGAATCACGAGTTGCGGAGAATCAAGGCTCTGGTGTGCAGCGCATGTTTAGCGAGATGCGTGAACAGGGTCTGCCTGCTCCCGATTATTCTGCGTCGACTCTGACGAAGGTTGTGGTGAAGCTTTACCGTTTTGGGTTGCTTGATCCGCAGGTGAGTGGCTGGCTTGATGGTGTGGCAGGTGCGTCAACATTTTCGACTCGCGAGCGGATTGCGTTGGCGATTGTTCGTCGGAGTGGGGAGGTGAGTGTGAGCCAGTTGCGTGCCCAGATAGGTGTGGATTCAGACGAGGCAAGGGTGGCGCTCGCGAATCTTTCGAAGTCTGGTGTGCTCAGTGGTGCCGGTGATGGTCCGTATGTCATGGCTTCATCTGCCGACGCTGTTGCTGGGTTGACGTCATCGCAGACTGATGTGCTGAAGGTGTTGGATGTGAGTGTACCGCTTGCGATCCGTGAGATTGCGGAGCGAACGGGAAAGTCTCCGAATGCGTTGCGTCCTGTGTTGCGTGAGCTGGTGGAACGCGGCTTGGTGCATGCGACGGCTCCGGCGCAGAGCCGAAAGCGTGCGTATCTGTTGGCCGAGTAGGTGGTACTCACTGTAGAAAATCGGCGGCTCACTCTATAAAGTGATGCCCTCACTCTATACAGTGAGCCCCTCACTGATGTTCAGTGAAGGGCTCACGATGTGGTGGCGTTCATTTCGTGGGCGTTTTTGAGCCTTCCTGCCATATATGGCACGAGGGCGCGCAGATCCCCCGAAATGAACGGACACAGTCTGAACTGCGTGGCGCGGGACGCTACCGGGCGCGGGGCTGCGGTATCGATCGCACCGTCACGCTACCGGAACGCGCCGCTCCGCCACGCTACCGCGCGGCGCCGAGCGCGACTTCCGGGTCGGGCTCGCCGGTGATGCGGTTGCGCAGGTCGCGGCGGATGATTTCGATGACCCACAGCCAGATCGCGTGGCCGGGGATTTCGGAGAAGTGCTCCTGCCACGGCTGGTTCCACGGCGCGGGCACAACGCCCATCGCCGGCATAAGCACCACGTGGAACACGATCCACACGATGATGCCGAACGCGACGCCTTGCCAGAGTTTCACGCCGGGGTAGACTTCCGCGATCAGGCAGTAGAGCACTGCGAAGAAGATCGCGAAGCCGAAGTGGATGAGGAACGAGACCCACGGCAGGCCGTCGTTGCCGTTGAAGGTATAGGAGGCGTGGGTGGTTTGGTCGGAGAAGCCGAGGAGTTCGAGGAACGCTTGCGGCGGGTTGGTTGCGTTGCGTTCGGGGGTGCGTGGCGGGAGGGGTACTTCCCAGCCGAATTTGACGATCGCGGAGACGATTCCGCCGATCAGGCCGACAATCGCGGCTACCTTGTAGTTGCGTCGTGTGATATCAGTTTTTGAAAACATGAGAACCATTATTAAACGGCGTGGGTTCCCGACGCCGGGGCAGAAGTCCCGAAGTGACGAACGAGACGCCGGTGCGCGGCATGCGCCCTACGCTGAAGCTTTGAGTTATCCATTTTCCAAGGTTTTTCCATTTATTCACATTTTATCTAAAACAGAAAAACCTCAAATAAATCAAAAAACCTGATAAACTTGTCGCATGAAGCGCATTGATGATCCGTACACGCCTAATGCTGGCGCTAAGCCGCCAGTCCTCGCTGGTCGTGAGGCTGAGATGGATGAATTTGAGATCCTTTTGGCGAGAAGCATGAAGGGCCGTCCGGCTAGGTCGATGATTGTCACCGGCCTTCGTGGGGTGGGGAAGACGGCCTTGCTCAACGAGTTTCGTGAGCGGGCTGAGCATGCGAATTGGGTGACGATTGAGCTAGAGGCATCGAAGCATGATGATAGCCTTTTCCGTCGCCAGATTTCTTTAGGGTTACGCACGGCTTTGTTGCGCATTTCTCCGCGTGCGAAGTGGGATGAGTGGCTTGAAAAAGCTGGGCGGGTGCTGAGTTCGTTCTCGCTGACTTTTGATCCGGACGGCACTATCAGTGCAGGTCTTGATGTTTCTGATTTCCATGGTCTGGCTGATTCTCAGATTCTCAGTCACGATCTGACTGAGCTTTTTGTGAGTGTTGGTGAGGCGGCGCGTGCACATAAGCGTGGCGTGGTTTTGCTGATTGATGAGATTCAGTTTCTTGAGCAAACGCAGCTCGAGTCGCTGATTATGGCGATCCACAAAACGGTGCAGCGCGCACTCCCGATTACGCTTGTTGGTGCGGGTTTGCCTCAGATTGCTGAGTTGGCTGGCGATGCGAAGTCGTATTCTGAACGCCTTTTTACTTTTCCGAAGATTGGCTCACTTGGGGAGGCGGATGCGCGCAAAGCGTTCGCGGATCCGGCGCTGAGTGAAGGAGTCGGGTGGAATGAAGATGCGTTGTCGCGAGCAATCGAAGTGACTGAAGGTTACCCGTATTTTATTCAGGAGCTTGGCTCGGCGGTGTGGGGTGGCGCTGAGAAATCCCCGATTCGGCGCGAGGATGTTGAGCAGTCGATCGAGCTTTTTGAGTTCGGTTTGGACGAGTCGTTTTTCCGTGTGCGGTTGGATCGGGCGACCCCGCTGCAGGCCGCGTATTTGCGTGCGATGGCTGAGCTTGGCCCGGGTCCGCAGAAGGCGAATGCTGTTGCGGAGGTGCTGCAACGTAGTTCCCGTAGCCTTGGCCCGACCCGCTCTGAGTTGATCAACATGGGGTTGCTGTACACGCCGGCGCATGGTTATGCCGAATTCACGGTGCCACATTTTGATCGGTTCATGATTCGCGAGATGCCCCATGTTTTGGTGCCGGAAAAGCGCACCAGAAAGAAGGAGAAGCGAGCAGATTAAAGGGCTGTTTTCGTACAGCTCCGCCGAGCAGTTCTGAAATTAGGGATTTATTTGCGTTTTATCTGCAACAGATAAAACGCAAATAAATCCCTAATAGTTTGAGAAGACTGCCTGCTCGGTGTGGGTTTGCGCCATACTTCTGCCGGGGCGATGGTACTGCCATTCGCCCGACGCCGGTGCCCGGCTAGCATTGTGTGTTGAAGTTCCGTTGTGCGTTCTTCGGCGAACAGAGATCCAGCCCACTCTCGGTCCGTGAGGGGGTCGAGGCGGGCTGAACTGTTGTCTCGAGTGTAATTGAGTGCGCATGGCACAATCAAAATTTGCGCATCTGCCAGAGAATGTCCATCGCCGAAGGCGTGGCCACAGTATTGATCATTTCGTGTGACGAAACGAAAATAGGGCCATGGCGAAGCGAATTATCCAAGGCAAAGAAATCAGCGACGAGCAGGTCGAGGCCTGGGTGGATGAAGCCGAGGCGGGGTACGACGTTACCCAACTAGGTCTGTGGACAGGCGTCAGTGAGCCCGATGACCCAGTCCCCGAACCGGTCGAATCCTGGTGATCTCCTTCCTTGACTCCCGGCACTTGCGTTCCTATTCCCCGAGCTCCGTGTACTTTTTCGCGTTTCCGCGCGCCGCGTCCACGGGATACTTCTCGGCGTTTTTCGCGAGTTTGGCGAGGATGATGTCGCCGGGGTGTACGCAGAGGTCTGACGCAAGCTCGAGGGAGTAGATGAGCACGTCGGCGAGTTCCTCAAGAAGCTCGGCGTGATGCTCTGCCACGGCTGCCTCGGCCGTTTTCCACTGGAAGACTTCGAGTAGCTCCGCGGCCTCGAGCGAGATCGAGAGCGCCATGTCTTTAGCGTTGTTGAACTGGTGCCAGTCGCGTTCGTCCCGAAAACCGTCGACGGCGGACGTGAGCGCGACCAAAGAGTCACGGTTCGTGGTGGGCTGGTGATCGCTCATGGGTATGCCTTTCGTTCGAAGTTCTGCAACTTGTACGTAGGGCGATGCTGCATTTTGGCGTGGTCGAAAATGTTTTGCCCGGCCCTCGTTGTATAGAATCGGCCCAGTACCTTTCACGCACAGGAGGATTTTGGTGGGCAACGAAGCCGTCGCGATCACGAACGATTACCAGGCGAAGTATTTTGCAAATCAGCTTGAGCGCTCGTATGCGAATGATCATGTGGGCAAGCTAGCTGGACTTCTTTTCGATGCGCAGGTTGAGCCGAAGCCTCATCAGATCGACGCAGCGCTTTTTGCTCTTCAAACCCCATATATGAAGGGCATTATTCTCGCCGACGAAGTTGGCCTGGGTAAGACGATCGAAGCTGGAATTGTCATCAGCCAGTACTGGGCTGAGCGCAAGCGTCAGATTTTGATTATTGCACCAGCCTCGCTCCGACAGCAGTGGAAGCAGGAGCTATGGGAGAAGTTCATGCTCCCAGCAGATCTCCTTGACGCGAAGTCTCGCGATGATCTTTTAAGCCAGAGGCAATCCGCTTAACCTCCTGTTCTGATCGTGTCCTATGAGTTCGTAAAGAAGAATCAGCGTTTTCTTGAGCGACACTGGGATCTGATTGTCGCGGATGAAGCCCATCGGCTCAGGAACTATTGGAATGGACGAGCGAAAACCCCTAACGCGATCGCGAAGATTTTCGCGCATGCCACCAAGGTAGTGCTCTTGACAGGCTCCCAACGGTGGGCGCAACCTCAGCTACGCCCACCGTTGCTACTCGCTCGCGCTCTCTTTTACGCCCATTTCGAGGAGGTCCTGCTCCGTCAGATCAGTGAGATTGAAGTGGCCGGCAATTTTCGCCACCCGGCGGCCGAGTTCACGAAACACAAGCCGGTCATGCCACCCGGCTGTCGAACCGCCCTCAGCCATGAGCTCGTCCCACACCTTTTCCTTTTGCTTTTTCCGTGTGCCCTTCGGAGGGCGGCCTGTCACCGATACCCAGTCGAACGTGCATTCGGTGGAACGAATGTATTTTGCGCGCTGCTCGTCATATTTTCGCATCGGTTTCAGCTCCTCGTAATCGCTAATCTCAATCATGAGTTCACGGCGGAGGTCGGCAACCCCGCGATCAGGAAGCGTCACGAAGAACTCCCAGCCATAGAGGGCCTTCACAACAAGATAGGTGGGGCCATCGGTGCCTCCACGAGGGCGATAAAGGACTGCGGTACCTTCGTCGCCTACCTTTAGAGCATCCTTCATTGCGGATTGGAGGAGCTCCCAATGAGTCGCAAGCTGGGCGCCGGTAGTGAACTGCTCCCGCGCCAGCAGGCCGTCCGCCGTCGAAAGTTTCGCGAACGACGTCGTCGGGAAAACCTCCCTAATCTTGTGCTCAAGCTGCTCCAATAGCTCAACATCGCCATCCCGAGCACCGAATTCGAGCCGTTTCGTCACAGCGAAACGCGCCTGAAGATAGTACCGGTATGCGCGCTCCGCAGATGGCCACGGAAACACCGGATCAAGTGCCAAGTCGCCCATTCTCAATGCCACATCAGCAAAATCAGACCGAAAATCGTGCTTTCGTATATTACTGAGCAGTAAGTCATACAAATCAGTGATGATCCGCTTTGCTAACTGTGGATTCTTCGCCGTTCCATGCCCGCGAAGCAGCATGTCGACCCACTTGTATCGGGCCTCGGAAATCTCAGCAGCAGCTGCGTACATGAAGTAATGCAATGCCTTTTCGTGTTCGGGAACGCCGCCATTCGTCCGACCATCGTAGTAAATGTTCCCCAGCGCATTCGCATACTCTGGCTCCGGAGCTATCTTCATGAGATGCTCAAACGCGTCGCGTGCAGTTGTCCAGTCTTGGGAAACGCCGGCGCTCCCGGTCCGATATGTTGCGAAGGCCAATTCTTCGAGCGCGCGCGGACTACCTTCGGCGGCGAGCTCCCGCACAAAAAGCACGTACACTGCGGTGGGATGTGGGTCGCCAACTTCCTCGGCAATGCGCGCATTGCCGAAACGATCCACGAACGACTCCTTCGCTCGCTTCGAAAAACGACGAGCCAGAAGAGGTTTGTGGCGATCCTCAATACATTCTTCGATTTCCTCCAGGAGTGCATCTAATTTTTCGTTCAGAGGCTTGGAAGCGTTGTTGATTCGTAGCGTGCGTGTGAGCTCGGTCCATACGTCGTATACGATGCCTTCCGGCGACAGTTGCGAAAGTGGCTGTTGATAACGGGTGAGGATGTAGCTCCCTGAGGCGCGGGAATCGTCGGAAGTGCCCGGGCGAATCGGCGAACCACCGAAAGCAACGAGTCTGCTCCATGCGCGAAGCGTCGTGAACTCATTTTGCGCAACGAGCTCCTTGACGTGCATGATCGCCGCGCGGGCCTCTTCAAGTGTCGGAGCGTGGAAAGGCGTGGTCATCGTGCGGCATGGGTGGTCGAACTGCTCAAGGAATGCATCCGGCCCGAGCTCAAGACGAAGCAGGGCACGGTACGCTTCCGGAGGCACTGGTGTCGTGAGGCGTGTCTCTTCCGACGACGACGGGGTGGCTTGCGGTGCGGAATCGAGGCGAGGTTCGTTAGAGGTCACTAGTTTGTGGCTTCGTTTGGTTCTTGCGTTGTCGCCTCGGGCGACGCCGGCTGGGAGGCGCCGTCGTGAGTCGCCGGACCGTCCGACGTCGGGGCTGAACCGGCGTCGTGGGTGGTGGATACGCTTGTGGAAGCAGACCCGCTGCCCTGGTCGGACGGTGCGCCGCTCGCCGGAGCCTGCGACGGCATGCTCTGCGCCTTCTCGGCAACGTCCTCCGGATGCTTCACCTCAACCGTCCACGGCGCCTCAGGGGTGGAAACCCCGGAAAGCACAGCCTGAGTCTGCGCGGTCAGCAACTCAGCCAGGCGCTTATCGGCACGCACAAGCAGCCCGCCGTCAACCGCCGTCTTCTTCGCCTTCTCCGTCTCGGTAGCCAAGAAATCCGCAATATCCTGCACCGACACCTGGTTAATCGGATTGAACGTCTGGTCGTACTGCTCCAGCGACGCCGGATCCACCTTCGCATCCAACACGTCCGCGCGCGGAACAACAAGCGTCACCACGCGCTTGGCCGAATCAATCCGCGGATCCACCGCCTCGAGGTTTTTCAGCCCGCCCGTCACGCGTCCAGAAAAAGTCACCAGAAAGGATTTTCCGGTAAACGGAACGCGCAACCCAAGCAGTTTGTAGCCGTCGTCGGAAAACTTCCCCACGCCCGTGAAGTTGTACTCCTCCGTGGCAAGCTCGGCGATGTCAGCGAACGAATTCTTGATCGTCGTCGATGTAATCACCGGCTCGCTCTTGCTCCACGGATTCAGCCCCTTGGGAAGCAACGAACCAACAACCAGCCCGATAGCCAGCACGAACACGATCACACCTGTCCAGCTCGCAACCTTCCGTGCCACCCGAAATGCCATCAATCCTCCTCAAGTCCAATATGTGAATTCATTGTAGAGTGCGCGGTGACGTGCGGAGGCTACTTTAGCCGCTAGCCTGTGCGACGCCGGCTAGGAAACGGGATCGGCGATGCCGGGGTTCATCTCACCCCGGCATCGCCGATCTTACATCTGCAGAAAGCTTCACTCCCCGCTGGAAGCGTGCCTTACTTCTTATCCGCCGGCTTCGATTCAGCCGGAGCGGCGCTCTTCTGGCCCGGCTTCGCCGATTCCTTCGACGCCGGCGCGCCCGACTTCTCAGCCGGCTTCGCGCTCGGATCAGCCTTCTTCGCGGGCGCGAACTTCGTAAAGCAATCCTGCGCCGCCTTCATCATCACCTTCATGTCCTCGGGTGTGTTCGGCACATTGCCTTTGGTTTTCGTGAGGGTTTTGAGCGTTTCCGCCGAGACTTTGTCGTACGCCTGATCCATCACGCACTGCGCAAGTTCACGTGCCTTGCCCTGGCCGATCGCCGCCTCGATCTTTTTCACCTGATCCTTGGAGGCCACCATCGCATCCACGACCTTATCCTTCGCAGGCTTCCCGTCCGCGCCCGTGCTCGAACCACACGCGGCCAGCGAGAACGCCAACATGGTAGCGGCACCAGCCGCAATCAGCTTCGACATTGCCATTAAAATTCCTCCGGTGAGTTGGAAACCGTTCTAAATAAATGGTGGCACAGTGGCGCACGCCCGAGCGAATCATCGCCAGGTGGTGCCGCCCACGCCCGCTCGCGTCGAGAGCGGGTGGTACCTAGCCTGTGCGTAACTCTGTCAGTTCGCGTGGGCGTTGCGGCGGGTTCAGGCGGTCAATGCATCATTTAGTTGTTGGGCTAGTGTCTCATGTGGGGTGGCGCCTTTGAGGACGACGCGGGCGCGGTTGTTGAGTTCGTCTTGGGCTTCTTGGACTTGGGCATCGGTGATGGTGGCGAAGTTCGTTCCTTTGGGGAAGTACTCGCGGATGTCACGGTTGAGTCGCTCGTTCGAGGGCCGCTGCCAGGGAGAGTGGGGGTCAGCGAAAAACACTTTCACTCCCGTCGCGATCGTGAAGGACTGGGTTTGAGCCATTTCCGAGCCCTGGTCCCACGTGATCGTTTCAAACTTCCCGGGTAAAGACTTCACCATCGTGACCAACTCATCGACCACAGTCTTCGAGTCACGTCCCGCTCCGAGCCGGTGCATCAACACAAACCGTGAACGCCGCTCAACGAGCGTGATCAACGCTGTCCCATGCCCATCCTTACCACCACCAACAACCAGATCGCCTTCCCAATGCCCAGGAACAGCCCGATCACTGGCCTGGGGAGGGCGCATCGAGATCTGGGCACCTTCGACCCATGTTTTCCTCCCACGCCCCGGAAGCCCTGCAAGACGCGACCGAGGAATACGATTCTTCCGTCCCGAACGCAACGCTTTTTCACGTTTCAGTTCCTGCGCGAGTGAACCTACCCCTTGAACATATAAGGCTTGATAAATCGCTTCGACACTCACGTGCATCTCCCTATCATCTGGATACAAGTGTCGTAACCGTACCGCGACTTGCTGGGGTGAATACCGTTGATTGAGCAACCCCACCACAACCTCCCGAAGACGCGTGTTGGCCTGGAGTTTCAATGGTTTAGGACGTGCCCTACGCTCGAATGCTTTGCGTGAAGCCACACCCGCATCATAGGACCCATCCACGCGTTGGGAACGGTTAATCTCACGCGTGATCGTTGACGGGGAGCGTTTGAGGCGGATCGCGATCTGCCGGCCAGAGTATCCTTGGTCTAACAGCAACGCGATCGCGACACGTTCTTTACTCGTGATACGACGCCCGCGCCCAACGTTGCCGCTACCAACCTGGTCCACACTTGCAAGATGACGAGTCCCGCCACGGCGGCCTCGTCGTAACGCATTTTCCATGTCGCCTAACGCTACCCTGCATTGACGGACCCATTCACGGCAATACCCAAGCTCATGCGCAATATCAGTATTCGTCCATCCCTGGCCAATCAACTCGACCGCACGTTGACGATCACGCCCACGAACCTAGGCAAGAGACCCATGCGGGCCCGTCGCGAGGACTAGACCCGCCTCACGACACCACCTGCGGATCGTTTCCCGTGACATTCCCAACCGGCGAGAAAGACTCGACGCGCTCTCCCCACCCCGAATACACTCCAACACCACAGGCTTCACACAAAGCCACTTCCCGGCCATACCAACACACCCCAATCAGATAGTGCATTGACCCCAAGAACCTACCTGCTATATACGCAACGCCCAGCCCGATTGATTGAGTTGTGCACACAACCCCTGTGCAATCGCGCACCAACGCGACCCGCGCCAACACGACCCGAGCCAACACGCCCCGAGCCAACACGCCCCGAGCCAACGCGACCCGAGCCAACACGCCCCGAGCCAACACGCCCCGAGCCAACACGCCCCGCGCCTAAAACTTGGGCAGCGCCTCGGCGTCGGCCTTCGTGAGCTGAATGCCGGGCATGTTCATCCAGCTTTTCTTGCCGGTCAGTGGCCGATCCACGAGCACAAGGAACCGCCCGCCGAATTGCTCGCCGAGCGCCGGAAGCTCCACGGTCCGCTCGTTAGGCAGCACCCCGGCGTCGACCCGCACGATCGGCAGCCCACAAATCCACTTTCCGTCACGGCTGAGGGCCACGAAGTTCGGCTCGGTCTTGCGCTTGCGTTTGTCGTCCTTCGACGTCGGCGCGCTCACCGACACTGATGCCACGAGTTTGCCCAGGTCCTTGGGGAGTTTCGTGCGCGCGAGTGCGCCGCGAATCTGGGTGTCACCTCGTGAAAGGTCGCTGGCTTGTGCAACGCGCAGCCGCCTGAGAAACGAGTTCGGCAGCATCGCGTCGATGACCGCGCCGACAATCTCAATAAGCGCCTCGTAGATCATGCAACCACCACCGCGGTCCCGGAGGCCGTCACCATAATCATCGAGCCGTTCGCGCCGAGTGTTTCGTAGTCGATATCCACGCCGACCACCGCGTTCGCTCCGAGCGCCTGCGCCCGCTGCTCCATCTCGGCCAGCGCCTCCTCGCGCGCCCGCAGCAGCTCACCCTCATACGAGTTGGAGCGCCCGCCGAAAAAGTTCGTCAACCCGGCCGCGAAATCCTTGATCGCGTCCACGCCCTGAATAACCTCGCCAAACACAATCCCGCGATACTCGCGGATCGTGTGGCCTTCAAAAGTGGGAGTAGTAACGGAGATCATCGGTGATCCTTTCGGTTCGTTTCCCGACGCCGGTGCGTGGCGTGCGTGCCGGCCCGGCCTGTTGCGGCAAGTCTACCGGCGCGGCGCCCGGCCCGTGTTGGCCCACGGGCGGACTTTGCGCTCCTGTCGGCCAGGCCGCGACCGCGGGGTGCGTGCGTAGCTCTGTCAGTTTGGCGAGGCGTTGCTCTATGCGCAACGCCTCGCGCGATTGATTGAGTTGTGCACGTGCTTGTTGCGCACGGGCTTGCTGCGGCTAGGTACTTGCTCAAATTTTGGGGACGCGCGCCAGATCGGCTTTGGCTAGCTGCCCGCCGCTTGGGTTCGCTGCGCCAGCAGCGTGTGCTGCGCCAGCAGCGTGTGTTGCGCCACCGACGTCGGGCAGAGCTGTTGCCGGGAAGTTCGCGAAGGCGAGCTGGCCGCGGATGTGTGGGTCGACGTAGCGGTAGTTGTGCCGGCGAGCCACGCGCAGCGCTCTCCCGGGCGCGGTGCGCGGGGTTTTCTTGGGGGGCGGGTAGGCGATTCCAACTGTCAGGTACGTAACCCCAGTAAAAGATTGCATCGAGAATCGCGTCAATGATTTTGCCCAATATGCTCCTGGTGAGTAGTGCTGTCACCAGCCTACCGACGAAGTGCTATGCGTGCGTAACTTGGGTCAGCTGTTACGAGTTTGACAGGGGATTGATGTCAAAGTTATGAAAAATGTGCAATTCGTGTGAGATTACCGGGGTCGTAATCTCACATTGTGAGTTGAAAAGCCGTTTATTTGTTAGAATAGAGATAGCCGAAATTAATAATCCGTGTTTTTGGAGGCCGAAATGCTCACTGGTTTCACAAAAGAAAAGTATGTCAAGCAGATCGAATTCATCCTCAGTTCCGCGGAGGGTGGGCGGATTACAGCCACCAAAGAAACGCAAAGGATTGATTTCAAAGAGGAAGCAGGGAGACGTCATCGCGGCGAGATCGAACCGGGGCAACCGCGAAACTCCGAGGCGGCAACGAAAATAGCGGACGAAGTTGCCTGTATGGCAAACACCCCCGGTGGTGGAGTCTTAATCCTCGGTGTAGAAGATGGGACCGGAGTTGTTATCGGTACGGAACTTGAAATTGATTGGCTCCGTCAGAAGATCTATGACGCTGTCGACGTTGCCCCT
This sequence comes from Arcanobacterium wilhelmae, assembly GCF_029632765.1. Taxonomy (NCBI): domain Bacteria; kingdom Bacillati; phylum Actinomycetota; class Actinomycetes; order Actinomycetales; family Actinomycetaceae; genus Arcanobacterium; species Arcanobacterium wilhelmae. The sequence continues at coordinate 112,752 of NZ_CP121247.1, forward strand.
GATATTGAGGAAAGGGAAGTCTGTGGAATCCGTGTGTTAGTCATTTATGTTCCGCAGGCACCAGAGCCAGTTGAGGATACGAGTGCGCGGCTCCGATGGCGAGTTGGCGATAGGTGTGCGCCGGTCGACCGTGTTCAATGGTGGCAATATCGCCGTGATCAGATGGGCGAGGATGTGATGGCATCGGATTCGGGCATGCCGTTTCATGAGGCGCGCGAATCGGCACTTGCATACGTGCGTCGGATCAATCCAGAGTTCAACGAGGATACGAACGAAGAGCTTCTCCTCAAAATTGGGGCGACAAATTCGTCGGGTTCTCTCACGGAAGCGGGAAAGCTCCTATTTTCGGCATCAAGTTCACTGATCGAGTTAACGGTTTTTGACGCGCCGGGTGGGCATGTCCTTAGCCGAGTGGAGGGGCTGCCGGGTACGTCTTTATTGGAACAAATCAGCCAGATTGAAGACGCCCTCGCGGTTATTAACAGAAATACGACTCTCGAGGTGGGCCTAGCGCATCGCGAACTTCAAGAAATTCCGCAAGTTGCGGTGCGTGAGGCTCTTTTAAATGCCGTCATTCATCGTGACTGGAATCGAAGCGAACCGATTGTTGTTCGTTGGGTAACTGTCGATTCGGCGCTTTCAGTGCGTAGCCCTGGTGGTTTCCCCGGGGCGATTACTGCACATAACCTCTTGTCGAATAGAGCTGCTCGTTATCCGGCTCTCGCAGATCTCTTTCGGGCGATCGGATTGGTTGATAAGCAGGGTGTGGGAGTAGATCGCATGTATCAGTCGATGATTGCTCTTGGTCATCGTCCTCCAAATATTGACGAGGTTGCGGGTCCATTCGTTGAGACTGATCTGACGGGTGGGCGTCCGGTAGTTCCGATTATTGAGCTGATGAATAGCATCTATCCGGAGCCGCGCCAGCGAGATTTTCGGATTGCGATCATTTTGTATTCTCTGTTTGAAAAGCCATTTCTTACGGAGAGTGACGTTGCGTTAGCTCTCCAAAGCAATCTGGAATCGGCACGTGTTGCAATCGAAGCGAGCAGGCAAACACTGGCGGGAGGAAAGCCGATTATTTCCAGACATGGCGATGTGTGGGTGATGAGCGATATTGTGAGAAACTTTCTCAAACGAGTGTCCGATACTGTGTTTGATTACGGCTGGTACCTATCCACAGATACGAGGATGTTAAGGAAAGTTGCGCTTGCCTGGTTGTCACAGGTGGGGCCAATGGCAACTTCTGATCTGATGTTGCTTGCGGGAGTTTCTCGTGGAACTGCGAAGAAAGGGCTCGATGAGTTGGTTCAGGAAGGCGAAGCGGTTGCAGTAGGAAGCGGTCGTTCCAGTAGGTATGAATTGGCGCAAATGGCATGACGTTGACAGGCTGGAAAGCGGTGCCCGACGTCGGAAGCGGTGCCCGACGCCCGGGCAGCGGCTACCCGCGCAGAACCTTTTCGATACGCTGCACTGAGACTTTCCCTTGTGTTCCGAGCTGCTGCGCGAAGAGCGACACGCGTAGCTCTTCGATCATCCATTTGGCCTGTTTGAGCTGGCCGGCACGCTCGGCGTTCCAGGGTTCGCGGGCGAATTCTTCGCACTCGCGCTCGTACTTGTCGGTGACGGTTTGCACCTGCCAGGCCAGCGCATCGTCGGCGGCCGGATTGGCTGCCGCCTTCTCGATGCGGTGCACTGCAGCGGCCAAATACCGCGGGTATTGCGCGAGCTGCACGTCCGGAGTTGCCGAAATGAACCCGTTGTAGACGAGCCCTTCGACCTGCATTTTCACGTCGGAGACGGTGGCAAGGAGCGCCACCGAGGTGCTCACTCGCACGGCGCTTTCGACGTCGCCCCATGCGCTGAACACCCGCACGCAGATGCGGACGATCCGGTAGATTTCGTCCTCGACGCGCGCTCTCACCCATTCGCGCAGCTGCTCGTATACCTCGCGTTCGCGCAGGCGGCCGAGTTTGTTTTTGGTTTCTTTGGCCCATTTTTCGGCGAGGTTGCGGGTGGCGGCGAGTTGGAGGTCGGCAACGAGCGCCGACGTCGATGGGTAGGGGGTGGCCGACATGGCGAGCGCTTCGTCGCCGGTCCAGCGGGAGGTGACGCGCCCCTCGGGTAGCGCGACTTCGCTCGCGACGAGGCGGATCACGCCGAGGCGATGGTCGCGGACTTGCTCGGCGGGCTCGGCGAGCACACGCAGTTCAACGGTGACGCCGTCGAGGCCGGCGAGCGATTGCGCGCCCGATGTTGCGGTTTCCCCGGCCTGAGTGATGACGCCGGCTTTCCCGGGCACCTCAACGAGCGCGGGATACCCGCGCACAACCATCCCATGCGGCCCAGTCGTCTCAATTACCTCAGGAATCACGCCCTGCGCGACCGGAGGCCACCCACCGAGAGGCTGCTCGGCTCCGGTGATCGTTGGCGCGTTGGCGGAACCCGCAGCCTCCGGCCCAAGCAGCGCGGCCTTCGCTTCCTCCAAGGCCTGCGCCACCGCGCTTTTGACGACGTTTTCTACTGCCCCTTGGGTCTGCGGCGCCAGCACTTTTTGCAGGTGCGTGATCGAGGTGGATTGGTCGAGGACTGCGCCGCGTTCGGAGCGCACGCGGAACGTTACTTCCAAGTGCGCCGGTAACGTCACGGCGTCCCAGTCGGCGTCGGTGACGTCGACGCGGCGCAGCTGGTAGACGGCGTCGGTGAACGCTTTGCGGAAGCTGGGCGCGCCGGGCTGCCCGTGTGCGACGGCGTCCCAGTCGGGCAGGATGTCGAGGATGTGTTTGGCGACGTCGGGCGCGGGTACGAGCTGGCGGCGCACGGGTTTCGGCAAGGCACGGATCGTGGAGGTGACGAGTTCGTCGAGCATTCCGGGCACGAGCCAGTCGAAGCCGGCGTCGGTCAGTTGCGGCAGGAGCGTGACGGGCACGTCGATCGTCAACCCGTCGGAGTGGGAGCCGGGGTTGAACGTGTAGTCGATGGGGAGCGTGATGTCGCCCTGTACCCACTCGGTGGGGAAATTCTCTTCGGAGGCGCTCGATTCTCCGAGAAGAAATTCCTGCGTGAAGTTGAGCAACTCGGGGTGAGCGTGCCGTTCTTTCTTCCACCACGAGTCGAAGTGGCGTGCGGAGACGATTGATTCTGGGATCCTCTCGTCGAAGAACGTAAATTGCGCGGTTTCGTCGGCAACCACGCCCACCTGCCGTAGGCGTTCTTCCACTTCACGGGCCTGCGCGAGCTGCTCCTTGTTGTATTTGACGAACGCGTGGTGGGTGCGCCACTGGTTGTCAACGAGCGCGTGGCGGATGAACAGTTCGCGGGCGAGCTCGCGCGACGTCGGTGTGCCGACTTTGCTCAGCAGCACCTTGCGGTCCGCGATCAGCGTGAGCCCGTAGAGCATCACTTTTTCGTGGGCGAGCGCTGCGCCCTGGCGGGTGGACCAGTGCGGCTCCGTGTACTGCTTTTTGACGAGCGGACCGGCGATGCGTTCGATCCATTCGGGGTCGATTTTCGCCACGGTTCGCGCAAATAGGCGCGAGGTTTCCACGAGTTCTGCGGCCATCACCCAATCGGGCGTGCGCTTGTGGAGCCCGGAGCCGGGCCAGATCACGAAGTGGGTGCCGCGCGCGCCGAGATAGTCGCGGTGGCGTTCGGAGTAGGTGCCGATGGAGGAGAGCAGGCCGGTCAGGAGCGAGCGGTGGATCGCATCCGCCGCGGGCGCGTCTTTCGAGCGGCCCACGGTTTTCACGGCGCGCGCAACGTCCTGGTTGTGCGAGTTGTCGCCATTGTCCTGCTCAGCGCGGATTTGCGCGCGCGACGGCAGTGCGATGGGGTGCACCGTGAGGTGCAGCTCGCGTGCCAGCTGGGTGAGTTGCTCGACGACGTCGGCCCATTCGCGGAACCGCAGCCAGTGGAGGAACTCCTCGTGGCACATGCGCCGAAATGCCGAGCCGGAGAGTTCGCGTTGCTGTGTGCGCAGGTAGCGCCACAGGTTCAGGTACGCCAAGAAGTCCGACGTCGGTTCGGTGAAACGCGCGTGGAGCTGGTCGGCTTGCGCGCGCTGTTCGGCGGGGCGTTCGCGCACGTCCTGCACGCTCATCGCCGCGACGAGCACGAGCACTTCGGAGGTCGCGCCGTTGTCCACAGCCGCGAGTAGCATGCGCCCGAGGCGCGGGTCGATCGGGAGGCGGGCGAGCGCGCGGCCCGTGTCCGTGAGCGTCGGCACGTGCAGGCCCGGCTCGAGTGCGCCGATCTCCTCAAGTTGTGCGACGCCGTCGCGAATCGAACGCAGGTCCGGTGGGTCGATGAACGGGAACTTTTGCACTTCGCCGAGCCCCAGGCTCGCCATCTGCAAAATCACGGAGGCGAGCGCCGTGCGCTGGATTTCCGGTTCGGTGAACTCGGGGCGGGCGGCGAAGTTTTCTTCGGAGTAGAGGCGGATGGCAATGCCGTCGGCCACGCGGCCGCTTCGGCCCGAACGCTGGTTGGCGCTCGCCTGCGAAATCTCTTCGATCGGCAGGCGCTGCACCTTCGTTTTGTTGGAATAGCGCGAGATTCGCGCGTAGCCCGGGTCGATCACGTAGTGGATCCCGGGTACGGTGAGCGAGGTTTCGGCGATATTCGTGGCCAGCACGATGCGGCGGTGGCGGTGCGGGGCGAACACCCGGCGCTGCTCGGCGTTGCTCAGCCGCGCAAACAACGGCAATACCTCCACCGCACCCGGGTGCGTGGACGTTTCGCCGGGCGCGAGGTAACGCTGACCGAACTCGTCCCGGAACGCCTTCTCTGTTTCGTGGATCTCGCCCTCGCCCGAGAGGAACACGAGAATATCGCCTGTACCCTCGGCCATCAGCTCGCGCGCGGCCTCCACGATCCCGTCCGTCATGTCTTTCGACTGCGCGCGGCTGAGCCGTTCCGGCGCGTCACGGCGCGGCTCGTCCACCTCGGAGCGCCCATCCGGACCGGTCGAATACTCGCGCAACTCGCTGCCAGCCGCGTCGTCGGCGACGCCGGTGAGCGGACGATACCGGATCTCCACCGGGAACGTGCGCCCGGACACCTCGATAATCGGGGCTGTGTCGCCAGGGCGGCCTCCGGCCGCATGCTCGCCGAAGTGCGCCGCGAAACGCTCCGAATCGATCGTCGCGGACGTAATAATAACCTTCAAATCCGGGCGCTGCGGCAGCAGACGCGCGAGATAGCCGAGCAAGAAATCGATATTGAGGGAGCGCTCGTGGGCTTCGTCGATAATGATCGTGTCGTAGCGGCGCAGCTGCGGATCGGACTGGATTTCGGCCAGGAGGATGCCGTCCGTCATGAGCTTCACCAGCGTCTTTTCCGAGACTTCCTCGGTGAAACGCACCTGGTAGCCGATCGTTTCGCCCAGCTTTTGCCCAAGCTCCTCACTGATACGGTCCGCCACGGAACGCGCCGCGATACGCCGCGGCTGCGTATGCCCGATCATGCCCGTGATTCCGCGGCCGAGCTCCAAGCAAATCTTCGGCAGCTGCGTGGTTTTGCCCGAGCCGGTTTCGCCCGCAACAATCACCACCTGGTTGTTGAGGATCGCGTGCGCAATATCCTCCCGACGCGCCGAAACCGGCAGCTGTGGCGGGTACGTGATCGTGGGGACGGACGCGCGGCGGGCTTCGATCTGCTGCGGCGTAAACGGCTTCGGAGTGCGCCTGCGCGGCGCCTGCCCGAGGCTGCGCGAACCCCGACGCCGACCGCGAGAGTTACGGTGTGTCTGACCAGAATGTTGTGTGGGCTGGCCGCCGCCACGCTCGCTCGCGGCCGGGGAGCCGGCACCCGCGCGCGAGCCGCGTTTCGGCGCGCGCCGCGCCCCGGCGTCGCTCTCGCTCATCGGGTTGGTGACGTTCTTCGCGCCGCGCTCGCGGCCCACATTCTGCTCAGACATACCCGCCTATTCTCCCACGGAACCGGTTCGAGGGAAAAGAGAGGCTCACGACGCCGGCGTGCGAGGTGCGGACTCGCGGGGTCAGGAGTGAATGGTGAGTTCTCCATGGTGAGCTTTCTGTTGGTGGATTAAAACTCCGCGCCCTCCGCGCGGCGAAGATCCGTCGGTGTCGTGGCAATCGCTTCAACCGCGGCGGTCAGGCCCGCGACGATATCCGCCAGTGGCAGTGAGAACGTGCCCGGCCGGTCCGTCACCTGTTCCGGAAGGAACGGCACGTGGATGAAACCGGCACGGATGCCTGCGGTTTCAGGCGCGACGTCGGTGGGCGCGGGCTGCGCTGCCGCTCCCGCGGCGCCAGTGGACGCAAGCCGAGCACCGGCGTCGGGAGCGTTGGGTGCGAGTTGCGCCCCGACGTCGGCGGCGAGGGCGAGCGTGCCGTACATCAAGTGGTTGCACACAAAAGTGCCGGCCGTGTTCGAGAGCGCGGCGGGCAGGCCGGCGGCGCGGATCACTGCGACCATCGCCTTCACTGGCAGCGTGGAGAAGTAGGCGGCGGGGCCGCCGGGGATCACGGGCTGGTCGATGGGAGAGTGGCCGGCGTTATCGGGGATACGGGCGTCGTCGATATTGATGGCCACGCGCTCCACTGTGATGGCCGTGCGCCCGCCGGCCTGGCCAACGTTCACCACGGCGGACGGGCGGTGGAAGGCGATGAGTTCGCGCGTGCGCTCGATCGCCTCGCCGAAAACCGTGGGCACCTGAGCGGTGATGATCCGCGCGCCCGATATTTCCGCTGGTAGGCGGCGCACCGCCTCCCATGCGGGGTTGATGGGTTCGCCGTCGAACGGGTCGAAGCCGGTGATGAGGATTTTCATGAGGTAATTCTACGCGGACGGTGGGATGGTGCTGGCGGGCGGGGCAAAGGGGTGCCCGCGCCACAGGTTGCGTGTGCAGCGCGGGCTAGTGGTAGGCCGAAAAGCGGTGAGAGTTGCTTCGACCCACGTTTTCGTGGAGTGCTCCACAAGTGTTATGAATTTGTGCTGGGGTGCGAGTAAGTGGGCTCGCAACCAGTGATGTTACGGTAACGTTACCGTAAATTTGCGCGTTGTTCTACTGGTAGTATTTTCCCAAACGCCAGGGGCGCGAGTGCACGTTATTGATGTGACAGCCGCAACTATGTAAGAGTTGTTCCCAATGCGCGGCCACAACCTCAGGCGCGCATCGCGTTGACTTTGGCCTGAACCTCGGCCACCGTCTCCTTCAACTTCGCGAAATCCTCGCGCACCTCGCGGGCGCGAACCAGCTCCTCTTTGAAAGCCTCAAGGCGGTTCAGTGATTCGCCCGCGCGATCAATCGCATTCGACACCACGCCCGCGAGCTCCTGCCCCTCGGCGGGAATCTCAACGCCCGTCACCGACGTCTGCCACAACTGCAACAACTGGCGCGGAATCGAGACCCCGGAAAGAACCTGGTCGATGTAAACGCTCGAATCCGCCACAAGCTTCTCGTGCTGGCGCGAGAACGACTCCAGCGTATCCACGTCCTCGATCAGCACCTCGGAGAGCATCTCCAACGACTCGAGGTGATCGCTACTAGAGGCTCCGGAATCGCTTGCCGCCCCGGCGTCGTCGGTGGCTCCAGCGTGCGGATCGAAACCGGCGTCGATCAGCTCCGCCACAAAGAAACCGCACGTGTTCGTATGCAGGCGCGAAAGCGCAATACGGAAGCGGGTGCGCGCAATGTTCAACTCGAGCTCGCGGATGCGCGCAACGAGGCTGGAGAGGTAGTTCCCCACGATCGACTGCATCTGGTTCCACACCATCAGCGGTTCCATAATCTTCGAAAGCTCGGGATGCGTGGTGCCCAGAATCGTGAAACGGCCCGCAACCTGGCCGACCTCGGCCATGTCTTCGCGCACGGCGCGCGCCACCTCGGCAAGGCGGTGCGAGACTTCCGCGAGCTCGTCCTGGCGCCCCATCCACGCGTTGAGGGTATCGAATTCGCTCCACACACTCCCGAGCATGTAGTGGAGCGGAGTATCGCCCCAGCGGGTGGGGAAGACGTCGGTCATTGCTTCGCGGGCCGCCACCTCGGCAGGGAGCGCGATATTTTGGAAATCTTCGTAAGAGCTGATTCCCGCGCTGGCAAGATCGCCGGCAAGCATCTCGACGGCGGCGGCGGCCGCCTCACGGCGGTTCATGCCGTCGTCGAGCAGCTCGTATTCGTGGCCACGCACGTGCGAGTAGATACCGCGCGCAGTATTGAACAGATCGTCGCGGCAGGGGCGGGCGCGGACCGAGAGGTAATCGCCGTTCTTGAGCGGGGTGATGGTGGCAAAAACATCGTATTCCGAGCCGTCAGCCGCGAGGTTCATCACGTAAGCGGCGAACGGTTCGCCCGCCTCGAGCGTATCCCACATGACCTTGAAGGCGGCGCCGGGCATCGCTGGGTGGCGGATAATGTTGTGTGGCGCGCCGGTGAGTTGCTCGTGCCCGTAGCGCGACAGACGCGTGAACACCTCGTTCGACAGCTTGATCACGCCTTTGGCGTCCGTTGTTGAGAAGAAGAGCTCGTGTGGGGCAACTTCGTGCTGGGCGCCTGTCGGCTCGACCTTCATAACAGTCCTTTCGCGGGGGTGAGATTCGGCGTGGTTGATAAAAAATCTACAACAGTTACCGGCTCGAGGCTTTTCGGTTGGGCTGTTTTGTGGCGGATTTCCTGGTTTTTGGATGGGTAGTTTTCCCCATGCTGAGTATTTCGCCCGACGCCGGGGCTGGGCTGCGGCGGCGGGTCGGGGCTTGCGTCTGGGCATGGCTGATGTTGTGTGCGGAACTCAATCAGTTGCGTGAGGGGTTGCGTATAGAGCAACGCCTAGCCCGATTGACGGAGTTGTTCACGGGCTCGCGACGGCGGCGCGCGGCTCGCGATTCCGACACGCCCGGCCTGTGGGGAACTTTTGGTGTGTTTCGCGCGGACCGCCGCCATGCTCGTCTCAAAAACGAAGGTGCCTCGTCCGCTTTCCTCCAGGCTGGAATACTATATCTAGTGTTCGCTTATGGAGGGGAGCACAAGATGTCGGTGTTAGATGAGATCCGCAAGAACCTGGAAAACGCGCCAAAAGACGGTGAAATCCGCGGCTCGGATGACGGCGGTGCTCGCCCTGACACCACAACATCTCGTGTTCAGGCCGCACAGGAGATCGAGGGTATAGAGGGGACCGAACGCCACACTATCACTTCAGTTCATAAGCGCGACGGCCGCACTTTGCCGTTCGAGCCACGCAAGCTGGTCAGCTCGATCGAACGTGCGTCGTTCGCGGCGGCGCGCGTGGCAACGCACGCCGCCGCCCTCACCCCCGCGGCGCTCAATACTCTCGCGGCCGCAGTGATCGCAGAGCTGGAGGCTCACGGGAATACCGAGCCTCCGGCGTCGGCGATCGGGGAAACTGTGGCGCGCGTTCTTTCCGCGTCCGGCCAGAGCGCCGTCGCGCGCGCCTTCCGCGCCGAGCGCGCACGGGTTGAGGCTGACCGCGCCCGCTCCACCGATATCAAGACCCAGGTGGGCAAGCTTCTCTCACGCGCACCCGAAGTGGTCAACGAGAACGCGAACAAGGATTCGCTCGTGTTCAACACACAACGCGATCTCACCGCAGGCTCCGTGGCGAAGGCCTACGCGCTCGCGGACCTCCTGCCCGCGCACGTCGCCAACGCACACATGCGCGGCGACATCCACTTCCACGATCTCGACTACAGCCCGTTCCAGCCGATGACCAACTGCTGCATCATCGACATCCCGGGCATGCTCGCGCAGGGCTTCCAGATTGGCAACGCGCGCGTCGAATCGCCGCGCTCCATCAACACCGCCGCCGCTCAGATCACCCAGATCATCGCGAACGTGGCCTCGTCCCAGTACGGCGGCTGTTCGGTGGATCGCGCCGACGAAGTCCTCGCGCCCTACGCGCAGATGAACTATGCCAAGCACCTCGCCGACGCCGAAGAATGGGTTGCGCCCGACAAGCGCGAAGCATACGCGTGGGCGAAGACCCGCAAAGACATCTACGATGCCATGCAATCGCTCGAGTACGAGATCAACACCCTCTACTCCTCGAACGGCCAGACCCCGTTCGTCACCGTCGGCTTCGGCCTGGGAACCGGCCGTTTCGAGCGTGAGATCCAGCGCGCGATCCTGCAGGTGCGCATCACCGGCATTGGCGCACAGCACCACACCGCGATCTTCCCCAAGCTCATCTTCGGGATCCGTCGCGGCGTGAACCTCGAGCCAGCCGATCCGAATTACGACATCAAGAAGCTCGCGCTCGAATGCTCCGCCAAGCGCATGTATCCGGACATCCTCAACTACGACGCAATCGTGGATATTGAGGGCGACTACAAGGCTCCGATGGGATGCCGCTCTTTCCTCCCGCGCTGGGTGGATCCAGAAACCGGGCGCGCCGTGAATGCTGGCCGCATGAACCTCGGCGTCGTCACCCTCAACGTGCCGCGTATCGCGATCGAAGCTGCCGGCTCGAAGGAACGCTTCTGGGCGTTGCTTGACGAGCGCATGAACATCGTCCACGACGCCCTCGATTTCCGTGCGCGCCGTTGCGAAGACGCCACCCCGGCGTCGGCCCCGATCCTCTACCAGTTCGGCGCCTTCGGCAAGCGAGCCGCGAAGAACGAACCTGTCCACAAGTTCTTCGCTCACCACCGCGCAACCGTCTCTATCGGATACATTGGCCTGTACGAGGCTGCCTGCGCGTTCTACGGCCCTGCCTGGGAAAACGATCCGGAGGCGAAGGAGTTCACGCTGGAGATCGTGCGCCGCCTCGCTGCCTACGCCGAGGAATGGAAGGCAGATTCTCCCTACTGGTACTCGGTGTACTCCACACCCTCGGAATCGCTCACGGATCGGTTCGCGAAACTCGACCGCGCCAAGTTCGGCGAGATCCCGAACATCACCGACAAGGGCTACTACACGAACTCCTTCCATTACGACGTGCGCAAGAAGGTCACCCCGTTCGAAAAGATCGATTTCGAGGCGCCCTATCCGCATTACGCGAAGGGTGGGTTCATCCACTACTGCGAATACCCCAAGCTCGATCACAACCTCTCCGCGCTGGAGGCAGTGTGGGATTACAGCTACGACCGCGTGGCCTACCTTGGGACGAACACGCCGATCGACCACTGCTACGAGTGCGGTTTCGAGGGCGAGTTCTCGACGACAGCGGCCGGGTTTGCGTGCCCTGATTGCGGGAACACGAATCCCGAGACGTGCGATGTTGTGCGCCGCACTTGCGGCTATCTCGGTAATCCGATGAAGCGCCCAATGGCTGCCGGGCGCCAGGAGGAAATCGTGAGCCGTGTGAAGCATCTTGAGGGTGAAACCCGTGTTGCCAAGCGTGGTGAGTAAGAGCGTGCTGGCGGGCGCCGCTGGCACACACCAAGCGTTACGGTTCGTTCCCGCGCCCATTGGGGAATGAACCGGCCACCGGCGTCGGCCCCCGACGACGCCACCCCGGGCCGTGCCTGCGCCCGCAAATCCGCAGGCACGGCCCACTTTTCGACAACGTGCGCGAGAACGAGACGAGGAGGAACGGATGCGGATCGACGACGCCGGTGTGCGCCAGCCTGAGCGCGGCGAGTGGCGTTCTGATCGGCTTTCGCGCGGCCGGATCGCAGACTACAAGCCGTTCAACTTTGTCGACGGCGAAGGCGTGCGGTGCTCGATCTATGTGAGTGGTTGCCCATTCAAATGCCCGGGCTGTTACAACGTGGCCGCGCAATCCTTCATGTACGGAACCGAGTTCACGCGCGAACTTGAAGAGCGAATCTTCGTAGATCTTGCCCAGCCCTACGTTGCGGGCCTGAGCTTTCTTGGCGGTGAGCCGATGCTCGCAACAGGCGTGCTCCTGCCGATTGCCCGCCGGCTGCGCGCCGAGTTTGGCGCAGCAAAAACGATCTGGACGTGGAGCGGGTACACCTTCGAGCAGCTCCAGCAAGAAACCGCCGATAAGCGCGAGCTCCTGGCCCTGACCGACGTGCTCGTCGATGGTCCGTTCCTCCAGGCGCAATACATCTCAAACCTGGCATTCCGTGGCTCAACGAACCAGCGGATCCTGAACGTGCCTGCCTCCCTCAAAACCGGCAACCCGATCCCCTACGAGGCCTTCTAGTGATGCTTGTCAGCCCGCTTGGTATTGGCTGAGCGCGCGCTCAATGATTGTCAGATCGTCCACGTCTTCCTCGTTCGCGAGTTTTGCAATCTGATGAGCAAGTTCCTTGGGGAGTACTGTTCGGATCCGCGCTGGACCCCACGAACGCTGCGCATGTTCAATACGCTCGGCGCTCCAGCCCTTCTCAAAATCGTCCGCGATCGCCCACTCTTCGGGTGTCATATTCAGGTCAGTCATGAGCCGATCCTTTCGATATAAAGCTTCCGAGCCCTCATTGCGTGGAAAACGGTGACAGCTTGACCGCAAATCGTTGCCCCGATTTCGAGTAATCGTCCGTTCGTGTCCCATCCTAATCTCAGCACTTTGGTAGGTCTATAGCCTTCATAGAAGTCCGTGATGTAGTACTTCCACGCATGTGCGATATCAATATCGGTTGCGCCGTGTCGGTGGGCCGATGGAAGTATTTTCACTTCTCCTCCTCTCGCCTCTTCCAATTATTCGTTCGGTTCTGAGGCAAGAGATGAGCACATAGGGAAGTTGTGGAAAATACGTGCGCAAACGACGACTGTGGAGAAAAATTTCTCAGAAACGAAATTTGGCGTTACGCATGGCAGCGCAACGCCAAATTAAAGGTCAACGCGTTCTATCGGGGGAGGGCACCTTTTCGCGCCGACGTCGGTGTGGTGGCCGACGCCGAACGTGCACCTCGCGCCCGAAGCGCGCGGCGAGCTCCTGGCCGCAGGCGTGAGAGCGACGCGATTGCGCGGCGAAGTCGCGGCTCGCGCACCGGCACCAGTGAAATATGTGCGCCCGAGGCTGCCGGAATGATATGCGAATCGGTCAGCGCTTCGACTGGGTCGACGTCGGTAGAGGCTTCGGCGGAAACTTCCGCAACGACGTCGCCGGGGCGTGCGCCGAGCGCGGGCAACGCAACCGCAACCATCACGATCACTAAGCCCACAAACTCGCCGAGCGAGGGGCGCTGGCCGAGCATGAGCACGCCAACCGCGAGCGATGTTGCCGGCGAGAGTGCGCTGAGCAGGGAATACATTGGCGCCGAGACGTGCGGCATCACGACGATGTCCAGCGCGTAGGTGACGATGTTGGATAGCAGCGCCACGATGATGATCGAGCCGATCAGCGCGGGGGAGAAGACGATCGCGGCGGCTCCGGGCGCGAACGGCACGGTGACGACGGCGGCGACGGCGGTGGCGATCGCCAGATTGTCAAGCGGGTGGCCGCTCGGGCCCATGTGGCGGCCGGCCACGATGTACATCGCCCACATTGTGCCCGCGGCGAGAGTGACGAGGATTCCTAGTGCAATGCCCGGTTCGCGCACGTCCAGCCCCGCGAACGAGATCATGAAAACGCCAACCAGGGCCACGAGAACCGAAGCGCGGATCCGCCAGCTGCGGCCCGCAACCATCGCTAGCGTGACCGGCCCGAGGAACTGGATCGCAACTGACGCGCCCATCGGGATCATCGAGATCGATGCGTAGAAGAGGAGCGTGAGTACAGCGATTACGACGCCGAAAATCACAGGTGGCACGTAGGAGCGAAGGCTCCGGCCGCGCCACGGGCGCCTCCATGCGCACAAAATAATGGCGGCAACTGCGAATCGCGCCCACGCCACCGAAGGGGTGGTGATCTGCGCGAACAGGTCAACAGCGAAAGCCGCGCCCGTATAGGAGGCGAGCGCGGACAAAATGACCAGGAGCGGAGCGAACCACCGGTGTGCAAACATGGCACCAATTCAACTCGATTTTCGGGGTGCGGGGAAGCGGTGGGCCGAGGGTGGTTTTGTGAGGTTCGGCACGCGGTGCGACGTCGACTTTTTCTTTTACTTCCGCGGGAAAGTGACTTTACTGTTTCTTTACTGACGGAGTGATGTCGGAGGCGTTCGGGAGCCTGTTCGACGATGCTGATGCGAGGGTGTGGCGCAGGTCAAGGTTTGGTGCGTGGCAGAGTGTTCGCCGTTTTTTGTCGTACCCCCGTTTTAGGATTTAGGTAGCGAGAACTCACCAATGGAAATCGCTGATTTTGCGAGAGTTTTGGCCTCGTGCGAAGGAGTTGCAATGAAGTACGTGTGGGGATTGATCTCGCTACTGCTGGGTGCGGTGGCGGTGCTTTCTGTCCGTCCGGATCTGTTCGGGCTCTCTTCCTACGAGTTGCAGTTCCCGCTCGCTCAGCTGATCGCGATGCGTGGTGTTCTTGCGGTGATTTTTTTGGTCTGTGCGCTGATGTTGGGCGTTTTCGCGGGCGTGCGCTACAAGCTAGTGAACGCGGGGCGTATCGCAGGTGCGCTCGCGGCTGTGCTCCTCGTCGTCGCGGCGACACACGCCGGAACCGTGTGGTGGCGCGGGGTGTCCAACCCGGATCGGCTCACTGTGGATCAAGGAGTGAGCCCGCAGGGCGAAGGCAACGGCCAGATCGCGGTGCTTACTTACAACACGCTGGGAGGCGCCACGGATTCTCCCCAGTTAGCGGACGTGATCACGAAAGAAGGCGTGGATGTGGTGGTGCTTCCCGAAACGTCGACTGCCCGCGGTCAAGAGCTGGTCAAGCATCTCGCGGCTGAGGGTGTGCAGTTCCAGCAGTTCGATACGGCCACTAGTCAATACAACGCCGAGTTTGAATCGACGGTGGTATTGGTCAGCCGTGCGCTTGGTCCGTACGAGGCGACCGATGTAGCGAATTCACACCGCTCAGGGGTGTCGGTTGCGCCGGTGAACGGGCAGGGCCCCCATATTTTCGGTGTCCACCCGGTGGCGCCCGATTATTCGCTGATGTCCGCTTGGCGCAAGGAGATTACTCAAACGTATGCGCTGTGTTCAGCCACCGGCCCCTTCATTATGGCAGGCGATTTTAATTCGACGGTGGATCACCAGCGGGCTTTGGGTGTGGAGTGCGCCGACGCCGGGGCTCAGGCTGGCTCTGCGGGGCTCGGCTCGTGGCCGGCGAGTTTGCCGTCGTTTTTCGCCGCCCCGATTGATCGTGTGATTACGGACGGTAGCTATACGGGAACCGAGGCTCGCCTCGTGAAGGTGGGTGGCTCGGACCACCGCGGGCTACTCGTGCGCCTGGCTCCGAAAAAGTAGGGGAGCGCGCCTGGGAGCTTGCCTCGGAAAAGTAGCGCGCCCGCCCGTCGTTGCCGGGGAGGGGAGTGGCGGGCTAGTGTCGTGCAGAACTCAATCAGTTCGCGTTGGCGTTGCGTATACAGCAACGCCTGGCTGGATTGACGGAGTTCTGCACGGGCCCACCGACGCTGGAGTTCGGCTCCCGACGTCGGGGTTCGGCTTGTATTCGCGTGATTCTCGTTCTTGTGCAGAACTCAATCAGTTCGCGTTGGCGTTGCGTATACAGCAACGCCTGGCTGGATTGACGGAGGTACGCACGTGAATTGTGTCTGGGTAAGGGTATCCTTGCAGGTCAGGCCTGAAATCTCTCACGCAAAAGCCATTCGCTAGGCCTATAGTCCCATATTTCGCCGATAATGCGAGTGGTTACGGGTAGCGCTAATCTGTTTTTGCCTGCTGACCTGCGAAAACACTAGTTTTCGCACATAAATTGAATGAATCGACTTTAGTTTAGGGCCTAGTTAATTAATGTCACCTGCCCGTACAGTGTCCTTTATCTCGGTGAGTCGCTTGACTACCGACCCCTGCAGAACGCAGAAGATTGGTGGAGGATACATGACTCGTCGCGTCTCACGGCGCCTTCTTGCTGCGGCCGTTGCCGCGCTCACGGTCTTCGCTGTGGTGGTATTCGTGCCAACTGAGCGTCAGAGTGCGCAAGCCGTCTACGGAACCGGAGGCTACACAGCCGCCGATACCTCGCCCTACCTCGGCATGATCAACTGGGTTGATTGGTCCAAGTACGACGGCGAGGCGAACCGGCTCAAGCTCTACCGCACACGCGACGGCCTCGAGCCGTGGGTGCAAGGCGAACTGAACTGGTCGAAAGAAGACGCTGGCTCGCTCTACCAAAAAGACATCAACAACGGCGGCTACCAGGTGCGCAACGAAACCAAAATCGGCACCTCCACCGTCGTCACCACGTGTACACTCTCCAACTACTACGAGAACGCCACCGGTGCGAACAGCCTGACGAACCCGTGGATGAACATTCACATTCCGGGTAGTTACTCCAAAGACGGTTTCGACAACGTCTATCAGCGTTACGACCAGGCCACCCGCACCGGCATTCCCGCTGGTATTGGCCGAGCTGGCGGCGGCCGCGCACGTTTCGACGTCAAATGCCGTGCAGATCTGCTTCTCGCCGACGGAACCTCCACGAAAATCCCGATCAATGGGCTGGTCTTTGCTGACGGCGAGACCATGAACTCGGGCGAATACGCCTACGTGATCCCGCACAAGATTGACCCAGCGAAGCAGGTGGATTGGCGTCTGCTCGAATACCATCGCGTGCCAGGCGATACCACCGCCACCTACCTCACGATCGGCCCGGACGCTGCCAAAGACAAGATCGATCCCGGCTTAGCAAGCTACAATCCGCTGAACAAGACGTACCTGTGGGAGTATTCCTCACTCGCCGCCGGCCTCGATACGGCCAATGCCCTGACGTATACGGTTCCCGACAAGATCACGAGCGCAGCCTACCAACCGCTGTCCACGTTCTATGCTTCGAACGCCGACGGTGCCTACATCGACATGTCCGGTGGTTTCGGCAATTACATTGCGGTAGGTGTGGTGCTCGGCGTGGATCTGCGTGACGGCCCGGCGAGCTACGGCCGTGCTGGCGCGATCACGCAGCCGGCGATCGGCGGCCCCCGCATCAACGAGACGTACGTGAAGAGCGTGAGAGCCGACGCCCAGCCGCGCGCAACCGTTGGCCCGGGCAGTGCGCCATACACGGGCGCGAACGGCCCCGATGTGGACACGTCCGCGGCGGGTTCGTCCGACTGGACCACTCTCGTGAATGATGATCGCACGAACGGCACGTCTATCGCCGGTTTCGACGACGAAGACGCGTTCACGAAACCGCTGCTCACTACCGCGCAACCGGGCGATTTCACGCAGAAGGTGGCGTGTACAGCGGCGGCCACCGGTACGACGACGGTGTCGGGCTGGCTCGATTGGAACGCGAACGGCGTGTTCGACGCGGCCGAGCGGGCCGACGCAACGTGCACCGCCGGCGTCGCGAACCTGACCTGGCACGTGACGGCTGCGATGCTGCCACCGGCAGCGTCGGTACCGGTGTATCCGAGCCTCATCCGCCTGATCGCGACGACGGACGCTCCGCCGTCGTACGGGCCGACGTCCGTGGTGACGAACGGCGAGGTGGAAGACCACGCAGTCACGCTCGTTCGCCCCACACTCACGGTGAAAAAGCAGATTGTGGACGCCGCCGGCAAACCGATTCCGGGCGCGCCCACGGACGGCTTCACGTTCACGGCAACCGCACCGGACACAACTCTCCAGCAGGTTCCCGCGCCGAGCGCGCTCGCGACGGCGAACGCCACCCAGACGACGTCGGCGTCGGCAAGCGCCCTCGTTCCAGCCGGCAGCGCCCTATGGCCGTTCGCGTTCACGAAACTCGCGCCTGAACTGCTGACCCAGATGGTGCGCCCCGAAATCGCAACGACAGTGACCCTCACGGAAACTCCGAAGGCGGGTTACCTCAGCTATCCGACGCCGACCTGCACCACCCCGCAAGCGGCGGCATGGACGCATACGATCCCGCTCGGGACCACGGGTACCTCGATCGAACAGCCGGGCACCTACGCCTGGCCCGACCCTGCGAAAACGGCAGTGACCAGCGTGAATGCTCACCAGTACCAGGTTGGGCTCACGCCGACGTCGGTGCTGGACTGTACATACTCGAACCAGCCGTACGGGCAGATTTCCGTGACGGCGAAAGTCGACGCGAGCGCAGTCACCCCGCCACCCAGCATCGACCCCCAGTTGACGTTTAGCGGGACATATACGTGCACCGCCCCGACGTCGGGCCCGTACGCGGGCCAATCGGCAGTGACCGGCACGTGGGGGCCGCTGAAGGCTGGCGAAACATGGACCTCGGACCCGGCAAAGGATCCGATTTTCGCAGGGTCGAGCTGCGCGATCACGCAAACCGCGATCGGTTCGAGCGCGCAAGGCGTGACGAGCGGCGCGGCTCCGGACGCGACGACGGGCGCCTACCGCTGGGCTGGAGTCGCCTACCAGCCAACGACGGCGATCGCCTCGCTTTCGCTCGCAGGCCAGCAGATTCCGCTGGTCACGGCCGTGAACACAGTGGAACTGACGCCGTTCACGACGCTCTCGTGGCGCAAGGTGGACGAAGCCGGATCGCCGCTCAAAGGCGCCGAATTCGACGTGTGGACCGCGGGAGCCAGCGCCACCACAGGCGACGTGTGGCACGAGAAAGTCACTGACTGCGTGGCGGGATCGGCTAGCGAATGTACAGGCGAAGACCGCGACCCGCGCGCCGGATACTTCACTCTCGCAGGGGTCTACCTCGGCGAATACCTCATTCAGGAAAGCGCCGCCCCCGCAGGCTACATCCTGAACAAACAACAATTGTCCGGAAAGATCGAGCACACCGATCTCGCCAGCGGAAAAGACGCCGGCCAGATTGTCAACACCCGATACGCACCGGCCATGCTGCCGATGTTGCCCATGGCGGGCGGCACCAGCACACTCAGCTTCGTTCTCGCCGGCGCTGCGCTCGTCCTCGCGGCGCTGATGACGGGAGCGGGTTCGTTCGCTCGCAGAAAGGGAGGCCAGAGCGCGCAGTAATCGAGGCATTAACGGGCAGGATGCCTGCTCCTGAAACGAACGACACGAACAAAACTCACACTATTAAAGGAGGATGAAATGGCTCGTCTTTTGGCCATTCGCACCCGCGTTGCTCTGGCTTTCGTAGCAGTGATCTCGCTGCTCGCCTTGGGCTTCGCCGCCCCGATTGCGCACGCAGCTCCGGGCGACATCGACACCACGAAGACCGGTTCGATCACGATTCACAAGTACGCGAACCCTGATAACGGGCAGACCGGAAACGGCACACTGCTCGATCCGGCCCCGAACACTGCGCCGGTCCCCGGCGTCGTCTTCTCGTACGCCAAGGTAGACGTGGACCTGACCACGAACGCAGGCTGGACCACGGCGTCGGGCCTGAAAGTGGACGCCGCAGGGAAGGTGACCCTCGCGGACGGCTCCGCCGCAACTGTTGGCGCCGCAACGAACCTTGCGCCGACGGCGGCCGACGGCACGGCAAGTGTGTCGAACCTGTCGCTCGGTGTTTACCTCGTGCAGGAAGTCTCCGCCCCGGATACGGTCACCCAGAAGGCTGCGCCGTTCCTCGTGACCATTCCGTTCCCCAACGACGCCGCCTCGTGGCTCTACGACGTGCACGTCTACCCGAAGAACACTGTGGTGACGAAGGACAACCAGCCGGTGAAGGTCATCACCGACCCGAACGCCACCCACTTCCCGGGCGATCCGATCACGTGGACGATCACCCAGAAGGTTCCGGCCCTGGGCACCACCGAGACCCTGTCGAAGTTCGTGCTGACCGATCAGCTGCCCGCCGGCGTCGACCCGATCACCGCGGCGAACGTCAAGGTTTCCGTGGCACGCGCAGGCGTTGACCAGCCGACCCTCGCCGTCGCCCCGATGGTATCGGGCACCAACCTCGTCACCGTCGACTTCGCCTCGCAGCTCACGAATCTGAAGTCGGGCGACGTCGTGACCGTGACCATCTCCGCCGTGATTTCCAAGACGATCGCGGCCGGCGACCTCGCCAACCAGTCGAACACTGCGATCAACGACAAGACCTTCGCGTCGACCTCTGATCCCACCACCGATCCGACCGACCCGACCACAGGAACCCCGACCGTTGTGACCTTCGCGCCGCTCACCATCAACAAGGTGAACAAGGCCGGCCAGCCGCTTACCGACGCACAGTTCGCCGTGTGGCCTGCTCAGGCTGACGGCACGTGCGCCGCGAAGCCGGCAAATGCGCAGGTTCTCACCACTGCGACCGACGCCGGTACCGCCGTGCTCCAGATGGTGATCGGCGCATACTGTGTGCAGGAAATCAAGGCGCCCGTCGGCTACGAAATCGCTGCCGACTACGCCAACCCGGTGAAGGTCGACGTCGTGAAGGACACTGGCCTAACCCTGGCGATCACCAACCTCAAGTCCGCCGAGACTGGCACCGGCGATCTGCTCAATCTCCCGCTTACGGGTGCTGCTGGCCTCGTCATCATGACCCTGCTCGGCGCCGCGTTACTCGCAGGCGCGGTCGGCCTGGGCGTTGTGGCGGTTCGCCGCCGCTGAAGGCAAATGAAGCCAGCTGGCGAGCCTCAGCTCGCCAGCACCTGAGCGTCGCGCGGAGGTGAGGCTGCGCGGCGGAAACGGGTGGGGTGTGGTGCTTCCCCAGAGCACCACACCCCACCCGCCCCCACAATCAGGGGGCATTCCCTCACGAGCGATAAGGAACACGAGTGCAAGAAGCAGCAACTCACAATGCCAGCCCAGCACCGACGTCGGTCGGTGGTGCGAGCCGACATCGCGCCGGCGTCGGAAAACACCGCACCAGCGAGCCGGTTGAGCGAAGGAAAAAGCGTATCAATGTGCTCGCTCTGATCGCCGCGCTACTCACGGTCGCTGGCACAACCGTGCTCCTGTATCCGTCTGCGGCCCAGTGGTTCGACCAGTTGCGCCAATCGCGGATCGTTTCCGCCTACGAAAAAATCGCCTCGCACGCGGAACCTAAAGAGGCGATCCAAATCCAGCGTGCCCGCGAATACAACGCCTTACTTGCCGGGGAACAGCTCGTGGATATCGCGGGTCACGTGCCAACGATTCGTGAAAAAGCCCGCACGCCCGAGCAACACGGGATCGCACCCTACGAACAGCAACTGCGCGCCGACTACTCCGGCCTGATGGGGCGCGTGATCGTTCCAGCTGCGGATATTGACCTCCCGATCTATCACGGATCCACCGACGCCACTCTGCTCAAAGGCGCCGGGCACCTGCAGGGCACTGCGCTACCCGTGGGCGGGCCAGGGACGCGCGCCGTTGTGACCGCGCATCGCGGGCTCGCCAACTCGGCGATGTTCACGTACCTCGACCGGGCGAACAAGGGTGACGAATTCATTTTCCAGATTTTCGGCGAAACCCTCGCCTATCGCATTATCGACATCGAAGTCGTGGCTCCCGATGACACCAAATCCATCAAAGCGGTGCCTGGCAAGGACCTTGCCACTCTGATTACGTGTACACCGCTGGGAATCAACACCCACCGCATTGTGGTGACCGGCGAGCACATCTATCCCACCCCGCCGGACGCCAAGACACTGGGTAAAGCTGCGTCCTCGCTTCCTCATTTCCCCTGGTGGGCCGTGATCTGGAGCGTTGTGTTTGTGCTCGCCTGCGCCTTCGTGTGGTTCTCGCGCATCCCCGTCGCCAGCAAAAGGCGCGACGACGAGGGCTCTAGCAACCAGGCTGTTGCCGTCACGGACTAGGGCGCCCGCTGGCGTGCAGAACTCAATCAGTTACGTGAGGCGTTGCGTATATAGCAATGCCTGGCTGGATTGATTGAGTTGTGCACGGAAAAGGTGCGCACCTTCGGTGAAGTGCGCCCCTCCTTCCTGAACCGACAGCCTTTGGTCGACCGTTCGCCGTTTTGTCAGCCGTCAGTCTTTTCGGTGACCGTCAGTCTTTTCGGTGACCGTTAGCCTCTTCAGTGACGGTTAGCCTTTCGTCCGCCGTTGCCTTTTTCGTGAACTATCAACGCGAGCCGCGGCCGAACTTACTTCTTGTACAGGCTCTTCGTCTGGTACACCGGATCGGACGTGACGTTGATGCCGAGCTTGCGGAACACCTCAGTATCCACGCTGCCCAGGATCGTCGTGGTGTGAACGTCTGTGCCGGCGAGCTCGTGCAACGCGCCGAGCGCCGCTCGCGCATTCGGATCCGACTCGGCAGAAACCGCCAGCGCGATCAGCACCTCATCCATATGCAGACGCGGGTTCGCCGAGCCCAGGTGATCCGTCTTGAGGCTCTGGATCGGGCGGATCGCCTCCGGCGAAAGCAGAAGCAGATCGTCATCCAGCCCCGCGATATGCTTGAGCGCGTTGAGCAGCATCGCCGACGAGTTACCCAGCAGCGCCGAGGTTTTGCCCGTGAGGATTGTGCCGTCTGCCAGCTCGATCGCCGACGCCGGTGCTCCAGTTTCCTCCGCGACGCGGCGGGCCGGGTTCACCACCGGACGATCTTCCGGCTTCACGCCGAGCTTCGACATTGTGATCGCGATGCGCTCCGACTGCACAGGCTCGAGCATCTTCTGCTCTTCGGTGACCAGCGCCTTGAAGTAGCGGCGGATCACTTCCTGGGTGGAGGCGTAACGGCAGGCGTCGTCGTCGGAAATGCAGTAGCCCACCATGTTCACGCCCATATCGGTGGGGCTCTTGTACGGCGAGGAACCCATGAGCTTCTCGAGCAGCATCTGCAAAACCGGGAACACTTCGACGTCGCGGTTGTAGTTCACGGCCTGCTTTCCGTAGGCAGCAAGATGGAACGGGTCAATCATGTTCACGTCGTCCAGATCGGCGGTGGCCGCCTCGTATGCGAGGTTCACCGGATGATCGAGCGGCAGGTTCCAGATCGGGAAGGTCTCAAACTTCGCATACCCGGAAGTGATGCCCTTCTTGTAATCGTGGAAAAGCTGTGAAAGGCAGGTGGCCATCTTGCCCGAGCCCGGGCCGGGCGCTGTGACGATAATCAGATCGCGCGTCGTTTCTACATACTCGTTGTTGCCGTAGCCCTCGTCGGAGACAATCAGCTCGACGTTCGTGGGGTAGCCGGCGATCGGGTAGTGACGCGCAACCTTCATGCCCAGCGCCTCCAGCTTGCGCTGGAAATCGGCGGCGGCCGTGTTCTCGGGCGTTACTTGGGTCATCACGATATTTTCCACGAGGAAGCCGCGGCCACGGAACACATCCACCAGGCGCAGCACGTCCTGTTCGTAGGAGATGCCCAGATCCGCACGGACCTTCTTACGCTCGAGGTGGTGTGCATTCACGGCGATTACGATCTCCATGTCGTCGCGCAGGCGATCAAACATCGCGATCTTGTTATCTGGCGTGAAGCCCGGAAGAACGCGCGAGGCATGCAGATCGTCGAACAATTTCCCGCCGAGCTCAAGGTAAAGTTTGCCGCCGAATTGCGCGCGCCGGGCCGCAATATGTTCGGACTGCATTTGGACATATTTGGCGGAATCGAAACCGATTGTCATGAGGCTCCCTCGAATATTCGCGGTGGGTACTTACCGAGTTTACGGCAGATTTTCCGGCTCGCCGGGAGGGTCTCTCGATACGGACGTTCCGTCGCGCACGTTCGCCGTGGGCGGGGAGCGCGGCGACGACGCCGGTGCGCCGGTAGAGTGAGCAAGGAGACGATGTGCCGGTGGGCTTTCATTCATGCAGAAGGAGGCGGGCCGGTGCGAAACTCGCGCATCGGCGTCGGGAATGCGGCGGTCGGGCGCGGAAAAAGAGGAGGACAACATGTCGTTTTTGAGGACAGCCCTGGTGTTCGGCGCCGGCTACGTGCTGGGCACGCGAGCCGGGCATGAGCGTTACGAGCAGATTAAGGCCGGCGCGCAGAAGGTCTGGGAATCCAAGCCGGTGCGTAAGGGCCGTGGCGCTGCGAAGGAACAGGCCGAGGCAGCCTACGCTGCTGCGAAGGAGCAGGCGAAGGATTCGTTTGCGACCGCGCAGGATAAGGCAAAGGAGGCGTTCGCTGCGGCGTCGGATGTGGCTGCAGAGAAGGCGCATGAGGCGCGCGAAGCGGTGAAGGCCAAGATGGGTGAGAAGGAAAACGGCGAGGAGATCAAGGTCGAGGCAGTGCCGTATGACGCGTGAGCGGTGAGCTCGCCGGTATTTGAGCGAAACGGGGGTTTGGGTTGCCAGGCAACCCAAACCCCCGTTTTGGCAGGTCAGAGGCGTGTTTCTGAGAGGGGCAATGTGCCCAAGCGGCGCTTCCAGGCTGACATGAGGAGGAGTCCGTCGCGGCCGCGCACCACCGGCACGCCAGCGTTCTCGATGTCGGATTCGCGGCGGTTCGTTTCCGCTGGATCAGTGCTACCGTGTGCGAGTACCTGCTCCACCGGCCCGAGCTCGCGCAGCGCGATCGCTCGCACGCGCGACGGGTGCTCGCGCGCCACCTCGTCGTAGATCAGCGGGTCGTGCTGGCCGTCGTCGCCGATGAGTACCCATTCGATCTGCGGAAACATGATCATGAGGTTACGCAGCTGGGTCTTCTTGTGTTCCTGGCCGGAACGGAATAGGCCCGTTGGTGTTGGCCCCCAGTCCGTCATCAACATCGGGCCAACCGGGAAGCCGCTCTTCTTCATGAACGCACGCAATGTGTCGTACGTATTCCACGCGCCCGTGGAGAGGTAAAACACTGGCGTTTCCTCGCTGCCTTCGCGCAGTGCACGGTAGAACTGCGCCATGTGCGGCACTGGCTGGCGCGAGTTCGTGTGCTTGACGAACGAGTTCCAGGAGGCGAGCGCCGCGCGCGGAAGCCAGGTGACGAGGATCGTGTCGTCAATATCGGAGACGATCCCGCGGCGGACCTCGGGGGAGAGGATTGTGACCTGTGCCGTTGCGGGTTCGCCGGCAGCCGGCGTCAGCACGACGTCGTGAATGCCGGGTTCCAAGCTATGATTCTCGATCACTAAGTCCACGTAGCCTTGACGGTCCGTGCGTGTGGTGTACGTGCGGCCGCCGATTTCCACCTCGACGCGCACGAATCCTACCTGCGTGGTGAAGAATTGGTTCCAGCCGCGCTGGGCTTCGAGGGCTGCAGCGTCTGCCTTCGCTACTGCGTCCCAAAACGCTGCGCGGGCCGCTGTTTGGTTTTCTGCAGTGAGGCCGATTTTTGCGAGCACATCCGAGGGCAAGCGCTGTTCGGGCGGCGGGGCCATCACCGCGCGCGCGAGTACACGCAGTTGGTGCGTGTTGCCGTAACCCATGTACGGCGTGATGCGCGGCAGCCAGCCCTGTTCGCGCCGGCGCACGATGTTTCGCCGGTTCACGTAGCCTTCAATATTGCGGACGAGATCGGAAAGTGCCATGTGGACAGTCTAACTGGTGTGCGGGCGGCTAACGCGAAGCAGAAAATCTACTCGAAAATTTTCTAGTAGATTTTCCAGTAGAAATGAAATGGCGAGATTTCGCGGAAAAGTTGCCGTCTATGAGAAAATAAAAATTTTCTAGTAGCTTTCTAGTAGGTGGTGGACGCGCTGGCCGCAACGGGTCGTCTGTCCGCGTGAGCCTTCCATCACGGACCACCGTGGCGCTGTAGTGGTTGTCGGATTCCGATTTTGGCATGCGACGGCGCCCGGGGCACAGGTTCGCCGGATACCGCTCAGTGAAGTGTCAACAGCCAAAAGGCTCGAGGGTCGGTTGGTGATTTGCCGTCCCATGAAATAATCCCAGCCGATTCGAGGGCCTGCAACGTGGTACGGGTTGTGGGACGGCTCAAACCTGCTGCACTCGCGATTTCAGTAGTGCCGCCACGACCGCCCAAAGATCGAAGGGCTCGGATAACCGAATCTGCATGCTTCGGCAGAGGCGCATCGCCTTCTGAGGTAACGCGTGCCAGGAAAGGAAGGGTGAGAATCACGTGCATTCGTTGTTGCTCAAAAACGGGATCGGTGAGGCCCGCTGAGCGCATCTCGTCCACCATGCGCTTGATCCCTTCGCCGAGCTCCTGTGAATAGCCAAGATCCGTGCATGTCCTCGCAATGATCGGGTTGGATGCGAATCGGCTGATTTTCAGAGGGTTCGGGAATTGCTCTGAGTGATGCCGGAACATGCCTGGGTTTGTTATCTGGAGACGGTCGTCGAAAATCTCTACTCGAATCGAATCACCCATGAAGCTGTAAGAACGATGGATTGCGGCGTTGACCACGCCCTCCGTCCATGCGGCTTGGGGAGCAAGCGGCACCTGTGTGAATGTGTGGCCAATAAGCGCTTTGCGCGTCGGGATCTGTTCGGTGATCCACTCAAGAGCTTGGTCGATTGCCTTCGGGATGGGCAAACTTGTGCGCCGGTCGAACGTAATGTTCTGGCGCTCTCCTGTGAGACGCTCTTTTCCGTTGTAGCGAACCACCCGGATTTCACTTCCGGGGATAACGCGGACTGGATCGAGTGAAAAGAGGAGAGCTGCAGCGTTCGTGAGCTGGCCCGAGGTAGTGAGCATGTAGCGCGATTTGAGGAGATGTTCGAATCCTCGCGATGCGGCGAGGGCCTCAGAAAAACGTGTCAGGAGTTCAACGTCGAGGTCTGCCAATGTGAGGTCGCATGGTTCTGCCTCGAAGAACGGGCGGCCACGGGAGTACTCAAGTTCTCGCACTTCTGCAGGCCCTTGCGTGATATTTGAATCTCCCATTCGCATATAGACACGGCCGTCGGAGGTGCGTGCCACGCGTTCGCTCGGTGCCACGTCGAATACGAGGATGTGGCCGATAGTTCCGTTTTCGGTGAGTACCTCAAGATCGCTCACCGAACCAGGGAAGGGCATCTCGAGATAATCGCCGGTGAGGGTGCGGCGTAACTTGTTTTCGAGCTCCGGGAATTGCTCGGTTGGTTCAACTTTTCCGCCCGACATTCCGACGACGATTTTGCCGCCCTCGGCGTTTGCAAGCGCTACGAGAGTCTCTGCCAGTTTCTTTGGTGCAATCTTGATCGACTTGCGATCAAACCACTGATCCTCCTTCTTTGTGAGGAGCATCTGAGTCCGTTCAGTGATTGCGAGTTCGAGGACAGCCTCAATCGTTCGTGGAGCCATATGCCTAGCATAATTTTCTACTAGAAAATTTTCTAGTAGATTTTCCAGTAGAAATGAAGTGGCGAAATTCTGCTGAAAAGTGCCTGTCTACTAGAAAATAAAAATTTTCTAGTAGCTTTCTAGTAGCTATTCCGTGGCGGCGAAAACCGTGGACGTGTACTGGTATAAGTCCCCGCGGTGGGTGTGCAGCCCCCATTCGACGATCTGGCCGGCCGAATCGTAGGCGGTGCGCTCGATGGTGAGCACGGGCTGGCGGGTGGAAATGGCGAGCAGCCGAGCCTCGCGCCGGTCCGGACGCATCGCCGAGACAGTCTGATGTGTGGACGCCACAGTGATCCCGCGCTCGGCGAGAAGCTCGTACAGGCCGCGTTCTTCCAGCTCCTCGCGCGACGGCGCGATCGCCACCGGTAGCCAGTTGTAGAGGATGGCCATCGGGGTGCCGTTGCGCAAGCGGAGCCGTTCGAGTTCCACAACTTGAGCCCCGACGTCGACGCCGAGTTTCTCGGCGATCGCTGTGGTTGCGAGCTTGTAGTTGTAGGTGACGACTTCGGTGGTGGGCTGTTCGCCGGCTGCGCGCAGGTCGGTATTGAGGGAGGGCATCTGCGCGAGGCGATGAGCGGCTCGCGGTGCGACGACGGAGCCGGTGCCGCGTTTGCGCAGGAGGAGGCCGTGGTCGACGAGGGTTTGCATAGCTCGGCGGGCAGTTGGGCGCGAGACCCCGACGCGGCGCGCGAGGTCGATCTCGTTTTCGATCAGCGTGCCGGGTTCGAGCTCGCCGCCGACGATCGCTTCTTCGATCGGCAGGGAGATCTGCCGGTGGAGCGGGATGCCGGAGGTGCGGTCGAGCGTGATTTTCGGGATGTACATACAAATAAGGATACGGGGTGGTGGGTGCTGTCGCCGATGCTGTGGCTGTCTGCCAACGCTAGGAGGGGTTTGGTCGATTCTGGTAGATGGGCGAATGGGAGGTAAAAAGAATGGGCTGAGAGTTGTGAAACCCATATGTCATAACATAGGCTTTTGTTGATTGAGTAAAAGTGCTGATAATCCGCCATTGCGGAAATTGGCAGTAGCGTATGTGGAAATGAGAGCGCATGAATGAGCTGTTAGAAGCGCGCGGAATCGTGAAACGATATCCAGGCGTGGTGGCGCTCTCGGGGGCATCGCTGGTGCTACGCGGCGGCGAGATCCACGGAATCGTGGGAGAGAACGGCGCAGGAAAATCCACGTTGATGAAGATTTTCGGTGGAGTGATCCAGCCTGATGAGGGCGAGCTGCTGGCGAGCGGCCGCGAGGTACGCTTTGGCTCCCCGAAGGATTCAGAGCGCGCCGGCATTGCCCTCATCGCGCAGGAGCTGGCCCTGGCCGGCGATCTCACGGTGGCGCAAAACATTTTCCTCGGACGTGAAAAGCGCAAGGGCCTTGCAGTGGACGATGCTGCGATGGAAAAAGAAGCACGCGAGATTTTGGGGCGGCTGGGGGCGGCCATCGCCCCCAGCCGCCCGGTTTCATCCCTGTCCGTTGCCAATGCACAGCTCGTTGAAATCGCGAAAGCCCTCAGCATCGGCGCGCGCGTGCTCATCATGGATGAGCCGACCGCCGCCCTGACCTCCACCGAGGTGTCCGCACTGTTCCGCGTGATGCGCGAACTCGCTGCCGACGGTGTGGCCGTTGTGTTCATCTCCCACCGCCTCGAAGAAGTGCGCGAGATCTGTGATCGGGTCACCGTTTTCCGTGACGGTGCAGTGACGGCACACTTTGAACAATTCACGCCCGACGATCTCATCTCGGCGATGGTTGGCCGCGCGATCGATCTTTCTGCCCGCCCATCCGCCACGCCCAGTAAAGAGATTGGCCTGCGCGTCGAATCCCTCGCAACCGGGGAAAAGGGCGGCGAGCGCCACGGTGAGAGAACAGCGCTCGGTAGACAAGAGCGAGGTGAGCAGGGCTCGCGAAATCTCAACGCCCGTGCCCCTTCCAAGGCTTCGACTCGCGGTTCGTTCCGTTCCCTCCTGCATCTGCATCCGCGCCCCTCGACGATTGCAACCGGCCGTGCAATCGGGCCGATCTCGCTTGAGGTCCGCCGCGGCGAAATCTTTGGCCTCGCCGGCCTCCAAGGCGCCGGCCGCACCGAAACCCTCCGAGCAATCGCCGGAGCCGACCCATCGACATCGGGCCACGTGTATGTGGCCGGCAAAGAAATCGACAACCGCACCCCGGCCGCCGCCGTCGCCGCGGGAATCGGCTACCTGTCCGAAGACCGCAAACGCTTCGGCCTCCTCCTCGACCAAACGATCAGCGAAAACATCGCCCTCGCCTCGCTGTCGAAATGGCGGCGCGGGGCGCGCCTCGACGACGCAGCTGCCGCCCGCGCCGCTGCCACCGCCATGGACCGCCTCGCGATCAAAGCACCCGGCCCCCAAACCCGCGTCCAAACACTCTCCGGCGGCAACCAGCAAAAAGTACTCCTCGCCCGCTGGCTCGCCCGCGGCCTCGACGTGCTCCTCGTGGATGAACCGACCCGCGGAATCGACGTCGGCGCAAAAGAAGAAATCTACGCACTCCTCGAAGAACTCGCGGCCGCCGGCCTCACGATTATCGTCGCAAGCTCCGAAATCCCCGAACTTCTGCGCCTCGCGCACCGCATCGGCGTGATGTGCGAAGGCCGCCTCGCCGGCACCCTCACTAACACCGAGGCCACCGAAGAAAACATTATGGCCCTCGCCACGGCGTTCGCCGGCGCCAGCAGCGAGGCGCCGGCTGCCGGCCCCATGCACGACGCCGGGCCTGCAACGTCCAGCGAGCCCGCCGTCGCGAACCAGCCCGCCGACGTCGCCAGCAACCCAACCAGCCCCAAGGAGGCACAGTGAACATCGTGCAGCGGACCTACCGCAAGCACCCCGCCCAATTCCTCGTGGTGGTGGCCGAGCTTGTGCTATTCGGGGTGTTTGCCCTGGCCAGCCCCTATTTTATTGATCTCGACAACGTCTCGGCCCTCCTGCTCGACGCCTCCGTGTACGTCCTGCTCGGCCTCGGCCTGACATTCGTGATCTCCACCGGTGGCATCGACCTCACGCCCGGCTTCGGCCTGGCATTCACCGGCGTGATGACGGCACTCGTGATGAGTAGCGTGGGCGGGCCGGCCTGGCTCGCGATCGGCGCGGGCATCATGGCGGGAATCGCGGCCGGCGCGGTTCTCGGCGCCGCGAACGGCTACCTCGTAAGCTATGTGGGCATGCAGCCGATGATCGCTACCCTTGCGATGATGCTGGTGGCGTGGGGCGCGGCCCTCACAATCACCGGCACCTCGTCGATCCCGCTCGGCGATTTCGACGCCTTCGTGGCGATCGGCAACGGCAAAACCTTCGGGATTACGAACGCCGTGTTCCTGTTCGTCGCGGCCGCGGCCGTGGCGCACTTCCTCCTCAAGCACACGATCATCGGCCGTTACGCCCTCGCGATCGGATCGAACGAGGAAGCCACGCGCCTTGCCGGCGTGAACGTGAAGCAGTGGAAATGGCGGATTTACGTGCTCGGCGGCGTGTTTACGGGCCTGGCTGGCGTGCTCATGGCCTCCCGCCTCGCCTCCGGCAAGCCGGATGTTGGCCAGTCCTACGAAATGTACGCCATCGCGGCGGCCGTGCTCGGCGGCGCCTCGCTCACCGGCGGCCGCGCCTCCGTGTTCGGCACGGTGGTCGGCGCGATCCTCATCGCCACGCTTCGCAACGGTGCCGTTCACCTTGGCGTGTCTGATCAACACCAGAAAATCCTCCTCGGCGTCGTCGTGCTCCTCGCTGTGTGGCTGGACGTGCGCCGTCGAAAGAAGGCCGGCGATGCCTAACTTCATCCCAGCCCCCGACGCCGGTCGCACGGCTAGCGTCGGACGTTCAGATCGCGTTTTCGCAGGCTGTGGCACCGGTGCCCAGCGCCCGCCACATCGCGCAACACGCCTCGCGGCCCTCGCGCTCGCGGGCACGCTCCTCCTCGGCGGCTGTGCCGGCGCGGGCGAACGCGCCTCGCGCGCGAACGGCCGCATGGACATCGCAGTGGTGGCAAAAGGCTACGCCTCGCCGTTCTGGGCCACCACGAAAGCCGGGGCGATGGCTGCCGGCCGCGACCTCGGCGTCGACGTCACCTTCAACGGGCCCGACACCGAATCCGACGTCGTACGCCAAGTGGACCAACTCAACCTCGCCTACGCGATGAAGCCGAACGCGCTGGTCGTGGCGGCGTTGGACGAGTCCGCGTCCGTCGTCGCACTGCGCCAATTTCAAGGCAAAGGGATCCCGGTGGTCGCGTTCGATTCGGGTGTGCCCGGCTCGAACATCCCCGAAACCACCGTCTCCACCGATAACTACGGCTCCGCACGCGAAGCCGCGAAACACATGGTCGAACTTGCCGGCGGAAAAGGAGAACTCGCGGTGCTCGGCACGTCCACCACGTCCGTGACCGGGCGCGAAAGGCGCGACGGCTTCGTCGACTACATCAAAGAAAACGCGCCAGAGATGAAAATCGTGGCCATCGAATACAACGAATCCGACCAGGCGAAAGCCGAAGGGCAGGCCTCCGCGATCCTCCAGGCCCACCCGAACCTCGTAGGAATGTTCGCCACTGACGACGACGGCGCCGTTGCCGCCGGTCAGACGGTTGCCCGCTCCGGCAAGAAGGTCATCGTGGTGGGATACGACTCGGGCAAAGTGCAACAGGACATGATCCGCTCCGGGCAGATCGCCGGAGCCGTCACCCAGAACCCGTACCAGATGGGGTATCGCGCGGTGGTCGAGGCCGTGAAGGCGGCTGGCGGCGAGAAACTCCCGAAGGAGATTGATTCTGGTTTCGCCTGGTACGACGCGAAAAATATGGACGACCCTCAGATCCGAGAGGCCCTGTACGACTAGGGTCTGGTGGGAGTGTAACTTGTGTGTTACATTGTCATTACGTTAAGGGGGAGTGATGTCAAGTACCACGTTTACGATGCGGATGGATGATTCGCAGAAAAAGCTGATTGCTGAGTTCGCGAAGGCTCGCGGAGA
Source organism: Arcanobacterium wilhelmae (assembly GCF_029632765.1). Classification (NCBI taxonomy): domain Bacteria; kingdom Bacillati; phylum Actinomycetota; class Actinomycetes; order Actinomycetales; family Actinomycetaceae; genus Arcanobacterium; species Arcanobacterium wilhelmae. The sequence goes on from NZ_CP121247.1 coordinate 144,693, forward strand.
ATCCATGGCCGAGTTCATTTTGAGCACTGCCCTCGATCGGATTGAGGACGAGATCGATGTGCGCGATTGGCACGAGGCGAAGGCGGAATTTGACGCCGACCCCGTCACGTACTCGATGGACGAGATCAAGGCAGAGTTCGGTGTGAAGTGATGTGGACGCTCGAGTTTTCTCAAAAAGTCCACAAGCAACTTCGGAAAATGGATCCCGCCCAGCGGACTGTGATCATCAAGTGGCTAGAGAAAAACGTTCACGGTACAAGTGATCCGCGCGCCCACGGGAAAGCGTTGGTTGGCGATCTCGCGGGTATATGGCGTTATCGGATCGGCCACTATCGGGTGCTTGTGGAAATCCAGGACGACCGCCTGGTGGTTTTAGCGCTGTCAGTGGACCATCGATCCCGGGTATATCGCCGCTGACGTTGGCTGATCGCGTAACGCGCGGGCGGGGCGAGGCGCGGGCGCGTTACGATTACCGCATGAGTGAAGTAAATGTAGCAATTGACCCATTTTGGGACGTCAACATTGATATTCCGGGCGTGAACGTGGTGCGCTGGGACCTCGAGGGAGAGGCACCAGGCCCGCTGGACATCGTTGTCACCGGCCACTGGGTGCCGGGCGACGGCGCCGAGCGCGCGGCGAAAGCCGGTGCGAAACTCCTCCAGATCGGCTCAATCGGTTTCGACGCTGTGAACCCGGATCTGCCCGAGGGGCTCCAGGTGGCGAACGCGGCAACTGTTCACGAGACCGCCACTGCAGAAATGGTTCTCGCCATGCTGCTCGCCGGCCTGCGAAATATTCCGCAGATGGTTGCCGATAATAAGGAACACAAGTGGAACACCTTCTACTATGAGGGCCTGGCCGATAAGAAGGTCATGCTGATCGGTGTGGGCGGGGTTGGTCGTGAGATCATGAAGCGCCTTGAGCCGTTCGCTGTGGATCTCACGCTGGTGGCCTCGCGTGAGCGCGACGAAGATTTCGGCCACGTCTACTCCCTCGATCAGATCGACGATCTGCTTCCCGAGCAGGACGTGGTGATCATCGTGATCCCGGCAACCGATGCCACGAAGGGCCTGGTGAATAAGGATTTCTTGGCCGCAATGAAGGACGGGGCAACGTTCCTCAACGCGGGCCGCGGCACCCTCGCGGTCACGGAGGATCTGGCTGCGGAAGGAGATCGTCTCCATCTGCTGATCGATGTCGTCGATCCCGAGCCGCTCCCGGCCGACTCCCCTCTGTGGGAGGCCGCCCAGCTCATCACCTCCCACAACGGCGGTAACACGAAGGCGATGCATCCGCGTATGCAGGCGCTGATCGAGCGCCAGGCCAAGCATGCGCTGGCAGGCGAGCCGTTCGAGAACGTGGTGCTTGGCAAGTAAATCTAGTTTTTCGAGGCCCCGGTGTAGAGGTTCAAGTACTCGTACAGATGCTCCTCCACCGGGGTCTCGAGCTTCATGTCGATCGTCACTACGGGAAGCGGAACATCGTTGTCGCCGGGCATCGTAGTTTCCACTGGGTTGTGCGGAGCGACCCTCCCGAGGTAGGTGAATTCTTTGCCTTCGGCGTCGTCCTTCTTCACAAATAAATGTAGCTCAAATTCGCCGGAGAGGACCTCACGGATCTCCTTGGATTGGAGCGTTCTGCGCGATCGCGTGAACCAGTGGAACAATTCCGGCGAGATGAATTCGTCGCCGTAACGCGTGGATGCAGAAATCTCCGAATCCTTGTGATACGTGACAAAAATCGGGCACGTTTTCGAGTACGGATCGGTTTTGTACCCGTTGACCACGCCCTCTTGATTCGAGAAGAACCCCAGCAAACGGCACACGTCCTTGCGTGAATACATCTTCCCCACAACGGGTTTCCCGACGCCGGTTTCCACGTGTTTGGCCAGGTAGAGGCCGGTTTCAATGAGGTCATCAACGTGCGCACGGAACGCATGTGACCCGTGGTAAAGCTCGCGGAACGTTGCGCCCAACTGCGCACCGGCGTCGTCGAGAATTGCCACCGGCTCGTTTCCGTAGGTTTTTTGCTGGACCGACGTGTAGAACTCGAGCGAAAGGACGCGCGGAACCGAACTGCCCGCGATACTGGCGCGGGCGTCGTCCCAGTTCAGGGCGGTGAAACGCGAGACAGCGTCAGTGAGCGTATCGATCGTCACTCGCTCGTCGGCGCGGAGCAACTCGCGCAGTACCAATAGTTCCTGCGGGCGCTTGCCGGGTAGGAGTTCTTTCGAGAGGAACGTGAGGATTGCTTCCTCCTGCGCAGTTGGCCCTACCTCTACGAACTTCATTTTCTTCAGCAACGCCCAGTAGTTGCCTTCTTTCCCCGCCATGAGCACGGGGTTTGACGTGCCGGCGAGGAAATCGAAGAGGCGCGGGAGGCGGCCGAGGCGGTTGAGGAGTGTGCGGATATCGGCTTTGAGCTCGCGCATCGAATCGAGTTTCACGGCGGCGAGCGCGGCAAAAATCTGCTCCTTGGCGATCTCGTCGAAGCTGATCGAGGACAGTGTGGCTACCGATCCGGAGACGTGCGCCGTGCGGAGCTTTTCGCGCAGCGAATCCTTGTTGCGTGAGTTGTCGCCGAACAGCGCGATCGGGATGAGATAGTTGTTCGCGTAGGCACCCACGAAATCGATCACGCGCAGGTGATCTTTGCCGGGGCCTTGCGCAGACCGCGCCCGAGTTGCTGGGTGAACACGATCGCCGACTGCGTGGCCCGCAGCATCACCACCTGGTTGACCTGCGGAATGTCCACACCCTCGTTGAAAATATCGACGGTGAGGATGTAGTCGAGTTCGCCGTTCGCGAGTTGCGCCACCGCAGTCTCGCGCTCCGCCGACGTCGATGCGCCGGGAAGTGCCTTCACGCGTAGCTGGCGGCCGAATACTGTCTGCTGGTTGAGAAGTTGCTCGAGTTCGAGGGCTTCGTCAACTCGTGAGCAGAACATCAAGCCCTTCACATTTTCCGTGCGCCCGTACTCCTCGAGAGTATTCACGATGTGGTGCACGCGCTCGGCGGACGTCAGGCGCGCCAGCGGGCTTTCTGCCTCAATCATCTCGCCGTCGGCGGTCACATAATCGTGGATCCCGTAGTAGTGGAAGGGTGCGAGCATGTTCGCCTCGAGCGCGGCCTGGAGGCGGATCTCGTAGGGGACGTTGTAGTCGAAGAGCTCGAAAATGTTGAAATCGTCAGAGCGTTCGGGCGTGGCCGTGAGGCCGAGGAGATGGCGTGGACGGAAGTGGTCCACGACGCGCGTATAGGAATCAGCGCCGGCCCTGTGGACCTCGTCGATCACGATGAAATCGAAAGCATCGGGCGAGAAACGCGCGAGGGTATCCGGGCGCGAAAGGCTCTGGATTGTGGCAAATACATATTGTCGGTTGGACGTGTCGTGCCCGCCGCCGAGTTTGCCGAACTGCGACGCCGGGGCCTCGAGGACACGCTGGAACTCTTCGATTGCGCGGTCCACGATTTGTTCGCGGTGAACGACGAAGAGGAAGCGAGCTGGCGCGGCTTGGCGTACGGCCAGTGCTGCGAGGATCGTTTTGCCTGTGCCGGTTGCGGAGATGACGACAGCGCGTTTCTCGCCTGCGTCCCACACTTTCTGGATGTTGTCGAGCGCTTCGGCTTGCATCGCGTTCGGAACGATTTTTCCGCGATGTTCCAGGGCTTCGTCGGTGTTCGCGAGTGTGACGATCCGCGCCACTTGGCGGTTTGCGCGATACTCCTCAATCCACTCGGTGGTGAGTAGGATCGAATGTGTGCGCTGGGCTGCGATTTCCGCCTCGAGATCATGGACGATCTGGCCTCCAGGCGCCGCGGAAAACTTGAGATTCCACTCGCGCGTGGTGACCAGAGCGCGATCCGTGAGGTTCGAGGAGCCGATGATCGCCGTCACGTAACTCGGGTGGCGGAAAATATAGCCTTTCGCGTGGAACGGCTGATCGGGATCGAAGATCCTCACCGTCACATTGGGGAGATTCAGGAGTTCGGCAAACACTGCTGGCTCGTTGAACCCCAAGTATGTGGAGGTGATGACCTCGCCCGTTCCCTCGTATTCGAGAAGTGCTTCTTTGAGCATCGCCACGGCCGCTTCGGTAACGAACGCGACCGACCAGATGAACGAATCGGAGGAGTTCAGCTCGGCAAGTAGGGCGTTCTTGACCGTGCGGTCGTTGGTGTTTGCGATCAGCGTGGGGTTGAAAAGCTCACTCCGCGGAGCGAACGCGCGGTTGAGGAAGCCGAAAACTGCGGACGATCCGATCGAACCTTCCGGCGTTTCGCTGCCCAATAGTGAGCGGACGTAGTCCGCCTGCGCGTTCGTGTTTCCCATTGGTGACCTCCCCAAGGCAGCCTAGCAGCGGGGGCCTTGCAGCGCAGCGCGAGTAGCGATCCGGCGACGCCGGTGTGCAAGCCGCGCCCCGGCGTCGGCGTTACGATCGCCGTCGGGACTAGCTGCTCGCGCGGAAATCTAGCAGCCGAGTAGGCCTTGGCCCCAGCGCTTGAGCCGGCGCTGCACCTGCGAAAACTCCTCGGCGCTCACGCCGTACGGCGCCACCGCCTCGGAAGGAACGTTCCCGACGGCGAGCAAGCGATAGCCGAACATGCGGCGGTCGAAACCGGGGGCGGCGGCCCGAGCGAGCTTCAACAGCTCGAGCCCGGTGTATGCGCCCGATTCGAGGATCGAATCCACATCCAGGTAATCGCGGGCCTCCCCGCGCGAAAACAGCGCTGTTACTTTATTGGCAACAGCGTCAGCCTCGTTGAGGACTGGGCCAACGTTGAGTTGTGTCGGAGGCTCTGAGCGCCAGTCAATTCCGAGATCTACTGTGGCTTGCGTTCCCTGCGGGTCGGTAGCCACCAAGCGACAAAATGTTTGAGACTCGCGGGCTATGTCAGTATGGAATCCCGCGTTTGCGAGCGCTGAGCGCAGAGTTCCAACGGCGTCGCCAAACTGCTCTTTATACTCGACGATAGTGAAAAGATCGATATCTTCCGTCGGGCGATGAATTAAACCGTGTTCGCGAATAGCTCCGGACCCGGCTAGTGCAAAGCCAAACTGGCTCACGGCATCGAGTGAAATTTTGGCGAGTTGTGAAAGGAAATCAGGCGAAAGCACGGCTCAGCTCATTCTCGGGTAGTTGTGGGAAGCGCTCATTCCACAGTTGGTAAACGCGAATAGGAAGATTCAGGCTCGGCCAGAGCTGGATGAGGAGCTCACGGTTCATGAGCGCTTCCTGCTCCTCAGTGGTTCCCTCGTTAATGAGCGCAGTGTATGCGAGCGTTGCTACTCCCAGGTTGTCCAGTGTGAGTTCTTGCGCTTGAGGTGCCCACGTGACGTCCCGTCCGAGGTGAATGGATGCTCCTAACCCAGGGCCGCGTAGCGCATCCAAACTTGTTGGCAATGCGTAAGACTTTGCGTATGAAAATCGCATTCCTTTCACCTCCTCGCCACATATTTTATTGTGGCGAGAGCCGATAACGGAAGGGCTCTTCAACGTGGCACGGCTGCGGGAATCCTCACGCCTGAAGAAGCGCCTCGACGATCGGCACGTCCGCGGGCGCCCAGTCCAGCTCGCGTAGCTCATCGGCGGTAAACCAGCCGGCGTCGGTGTGCTCGGTCAGGCGCGGCTCGGAACCGTCCGGGATTTGCACGCGGTAGCAGGCGAGGCGCACCTCGCCAAAATCGTAAGTGAAAACCGAGGTGGCCACGTATTCGCCTACACACGCCTCCACCAGCAATTCCTCGCGTAGCTCGCGGGTGAGCGCCTCCTGCGGGGTTTCTCCCGGCTCGATTTTGCCGCCAGGGAATTCCCACACGCCTGCAGTGACCCGCCCGGGCCCGCGCTTCGCCGCGAACGTCCGCTCGCCGCGCTCAATCACTGCACCTACTACCGAAATTGTTTTCACGGGAACCAGCCTAGTAGCCGTCACTTAATCGCCCACTCCCAGCCGGAGCCGTCCACGCCCCACGGGTTCCATACGATCCGCTCCGCGCCGGCGGGCGCTTCGAGAAACATGGCTCCGGCGACGCTCTCGCCTGGAACAACGGACGGCGGCATGCGATCGCCTTGCTCCAGGCAGAGTGAGGTGGCCGAATCGCCGCTCTGTGCGAGCACTGTGCCGCCGGAGCCGGTCAGCTGGAAAGAATCCGCGGCGACAACCAGAAAATCGAGCCCCTTCACGTTCGCGGCTTCGTTCGTGAGCTGCGCGCTCAGATCAAGGCGGTACAGCACTGATCCCTTCGCCGGCCGGTACTCGCTCCCATCGAATGCGGTGCACGAATCCTGGATGCTCACCTTCGTGATCTGGGCGCTGGCCACTGCGGGTTTGCCCTCCTCACCGAGTTCAGCGCGTTCGCCGAGTTTCTTCACGACGTCGCCCGCCGCATTAGTGGCGGCAGCGCTCGCGGCAGGTACGGGCGCGGCTTGCGCGCTCGGCGTCGCCGTCACCACGGTGCCAGTTTCCGCCGACGACGCCGGTGCGCTCGTTGAGTTTGATGTGGGTGCGCCCGAGCAAGCCGCGAGTAGTGAAACCGCGGCGCAACACGCCAGTACGTGATTCTTCACGATGGTCACCGGCGGAAGAAATCACCGGAGGGCACGAGTGAACCGCGCTGCTTGACCCACTTCTGGCGCCACTTCGAGGCCTCGTAGAAGTAGGCTTTCCATCCGTCGGCGGTCGGCTTGGCGACGCGCGTGTAGTTGCGGTCGGCGTCGCGCCTCCCGGATGCGCTCTCGTAGCGGTCGAGGAACGGGCCCATCTTCTTGTAGACCGCAGGCGAGTAGGTGTATGCCTCGCCGACGAGCTTGCCGGGGCCTGGGATCGCCCAGGTCCACACATCGCGCCACCCGGTGCCATAGCTACCGGGGATCTTCCACAGCTGCTCGCCAGGGATGCTGGTTGTGATCATGCGCCTGTAGTTGCCGTACCGGCTCATTTCCTTGTGTGCGTAGACGCCTTTGCGCAGGGTGCCGTACACGAGGAACGGGATCTGACCGTCGGGCTGGGCGTCCTTGCGCGGCGCCGGCGCGGGCTTGGTCTTGTTCGGCAGCGGCAACGCGTGGGAGCGCACCGGGGCGGCGTACGAGTTGTTGAACGCCTGGATTTGCCACGTGTAACGGTACAGGTAGCCGTTGCGTCCGGTCACCCAGATCGACGACGACGTCGGTGTTCCCTGAGCGTCGCGGATCCCGCCCATTGCGCTCCAGCCAGAGCCACCGAGCACGATCGGCGAGCCGAAGCCGCCGTCGCGCTTCCCGAGGAACAGGAGGAGCTGGTCGCCGGTGATGGTGATGGCGTCGGAGATGCCGTCTTTGTTGAAGTCGTCCACTCCGTTGGCGCCAAGGAGATGGCGGTAGTTGCCGGACACGGTGTTCCAGTCGGCAACTTTTCCGCCGGAGAGCTCGTAGTAGTTGAGTTTCCCGCCTGAGGTGACCCCGTAGATTGTGGGATGCCCGTTGACGCCCTGACGGACGCCGAAGATGCGGGAGAAAGCGTTGAAACCGATGCCGAGCTTGGTTCGGCTCCCGATTCGGCCGTTACCCATGCCGTGGTAGAGGTACAGGTCGCCGTTGCTCAGCCGAACGACGAGGTCGGTTCGGGCGTCGCCGTCGGCGTCGAAGCCGGCGACGATTGAGTTCGGATCCACACTACTCCAGCCCCAATCGGCGAGTTTGCGCGGGTTGAAGTGGTCGCCTGCGTCGGCGTAGTGCCACATGTCGCCGGCGGAGTCGATGAGTGCGACGTCGGAGCGCGAGTCGGAATCGAAATCTCCGGTTCCGAGCAGGCCGCGCCCGTTGGTGGGCCAGCCGCCGTAGCCGACGGTGGTGCGATCCCAGCTCACTCGGCGCCAGGATTCCGCGGGGCTGAAGTGCATGGGTTGCGATGCTGGAGCGCCGCGGAACGTGTTCGGCTGCGCGGCGATATCCCACGTGTACTTGTACAGGAGGGTGTTTTTGCCGGTGGCCCAGAGGGTCGAGGAGCCGGTGGTTTCATCGGCGAAGAACACCGAGCCGAAGTTCTGCCAGCCGCCGTGGCCGATGATCTGGCCGGCGTCGAAGCCGCCGGAGCTGTTGCCAGGGAAGAGGACGAGGTTTTCGCCGATGACGGCGACGGCGTCAGAAATACCGTCCTTCGTGAAGTCGCCGGCGTTGTTGGCGCGCGCGAGGCCCGCGGGAACGTTTTCGAGGAAGCCGGTGGAGGTAACTTTCGTGCAGGTGATTTGGAAGTATTTGACGGTGCCGGAGGGGTAGACGCCGTAGACGGTGGGTTTTCCGCCCACGCCCTGACGCACGGCGAACACATGCGAGAACGCGTTGAAGCCGCCGGCGAGAGTAGTGCCGTCGTAGCGGGTGCCTAAACCGGTGCCGCGGTAGAGGCGCAAGGTGCCGTTGGCGAGGACGCCCATCATGTCGGTGCGCGAATCACCGTCGACATCAATTCCGGTGAGGATCTTGAACTTGTCCATCCCGTTCCAGCCGCGCTCATTGAGGGTACGGCGGCCGAAGCCGGAGGTTGTGCCCGGATAGTGCCACATGGTGCCGCCAGCGTCGATCCAGCCGACGTCGGGGGTGCCGTTGGAATCGTAATCCCCGGTTCCGTACACGCCGGCCGCGTTCGCAGGCCATCCGGTGCTGCCGTCGGTGTGGCGGCTCCAGTTTGTGGTGTGCCAGGCGGGCGCGGGGTTGGCCGGCGCGGCGGGTGCCTGCGGGCTTGCTGCCTGTTCGGGCGTGCCGGTGGACTGAGCGCGGAGAGCTTCTTGCTTGAGTTGCGCGGCTTGTTCTTGCGGCGTGGTTGCAGGCGCGAGCGTGGAATCTGGTGCGGCCTGGGTGCCCTTCGACGCCGGTGCACCCGGCGCGGCTGTCGCTTCCGATGACGCCGGTTTGGCCGGTTGCGTGGTGGGCTGGGCGATTGCGGGGCTGACGCCGATGGATGCGAGGACGGCGGCGGAGGCAATTGCGGCTGATAGTCGCGTGAAACGGTCAGGCATGAGATTCCTTCAGTGTTGTGCGAATTGTGCTCGTCGTTATTCTAGGTCGGAATTGGGGGGGGGGGGGGGAAAGCGCGTGTGATGAAGAGAACTGTGGGATTGATGTGGCGATGTCGAGGGAGGGGTGGTGGTGAAAGCGGTTGAGCTTTCACAACCACCCCTCACGTCGCGGCATGAATGAAATCAGCGTGGCTGACCTTGATCACTCCATGATTTCGCGGCGGTCCTCGCTCCACATCGTGTGGAACGTGCCCTCCTTATCGACACGCTGGTAGGTGTGTGCACCGAAGAAATCGCGCTGCGCCTGGATCAGGTTGGCAGGCAGGCGTGAGGCGCGAACGCCGTCGTAGTAGGACAGCGAGGAGGCGAATGCTGGAACCGGCAGGCCGGCCGCGGTAGCGAAACCAACAACCTCGCGCCAGGCTGCGGTGGCTGTCGTGATCACATCGGTGAAGAACGGGGCCGCGAGCAGGAGCGGGAGCTCCGGATCGGCGGCGTACGCCTCGGTAATGCGGTTGAGGAACTGTGCGCGGATGATGCAGCCGCCACGCCAGATGCGTGCCATCGCGCCAAGCTCCACGTTCCATCCAAACTCCTCCGAGGCGGCGCGGATCAGCTCGAAGCCCTGCGAGTAGGCAACAACCTTCGAGGCGTAGAGTGCCAGGCGGATCGACTCAATGAAGGCTTCCTTATCGGCGACTTCAGGAACGTTTACTTCCGACGGGAACACCTCGGCAGCAGCGGCGCGCTGTGGAACCGAGCCGGAAAGCGCGCGAGCGAACGTGGCCTCCGCGATCCCAGTAACCGGAACGCCCATGCCGGCACCGTTCTGAACCGTCCACGCGCCAGTGCCCTTCTGGGCGGCGCGATCGGCGATAATATCGACGAACGGGCGGCCAGTTTCGGCGTCCATGTGGTGCAAAACCTCGGCGGTGATCTCGATCAGGTAGGACTCGAGTTCTCCCTTATTCCACTGAGCAAAAACATCGCCAATTTCCGGCGCGCTCATGCCCAGGCCAGCGCTCATGAGGTTGTAGGCCTCGGCGATCAGCTGCATATCGGCATACTCGATGCCATTGTGAACCATCTTGACGAAGTGGCCGGCGCCATCGGGGCCAACGTACGTTGCGCACGGAACGCCATCCACGTGTGCCGAGATCTTCTCGAGCATCGGGCCGAGGCGCTGATAGGATTCCGGCGTGCCGCCAGGCATGATCGACGGGCCGTTCAGCGCGCCCTCTTCGCCACCGGAAACGCCCATGCCCACGAAGTGCAGGTCGCGCTCGCGAAGTGCTGCCTCGCGGCGGCGTGTGTCGGTGTACAGAGCGTTGCCAGCGTCGACGATGATGTCGCCTTCGTCCATCAGATCGGCGAGCTGCTCGATCACGGCGTCGGTGGCGGGGCCAGCCTTGACCATGATGATCGCTACGCGCGGGGTGGAAAGCGAGGCAACGAAATCTTCCATCGACTCTGCCGGGTAGAATTCTCCGTCTGTGCCGTGATCGGCGATCACCTTTTCGGTTTTCGCGACGGAACGATTGTGGATCGCCACCTTATATCCGTTGCGGGCCAGGTTGCGGGCCAGGTTAGAGCCCATCACTGCCATGCCGGTTACGCCAATATCGGCAACGCCGTCGGGCGCCTTTTCGAAGACCATGTTTCTCCTTTGGACAATTCGTTGACGCCATGATTTTACGCGGCGCACGGGCAAGTGGATAGGTGGTCACCCTCAGGCGAACACGCGCCTCGTCGTCGCCAGCCCCGACGACGACGGTGAAGTTCCAGCGCAAGCTGGGCGTCGAGGCTCTTTTTTGGGGGAAAACACGTGACGTTACTCGTTCGTAACCGAGTGTTGCCCAACTGTAACGTGATACGAGCCCCAAGGCGTCAGTGTTCTCCAAAAACTGTCGTACCCCGGTGCTAGCCTGAAACACGTACTTTTGGAAGGAGTAGCTGTGACACAAACCCAACAACCGATGCAGGGCGATCATCCGCGCATTATCGGCCTCGATGGCCTTCGCGCCATCGCCGCCGGCATCGTGGTGCTCTACCACCTGTTGCCGAACACTGTGCCGGTGGGGTTTGTCGGTGTCGATGTGTTCTTCGTGATCTCCGGATTCTTGATCACCTCGCTTCTGCTGCGCGAAGGTCAGGTCACCGGCCGTATTCGGTTTGGGCGCTTCTGGATGCGGCGCTTCAGGCGCCTCTTTCCTGCGGTGATTGTTGCTGCACTCGGATCGGCTGCGATTGCATCACTCATCGGTGGGGACGTCACGACCGGACTTCGCTGGCAGCTCACAGGCGCGCTGAGTGGAACCTACAACTGGTTCCAGATCGCCCATAGCTCCTCATATTTCGACGCGTCTAACCCGCTTCTCCTCACCAACTTGTGGTCGCTCGCGGTGGAACTCCAATTCTATTTCGTGTGGCCGATCGTGCTGATTCTCCTCGTGGCATTCGTGCGAGAGAAGAAGTTCCGTGTGGCGGTAGCCGTCGCCCTCGCCGCGCTTTCTGTGGGGTGGCACGCCTATCTCACGAGCGCGGATGTGACCCGCGCCTATGTGGGCACGGATTCGCACTCATTTGGCCTGATGATCGGGGCTGCGCTCGCGCTCGCCTTGCCGCAGGTGATGGTTGAGCGCTTGCCCGATGCGTCGCGCAACTGGGGGCGCAGCGCATTCGCTGCGCTGATCGCACTGATCACGTTCGGGATCTTCGCGCCCGATGGCGCATGGATGTATCCGTGGGGCATGGCGATCGCCTCGATTCTTTCGGCGGTGATCATCCGAGGAATGCTCCCCGATGTTCGCAGTGGAATTGGTCCATACCTGGCCGGGTTGCTCGAGGCTCGCCCTATGGTGTGGCTCGGTCAGCGCTCGTATGGAATCTACCTGTGGCATTGGCCGCTGTGGGTGATCTTCTTCTACACCTTCGAAATCAACGCCGCGGTGGAAGCGGTCATTATCGTTGCTCTGTCAATCATCTTGGCACATCTGTCATACACGTTCGTGGAGAACCCCATCCGTACTCAGACGTTCGCCGGTTGGTTCCGTGGGGTGCGAACGTCGGTCAGCAGGGCAGTCGTTTACGGCGTCATCGGCGCGTTCCTGGTAGGAACGTGCGCGTATGGTGCTGTCACCTCCTCGAATATGACATCCGCCCAGCTCCTCGTTCAGCAGGGCAAGGAGGCCCTGGAACGCAGCCAGGAGCAGGCCGAGGCGGATCATGCCCACGATGCTCCGTCGCAGTCCCCTGAACCGAAGCAATCGAGCGCTCCGCCGTCAAAGTCGCAGAGCGCCGCCCCTGCCCCACAGGATAAGAATCCGAACCCAGTGAAGGGTAACCAGGTCACCGTGATCGGTGATTCAGTCACCCTCGCATCTGCTCCTGCGCTTGTGGATGCTTTGCCTGGCATCTATATCGACGCCGAGATCTCCCGTTCGATCCAGAAAGCGCCCGCGGTGGCGGCCAAGCTCCACGATCAGGGCAAGCTCAAAGAATACGTGGTGATCGCGCTCTCCACGAATGGAAACCTCCCGGACGTGTGGGTCAACAAGCTCTTCGACGCCGTCGGGGATGGGCACAAGTTCGTCTTCGTGACCGGCTCCGCACCGGCATACGCCACATGGGTTCCCCAGGCGAACAAGCAGATCGCGGCGCTCGCCAAGAAATACCCGGATCGAGTGCGGGTGGCCGACTGGGCGCCCATCGCCAAGGCAAATCAAGACAAGATCGCCCCCGATCATATTCACCCTGAGCCGTCTGGATCCCAGCTCTACGCTGCCGAGGTGAAACGAGCACTCGAGAGCTTCTAGTGGCCCAACGCAGGGCGTCGAACCTCCCTGAGCGAAAGCCATAGCTTTCCACAATCGAGCTGCGAAGCTAATGGCTTGTTACCGAAGAATCGCAAGTGGCGGATCCCCTCGGGGATCCGCCACTTGCGATTCTTCGGTGTTTGATCAGCTCAGAGCCGCATTCACTACAGCCTTGGCTTCCTCCTGTACCTTCGCCAGGTGCTCTGCACCCTTGAAGGATTCGGCGTAGATCTTGTACACATCCTCCGTACCAGACGGACGGGCCGCGAACCACGCGTTCTCGGTGACAACCTTCAGGCCACCGATTGCCGCATTGTTCCCTGGAGCCTGCGTGAGCTTGTCGAGGATCGGCTCGCTCGCAAGCTCGGTTGCAGCCACGTCTGCCGGCGAGAGCGCGGCGAGCTTCGCCTTCTGCTCCTTCGACGCCGGGGCGTCAATACGCGCATACTCGCTTGCTCCATATTTGGCCACGAGTTCACGGTGGATCGCCGACGGGCTTGTGCCCGTCACGGCCATGATCTCGCTGGCCAACAGATCCATGATCAGGCCGTCCTTATCGGTGGTCCACACACCCCCGTTCATGCGCAGGAACGAACCGCCGGCGCTCTCCTCACCGCCAAAGCCAACTTCGCCAGAGATCAGGCCAGGCACGAACCATTTAAAGCCAACCGGCACCTCAACCACGCGCTTGCCGATACCCGCGCCCACACGGTTAATCAGCGACGAGGAAACCAACGTCTTGCCAATACCCGCGCCCGCCGGCCACTGATCACGGTGCGTGAACAGGTAGTCGATCGCAACCGCAAGGTAATGGTTCGGGTTCATCAGCCCGGCGTCGGCGGTGACGATACCGTGACGGTCCGAATCGGCGTCGTTACCCGTGGCAATATCGAACGGGGCTGCACCGCTGGCGGTCTGCATACGCGCAACCAGCGACGCCATCGCGTACGGGCTCGAGCAATCCATGCGGATCTTGCCGTCCCAGTCCAGAGTCATGAAGCTCCAACGCGGATCCACTTGCGGGTTCACCACCGTCAGATCCAGGCCGTAACGCTCGCCGATCGCACCCCAGTACTCGGCCGAGGCGCCACCCATCGGATCCGCGCCAATACGCACCCCAGCCGAACGGATCGCGTCGAAGTTAATCATCGACGCCAGGTCGTCTACGTAGGCCGAGAGGTAATCGTGGCCGCGGGTCGTTTCGGCATTCTTCGCCTGCTCGTACGGCACTCGGGCCACATTGCGCCAACCCTCGCGCAGAATCTCATTCGCGCGGGCCGCGATCCACTTGGTGGCCTCTGTGCCCGCAGGGCCGCCGTGAGGCGGGTTGTACTTGAAGCCGCCGTCGCGAGGCGGGTTATGCGACGGGGTCACGACGATGCCGTCCGCAAGGCCCGGGCCGTGCGTGCGCACACCGTCTACCGTATCGGCGCCATTCGCGGTGAGAATCGCGAGGGAAACCGCCGGCGTTGGTGTCCACGAGCCGCGCGCATCTACGCGCACCTCCACGCCGTTCGCGGCGAGCACTTCGAGAGCGGTGCGCTCGGCAGGCTCGGACAGGGCGTGAGTATCGCGGCCGATATACAGCGGACCATCCGTGCCCTGCATGCGGCGATACTCCACGATCGCCTGAGTGGTGGCCACGATGTGGGCCTCGTTGAAGGCGCCGTCGAAGGCGGAACCGCGGTGGCCGGATGTTCCGAAAACTACCTGCTGGGCGGGGTTTTCCGGATCGGGTTCGATGGAGTAATAGGCTGAAATAAGTGCGTCAACGTCGATCAGATCTTCGGGCGTTGCTGGCAATCCTGCTCGTTCATTCATGCCTCTATTTTTGCACACTTCGCGCTGCTCACCTCCGACCCAGGGCCTACGTTGATGCGGCGCGTTGCGCATGCATGGAAGAACGCCAACTCACGACGTCGAAGAGCTGCTCGCGACGTCGGGGCGCCAGTTCCGGACCGTGGGACTCGCGTGAGGGGCGCGTTAACGACGCACAGCCACCTTGACCGTGCCGAAGTTGCGAACCTCCCAGGTGGTTCCCGGCCAGCGCTTCGCAACTTCGCTGCGCACCTCGGTGCTTGTCTTGTCGGAGACGATCCAGTAATCAGGAACGTTGGAGCCGATCGTCTGATCGAGGTACACGATGTTCCCAGGTACGAGGTAGGCAAGGTGGCGCAAGTCTGAGGCGACGCGCGCACCTTCAGGGATTGTTGCCAGCGCAACGGTCGAATCCGCAGGATTGCCGACGTAGGCGCGATTTTTCACGAGCTTGGGGGCGCCTGTCCAGGTAACGAACGCCGTGATGACGAGCGACGCAGCTACCCCCACGCCGACCCACCGGCGTCGGGTCGCTACTGGTAGAGAGCGAAGCGTCAGCCGCTCGAGCGCGTCTGCAGCGGCGAGCACAACGATCGGCATCACAACAGCGCTGTAGTGCCACTGCCAGCCCCAGTAGGTTTCGGTGTCGCCCGCGAAACGCCACACGAATGTGGGAAGGGCAACGAGGACAAGCGGGGAGCGCAGGCACACCAGCGCGCCGAGCGCCGCCGTGATCACGAGGGTCACGAGCTTCGTGCCGGGGACAAAGAAACCCGCGGCAATCTCCACCACGGAACGGTCCACTTTCGACGCGTAATCCCACTGGCCGCCGGTATTAAACGCGGGCAGAATCACGACCACTTCGAGCACAAACCACACCAGCCCCCATGCGGCGAGTGCGAGCCAGAGCGTGCGATCATCGATCCGGTGAAGCGCACTCGCCCACGACGTCGTCGCCGCAGCTTTCGTCGAATGCGAGGCGTTCCGGCGGCGCGAAACACGCCCCGACGTCGTCGGGTGGGAGGCAGACTTCGCGGCGCGCCGCGCGAGCCACCACGCAACGAGAGCGAACGCGAGCACCGTGAGCGGCAGATCTTCTTTGACGAAAACGAGTGCGCCGATCAGGGCCGTGGCCGCGAAGCTTTGGCCACGCAGATACGCAACCAAACCGAAAGCAAGCAACGGAACCGCGAACGCGATCTCATGGAACTGGCTCCACGCAGCGTTCCAGATCCCCCAGCTCAGGGCATAGGAAACGGGAAGCGCCCAGCCGATCCAGCGCGCATACCCCGCCCGGCGCACCGCAATCGGCACGTACCAGGCGACCGGTATGACGGATAGTGCGAAGAGCGCGTTCTGCGTAACTAGGAGCGTCAGGCCCGAAGGCACCACCCAGTACAGCGGCGTGAGGAGCAGCAGAATCGGGTGGAAATGATCGCCCCACAGGTTAAAGCCCGGGCCTTTGATATCCACGATCGGCTCGGCGAAGTGCGAATACTGTTCAATCAGCTGCGTAAAGATTCCCAAATCCCACGACGGCGCCACATAGTTGTTCCACTGCCACACGCTGATCAGTGTCAGTGCGAGGAACTGGGCGAGTGCGAGGAGTAGTGCGAATTCGGAGCGGAACATCGCCGGCAGGCGCCACTTTCCGGGTACTGGTTGCACGGGTTTCGACGCCGGGGTGTCAGCTTTCGTGTGTGGGGTTCCGGCGCGCGGCGGCGCTGGTTGTGCCGCTTGCCCCTGTGGCGCAACTTGGTGCGAGCGTGAGCGGTGGGAGGCCTGGCGTGATTGTGTGGCGGAATCGGGCGCAAAGTGGCGGGCGGCCATTAAATGATCCCCTTCTTTGTTGAGATGCGCAGTGCGATCCAGCCGAGGGGGACGCGGCCCCAGAAGGTGAACAGGCGGTAGAGCACTGCGGTGGACAGGGCAATGGAGGTTGGGATACCGGCGAGGACCAGGCCTCCCGTGAGGGCCGCCTCAACGGGGCCGACGCCGCCGGGGGAGGGGACAACTGAACCGACCGAGTTCGAGATCAGGTAGGTCACCGCAAGGGTGATGAGCGGCAGGCTGTGCCCGAAGGACTGGAGTGCGAAGCCGAAGCAGGCAACGAAAGCGGCGGTCATGATGAGGGAACCACCGAATCCGACGACGATGCGGTGCGGGTGTGCGGCGAGCCAGAGCAGGCGCGGCCAGACCTGTTCGATCGTCGGCTGGATTTTTGCGAGAACCCATCGGCGCAGCGGGCGGATGAAGAACAGGCTCGCGACGGCGAGGATTCCGATCCCGATTGCGACCTGCACTGTGCCCGAGGGAAGTGAGAGGTTCCCGAGATCGCCAGTGACTAGCGACAGCAGGATGAGGAGGCCCACAGTGGCGAGGAACTGCCCGACTTGCACGACAGCGACCGTGGCGACAGCCGCCGCAGTGCCCACGCCTTTCTTTTGGAGGAAACGGAGGTTCAGGGCTGCGGGGCCGACGCCGGCCGGCGCTACTAACGTAACGACGGAGGCGGCGACCTGCACGAGTACCGATTCACCGTAGGGCACGTTTTCTTGAGTGAATGCTTTCAGCGAAAGTGCAGCCCCGAGGTAGGTGGCGAGGCCCGCAACGAACGAGGCCACCATCCACCAGGGGTTCGCTGTGCGGATTGCGGCGGCAACATCGTTGAAGTTCATTGAGGTGAACAGAATGTAGAGCGCGATCACGCCGAGGGTCACGGTGATGACCGTCTTTGGCTGGAAGCGGGCGACTTCGACGTCGGGTATTTCCCGGGCCTCCGGGACCTGCTGGATCAGCGCGTCGCGAAGGTGATCGAATCCCTTGTTCCGAGCAAACGCGGAGCGGGTCTCCTCGGGCATCACGGGGAGTTGGAGGAATGGGGCGAGAGCGACGATCTGATCGAGTGGCATACATCGTGACAGTGAGGCAACTGTACGCTCGACTCCTACGATTGTTGCGAGCATTGCAGTAGCTTGTGCAAGGTCGATTTGCCGCCATGCTTCGGCAGCGAAGAGGCTTCCCTCATACCAGGATGTGAGGTCGAGCGAATCGGGGCGCACCTTCACGACGCCTGCGTGGATCTGCCCGTGGGAGGCTCCGGTGCGGTGCATGGCTCCCAGCCGTTCCCACAGGGAATCGATCTGTTCGTCGGTGATGAGCTCGGGTTTTGTCTCGGCCAGGAGGGGAGCGGCATCTGCGGGAAACACGAGGAGTGTGGTTCCGGATCGTTGGTTGAGCCCGACGAGCTCGAGTGAAGTGCCGCCGAGCTGGTGTGCCCGGCTCGAGAGCAGGACCGCGTGCTCGACTCCCGTGTCGTAGGATTCGGCGACCCACTTCATTGGGGTCTTGAATCGTAGGCGCTCAAGGAGATTCTCCAGATGCGACAGCGCGACCCTCTCGTAGTCGATTGCGCCAATATGGAACGCTTGCCCGACGGCGTCGAGAGCGATGTAGTTGCGTGTGATCGCTTCGGAGCGCGGCACAACATAGGAATTGCGTGTGAGCTCATAGAGAGGATCGGGACGGATGACGGCTTCGGTGACCTGGCCGACGGTGTCGACTTCGCTGAGGTCAGCGTCGCCCGGCTTGCTGAGAGTGGTTGCGGCCCACACCGATTTCAACTGTTCGAGGCCTTCACGATTGGTGACCTCGAGTGGTCCCGACACCGTAATATCCCATGCGGACAGTTCGCCCATGAGGCCGCTATCAACACGGATCAGTTTGACGACGTCGACGCCCGCCTGGCGTACAGCCCTCACGAGCGACCCGCCTGAGGACAGCGCGGGCCGTGAGCCAACAATGTACCGGGCAAGGAAGCCGCTCATGATGCCGGAAAGAACAGTGAAAACGGCGCCAGAGAGCGACTGCTCACCCTGAATCACGCTGAGAACCGTGACGATTCCCATCGCCCACCAGCTACCGCGGACTATCCGAGAATCGCGGGTTGACCCTGCAACGATCAGCATTGATGCGACCACTGCCACGAACGGGATTGAAGATCGAAGCGGGTTGGCGTGCTCCACAGATGCCGAGGGTGGGAGGGAGGCCGCCGGGAGAATGAACGTGATCGCGAACCTGATTGCGTGGGTAATCGTCACGGCGAGGAGAATTCCGACGCCGAGCTGGCCCAGGTTGCGCCACCGACGCTTCCAGATGAGCTGGCCAAGAATCACAAGCGGGATAATGAAGGACACGAGGCCTTCGGCAACGTTGATTGGCACGATCAGGACATTACTGACCAGGCTTGAGGTTGCATCCCGGACGTCGGTGGTGACGGCTGTGGTGGTGGTTCGCGCGTAGATCGCGAGAACGATGGTGAAGGCGATAATGAGGAAAACCTGCATCGCTGCGATCAGATCGGCGGGGCGCCTCGCCCACTGCTGCTCGGCGTCGACAAGGAGTACCTCACGCGACGGTGAGGTACCCGATGCCTGCTGGTTTTCGTCCATAACGTGCAGTTTACCTGCTGGTTTAGTTCTGCCGCACTCACGCCCTACGGAGGCGCAAAGAATTGAGTACCACGATCACCGATGAGGAGGCCATCGCTGCTGCAGCCAGGCCCGGAGCAATCACCCCGAACGCTGCGAGCGGGATAGCAATGATGTTGTATCCGAAGGCCCAGGCGAGGTTTTGTTTGATGACGGCGAGAGTCCGTGACGCCACTCGCAAGGCGGTGCTGAGCGAGGAAATCTCGGAGTTGACGATCGTCATGTCTGCAGTAGCCTTGGCAACATCAGTGCCACTTCCCATCGCGATCGACAGATCAGCTGCGGCGAGTGCTGCGGCGTCGTTCACGCCATCTCCGACCATGGCCACGCGCTGACCGGCCGCGATCAGCTCGTTGACGATTTCTAGCTTCTGAGCAGGCAAGACTCCAGCATGGACATTTGCAATTCCTACCGCCTGGGCGACGCGCGCGGCGGCTGCGGGCTGATCGCCGGTGGCGAGGTGAATACTGATGCCATGGCCTGCAAGGGAGCGCACTGTGGCACCCGCGTCAGGGCGAATCATATCCGACACCGAGATCACGCCGATCAGTTCCTGCCCACGAGCAACGAACACTGCCGAAGCGCCGTCTTGTGCGTGGACGGAGTCGGTAACCTTTACACCTTCGGATTCGAGCCAGGCCCGAGTGCCGGCACGAACGGTACGATCATCGATCCTGCCCGACACTCCCCGCCCCGGAATCGCATAGAAATTGTTGAGTTCTCGCACTTCGAGCCCGTCGTCGTGAGCCTTGGCCACGATTGCTCGGGCGATCGGGTGCTCAGAATGAGCTTCGGCTGATGCTGCCAGCGTGAGAACCTCGACAGTGGTGTGCTCCGGCGCCGCATCAACAGCGGAAACCGACATGCGGCCCGTGGTGATCGTGCCCGTTTTATCCAGCACAATCACATCGATCCCGTGCGCGCGCTCGAGCACTTCAGCGCCAGAGATCAGAATGCCAGATCGAGAAAGAGTGCCAGAGCCAACAAGGAGCGCAGTGGGCGTAGCAAGCCCCAGAGCGCACGGGCACGCCACCACGAGGATCGTGATCGCAGACGTGAGCGCACCCTCAACGCCATTGCCCACGAATACCAGGCGGATCAGGAAGACGAGCACCGCCAGCGAAATCACGGCTGGTACGAATACCGCCGAGATCCGGTCTGCGAGCCGCTGAACGGGCGCTTTGCCTGTTTGTGCTTCCGTCAGGAGGCGGCCCATCTGCGCAAGAGTGGTCTCTTCGCCGACCCGGGTTGCCTGAACATCGAGGGAACCGAGCGTATTCAGAGTTCCCCCGATGACACCGGCGCCGACGCCCACGTTCACGGGGAGAGATTCGCCGGTAACCAAGGAAGCATCGATTGCAGATTCGCCACTGACCACCATGCCGTCGACAGGGACGGTTTCGCCTGGGCGGACTCGCACAATATCCCCGACTTGAAGGGAATCAGCCGGTACAACGACGTCGGTGTGCGTGCCGTCCGCACGCTGGATGAGGTACGCGCTCTTCGCTCCCATCTCCAGGAGCGAGCGCAACGCATCCCCCGCACTGCGGCGCGACTTCGCCTCCAGCCACCGCCCGAGGAGCAAGAACGTGACAATCATGGCGGCAGTTTCGAAATACACATGCGACGCCGCATGGCCCAGGCCGTGGATCCCGCTCATCGACATGCGGTAATCCAATGCTCCCGCACCTCCTGCGATCATGGCCCACGCGGACCATCCCATCGAGGCGATCACACCGAGTGAGACAAGGGTATCCATCGTGGTCGATCCGTAACGGCCCGCGCGGAAAGCCGCGCGATGGAACGGCCACCCACACCAGAACGCGACAACCAGTGCGAGGGCTCCAACAACGTATTGCCAGGTAGGGAACTGGAGCGCCTCCACCATCGAAATCGCGATAATCGGCACAGAAAGCACCGCCGAGATGACGAACCGGCGCCACAAATCGGCGACCCGCGCCCGCGCCGCAGCCGCAGCAGCCGCTTCAACAACATCCGGATCGACACCAGTATTCACAGCGGAGCGGGTTCCATCCCCACCAACTTCGACGCGCCGGATTGCACTCGCACCGTAACCAGCCTTTTCGACGACGGCTACCAGATCGGCGTCGGAGATCCCGGCCGCTTGCGGGGAAAGAGTGACGTGTGCGCGCTCCGTAGCGAGGTTCACGACGGCGCTCACGCCAGGAACTTTTTTGAGCTTACGTTCCACACGGTTCGCACACGACGCGCAGGTCATCCCGGTGACCGCGAGATCAACCTCAGCAACGATCGTATCCAGATCTTTTTCACTCATCCTGCTTTGTACCTCCGTTGCACCCAACGCCACCGGCACGGTGATTCTTCCCAGCTGTCGGACACCATCGTCGCATCGGGGTACGACAGTTTTTCGCGGTCACTTTTCTTTAGTCGTATCGTGGCCAGAAAATACGTGTGGGCGACGGGAATCTACCCGTCGCCCACACTCATCGAAGATTCCTTCGAACGGAAATTAGCCGATCGACACCAGCTCGAAGCCAGCTTCTTCGATCGCGCCCTTCAGCTCATCCTTGTTTGCCGCGGCGCCGTCGTTCAGGAAAACATCCACATTCGACACGCCACCGCTGACCAGCTCGACACTCACATTCGACACTGAATCGAGGGCGGTGAGCTCTTCGGTCACCGACATCACGCAGTGGCCGCAGGTCATCCCCTGCACACCCAACTTCACAGTCTCAGCAGCCATTTCGGCTCCTTCCTCACATTTCAGCGATGCAACCGAGGTGCTCGACACTCGAGACCTCTCAGCCACAATCACTTCTCAGTCTTTTCCTCGCCGCGCACGATACCAGCTGCAAGATCGGTGCTGCGCAACTGCTGCGGCGTCAGCGAAGGTAGTTCGAGATCCTCAAGCTTCTCGGCCCCCGCGCGCGGGAGCATCCACTGAAGAACCTCGTCCCCATGGGTGAACGCCGCGAGCTCATTGATCCATTCCCGCGAATCCACCTGATCGGCGAATTCCGGCTCGGCAGTGGCGTTCAGGTTGAGATTCGCATTGCCGTCGTTCTTCACCTGGATCACGATCTGCAAGAACGCAGCCTTCCCCGCCTTCGCATACAGCTCCTTCAAGCGGCGCATGTACAGCAGGGCTGCGGTGGGAACAACACGCAGGCGTGCGCCGCGCTCATCTTCAAGGAGCGCCATGCCGTCCCAGATCGTCGAGGCGCCAACGAGCTGTGCGCGCACCCACTCTTCCTGCCAAGTCGGCGGGGCAGTGGCGACGATCAAGGCTGTTGCCGACTGCAACAAAGTCTCTTCCGAATCGAGATCCACAGGGTTCGGTTCGGTGACTGTGACTGCCGGACGGCTGCTCATATCCCATCCATCCGGGCGAGCCTGCTGACGCATCTGGTTCTCGATCGCGTCGATCTCTGCCACGGCCGCGAACCAGCCGGTGGTCGCACGCTGGAAGGATGCCCCCTCGCAATACGGGGCGTCAGTCAGCAGCGACACCACCTGGAAAGCGAAGCCACCTTCAGGGGTGATCACGCCGCGAATCGCGCGCACCGGCACGCCGGACAGCTTGCCCATGATGAGGTCGGTATGAACATCGAGATCGTCTTCGTAGGCGATACGCTTGGCCCACATTCCGCTCTCGAGCTCCTCAAAGCCTGCCTCGCCTTCCGGCTCCGACGGAGAAACGAGGGTCACCGATACCGGCTTGCCGGCGTCGTTCACTTCCACATCCGCCGGGACAGAACCCCACTCGCGGGTGACAACAGCGCCAATGAACTGCGAGGGAACACCAGCCTTAAACGTGCCAGTTTCGACGTTCTCCCAGCCCCATGCGATGCCGTGGTACACGCCGAGCAGTGTGCGCTCGCCGTCCGCCGCCAAGCGGAAGAGCTTCGAGCCGATCGGGATGCGGGTGGGATCCATTAGAAGCAGCGGCGTTTCCACACCCTCCGCCTTTGCCACGCCCGACCCGTCGAACGGCGCGTAATCCACCACACCGCCCTGGAACGCGCCTTCGGTGAGCGGACCGGCAGCCACGCGGGTCTGAACAAACGGATCTGCCGGAACCTCAAGATAGTGAATCGGCTGGTCGTCCGCGAAAGGCGTGCCGGGGAAACGCAGCGAACACAAGTCAATCAGGCCGGCCGGCGTCGCAACCTTGCGGCCCTCGCTCGCCTCGACTCCGTAGCCGCCCACAAGCTCGTAGCCCTCGTTCAGGTAAGAATCCGCCTGCGAATCAGAGACGGGAAGCAGATAGGTGATCACAAATCCTCCTTGGAAAAGACTGCTCCCAGCCTACCGGTTTTGGCCGATTTTCGCGCACTTCGCGGCGTTTTCCAGTGATCCATTCCCGACGCCGGTGCGCGAGTTGCGCTCTCGGGCTAAGCCGAGCTGCCGGTCACCTCACGCTCGGCGACCACAACGAAACGACGGGGACGAGCGTGTGCCCGTCCCCGTCGTCGGCGAAAAAAATCAGCCCTTGCGCGAGTTGCGCTTCCAGATGCGAATCACGAACCACGAAACGATCGCGAGAACAACGATCACCGCGATCACCGTGGAAAACTGTGAAACAACGCCCTCCACCTTGTTCCAATTCGCCCCCAACGCGTAACCTGCCGAAATCAACGCCGTGTTCCAGATCGCCGAACCGGCTGCCGTGAGCACAACGAACTTGCCAAATGGCTCCTTCACAACGCCCGCCGGCAAAGAAATCAGGGAACGGAAAATCGGCAAGCAGCGGCCGAAAAACACGGTTGGCCCGGAATACTTCGTGAAGAACGCTTCCGTCTTATCGACGTCGGACATTTTCATGAACGGGATCTTCGACATGAACAAACGCGTGCGCTCGCGTCCGAACCAGCGGGCAATCCAATACAGGATAATCGCGCCGAGGACTGAGCCGATCGTTGCCCACACAATCGCGCCAACCAGCGAAAATGCGTTGCCTTGCTTCGCGGTGAAACCTGCGAGTGGCAAGAAAACCTCCGAAGGTAGAGGCGGGAACAGGTTCTCCAACGCGATGATGAACGCGATGCCCGGGCCACCGAGCGCATCCATCACCGACACGGCCCACGCGGCGATCCCGGACAACGAATCAGCGGCGGTCTGCGCCGCCTGCAATGCGAAAAGCTTGGCAAACATGGCTACTCCTTTATTAGTTCAGGGCCTCAACTTCGGCGAAGATCGCTCGAAGCCCCCAGTTCACGGCGCCCACGACGATTCCGCCAAGGAGTGCCCAACCGAAGTTTGCCACCACCAGATGCAGATCGAACGACGTCGTAATCCACGCGGTCAGTTTCAGCATGAGGGCGTTCACAACCACGAAGAACAGGCCCAGCGTGAGCACGTAGAACGGCAGTGCCAGGAACTTCACTACCGGGCGGATCAGCGCGTTCACGCAGGCCAGCACGAGGCCAGCGAGCAGAAAATAGACAACACGCGCACCGGCGTCGCCGAGCGAGGCGAAAACCGAGCCGGGCTTGAGGGCGCCAACGAGCGCAACTCCAGACAGGAGCGCGGTGGCGACCCACAGAGCGATCGCGTTGAAAATGACTGTGATGGAAAACTTCATGGGGTCAGTCTATGGCAGGCGCTCGTGCACAGCGCATAACTCACGGTATGAGGTTCGCCCGTTCTTGAGTGCACACGGTTAGAAGAGGTTTTCGCTGGCCCGCTTGAGCGTGAAACCCTTTCCGGTGAGGGCGTGCCAGCAGGTGACGCCGTCCTTTGCAACAGTGCAGCCGAACCCGTTCGCTGCCACGTTCGTCCCGTAGTCGACGATGTTTGCGGAGCTCACGGCTGTGGCACAGCCGCGTTCGAGCTCGCCCTTTTGGTTGAGGGTGTAGGTTTGCGTTTTGCCCTCGCACGACGCCGGTGTGGATGGATAGTTGTAGACGTTGATCGAGCAGCGCACGTTGTCGGAAGAAAGGGCACAGTGGATGTTCTTCGCCGGCGAGGTGAAGCTCGCGACATTGACGGCGTTTTCCGGGAGCGGCTTCGCGGGGGTGATCCACGTGCCGTCGGCGGCGAGCGCGTTGAGTTGGGGAGCCATTTCCGAATCGGTCAGCGCTCCGAGAAGCGCGACAGTGTAGCTCTTGGGGCACTTGGCGTCGATCGATTTCAGGGCTTTCGTGACGGCGTCTTGGGTTTCGCTGTTCCACGCGCCGTTCGAGACGGCTTGGGTGACGAACTGGGAGAGTTTGGTGGCGTCCTCCGACGTCGGATCGCATGCGGTTTTCTCGGCGATTGTTTCGGGGGTGAACTGCGGGGTTTCGCTCGCCGGTGCGGAAGCGGACTGTTCACTTCCCGACGTCGGTGCGTGTGAGGAGGTGGTGGGCGCGGCAGCCTCAGGCGAGGCGAGGTTTCGGCCCTGGGAGATGACCAGCGCGAATACGAGGATGATCACGAGGGCGAGGAGGGCGGCGGCGCCGATCAAGAAATAGAGTGGCCCTTTACCTTGCAAGAGGGCAACCCCGATGCCGCCGTGCTGTGGCGTGTTTGCTCCAGTGGTGCCGTGGCGCGGGTTTGGTTCGGAGCTCTGTCCGTTAAAGAAGTCGTTGACGCTCACTTATACCTCCTCGGCACCACTCTAAAGCACGAGCGGAGCGTGGAACGAATTATTCCTGCAATGACGGCGGTATTTGCCCCTGCGAGACGCCGGTGTTCGGGCTGCGAGAGCCTGTGCCGATGGTGGGGTGGCGATTGGGTAAGATAGGTGGAGGTGAAAGGAGGATCATGGAATTCGGGCCGAGATCAATTGTTGTTCCCTTGGTTGGAACAACGAAAGCAGTGGTGCTAGAGGAGATTGCCGAGCATCGCGACGTTGCGGATGTTTTCGAGTGGCGGATCGATTTCATGATCGCGAGCCAGCGCAATCCGTCGATGACGGCACTCGGTCATGAGATCATTCCCGCAATGTTCGCGGCTACTGATCGTCCGTTCCTGTTGACGATCCGAACTTTGGAGGAAGGTGGAACAGTCTCGCTCACAGATGGCCGCGTTCGCTTGTTGTTTGCGGAGCTGTTCGATGTGCTGATGCGCTTGCAGGTGGATCCTTCGCGCGTGGTGATCGATCTGGAGTTTTCGATGCCGCAGGTGGCGGAGTTCGTCCGCCGAGCGAGGGCGGCCGGCTACACCACAATGGTCTCGCATCACGAGGGTGTCGATACGCCCGACAACGAGGTGATGCAGTTGATGATCGAGGAGATGCGCGAGGTTGGTGCTGACGTGGTGAAGTTCGTGGTCTCAGCTCGGTCCGAGCATGATCTTGAGCGTTTGTATGAGGTTCTTGACGAGGTTGCGGATCCGTCTCAACCGATCATTTCCTATGCGCAGGGGCCGCTCGGTGTTTCTTCACGTTACGATGCTCTGACGCATGGCTCGGTGGCGACGTTTGTTCCTGCGGGGCACCCGAATCAACCTCGTCTGATTTCTCCTGAGGTTCTCAGGCAGAAGGTCGGTGCGCTCTAGGGATATCCCGTGGCGATAAGAATGCCTCGGGGAAAGATGTCAGTGGCGGTTTCTCGCGAAGATGTTCGCGAGAAACCGCCACTGTGGTTATATGTGTACCGCTACGATCGAATGGGCGATGCACAAAGCTTGCTCGGATGCAGACCGGGAAAGTATTACCAGGCGCAGGGTGGGATAGGGCCGAGATCGGTGAGCTTTCCGTTGGCATTTGCGCCGATAGCTCGAACGACGAATCGTTCGGCTGCGTCGAAGAAAAGGGTGCGCTCGGGTTCCTCCTTGGGAATGCGGCGGCCCGTGAGAGCTCCATTAATCAAAGTGATTGCGATACCAACATCTTGGCGTGGTGCGAGACCATTGTTGATGCACGCCTGGATGATTCCGCGGAGGATCTTTGAAGACTGTGCAACATGCTTGCCCATTTGGCGCGCGGTTTCCGGTGAAACAACCTGGATGAGCGGCGGGCCAGGGGCGCGAAGATAGGCGCGCTCTTGAAGGAGCTGGGAGCGAACGAAGATGCGAAGCTGATCAATGGGGTTCGCTGTTGTTGAGAGGGATTTTTCCACACTCTCCACGTACTCGGAGATCTCGTGGGCAACGAATTCCATGAGGAGATCTTCTTTATCGTGTACGTGGTTGTAGATCGCTGTGCGGCCAATGCCGGCTTCACGTGCGAGATCGGACATTGTGATGCCATCGAATCCGCGTTCTTCCATCAGTTTGGCGAGAGCGCTGAACAGAGCATCCCGAGTGCGCTCACGGTGTTCGGCCAGGTTCGAGCCGATAATCTTCGGCATGGGATTCTCCTTTCTTGTGGTGGCACCTTTAGTTTAGCGCGGGGAAAGAGAGACGATAAGTGGCAATGTGTCATTTCCCTCTCAGGGAAACCTCATCTGGAATGGAGCAGGGTGCAAAAGAGGGCTAACGTCCTAAAAAATCAAAATCCCCGACATAGGTCACCTATGTCGGGGATTTTATGTGGTCGGGGTGGCGGGATTTGAACCCACGGCCTCTTCGTCCCGAACGAAGCGCGCTACCAAGCTGCGCCACACCCCGTTGCGGTTGCAACTCGTTTAGTTTAGCCGACGTCGTCGCGAAATACCAAACGGAGGAAGACGTGGTGCAGAACACGTCCGCGTGGCTACGGTACAACCTCCAACAGAATTACCTCGGGTGCAGTAAAAAGCCGAAGTGGCACGTAAGGCGATGTGCCTAATCCTGCTGAAAGATTCACCGCCGTCGCGCTGTGTGCGAGGGTTAAACTGCCGTCAGCGGTAATCGGGGCCTGCTCCACAGGTGGCCACTGAAACAAGCCGTGAGCGTATGTGGCCGGCAGATCGCAGTTGGTCACGAGCGCACGTCCACCCGGCAACGACACTTGGCCCCCATGCGTATGCCCGGAAAAGATTAAATCTGCGCCCGCACTCGCCATTTCGTCAAGGACGCGCACATATGGAGCGTGAGTGACACCGATGCGCAACGCGCCAGGCGTGTGAGGGGAAAGGAGTGGCATCGTGTCGCGACCCATATGCGGATCGTCAACGCCGAACAGTTCCAGATCCCAGCCCGCTACCGACGTTGTCGCGACGGTGTTCGTCAAATCCAGCCACCCACGGGAGGTGAGCCCGGCGCGCAGGCGTTCGGAATCGAGAATCGCACGGCCTTCGACGCCGTCGGAACTCGAATCCCCGAAAAGATACGAGAACGGATTCTTCGGGCGCGAGCCGTAGTAATCATTCGAGCCGAACACGAAAGCGCCGGGAAGTTCCGTCAGAGGTTCGAGCGCAGCTAACACTGCGTCAATTCCGGCGTTCTCTCCCACGAAATCGCCGGTTGTGATCACGAAATCGGGCCGTTCGTCTGCCAACGAGCGTAGAAAGTGAGCACGGCCGGAATCGCGCGCAATTAAGTGCATATCGGACAGGTGCAAAATTCGTAGCGTGCCATGCTCATGTTGGGCGGGGGTGTGACCCGATGCGATGGCGTCCGGAGTGCTCTGACCTGATGCGATCGTTGCCGGAGTACTCTCGCCGGCGAGGATGATGTGCCGGCGCCTCGTTGCATATGAATGTGCCTCAAGATAAGCGTAGCTCGCCGCCGCAGCACCTGCGGCGGCGAGCCCTGCGATCATCTGCGCAACCCTCATCCGTTACCGTTCGTCCGGCGCGAGTACGTGCCCGGATCGTGTGTCTTGGGGGCTTCCTTCTTCGGTGCCTCCTTCTTCGGTGCCTCCTTCTTGGGGGCTTCCTTCTTGGGTGCGTCATTCTTGGCTGGAGCGCTTGTCGAAGGCGTCGGTGACGGCGTTGCCGATGGTTTCGGTGCAGGCTTCGCGGGAGCATTCGATAGGGCACTGTTTTCTGCCGTGTTTGGCGCAGATACCGTCGTTGGGGGAGTGCCGAACTGTTGGATCGGCTGATCCTTCAACGCTGCATCCGTGTAGATCTTAAATGCGCGTGCCGGGTAGAGACCGCCGTACACTTCACGGTTGAATACACCGTTGATGGTGGTGTTGAACATGGAGATGAAACCTTCCATGTGGCCTTGCCAGACGGCAGTGGCAAGCTGAGGCGTGTAGCCGATGAACCAGGCTGCCCAATCTTCGTTGGCGGTACCCGACTTTCCTGCGGCAGGTCGGTTGTTTGCGAGTACCGCTTCTGAACCGGTGTAGCCGGGAGCGACAACACCTTTGAGAACTGCTGTGGCCTTTTGTGCGACCGACTTTTCAAGAACCTGGCGGCATTCGGGCTCTTGCGTTCCGATCACCTTGCCGTCGGTATCCGTAATTTTCGTGAAGGAAATCGGGCGGCAGTACTTGCCCTCGGCTGCGAGTGTGGCCATCGCCGTGGCCTGCGACAGTGGGGTGACAGTATTTGAGCCCAGGAGCATTGAGGGGTTGAGATCCAGAGGGAGTGGTTCGCCAACCTTCACAAGATCGCCGCGATGCTTGCGTGTGAGATTCGACGAGGGCGAATTCTCGCGCCCGAGCTCGCCTCGCTTCAAGCCCATCGCCGAGACGGTCTTATCGAGTTCGCAGAGGTTTTCCTTGTTACCCATCGCCACGGCGCCCGCATTAACCGAACGGCGGATAATATCCTTGATGGACATGTTTCCGCGAGCGTATCCGAGACCATCAAGATTGCCGGGGCTGTAGTCGGCGGCATATGTCGGCGCACACGGAATGTTCCACGAGGCTTTGCGGAACGTTTGGCGTGCTGAGTAGACGCGGTCGTTTTCGGAGTGCCCGTCCTTGATCCACTGAACCAATGTGTAGGCCTTGAATGTTGAGCCACCAGGGTAACCGGCGCCGCCGCCGAGATCTTCGCCGACGTTGAGGTTCAGCTTCGTCTGATCGGGATCCTCGTTGGAGGGATTCCCGTAGCGGGTGTTTTGCACCATCGCCTGGATCTTTCCGGTGCCCGGCTCGACGGAGGAGAGTGCCATTTCGATCGATGACGGATCATCTACCGGGGTTTGCTTCACGATCGCGTCGTACGCCGCCTTCTGACGTGTCAGATCGAGGGTGGTGTAGATCTGCAAGCCACCGCGATAGAGCTTAGAGAGGCGCTCATCACGGTTCTCGCCGAGAATTGGCGAATCGAGGAGCTGCTTCGTGACGAGCTCGCAGAAATAGGCGTTGTCACCTGCTGCCGCGCAACCGTTCACCGACTTGGTGATGTTGAGCATGTCCTTGATCGGGGTGTCGATCCCCTCGCGCATCTGCGCTTCTGAGATCATCCCCAGCTCGTGCATCTTGGCGAGCACGGTATCGCGGCGCTTCTTGGCGAGCTCGGGATTGGTGACAGGGTTCCACTTGCCCGGCGACTGTGTGATGCCAGCGAGCATTGCTGCTTGTGGCAATGTGACATCCTTGGCATGCTTGCCGTAAAAGTATTGAGAGGCCGCTTCGACGCCCCACTGCGACGGACCGAACTGTGCAACGTTGAGGTACCCGGTGAGGATCTCGTCCTTGCTCATCTTGTTTTCCACGGCCACCGCGTAACGTGCCTCGTTGAGCTTGCGCGTAATGGAACGTTCCGTGGCTGCCGCAATCTGATCGGTATTGCCAGCAATGCGCCCCTCTTCGAGGAGCGTGTTCTTGACAAACTGTTGGGTAATAGTCGAGCCGCCAGCGATGGCATTTCCGGAAGCGTTATTGATGACGGCGCCAACAACGCCTTTCACGTCGAGGCCGTGGTGCTGATAGAAGCGCTGATCCTCGATCGCTACAGCGGCGTTCTTAATGAACGGCGAGATCTGGCTGGAATCGACGATGACGCGATTTTCAGAGTAGAACGAGGCGATCTTCTGCCCGTCGGCCGAGTACAGGGTTGACTGCTCGGAGGGGTGGGCGAAGTCGATTTTGGACGGCAGGGTTTCGAATGTCGCCGTCACGGCATTCGCTGCTGTTCCCGACGCCGCCGTAAACGGGATCGCCGTCGCGGCGAGGAGCGCTCCTCCCGCGGTACACAGCAGGAGGAATGCCACGATGGCGGCGAAGATTGATTGTCCACTCAGATTGCGGTTTTGAGCCATGGAACCAGGATACTGGTTTTTGCCCCACAAGCGGCAGGGTGTTGTTCATCTCGGAGAGTGAAGTTTCGAGTGGAGAGCTACGCGGGTGCACAGCGTACCACTGCAGGCTTTTTCGGGTGTGCTATTTGTGCACGTGCGCGTTAATATGGAGAGGTGACAGAAAAACGTGTCACGAGCTCGTAAGGCAATGACGCCAAAGGAGTACATATGTCACTAGCTTATGCAGAAACTTCATGGACTGCCGCAGCCGCCTGCGCAGATCTGGATCCCGATGCCCTTTTCGTTCGCGGCGCAGCTCAGCGTGATCTGCGAAAAGTGTGCGGTCGTTGCCCTGTTCGATTGACGTGTCTGGCGGATGCGCTGGAATCGGAGGCGAATTTTGGGGTGTGGGGCGGAATGACGGAGCGTGAGCGTCGGGTTCTCCTACGTCGGTATGCCGATGTTGAGGATTGGACGTCCACTCTTGCCGAGTCGGACGATTTCGTGATCTCCGAGATTCGCGAGGGGCGTGTTCCTCGGCTCACCGAGATTCGCTCCGCGTGAGTATCCGGGCTAGGCTGTGCCCATGACTATTTGGGAGTATGCAACGATTCCGTTGCTCATTCATAATACGAAGGCAATTCTCGATACGTGGGGATCTGAGGGCTGGGAGCTGGTGACGGTTCTCCCCGGCCCGAACGAGACTTCCCTAGTGGCGTACCTAAAGCGCCCGAAAGAGTAGTTTTCTCGACGGCGATGCGCGGCCTGCGTTGCCTGCCGTTAGTGTCGAACGCGCGGTGAGCCCCGACGTCGGGGTGGGTGTGCATCCGGGCGTGCGGTCGCCAACGTAACGAAGCGAAAATATTGGTGTGGGGAGAGGGCTCAATGCCCTCTCCCCACACCAATGAAAGAACTCAGTGAGCGCGGCGCTGGAGGCGGCCGATCTGCATCAGCAGCACGGCGCGACCCTCGAGGCGGATCCATCCACGCGAGGTGAAATCGGCGAGCGACTTGTTCACCGTTTCACGCGATGCGCCCACGAGGTGAGCAAGCTCTTCCTGCGTGAGATCGTGTGCCACGAAGATACCTTCGGGAGTGCGCTCGCCGAAGCGCTCAGCCAGATCGAGCAGAGCTTTAGCAACGCGCCCGGGAACATCCGAGAACACCAGATCCGCCATCTGCGAGTTCGTGGTGCGCAGGCGCTTCGCGAGCTCCTTGAGCATCGCCTTAGCCATGGCCGGATGGTCTTCGATGTAGGTCATCATGTCCTTGTGGGAAAGCGACAGCAGGTGTGTGGGCGCAATCGCGGTCACAGTGGACGAGCGGTTCCCCAGATCGAAGAGGGTGAGCTCACCGATAATCTCGCCCGGACCGAGAACGGCGATAAGGTTTTCGCGGCCGTCATCTGCGGTGTGGGAAAGCTTCACCTTGCCTTCGGTGACCACGTACAGGCGATCGCCGTCGTCTCCCTCGTGGAAGAGCGATTCGCCGCGCTTGAGGCTCGTTTCCGACATGAGTGCGGCGAGGGCCGCGCGATCTTCTTCGGTGAGCTCCTTAAAAAGCTCAACATTCGTCAGAACGCTGGAATCCATGAGCATTCCTTTCTGGTCAATTTTCCTCACCCCGCGCACGAACCGACTTTCCGGGTGTGTGAGAGGTCATACTGGTGTAATCATGTCACGGATCGCACAATTTTTCGACCTCGATTACTCCCGGCGAAAGCCGTGGCAGTTAGACTGGAATCATGCAAAAGAGTGTTTGGGGGCCGACATGGTGAAAAAGGAGAAGTTCCCGCCGCGGCCGCGCGCACTCGCGGCGAGGCGCGAAGCGGCGGCCACGATCACGGATCGGCTCGCCGAGATCTACCCGGATTCTCACTGCGCGCTCGATTTTACGAACGGTTTCGAGTTGCTTGTGGCCACCGTTTTGTCTGCTCAGACCACTGACGCGAGGGTCAACTCCGTCACGCCTGAGCTCTTTGCCGCCTACCCGGATCCGTTTGCAATGGCCGCCGCTCGTGGTGAGGATCTAGAAGGAATTTTGCATCCGCTTGGCTTTTTCCGTTCGAAGGCGCGTTCGGTGCACGGGCTTGCCGTGGGGCTGATTGAACAGTTCGACGCCGAAGTTCCGGGAACGCTCGAGGAGCTGGTGACCTTGCCCGGCGTCGGGAGAAAAACGGCAAACGTTGTGCTGGGGAACTGGTTCGGTAAGCCGGGAATCACCGTCGATACGCATGTCGGGAGGCTTTCACGCCGCTGGGGCTGGACGCGCGAAACCGCCCCGGTGAAGGCCGAGCTGGAGATCGCGAAAATCCTGCCACCCGAAATCTGGACGATCACGTGCCACCGCACGATCGATCATGGCCGCGCGATCTGCCACTCGCGCAAGCCTGAGTGTGAGCGGTGCCCGCTTGCAGACCTGTGTCCGTCGTTCCCACTCAACTAGCGCCCCGACGTCGGCCAAGATCCGACGTCGGCCAAGATCCGACGTCGCCGCCGGACGCGGACGATGCGCCGCCGGACGCGGGCGGCGCTTTCGCGGTGCGTAACTCTGTCAGTTCGCGCGGGCGTTGCGTATATCGCAACGCCCGGCCGGATTGATTGAGTTCTGCACGAGAGTTTGGCGGCGTTACCTGTGGGATATTGCGGCGTTATTGGTGGGCTGCCAGGAAGCCGAGCAGGGAGTCGTTGAAACGCTCGGCCTGTTCCTCGTGAACAAAATGCCCGGCGTGTGGAATCTGAACTTTGGTGTACTCGCCGTGGGCGAACTCGCGATCCGCGTTCCAGGCGCGCGGCGGAAGCAACGGATCCAGCTCGCCGCGAACAGCGAGAACCGGACAACGCACGGGCTTGCGCGAGGCTGCGAGATACTCGCGGCCACGGGCGCGCAACTGCCCCGCCCAACTCCAACGAAGCCGTTCGAGCGCGAGCCCGGCCGCGCCAGGCAAAGCCATGGCGTCTGCGTAGTGGCACGCTTCTGCGGAAGCACCGGTGTTCCCAGGCGCACTCCACTCGGTCAGGTAATCGGCCACGCGCTGCGGATTCGCCAGCAATCGCTTACCGACAGACGAAAAAACAGTGGCGAGCGAGTAGCGCCACGTCCGGAATGTCACGTGGAAACCGAGGCGGTGGAGGGTGCGCGGGTGAGGGGAAGAAACCACAACGAGCCCCTCGACCATCTCGGGCGCGATCGCCGCCGCAGTCCATGCGTGCGAACCACCACGTCCGTGTCCGACAAGAACCGCACGCTCATACCCGAGCGTTCGCACCAATGCCACCAGATCCTCCGCCAACGTCAGCGAATCAACCACGCCCGGAGTTTTATCGGAACCGCCAACGCCGCGCAGGTCGAGAGCAACCGCGTGGAAACCGGCGTCGGCGAGCGGCTCAAGCTGCCCGCGCCAGGCCCACCAGTACTCGGGGAACCCATGAAC
This sequence comes from Arcanobacterium wilhelmae, assembly GCF_029632765.1. Taxonomy (NCBI): domain Bacteria; kingdom Bacillati; phylum Actinomycetota; class Actinomycetes; order Actinomycetales; family Actinomycetaceae; genus Arcanobacterium; species Arcanobacterium wilhelmae. The sequence goes on from NZ_CP121247.1 coordinate 179,213, forward strand.
GAGCAACACGAGTGGAGAATCCTTGCGGAACTCCCCGACCTCCGCGATGTGGAATTGTGCCCCATTCGCCTGCACAAGCCGGTGCTGCCACGGGCCAGGAAACGAGACGCACGACGTATCTGCGGGCAAATTACTCTCCGGCAAAATCGAGGTTCGTGGGCGCCGCCGCGCGTGCGCGCGTGCGGTGCACCACCAGGCCGGTGGCCAACACGGCGAATCCAAGCAGAGCGATATGCCCGTTCACGGACGTATTCGAGAAGTGGTACACGACGTTCCCAGTGAAGGCGTTGTAGGTTCCGAACGGCTCAGCCATGCTCGCGGAAAGGTTAGCCATGAGGCCCGGCATGAAGACGCCGACGAGGCCGGCGATCCACACGATCGCACCCCATAAGATCGCGCCGAGCGCGCTGCGGCGGGCATTGAACCAGATCAGTGCGGCGGTCACGAATGCGCCGACGAGCTCCGATGCGCCCAGGATATTGATCGTGTGCTGATCGGTCAGCGCGCTTGCGGCGAGGCGCGCGCTCGAATCTTCGGTGAGGTACCACGCCACCGGCAGGAGTAGCAGTGCGACGAAGAACGAGCCGACGTGCGCCCAGGCGCGGCTCTTTTCGGGCTCAGGTTGGGGGAGCGGAGCCGACGCCGGGGTTGCGGGGAGCTCCTCGGGGGCACCCGCCCATGCGGCGCGGTTCTCGCTTGCAGTTGCTGCGAGGCCCGACTTTTCGAATTCGGAGGCGCTTGTGGGGGAGTCGTCGCGGCCGTCGAACTCCGACACCGGGGCGAATTCAACGTTGGTTGCGTCGATCACCGACGTGCGCGTGACGGCGCGATCGTCAAAGTTACCTGCCGGAGCTACGTGAGCGGCAGCGTCGGCGTCGGCGGGCGCGGCTTGAGGTTCGAGCTCGGCCGGCTCAGCTGGCGCTCCGAGCGCGACGTCGGTGGGCGGCGTCGCGGGGCGCGCCGGTTCGTCGGAGGCTGCGTTATCCCAGGCATGGCGCTCGAAATGAGAGCGGGCGGGCGCGGCTGGTTCGGGAGCGTCCGCCGGCGCTTGTGGCGCGAGGTCGGAGGCAGGGTCGTCGGAGAAGCGCAGGTCGCCGGCGGGGGTCTCTTCCTCGAGCGGCTCGAGGAACGGGGCGTCGGCAGGTTTGCCTGTGGTCGAGTTGTACGGGTCGGTTGGCGTGCTCACTAGTCCTCCTGAAAATCGTAACTATTTCCCACGGTAACGGGGTTTTAACGGTTTGTGGGAGTGACGCGCCTGGAAAACAGGCTCAGGGCACGTGAAAAACGTGACCGGCGGCTTGTGGAAAACTCACTTTTCCACAGGGGTGCGACGGTGGTAGGCGGCCCGGTGGCCGCGCGCGCCACAGTGGTGCCATGGAGACAACATTGAATTGCGAATCGGCCGTCTACCACGGCCCAGCTGACCACGTTTACGACGAACTTGCGCGCCTCGCCTCCCTCGTCGGAATCGACATCACGTGCGCCCCTGGCGCCGTCGGCGTCCTCAACTTCACCTGCGACGGCGCTGTGGACGGGCACGTTATCGCATCCTTTCACGAAATGTTCGCACCCTACTTCGCTGCAGGGCGCGTGGATCTCGATCTGCGAACCGACACGGCCGATATCCTCGAACTGATGGTGTCGGTGGGTGCCACGCTACGCGGGCAAGTGGTGGGAGTGTGTGCGAGCGCGGGCGGGATCGGCGCGACGAGCACGGCGGCGATGCTCGCGCGTGAACTCGGTGCAGGAACAGGCCTAATCGACGCCAATCCAGCCTCCGCCGGCATCGACCTCACACTCGCGATCCACCACGCCTGCGGAACCCGCTGGGCCGACGTCGCGCGCACCGGCGGTCTGCTCGCCGGCCGGCTCGTCGAATCGTTGCCCACGTGGCGCGGCGTTCGGGTGCTCTCCGCCGACGAACGCGGCGCGTTCCCCACCGGCGACGTCGGTGCGCGGGCGATCGCCGCCGTCGCGCAAATCTGCCCCGTCACGGTACTCGACCTCGGGACGAGCGCGCTCGGCGAGAACCGTTCCGTCCTCGACTGGTGCGATGTGGTCCTCATGCTCGCCCCGACGTCGGAAGTGGGCATTGCCGGTGCGAAAGTCGCGCTGGAGCGGCTCGGGCACAACACGGTGCCCGTCGTTGCCACCAACTCCGGTGGAGAGCTTGCGCACGTCGCGAGCCTGCTCGAACGTGAATGCTTTGCGTTGGCGCAGGCGCGCGGCTTCAGCGCCGACGTCGATCATGGGCTTGCGCCCGGAAGCCGCACCCGCTCCGCCGTCGCGAAAGACATTGCGCGGATCGCGGCCTACGTGAAGGAGCTGGCATGAAGCTCTCACCAGCACAAATGAAGACAATCCGGCGCAGGCTGGCCGCCGGCGCACCGATGAGTGGTGCGCTCGCGGACGTGCGGGCCGCCTCCACCGACGAGCTCGCTAGCCTCGAGGTGGCAGTGCGCCACCAAATCGAGGGTGCCGGCGAAACAATCGGGCCGCTACTGGAGGATCCGGCAGTCACCGACGTCGTCGTCAACGGTCCGGGAGAACTCTGGGTCGATCGCGGGGCAGGAATGGAAAAAATGCCCGCAACAGACCCGCAGCTCGCAAGTGAAGAGGGTGTGCGTGCGCTTGCCGTGCGTCTTGCGGCGGGGTGCGGGCAGCGCCTCGATGATGCCTCTCCCATCGTGGACGGAACGTTTCCCTCAGGCGTGCGTCTGCACGCGCTCGTGCCGCCGCTCGCCGCGGAGGGAACGTTGATTTCGCTGCGAACGCATCGCACACGCAAACTGACGTTGGAGGAACTGGTAGCGAACGGCTCGGTGCCGGCGGGGTTCGCTGTGCTGTCGCGAGCACTCGTCGCCGCGAAGGCGAACGCGATTATTTCGGGAGCAACCGGCAGTGGAAAAACCACGTTCCTCAACGCGATTTTGCAGCTCGTGCCGCCCAGCGAGCGCATCCTCGTGATCGAGGAGTCTGCGGAGCTTGCACCTAGCCACCCGCACGTGGTGCATCTGCAGGTGCGGCGGGCGAACGTGCAGGGCGTGGGCGAGGTGACGATGAGTGATCTGGTGCGCGCGGCGATGCGTATGCGGCCCGACCGGATCATCCTGGGTGAATGTCGCGGCGGTGAAGTGCGCGACGTGCTTGGCGCGCTCAACACCGGCCATGAAGGCGGATGGGCAACGATCCACGCGAATTCGGCGGTGGATGTGCCTTCGCGCCTCACGGCACTCGGAGCGCTCGCCGGCATGGACGAGGCCACCGTGGCGGCGCAGGCCGCTTCCGCTCTCGACGCTGTGATCCATGTCAAGCGTGCCGGGCGGCGCAGATTTTTGGCGCAGATCGCGGTGCTCGAACGCGTGCGTGGGGAACTTGTGGCGAAGGAGGCGTTCAGCGTGATTCGCGACGGCGGTGGGGAAACTGGGGGCTGTGGCGCTGGTGGTTTGAGCGTAGCTGGTGGTTCTGGTGCGACTGGGGGAGTCGGCGTCGGGAGAGAACGCGTGGTTGCTGGCCCGGGAGCGGAGAAACTGTGCGAGCGGCTCGGCATCGCCGTGGAGGAGGTGACGGGCCGATGATGTGGCTGGTTGCAGGGGTGGCCGTAATGGCCGTGATGTACGTGAGCGTGCGGCGATTTGGTGCGCCGGTTGGCGAGCGTCGCGGCGAGCACGGAACGCGGCGACGCCGGCGTCGAGGTGTTCGACGACGGCGCAAAGAGCTCGACATGGGCATGCTCATCACCGAGGTGGCCACGCGGTTGCGCTCCGGCGCAACGATTGAGCGAGCCTGGGCGATGGCGCTGGAGAGCGCGGGCATGGAGGGGGAAGGTGGTCATCTCGTGGGCCTAGGTGGGCGTTTGCGCCGTATCTGGCGCAAAGGGCAGGAAAACCCGCCCAAATGGACATCGCCTGGTTCCACCGGGGCGGTGCTCGACCGTGAAGGTGTGCCTGTTGTTCTGCGAGAACTGTGGAATGCCGGGCGATGGCAACGCAGGCAGCGCGGCATCACGTCAATCGCGGCCGCCACGCTGCCTGCCACTTTCGCCGTGTGCCGGATGGGGAGCGCTACCGGTGCGCCGATGGCGGAGATCTTGGAAGCCTGTGCGGCTGGGATTACGGAGACGGGCGAGGCGAAGTCGGCCCGCGACGTGGCTCTCGCCGGGCCGATCACGAGCGCACAGATGCTTGCCGTATTGCCGTTTTTTGGAATGTTTTTGGCATGGATGCTCGGCATTCGCCTGGGAGAGTTCGTGGCGACGCTGATGGGGAAGGTGACGTTCGGGGCGGGGTTGGTGTTCGAGGTGGCTGGGATCTGGTTGGTGTGGCGGATGGTCCGGGTGGCGAAGGAAAAGGAGGCGGTGGAATGATCGTGATTTTGTGTGCGGCGGTGGGGCTCGTGTGGCTCGTTCCGGCGGGGGTGCGAAGCGTGCGCAGGGCTCGGCCCGAAGGGAATGTTGATCCGGCGGTGGTTCTTGATTTGGCGGTGGCGGCGTTGGCTGCGGGGGTGTCGATCCCGTCGTGTTTGCGCGCGGTGGACCATGCTCTCGCGCGTACCAACGGTAGTGGTGGCGCCGACGTCGGGGTGTTGCCGTGGCGAGCGCGAAAATTGGCGGATCGCGAGGCTTCCCTGAGTGAGGTTGCCGGCCGGCTTGTGATGGGTGCCAGCTGGGACGACGCGTGGGAGGGAAGCTGGGAGGGATTTTGTCGGTTACGGGATGCGCTCGCTCCTGCGTGGCTCGACGGCGCTGCTCCTGTTCCGTTGTTACAACGTTCCGCGCAGACGCTGCGGGTCACTCGTGCTCGGCGTGCGAAGGAGGCTGCAGCGAAATTGGGTAGCCAGCTCGTTGTGCCGCTGGGGTTGTGTTTTTTGCCTGCGTTCGTGTTGCTTGGGGTGGTTCCGGTGGTGGTGTCGTTCGCAGAGAAACTGCTGTGAGGGTCAAGGTGATGTTGCCGACGTCGGTGTGCCAGTTGCGTGTGAAGCTGGTGCGTCGACGTTGGCGTTTTTGTGTGTTCGACGATGTGGGCGGGCGAAAGTTTTCCACAGTGTCGTTCTGTGACACCAGTATCCACAGAAAGAAAATTGCCCGCACTTAAAGTTTTCTAAGTGCGCGAAACTATATGTGTCGCAAGGGAAACCATCTAAAAGTGGTAAACGAGCGTCGATAGGAAAAATTCATCCTCCATTTCGTGGAGGCTAAGCTCCCAAAAAGGGGAGAGAAAAGGACACGGTCATCATGAAGAAGTTCTGGGCAAAGGTTGCAGGCATCGGCACGAAGGCTGAAGCAGGAATGGTCTCGGCAGAATACGCGGTGGGAACTGTCGCGACCACCTCGTTCGCGGGAATTCTTGTGTGGTTGTTCCAGCAAGACTGGTTCAAGGAGCTCATCGGTTCGGTCTTTAAGGGTGCGTTCTCGATGTTCATCTGATCGGCATGGTGGTGGGGAGGGGAGCGTTTGCTCCCCTCCCCACCACCATGAATCCTGGCACGAATTGAAAGGAGCAGAGCGATGAGGAGCTGGTTCGCTCGGATGGAAACACCGCGCATGAGTTCGGCAACTTCTGTGGGTACTCGTGGGCGGCGGGCGCCCGATGCTCGTACAGAATCGGGCATGGTCACGGCGGAGTTCGCGATAGTGCTCCCAGTGGTGGCACTAGTGGTGGTTTTCCTCATCTCGTGCATCGTGGGAGCACAAGGTATCTCTGCAACTGATACAGCTGCGCGCGAGGTGAGCCGAGCCATCTCATTAGGTGCCAACGAATCGGAGGCAATGGCGATTGCGAGAGCGACAGCCGGTGAGGATGCTCAAGTCCTGATCGGACAATCCGGGCGCGCGTTAAACGTGAGCGTGAGCGCGCCTGCTCATGGTGCGCTGGCGTATTTCGGAATCACTTTCACGGGTAAACACCATGTGGTTCTCGAACCCGGCATACGCGGGCCGGAGCGCTGATCGATATGCCAATGGCGATTGGAGCGATCAGCGCAATCCTGAGCGTGTGTGTGATGGTGTTTGGAGCCCTGAGCCTGAGTTCGCAGGCCACGAACATGCGCAACAGTGCGGATCTCGCCGCGATCTCGGCAGCTCAGATCCTCGCGGATACGGGGGATCCAGTACAGGCCTGCTCATGGGTGAGCGAACACATGAGTGAATATGAGGCTGCGTGCGAAATCGAGGGCGAAAACGTCCACGTCAGTGCGCGGCTCGATTCTCCACTGGCGTGGCTTCCAGGGTTGCTGAAAGCCGATGCTGTGGCCGGTCCAGAACCGTGATAGTGAGGCTTTCTTAGGGGAAGTTTCACTGGGGATCTGGGCTGGTTTTACTCGTTACCTACGCGCGCGTCCGCTTCGCGAGAGTGGCAGAGTTCGCATGGCGAAGCTTGTCGGTGACGAGGGTGAGTAACGTGATCGCGCCGTCTTTGGAGAGCGGGGAGTTGTTGTTCCCGCACTTCGGGGATTGTACGCAACGCGGGCAGCCGGCGTCGCAGGGGCAGGAACGCAAGGTTTCGAGGGTCGCTTCGAGCCAGTCGAGCCCGGCTTCGTATCCGCGCAGTGCGGCGCCGGCTCCGCCGGCTATTGCGTCGTGAACGATCACGGTGGGCTGTCCGGTTGATCCGTGCAGCGCGGTGGAGAGGCCGCCGAGGTCCCAGCGGTCACAGGTGGCGAACAGTGGGAGCAGGCCGATCATGGTGTGCTCGGCGCCGTGAAGCGCACCGGGAAGATCGCCGGCACCGATCCCTGCTTCGCGGGTTGCTGGCTCGGTGGCAGTGAACCAGCAGCCGGTGGTCTCGAACTGGTGGAGTGGCATCTCCAGGGGAACCATCCCCAGGTACATGCCGTCCTTCACGCGGCGCACGTCGTAGCCCACCACTCGGTTTGTCACCACAACTTTGCCGTAGTTCCAGCTCACCGGGCCAGCCTCAGTCGAGGCGAGGGGGTGAAGGATCTCCACGCTCGTTTCCTCGCGTGGATAGGTGCGTAGCTCGTCTTCGCGGTGCAAGTGAACAAGCGCGACGTCGTCAGCCAGGGTTTCCACCTGGTACGGCACGCCCTGGTGCAGATAAATCGCGCCGGGGTGGACGGTCGATTCGGCGCGGCCCTCGTCCACTGTGCCGAGCAAGGCGCCTGAGGCCGAATCAATAATCGACACGGTGGTGCCACCGCCTCGCATATCCACCAGCGAGTGGGGCGAGGTGCGCATCGCAGGGTTCCAAAACCAGCCCGCAGGGCGCTTAACGAGTAGCCCTTCGGTTTCGAGAGAGGAGAAAAATGATGTATCTGGGAGTGAAAAGATTGGCGCGTCCGCCTCCGTCAGCGGAAGTTCTCCCGCCGCAGCACACAGGTGCGCCGGGAGAATCCACGGGTTCGCCGGGTCGAACACGTTGGTTTCCGCCGGTGTGTTCGCGAGCGTTTCCGGATGCGCGAGCACGTACTGGTCGAGAGGATTGTCGCGGCCAATAAAGACCGCCAATCCGCTGTTCCCTGCACGTCCCGCACGGCCGATCTGTTGCTGGAACGAGGAGTGCGTCCCCGGCCATCCGGTAACGATCACGGCGTCGAGGCCAGAAACGTCAATGCCAAGCTCGAGTGCAGATGTGGTGGCGAGCGCCCGAAGATCGCCGGTACGCAGCTGTTTTTCCAGCTCTCGGCGTTCCTCGGGAAGGTAGCCTCCGCGATAGGCGGCCACTGTACCATCAAGGTGCGGCGCTGATTGTGCGAGGGTGTGGTGTGCCACTTCGGCCACGCGTTCCGCGGCCGGCCGCGAGCGCACGAACGTCAGCACGCTCGCGCCGCTTGCCACGAGGCGTGCGGTGAGTTCGCCCGCTTCGGTGTTCGCTGCGCGGCGCTTGACGTCGGAGAGTTCGCCGTCGGACGAGGGCGTGATCTGGCCTGCTGGAACGGCGTTCTCGCTATCGAGGGGTGCTGTTTGCAACGTGACGATCTGGCGTGCGCCAGTTGGCGATCCGTCGTCCGTGACTGCCGTGACCGGCCCGAACGCCTCACCGAGGAACCGCCTCGCGCTCGCGGCTGGATCGCCAGAGGTTGCCGAGAGGAAGATGACGCGCGGATTCGCCCCGTAATGGCGTGCCAAGCGCAGGAGCCTACGCACCACAAGGGCAACGTTCGAACCAAACGTCCCGCGGTAGGAGTGAAACTCGTCGAGCACCACGAAGCTCAGGCCACGCCACAGCCTGCCCCAGCGTTCGCTGCTTGCGAGCATCGCATGGTTGACGAAATCGGGGTTGGTGAGCACGATGTCGGCGTAGTCGCGGGCCCAAGAACGGGTGGGAGTATCGGCGTCGCCGTCAACGGTGGCGATCCCGATCCGTGGGTTCACGGACGCGGCGAGCGCTGAGAGTGAGTTCTCCTGGTCGGCCGCGAGCGCCTTCGTTGGCGAGAGGTAGAGAGCCGTGGGGCAGCGAACCACGTGTGCCAGCGAGGAACGTGCATCGCGTGCCTCTTCGATAGCGGACAACACGGGTACCCATGCGGCAAGCGATTTTCCACTTCCGGTTCCGGTCGCGAGCACCACGTGGTTGCCTGCGTGGAGCAGGTCGGCAGCTTGGGCCTGGTGTGTCCATGGGCGGGGAATCCCTACATTCCACAGCGCTTCGAGCACTGTGGGCGCCACCCATTCGCCCCACTCGCCGAAGCGTGCGGGGCGCGGCGGGATCTCCTCGATCCCAGTGATCTGGTCGGCGCCGTGCGCGCGGACAACATCAAGCAAAGTTGCCACCGCACTAGTGTGCCGCGAAAATCGGGCGAGCGGTAGGTGTGGCGTCACGTTGTGTGGTGTGTGGGATCGGAACATGCGCCGAAGGTGTTGTGCTTTGGCAATAAAAAGTGCTGCTCTCTGGCAGTAAAAAGGAAGCACTGAGATCCGGATTCAGGCGGCTTCCTAGTGGCAGAGCCTGTCGTGCAAGAATAAGAGGTATGACCACATCCTTGCCATTCGATCCGTCCGATCTTCTTCCCTATACTCCGGCCGCGATGCGCAAACGCATCCCGGCGTCGGCGCTGGCCGCGCTTTCTCGCGACATGCCCGCACCGGCGTCATTGGCTCTGGAAGGGGAAACTGACCGTGCCTCGCTCCTGATCCGCTTCTTCCTCCTCGGGGAAGCGCTCACCGAGGCCGAGCTGCGCGAGGTGTTGCCGTCTCTCGACAGCCGCGACGGGCTGATCCGCGTTGGCTCCACAGAAGACGAAACAGGAGTGCACGGCTCGGGCGCAGTTTCGCACACCACTGCGGAGGACGCCCCCGCAGGGGATGTGTGCGGCGCTGGTGACGAGCTACGCTACGCGTGCCCGTTCCAGATCACGGCATACGAGGTCGGTCCGCGGCGCACCGCCTACTTCGCTCACGACGCCGGCGCGCTCCAAGGCAATGTCCTCGCTCCTGATCATGTGATGGGGATCGGCGGCGCCACGCGCACGCTCGCCTCGCTCACACACTACGAGGAAGGTCAGAGCGTACTCGATCTCGGTACTGGCTGCGGCTTCCACGCGATCCTCGCGGCTCTCGCGGGAGCACACGTGGTGGCCACCGATATTTCCACCCGCGGCCTCGAGTTCGCGCGTTTCAACGCGCGCCTGAACGGCGTCGATATCGACTGGCGTGAAGGCTCGCTGTTCGAGCCGGTTGCGGGTGAGAGCTTCGACGTCGTCGTCTCCAACCCGCCGTTCGTCATCACGCCCGCGCCGGTGCGCGAGGTGCTCGGAGAGATGGAATACCGTGACGCCTCACTCTCCGGGGATTCTCTCGTGGAGACGGTGGTGCGTGGGATCGGCAAGCACCTCACCCCTGCAGGGCGCGGCTACCTGCTGGCAAACTGGGAGATCCCCGAGGGAAGCGAGTGGTACGAGCGTCCGGAAAGTTGGACGGGGAGCGCGGATTCGCTACTGATCCAGCGCGATCTTCTCGAACCCGAACAGTACGTGGAAACCTGGATTCGTGACGGCGGGCTACGCCCAGGCTCGCCGGAGTTCGCAGCCGCCTACCGCGCATGGCTCGGCGATTTCCACACCCGCGGAGTGGAAGCCGTCGGCTTCGGCTACGTGCTCCTCGGCGCCGCCGACGCCGGTGTGCACGTCCATACCGAATTGCGAGGCTCAGCGCCAGCGAATCCGCGCGAGTACGTGGAACGCGTGTGGAGTCAGCGCGCGCTCGCGGCAGGCGGCGAGTTCCCGGCACATGCGCGCCTGGTTGCCACCGACGTCGCGGAGCATCGGTTCTATTCGCCGGGAGCGGAAGATCCGTGGCTGATCAAGTTCACGCAAACGGATTCTTTTGGAGAGGAAGTCCTTGCCAGTACCGAGCTGGCCGGCTTCGTTTCCGTGTGCGACGGCGAGCTCACGGCCGGTCAGATTACGGCGGCTCTGGCCCAACTTCTCGGGCAAGAAGCTGCGCAGATTGAGGACAAGATCGGCCCCGACGTCGTGCGGATGGTTCGCCTCGGAATGCTCGTAGAGAAAAAGTAATCCACAGATCGCCTCGTGCCACTCTTTTCCACAGTGTCGGCGTGCCCAGTTTGCACGCCGTGGGGGAGATGTGAGTACTATGCGGGAGAAACCGGCGCACAAGCCGGCAACTCCGCGCACCCATCCGGGCAAGAAAGAAGGAATGTCAGTGACGAAACTGGTGATCGTCGAGTCTCCTGCCAAGGCAAAGACAATCGGCAAATACCTCGGAAGTGATTACGACGTCGAGGCGTCGGTCGGTCATATCCGCGATTTGCCGCAACCTTCAGCCCTGCCCGCAGATATGAAAAAGGGCCCGTACGGCAAGTTCGCGGTGAACGTTGAGGGCGATTTTGATCCCTATTACGTGGTGAACCCGGATAAGAAAAAGAAGGTCACGGAGCTCAAGGCGAAGCTGAAGAAAGCTGACGAGCTCTATCTCGCAACCGATGAGGACCGAGAGGGTGAGGCGATTGCGTGGCACCTTCTCGAGGTTCTCAAGCCGAAGGTTCCGGTCAAGCGCATGGTGTTCCACGAGATCACGAAGGAGGCGATCCACCGCGCGCTGTCGAACACGCGTGAGCTCGATACGCAGCTCGTGGATGCGCAGGAATCACGCCGAATCCTGGACCGCCTCGTGGGGTACGAAGTTTCGCCGCTCTTGTGGCGCAAGGTTGCGCCGTCGCTTTCGGCTGGCCGCGTGCAGTCGGTCACCACGCGTCTCGTGGTAGAGCGCGAGCGCGAGCGCATGGCGTTCGTGCCTGCGTCGTATTGGGACGTCACGGCTCAGCTTGCGAAAGGGTCGGAAGAGTTCGAGGCGAAGCTTGCGTCCGTAGACGGCGCGCGCATCGCATCCGGTAAGGATTTCGACGACGCCGGTGCGCTGGTTGCGAAGTCGGCGAAGGCTGGCGTTCGGGTGCTGAGCGCCGAGGACGCGAAGGCGATCGCGGCCGCTCTCGAGGGCGGCGAAGCGACGGTTTCGAGCGTGGAGACGAAGCCATACAAGCGCCGTCCGGCCGCCCCGTTTACCACCTCGACGCTCCAGCAGGAGGCCTCGCGCAAGTTGCGCCTGAGCTCGCGCGATACGATGCGCATCGCACAGTCGCTGTACGAAAACGGTTTTATTACCTACATGCGTACGGATTCGGTGAATCTTTCCACTGAGGCGATGAACGCCGCCCGTGCACAGATCAAGGAACTGTACGGCGTAGCGTCGCTGCCGGAAAAGCCACGCTTCTACACGTCGAAGTCGAAGGGCGCGCAGGAGGCCCACGAGGCCATCCGCCCTGCCGGCGATTCATTCCGCATGCCAAGCGAGGTGGCCGGCCAGCTCCAAGGTCGCGAGTATGCGCTGTACGAGCTGATCTGGAAGCGTACGGTGGCCTCCCAAATGGAAGACGCGAAGGGTTCCACCGCGTCGATCAAGATCGAGGCTCCGCTTGCTGGTGCCGCTGGCGCACAGACCGCCACGCTGGGTGCGTCGGGCACGATCATTACGTTCCCGGGCTTCCTCGCAGCCTACGAAGAGGGTGCGGACGTGAAGCGCTACGAGGAGAAGGCGGAGAGCCGTCTGCCCAAGCTTGCTGAAGGTGACGTGCTCGCCGAGCGTTCGGCGTCGGCGGATGGCCACGAAACCACGCCGCCGCCGCGTTACACGGAAGCCTCGCTGGTCAAGACTCTTGAAGAGAAGGGGATCGGGCGCCCGTCCACCTACGCTTCCACGATCTCCACGATCATTGACCGCGGCTACGTGGATCGCAAGGGCCAGGCGCTCGTGCCTACCTGGACGGCGTTCTCGGTGATCCGCCTGCTCGAGGAAAATCTGCCGACGCTGGTCGATTACGATTTCACGGCCGAGATGGAAGAGGATCTGGACAGGATCGCCACCGGCCACGAGGATCGAGTGGAGTACTTGGCCGGGTTCTACCGCGGCAAGGGTCAGGCGAAGGGTCTGCATGAGCAGGTCGATTCGCTGGGCGAGATCGACGCCCGCGCCGTGAACACAATCGAGATCGGCGAGGGGATCGCCGTGCGCGTGGGGCGCTACGGGCCCTACCTGGAGCAGGTGGACGAGGAAACCGGCGAACTCAAGCGCGCGAACGTGCCAGGTGATGTTTCCCCGGACGAACTGAATGTGGCGAAGGCAAAGGAACTGCTTGATGCCGCATTGCAGGGCCATCGCTCGCTCGGCAAGGATCCGAACACGGGCTACGAGCTGGTGGTGAAGGATGGCCGTTTTGGCCCATATGTTTCCGAGGTGCTTCCGGAGGATGCCGTCCAGCTCACGCCCACAGGCAAGGTGTCGAAGGTGAAGCCGAAGCCGCGTACGGCGTCGCTTTTTGCCTCGATGAGCCCGGATACTGTGACTCTCGATGAGGCAGTGAAACTGCTGAGCCTGCCGCGCATCGTGGGCGAATCGAACGGTGAACAGATCGAGGCAACCAACGGCCGTTACGGCCCGTACATGAAGCGTGGTTCGGATTCCCGGTCGCTCGAGAGCGAGGAACAGATCTTCACGATCACTCTCGAGGAGGCCGAGAAGATTTTTGCTGAGCCGAAGAAGCGCGGGTCGCGCGCGGCCAAGCCGCCGCTCGCGGAGTTTGGGCCGGATCCTGTCAGCGGCAAGAACATCGTGCTCAAAGACGGCCGCTTCGGTCCGTATGTGACCGACGGTGAGACGAACGCCTCTGTGCCGCGAGCTGACGACATCAACCAGCTTACGGCCGAGCGTGCCCAGAAGCTGCTCGTGGCTCGCCGCCTGAAGATCGCAGAGCAGGGTGGCCCGAAGGCTCGCAACAAGACGAAGCGCACCGTTTCCGGCGCTGGGAAGAAGAAGGCCGCCGCAAAGAAAACTCCGGCCAAGAAAACCACGGCCAAAAAGCCAGCAGCGAAAAAGGCCGAGTAAAAATTCATGCCGCGGAACTGGGCGGGGAGGCTGTGGCCTCCCCGCCCAGCCCACACGTCGCGCGGCTACACTATGGGTGTAGGGCCGACGTGGCACACACTGCGCCAAGGAGAGGGAGCGATGGGACTTTTCATCACGTTTGAGGGCGGCGATGGCTCGGGCAAAACCACCCAGATCGCTGCTATCAAAGTGGCGCTCGAATCGCGCGGCCTCGAGGTGCTCACCTCGCGCGAACCAGGCGGCACCGAACTCGGTGCGAAAATCCGCCAGCTTTTGCTTTTTGGTGGCGAGGTTGCCCCGCGAGCCGAGGCGCTTCTCTACGCCGCCGACCGCGCCCAAAACATCGCCACGCGCGTGCGCCCTGCGCTTGAGCGTGGCGCGATCGTGCTCGAGGATCGCTACATCGATTCATCCGTCGCTTACCAAGGAGGCGCACGCTCCCTCGGGGCCGAGGAAATCCGTGAGCTCTCGATGTGGGCAACGGACCGACTCACACCCGATCTCACACTCTTGTTCGATGTCCCCACCGACGTCGGCGCACAGCGCGTCGGCGGGGAAAAAGACCGCCTCGAGGCGGAAGGCCTCGCCTTCCACGAGTCGGTTCGCCGCGCCTACCTCGAGATGGCTGCCGGCGAACCCGAGCGCTTCCGCGTGATCGACGCGGCCGCTCCGATCGAGCAGGTCACGGCCGCGGCCCTCGCCGCGATCGAACCGCTCCTGGAGCGTGCGCGATGAGCGTCTTCGATTCTCTGGTCGGCCAAGAGGCCGCCGTCGACGTCCTCAAAGCCGCTGCGGCCGCGGGCCGTGCGCTTGCAAAGGGCCAGGAGCCACCGACGTCGTCGGCCATGAGCCACGCGTGGCTGTTCACAGGCCCGCCAGGTTCGGGCCGTTCCCTCGCCGCGCGTACGCTCGCCGCCGCACTGCTGTGCACCGGCCCCGAACCCGGCTGCGGCCAGTGCCCAGGATGCCTGGCCGCAATGGCCGACAACCACCCGGATCTCACCACTGTCTCCACGGATCTCGTCACAATCTCCGCCGACGAGGTGCGCGAATATGTGGCCAGCGCTTTCGTCGCACCCTCGCAGGGCCACTACAGGATTTTCCTGATTGAGGACGCGGACCGCATGGTGGAGCGCACCACGAACGTGCTCCTCAAAGCGATCGAGGAGCCGGGTGAACACACCGTGTGGATGCTGTGTACGGCCGCGCCCGCTGACGTGCTCCCCACGATTCGCTCGCGCTGCCGTGGCGTCAATCTGGTCACCCCGTCCGCGCAGGAAGTTGCAGATCTGCTTGTCGAGCGCGACGGGATCGAGCCGAAGCAGGCGATGCTTGCGGCCCGAGCCTCGCAGTCGCACGTGGGCGTTGCTCGCGCGCTCGCGCTCAACGAGGACGGCGCCGCCGCGATCCGCCGCCACACGCTCGACGCGATCGTTTCGATCAAGGGCGTGGGCGACGCCGAAATGGCTGCCATCCGCCTGATGGATCCGGAAGCGATGCGCGGCGAGAAAACGCCGAAAGCTGGCACAAAAGCAGCGAAGGCTGCGAAAGATGCGCAGGCGGAGGCCGCCAAGCGCAAAGTGATGGAGGCCTACGGGCTGGATGCCGATTCGAAGGTCCCCACCTCGATGCGCGGGGAAATCAAGGCGGCCCTCGATTCAGCGAAGAAGCGCGCCACGCGCAACCAGCGCGATCTCCTCGACCGCGAGTTGATCTATGCGATCGGCCTGTACCGCGACGTGCTCGTGACCCAGCTCGGCTCCGACGTGGAGCTGATCAACCAGGATTACATTGAGGCGATCGCGAATTTAGCCAGCGAGCTCACGCCCGCGCTCGTGCTGAAAAAGATCGAGAAACTCGGCGAGGCGCGCGAACGCCTCGCCGCGAACGTGGCGCCGCAGCTCGCGATGGAAGCGGCAATGATGGCGTTGCGTCTTACGCCCCACGCCTAGGTTCTAGTCCGCTTCCAGCCGCACGCTGAGCCCCGACGTCGGGGCTGGTAGTTGCGTAGTGGGTTGCCGGGACTCGCGACGTCGGTGGGGCTCTAGCGTCGGGCGTGCGAGGTGTGCGGCGGTTCGGAAAAGTTTTCCACGAACATCGCTCGTGCCACGGTTTTCCACATCCTTTTGCGGGAGTAGGCGGTGCAGCGCGGAGATTCGGTAGGGTGAATTCCATGAAGATACACAAGATTCTTGCCGTCATGAGTGTTGCCGTGCTTGCCGCCTGTTCGGGAGCGACGGGCGGTGGTTCTGCGAGCCCCCAAGCGCAGACAACCACCGGTTCGAAAACTGCTATTCCTGCAGGTCTTGAGAGTTTCTACGGGCAGAAGATCGAATGGAAACCCTGCGATGATGCAGAGTTTATGTGCGCCACGATGGAAGCGCCGATGGATTACTCGCATCCTGAGGGCAAGAAGGTGACCATTCCACTCGAGAAGGCTGTGGGGAAGAATTCCAAGGGCAACGTTCTGTTTGTGAACCCGGGAGGCCCGGGCGGTTCGGCAACCGAGCTTGTGGAGGTGTCCTCGCTGCAATTCCCGAAGAAGTTGCTCGATTCTTACGACATTGTGGGAGTCGAACCGCGAGGAGTGGGTAAGTCGATGCCGGTGAAGTGCTTGGACGATAAGGATATGTTCGAGTTCCTGCGCACCAGCTATCCGCTCACACCCGAAGGGGAGAAGGCGCAGAACGAAGCGGTAAAGAAGTTTGCAGATTCGTGTGTGAAGAACACTGGCGAGTCGATCAAGTTCGTCGGTACGCGCGAGGCGGCGCAGGATCTGGATCTTGCACGCCACCTGCTCGGGAGCGACAAGATGAACTTCCTGGGATTCTCGTACGGTACGCAGCTGGGTGGAACGTATGCGGAGCTGTTTCCACAGAACGTGAACCGCATGGTGCTTGATGGTGCGGTCGATCCGTCGCTGAACGGTTTCAATAGCTATCTCGCACAGCTCAAAGGCTTCGAGGTGGCGACGAATAATTACCTTGATTGGTGCTTGAAGGGCAAGGACTGCCCATTCACGGGTGATCGTGAGCAGGCGCGCCAGAAGATTATTGATCTGTTTGCAAAGACGGAACACAAGCCGATCCCGACCGATCATGAGCCGCTTACCCAGGCGGCGCTGACGATCGGATACATTACGCCACTGTATTCGTCAGAGAGCTGGCCGTTGCTGAGCCGCGCATTCAACGAAGTGTTCACCGAGAACAAGGGCACGCTGTTTGATGCGTTCTTCCGCTCGTATGCCGGGCTCAATGCCAAGGGCGAGTTCACGAATAACATGATGGTGGCAAACACGGCGATCAGCTGTGCGGATACTCAGGTGGAAGGTGATCCGGCTACCTGGCGCAAGCAGTCTGAGATCGCGGCGAAGGAGGCTCCGATTCTCGGGCCGACGATGCCCTACTCGGAGTATCAGTGCCAGGTGATCCCGAAGTCGGGCGCGAAGATTGTGGATAACTTTAAGGCGAAGGGCTCTGCGCCGATTGTTGTGGTGGGCACGGTTGGGGATCCTGCCACCCCGTATGGCTGGGCGGAGAAATTCGCGAAAGGTCTGGATAACGGTGTTCTCCTCACCTACGAGGGTGATGGCCACACGGCCTACCCGCGTGGCGGCAAGTGCATCGAGGATGCAGTGAATGCATACCTGCTCGACGGTAAGGTGCCGGAGAACGGAAAGCGTTGCGCGGCGTGACGCCACGCAACGGGATGTGTGGGATTGCCCCGAGTGGGCAAATCTGGCTTCGTGAACTGATCCGCGCGGCGTGAATCACAAGCGGATGTGGGGTGTGCATTTGAAATGCACACCCCACATCCGCTACATTAATCAAGTTGCAATGCAACGCCACCTTAGCTCAGTCGGCAGAGCGATTCACTCGTAATGAATAGGTCGAGAGTTCGATTCTCTCAGGTGGCTCCGATAAAGCCCCGGCCCCAGCGGTCGGGGCTTTCGCATATCCCGGCTTAAACGGTGCGGGAACCCACTCGCCATCAGGACCACGTGAAGGCATGAGGTCGCCACCGGAAAGGCCAAAGAAGTCCGCAATGATGCTGATTTCTGCAGCTGTCCAGGGGACAAGGCCGCGAAGCTTACGGCTGATGGTTGACTTTGAGAGGTTGAGGAGAACCGCGAGGGAATCGTGCCGTGTGTGTGTCGCGTATAGCTGTTGATTGATGGCGAGACCCAGTGCCGCGTCGTGCGTGAGCCGCATCTCGCCAATCTCGGGTCGGTCTTGAATCGTCATGTAGAAAATGTACCAAAGTTGCACTGTATGCACAAATTGAGTTGATTCGCCGAGTTGTTGATGGCATCATCGTTGACATGAAGTTGCATGAGACGCACAAAAACGGAGATAGTGACCTCCTGAATACTAAGGAGGCTGCCGCACTGCTGCCTTCAACATCGGAGGCGACACTGGCGCGCTGGGCGCGGCAGGGGAAGATTCCTGCGGTTGTTTTGCCGTCGGGGCGGCGGTTTTTCCGTCGTGAGGATATTGAGTCGATCTTGACGCCTGTTTCAGAGGTGACTGAAGAAGCGCACAACACAATTACGACAGACGCTGCTCTCGGTGAGGAGAGCGTCGATCCGAACCAAGGGGAGTTGTTCTGATGGGTGTGCAGGATTTATCGACGCGCCAGAAGCTGATGATCGGTGGTGGCGTTGCAGGTGCTGTTGTACTGGCTGCGGGCGCGTGGTGGGTACGTGGCGCGAGTGTGGATGAAACGCCCAGTGCTTACGACAAGGCGTGGGTGGCTTACGAGGCTGCACACGCAGACGGTGGTAAAGCACAAGCCGAGGGCAAGGAAACCTTGAAGGTGTGTGGAACTCTCGCGCCCCAGCCACGCGCTTGTGAACAACTGCGAAACGATCTGAAGTATCTCGATTCTTTTGGCGGGAAGAAGCGTATCGACACCTCGCGTGAGGCTGGTGATGTGGTGGCCCGCAAACTCAAGGATCTAGAGAAAGAGACCCGGAACGTCACGCAGGCTGCTCAGATGGTGCAGGCGGATATTGGCAAGGTCAAGGACGCTACTGCGTCTCGGTCTGTAGCTGCGAATGGGACCCTGTCCGATGTGCTTGCTCAGGTGGAGCGCGAGCTTGCGCGTGGCGAGGAGCTCGCCCAGCGCACGAATGTCTTGCCCGATCAGGGTGTTGCAACGCAGGCGAAGCAGTTCGCGGCAAGTTTGCGTGACCTCCATAAAAAGTATCAGCCCCTCGCGGCCACACTGTCGGGGCGTGAGGAGTCCGACGCCCGCATGGGGCTGACCTTGAGCCTTGAGCGCCTGACCCAGGCCAATGACCTACTGGAGAACGCGATCGAGGTCGCGTCCCGCAAGGACGTGTCCGAACGGGTTGAAGAACCCCGCTAAGTAATGTGTTGAAAATGCGAGCGGTGGGGTGGACTATTTTGCGGTTGGTACGGTGAGTTCTCGCAGTTAATTGAGATCCTAGCTCACAAAATTGTTCATGGCTTGATGGTCCATGCTGTGGATTCTCTACCCAAATGGTCCACGCTTGGCCGGCTAGGAATGATCGAGTAAACGGAACTCTATCTCCGAAAAGGAGAGGAGGAGGGCCCCGGCGAATCCGCCGGGCCCTCCTCTTTCCCGCTCGAGGGATTTAGTCTGTTTCGAGCATTCCGTAGTGGGCTTCGTCGCTGTAGATCGACAGCTTGTCTATGGTGGAGCCATCCGATAGGCCAGTCGTTGAAGAAATCCACGGCTTCTCGTCTTCATGGAGAGTGGAGAACTTCGTGCCAGGCAACCGAAGCGTGTAATTCTTACCGCCGTCCCAGCCGTAGTAGCCGTCGGTCACCTCATACTTGCGCCCGTCCTTATCAGTAGTCACACCCGGCTTGCTCGTGCTCTCGATCGAATCGAGGCGAAGCTTGTAGGTCAGGTCGTCAACTTTCTTCACCACTGTGAGCTTCCCCTTAAAGGATGAGCTGTAGGTCGTATCGAGATCAGTGTCGTGCCAGCCGCCTTCGAACTCGCCATTCTTCTTGAATTCTGTGTCCGTACTCCAGGCGCCTGCTCCCGAGGCAAAAAAGAATGTTTTCCCCTCGAGCATCGCGAACACGTCCGCGAACTCGTCACCGGCTTCGGCAGACGCGCTCACCGAAGCGCTCGGCGCCGCACTCGCCCCGTCGTCGGGAGTGGAGGCGAGCTTCTCAAGCAAGCCGCGGTCGGCAATGTCGGAATAGCTCAGCTCGGTAGCGTTCGCCCGCACCCACTCGCTGATTGACATCGGATCCTGCGGAACATCCGACTTTTGCTTCTTGGCGAGCCCGTTGTCGGTAAACGTGATCTCGTCCAACTGGCTGATCCCAGCGGACCCGCCGTGCGCCCAGTAGAGCGCGCTGCCGTCCTTTGCGGCGTGGAGCTGCCCGTAGCCGCCCTCGGAATCCTTGCTGCCGGTGTATCCAACGTAGATTTCCTCGTTGAGGTAGGTAGCCTTTGGGGTCCCCGGCTGCGCCGAAGCGTTCGCCGACGCCGAAGCCTCCGACGACGCCGGAGCCTCCGACGACGCCGGGGCGCCAGTCGCGTCCGAACCAGTAGTCGCGCCCGCACGGCTAGCCGCAGCGCCGGCGTCGGGAACAGAGTAGATGCGCACGATGCCGGTGGGCTGGTCGGTGCCGTTGTCGATCGTGCCCTTCACCAGCATCGCCGGCGCGGGCGCGCCTTTGAGCTTGTAGATCGTGTACTCGTGTTTGTCGGCCTGCTTGCCCTGGTAGGAAAGCTTTTCCGTTTTGACGGAATCGAGAACGGCGCCGTAGGCTGCCGCGGCTTGCGCGTTTGCCGACGCCGGTGCGCTACTTGCGTTACTGGTAGGAGTTTTCGCACCAAAGAAAACGGGGTAGAGGAAGATGGCGGCAACTACGGCGATCGAGCCGATGATGGCGACGGCCGCGGCGATCATTTTGTCGCGCCGGGCGCGCGTGGACGTGGGAGTAGACATCATGCTCCTTGGATTGTTGTGCTTTCGCGGAAAATCATACTCGGGCCTCGTGCCGCTTTCCGCGGTTCGGCGCATTGCCGGGTGTGTGCAAGCTGAAGTCGTCAAACTCGTGCAGGCGAAAGGTGTCCGATGCGTAGAGAAGAACTACACTTTCCTGCCCCGCGACAGCGCTTGGCGACGCGGTATACTCCATGTGTCGCCGCTTGTGCGCGGTACATGTTCGCTGGCCACATCGAGATGGCAGAAAAAGAAGGTGAGGATGCGATGCGTTACGCAACGATTCGCGACAGCCAGCCGGTGCTCGAGGAGCGCGAGGCGCCGCAGGGTGCGGCGCGCGTGCTGGCCGCGGCGATCAACCCGATCGATTTTGCGATCGGCTCCGGAAAGTTCTTCAAGCGGGCCTTCGCCGACGGCGACGTGCTCGGCTATTCCGGCGTCGCGCAGCTTGCGGACGGCGAGCGCGTGTACTTCCAGCTCCCACAGCCTCCTGCGGGTGCTTTCGCGCAGCAGGTGGACCTGACGGAAGCGTTCACAGCTCCGGTTCCTGATCATCTCGATTCGCCGACGGCGGCCGCGCTCGGCGTGCCCGGTATTGCGGCGGTGGGCGCGGTGGAACTTGCGCGAACGTCGTCGCTGGATACGGTGCTCGTGACCGGCGCAAACGGGAACGTCGGACTGCTTGCCGCCCGTGCCGCGCTTGAAACCGGGGCGAAAGTTGTGGGCATGGTTCGCAGCGCCCAGGCGCTGGAGGCGGTTCGCGCGGCGGGCTTCGACGGCTTCGTTACACAGGATCCAGCCGCCCCAGAGATCGCCGACGTCCTCGCCGAGTGTGCGCCGGCCGGCGTCGATGTGGTCCTCGATCAGCTCTCCGGCCCGTACGTGGAACGCATGATGCCGCTGCTCAACAACCGCGCCCGCTGGGTGCAGATTGGCTCGGGCGCGCGGACGAACGCGAACTTCACCACGTCGATTTTCCGCACGAAGGGCATTTCGATGCTCGGGTATACGAACTTCATCCTGTCCGACGCCGAAGCGCGCGATTACTATGCGCGAGCCGCCGCACTCGTTGAAGCGGGTGCGCCGCTCCCGTTCACCACGATCACGCTCGACCAGCTCCCAGCTACCTGGGCTGCGCTCGCGGCGAAGGACACGCACGGAAAGTTCGTGGTCAGTTTCGAGTAGGGCGCCGACGCTGGTGTGTTCGGCAAGTTGAGGCGCCTGCGCTAGAGTTACGCCGGCACTGAGGCGAGGGCTTTCGTCAGTGCCGCTTCGACGTCGTCGGAGAAAGCTGCGAAGATGACGTGGAAATCGCCGCCGTGGGTGCGGATGGCGTCGACGGCGATCTGTGCGGCGCTCTCGATCGGCCAGCCGTAAACTCCGGCGCTGACCAGCGGGAACGCGATGGTGTGGGCCTCGAGGCTCTCGGCTACGCGCAGGGATTCGCGGTAGCACGATGCGAGAGTTTCGGAGCGGTCCTCTTCGCGGGAGAACACTGGGCCGACCGTGTGGATCACCCAGGTGGCTGGGAGTTTGCCGGCAGTGGTGGCGACGGCGCCGCCTGCGGCGAGGCCGTTCGGGAGCGTGGTTGCGCGCACCTGCTTGCAGGCTGCGCCGATTGCTGGGCCGCCGGCGCGATGGATCGCGCCATCGACCCCACCGCCTCCGAGAAGCGTGGAGTTCGCGGCGTTCACGATGGCGTCTGCGTGGACCTTCGTGATGTCAGTGCGTCGGATTTCGATCTCCATGCCAACAACATTATGTGCGACGCACGTTTTCAGTAAGAGGGGGAGGCGTAAAAATGCCGCGTATCACTATGATTTGCGGCTCATTTACATACACCCGACGTTGGGGCCGGCTCTGGTTGGGAGCTTCCGGTGAGCTGGCTTGCGTTCAGTTCTGACTTTCTCGCGTGCAGAACTCTGTCAGTTCGTTCGGGCGTTGCTGATATAGCAACGCCTCGCGGGATTGATTGAGTTGTGCACGAGTCCGCCGGGTGTGCTGGCTTGCTCTCCGACGTCGGGGCGCCGGTGGGAATGTTTTTGTGGATGGCTCCGTTGTCACTGCCAGACAAGAGAATGATTGAATTTTTAACTTCGGCTAGACAATTGCACTTTTTATTGTTTAAGATTCAAGCATAAAGCGAGGCGGTGCAGCCGCCCGAGACCGAGCCCGCCGCAAGCGAGCTCCGAGGGAAGGAATGAACAATGGCTCAGATGATCGCCGCTGGCGACGCAATGATGAAGGTCCTTGAGGCCTACGGAGTAAAGAACATCTACGGTCTTCCGGGCGGTTCGCTCGATTCCACGATGAACTCGATCTACAACTTCCGCGATCGTATCCACTACGTCGGCGTTCGTCACGAGGAGGCAGGCGCACTTGCCGCCGTCGCCGAAGCAAAGCTTACCGGGAAGATCGGCGTGACCCTCGGCTCGGCCGGCCCGGGCGCAGTCCACCTGCTCAACGGTCTGTACGACGCCAAGATCGACAATATCCCGGTGCTCGCGATCATCGGCCAGGTCCCCACGTTCAACATGAACAAGGACTTTTTCCAGGAGATGCCGGAGAACCCCATGTTCGCCGACGTTTCGGTGTACAACCGTACCGTCATGACCGCCGCCCAGTTGCCGATGGTGATCGACAAGGCGATCTCGGCCGCGTACGAGAAGCGTGGCGTCGCCGTCGTCGTCATTCCGAAAGATCTCGCATGGGCGGAAATCGAGGATACGTACGTTCCGTCGGCCGGCGTTTTCGCCGCGCCTGAGTGGGATCGCTCCGCCCGCGCCGAGGACGTAAAGAAAGCCGCTGACCTGCTGATTAACGGCAAGCGCCCCTACATCTACTTCGGTCAGGGAGCGGCCGGCGCCGCCGACGAGCTGCGCGAGCTGTCCGACCTGCTCCAGGTGCCGCTCGGCTCCACGTACCTCGCCAAGCCGATCCTCGAAGGTGACGAGAAGGCGTGGATGCTCTCCACCGGCCGCGTTTCGACGAAGCCTGGCGTTGAGGGGGCACGTTTCGCCGAGGAAGTATTGTTCATCGGTACCAATTTCGAGTTCCCGGCATTCAATCCGCAGGCCACCTTCATTGACGTGAACCTGCGCCCGTCGGTCCTTGGCGATCGCCACCCAGCTTACGTCGGCATCCTCGCCGACGCCCCGACCTTCCTCCGTCAGCTCCTCGCCGAGGTCAAGGCGCGTAAGGAAAACGGTGAGGACCTGACGTCGGCGCATCAACTCTGGTACGACGCCATGGTTGAGGACCGCCGCGAGTGGGATGCGTGGATTGCGAAGAACGCCGAGCGCGCCGACGAAGCGCCGGCCCGCTTCGAGCCAATCTACAAGGTGATCAACGAGCACGCTGCGGATAACGCTGTGTTCGGCGTCGACGTCGGCAACGTGAATATCGCGACCGCCCGCTTCCTGAACATGGGCAAGGACCGCACATTCACCACGTCGCCGCTGTACGCCACCATGGGTTACGGCATTCCTGCTGGTCTCGCGGCCGCCCGTGTGTTCCCGGAGCGCGAGGTGTGGACGCTCTCGGGCGACGGTGCTTTCGCAATGATGAGCCAGGATCTTGTTGCGCAGCGCGACGAGCACGCGGCCGTGATCAACGTGGTGTTCACGAATAAGTCGCTGGGCTTTATTGAGGCTGAGCAGGACGATACGAAGCAGCCACACTCGGGCATCGATCTGTCGGATATTGATTTTGCCAAGGTAGCGGAAGGCTTCGGCGTGAAGGGCTACACCGTTCACACTGGCGCTGAGTTTGAGCAGGTCATCAAGGAAGTCAAGGGCACCAAGGAGCCGGTGGTGATCGACGTCAAGATTACGAATGATCGCCTCCTGCCAGTGGAGCGCTTTGCTCGCGGCAACATTGACGTGGATGCCTTCCTCACAGAGTTCGACGCCGAAGATCTCACCCCGATCGCAACAATCCTCGAGAAGCTCGAGGCTGGCGATGTTGACGGTGGCACGAAGCTCGAGAAGTCGGTTTCGGACATCTGAGTTTCACGCGTCACTGAATAACTCACGGGAGGCCTATCCGCAGTCAGCGGGTAGGCCTCCCGTCCCGTTTCCGGGACCTTTACCCCAAAAAATACCTAAACTCCGCTGAAAAATCCGCCTCTCGTAGGACTTAGGGAGGTGGCCACGGAAACCGCGCCAACTCGCTGAAAACTTTTGCACAATATTTTCAAACGGCGGTATTCCGCCACTTTCTCTCCCATCGCGCACAACTGTTCACCCTCGATAGGGTGAATGTGCAAGACAACGAGGGCGGCGCCCGTCGCCGGCAAAACCTCAATTGTCCAGAAAAGGAAGAGAATCATGACTCCCACGGAAAAGGCAAAGACGACCTCAGGAGCTGTGAAGGATCAGCAGTCCGACATCACCGCCATGATCGACGAGCTCGCCAAGAAGGCGCGCGTCGCTCTCGAAGAATTCGACTCCTACGATCAGGAGCGAATCAACAAGATCGTGCACGCGATGGCACTCGCCGGAACCGACCAGCACCAGAAACTCGCCCGCAAGGCCATCGACGAAACCGGCCGCGGCCTCTACGAAGACAAGGCCGTGAAGAACCTCTACTCCACCGAGTACATTTGGAACTCGATCAAGTACAACCGCACGGTTGGCGTGATCAAGGAAGATAAGCAGAAGGGCATCACCGAGATCGCCGAGCCGATCGGCGTGATCGCGGGCGTCACCCCCGTCACCAACCCGACGTCGACGACGATGTTCAAGTGCATCATTTCCATCATGACCCGCAACCCGATTATCTTCGCGTTCCACCCCTCGGCACAGCAGTGCTCGACGGCGGCGGCGCAGGTCATGCTCGACGCGGCCGTGAAGGCTGGCGCTCCGGAGAACTGCATCCAGTGGATTGAGCAGCCCTCGCTCGACGCCACCAAGAGCCTCCTCAACCACCCCACCATCGCCCTCACGCTCGCTACCGGCGGCGCAGGCATGGTCCAGTCCGCGTACTCCACCGGCAAGCCGGCCCTCGGCGTCGGCCCGGGCAATGCTCCGGTCTACGTTCACAAGACCGCCAAGATCAAACGCACCGTGAACGACCTCATCATCTCCAAGACCTTCGACAACGGCATGATTTGCGCATCCGAGCAGTGCCTCGTGATCGACGAGGAGATCAAGGACGAGCTCATGGCCGAGTTCGTGGCAATGGGCTGCCACATCGTCACCCCAGACGAGAAGAAGAAGCTTGCCGCGTTCATGGTTCGCGACAACGGCACCATCGCCCCCGGCGTCGTCGGCATGAGCGCCGGCCGCATCGCCAAGGAAGCCGGAATCGACGTGCCCGAGCGCACCAAGATCCTCCTCGTTGAGCTCGACGAAGTCTCCGACGACGAGCCCTTCGCACACGAGAAGCTCTGCCCAGTGCTCGGCTTCACCACCGTTAAGGACGACGTCGAAGGCTTCGACGTGGCAGAAAAGCTGCTCAAGATGGGCGGCCTGGGCCACACCGCCGTCGTGCACACCCAGGATCGCGACATCGAGCAGGCCTACGGCCTGCGCATGAAGGCCTGCCGTATTATCGTCAACTCGCCGTCGGCTCTCGGCGGTATCGGCGACGTCTACAACGGCCTCGTTCCGTCGCTCACCCTCGGCTGTGGTTCCTACGGCCGCAACTCGGTGTCGCACAACGTGTCCGCCACCGACCTCATCAACGTCAAGCGTATTGCGGAAAGGCGCAACAACATGCAGTGGTTCAAGGTTCCGCCGAAGACCTACTTCGAGCGCTATTCCACCCAGTACCTCCAGAAGATGCAGGGCATTTCCCGCGTGTTCATCGTGACCGACCCGGGCATGGTGATGAACGGCTACGTGGACGTGCTCATCAACCACCTCAAGCAGCGCCGCGACGACGTTGCGTGGAACATCTTCCAGGACGTTGAGCCGAACCCGACCTCGAACACCGTGTTCCGCGGCGCCCAGCTCATGAACGAGTTCAAGCCGGACTGCATCATCGCCCTCGGCGGCGGTTCCCCGATGGACGCCGCGAAGGCCATGTGGCTGTTCTATGAGCACCCGGAGAGCTCCTACTTCGGCATGAAGCAGAAGTTCATGGATATCCGCAAGCGTACCTACCGCTTCCCGAAGCTCGGCCGCAAGGCTCAGTTCGTGGCGATCCCGACGACGTCGGGTACCGGTTCGGAGTGCACCCCGTTCGCGGTGATCACCGATTCCGAGAACCATGTGAAGTACCCGTTCGCGGACTACGCGATCACGCCGGACGTGGCGATCGTGGACGCCCAGTACGTCGATTCGGTGCCGCCGCGCACCGCAGCTGATTCCGGCATGGACGCGCTGACCCATGCGATCGAGTCGTACGTGTCGACGATGGCTTCGGACTACACGCGTGGCCTGTCGCTGCGTGCAGCCCAGATGATCTTCGCGAACCTGCGCAAGTCGGTTCTCGAGGGCGATAAGGACGCCAAGGAAGTCATGCACAACGCTTCGGCCATGGCCGGTATGGCGTTCGCGAACGCGTTCCTCGGAATTGTCCACTCGCTCTCGCACAAGATCGGCGGCGAGTTCAACATCGCGCACGGCCGCACCAACGCGATCTTCCTGCCGCACGTGATCAAGTACAACGCCACCAAGCCGTACAAGCACGCGATCTTCCCCAAGTACGAGCACTACCGTGCCGACCAGGATCTGGCAGACTTCGCACGCTTCATGGGCTTCGGCGGCGCCACCGTCGAGGAGTCGGTGGACAACCTGATCGCTGAGGTGACGAAGCTCGCTGAGGATCTGGGCATCAAGATGAGCCTCAAGGAGAACGGCGTGACCCGCGAGATGCTCGAGGAGAAGGTCGATAAGCTCGCCGATCTCGCTCTCGAGGATCAGTGCACCCCGGCGAACCCGAAGGCGCCGCTCGTTTCCGAGCTGCGCGACCTCATCTACGACGCCTACGAAGGTGTGGTTGGTTTCACCGCCGGCGGCGGCGAGATCTCCGATGCGGCTGTGGCTGACGCGCAGCCGAAGGGCAAGCAGGCTGACCTCACCGGTTCGGAAGCTGACCCGGTGAACCAGGAAGCTGCCCAGGCTTCAGATGCTGCGCTGACAGGCAAGGAGCCGAAGGCAAAGACCGCCAAGACGAAGAAGTGATCTTGCGTCTTGAGGTAGTGCGCCGATCACTCTGCTGATCCGGTCGGCGTGCGGCGGGCGGGGAGCGTTGAGCTCCCTGCCCGCTTTTTGCAGAGTTGCCTGTTTTTGTGGCGTGGTTTGTGGTTTGGCAGACCGTTGCCGGGAGCGTGGCCGGTATACTCGAGACCGCACAGCAAACAAGGAGTTTTGCCTATGAATAATTTCCCTGGCCAGTCCGCGCCCGAGCAACGGTCCCAGACTCCAACAGGCACGTTCCCGCCCGCGCCTGAACCGCATGCTGGTGAACCTGCTGCTTCCACTGGTGCCCCGGCGTCACAGAAAAAGCGCCGTGACGGGCTGATCGCCGCGGCCGTCGCGATCCTCGGCTCGGTGGCGGTGGTGGCCGGAATTTTCCTCTACCCGGTGATCACTGGGCAGAACGAACCGCAGGCGTCGGCGCCTGCCACGGCCCCGACGACGTCGGCGCCGGCAAATCCGACGCCCAGCGTGGCTGGCACCCAAGGAGCGAAAGTGAGCCCTTCGCCGAAGGTTGTGCTGAAGGGCGCGACGTCGGCTCCGAGCGCAACCCCGACTCCGGCGGAACAGGTGGCGCCGATCGACGTGAACGGCGTCAAGCTCGACGCCTCCATGTTCGCGTCGCCGGAGGAAGCGAAGGCAACGTTCGAGAAGATTGAGGATGTGCGAAAAGCTGGAGATCGAGTGCTTGTCGGCACGGTGAAGGTACAAGGTGAGCTAGACGCGAATGAGGCAATCGACGGGCGCCGGTTGTACATTCTGGGACCGAACAGCACAAAGCATGCCATTTTTTACCTCGAAAAGCCGGTCAAGATGACGTTGGGTGCAGTCGGCGGAATGAAGTACACACGCCCGGTGATTGCTAGTGGCCTCGGCGATTCAGAGTACTTTGTGGACGAATATAACAAGTGGAAAAAGTTCAAGGATAAGCACCTGATTGTGCGCGTTGATAAGAAAGCAGGTTTCTGGCCGAGTGAAGCGTCGGTTCCGCTCGGACAGCCATATCTACAGCCTGAAGTTCTTGCGGTGATCAAGTAACAGTTCCGGCAGGGACTCTCTGCCGTCAGTGCAGATGGCGGTGGAAACGGCCAGGATCTTTGGCGTCGGTGCTGAAGTAGCGCCGGGCCCGGAGCGAGCGCGGCTTGTGCAGAACTCAATCAATCGGGCGGGGCGTTGCGGATAGAGCAACGCCTGAGCGAACTGACGGAGTTGTGCACGAGTCTCTCGACGCCGGCCCGACCCTCCGACGTCGGATACCCCACCGGCGTCGGGGCTACCGCGGAGTAAGCTGGTGCGCATGTATGTGGCACGGCAGCATGAGATTGATCGGGAAACGTCGCTCGAGTTCGCGCGCAGCGTGGCGATCGGGCAATGGGTCTCGCACGGCGAGGCCGGCCTGAACGCCACGATCCTCCCGTTTTCGCTGGAAGAGCGGGGTGGGCGGCTGTTCGCGCAGGCGCACTTCAACCGGGTAAACCGGCAGTGGGCCGACGACGGCGAAGCGATGGTAATCGTCACCGGGCCAGTTGCGCACGTCTCAGCGCTCGATTTTCCGCCGCAGCCCGCCGGCGCGCGCATGCCCACCGTGCCCACGCTCAACTATGTGACCGTTCACCTCAAGGGCAGGTTCGTGGTCCGCGACGATGACGCCTTCAAGCTCGCGCACATGCGCCGGATCGTGGAGCATTTCGAGCCACAATGGCGGATGGAGCAGGTGGACGAAGCTCTGCTACGCCATGCGTTGCGCGCGAATGTCGGTGTCGAGCTGGAGGTCTGTGAAGTAGTGGGCAAAGCGAAGCTTAGCCAGAACCTCTCGCCCGAGGCGCTCCGAACCACGATCGATAATCTGCGCGCCCGCGATCCGCAGGCCTCCGGCGTCGCCGACCTGATGGAAGATATTGCGTTGCCGTGGGCGGTTGCCCGCGACGGTCGCATCGAAAACGTGCGTGTAACCGGCGCCGCAACCCCGCCCGCCTCCGGTTCGTCAACATTCATCGAGTAGCTGGAAGCACCGATATACTGAGTAATGCACAGCGACAAAGGAGTGACACGCATGAACGAATTCCCTGAAAAGCCCACGCCCACACCAGAGCCAGGGTCGCAGGGCTCCGCGTTTTCCCAAGAAAAAGCCCCAGAATTCGCCGAAGCCGCACAACGAGGCGCGGCGCCGGCGTCGGCCGCAAAGCGCCACGACGCGATGATCGCCGGTGCTGTTGCGCTCGTTGGTTCCGCCGCAGTGGTCGCCGGGATTTTCCTCTATCCCATGATTTCGGGGCAGAATGACCCTCAGGCTGCGCCGTCCGCAGTGTCGAGTACGTCGGCGTCTACCCCGGCGTCGGCCAGCGCTTCAGCGCCCGCTTCGCCGCAAGCGACAGCCTCGGCCTCGGCGGCCTCCGAAACCAACAACCCGAGCCCGTCCGCGACTACCGCCGAAACGGCCGAGCCGTTCCGAGTACACGGCGTGGACCTCGACGCCTCAATGTTCGCTTCGCCGGCCGAGGCGAAAGCCGTGAGCAGCAAAATCACCGCTGAAGAGAAAGCCGGGCGGCCGGTCCTCGTCGGCACGGTGAAAGTCCAAGACGAGCTCACTGCCAATGAAGCGCTCACCGGTTCGCGTGAATACAACGGCGAACCCAACTCGGGGAAGTTCGCCGTCTTCTACCTGGACAAACCTCTCGAGATGGGGCTCGGCGCGGTCGGGCTGCCGAAGGGGGAACATGATTTCCGCAAGCTTCAGGCCGTTGGGCTGGGTAACACACTCTGGGAGGAAGAGCGCTTCGACAAGTGGAAAAAGTACGACGGCAAACGCGTGGTCTTCTCGTTCGATTTTCACAATACTGTGTGGCCGAGCGAGGCGGTTGTGCCGGTCGGCCAGCCGTCGGCGGATCCTACGATGGTGGTCGTTCTCAAGTGACCCGTGTCCCGGATCGGGCCTGTTCCCGGGAGGGGCGGTGAGCTCCACCGGGTCGGAACTGTTCCCGAGAGGGGGGCGTCAGCATCGCTGGGAAGGGTGGTTTGCGCGCTGCCGATTCCTCAGGTGACGCTCGAACCGCCCGCAAATGAGGAGTCGGTATACTGATCAATGCACAACGAAAGAGGCACACGCATGAACGATTTTCCTGAGAATAACGGTATTCCTGATAAGGAGGTGGCCTCTTCTGCACCCGGAGGTGACGGCGTGGTTGGCGCGGCAGCTGCGGCGCAGGTGAAGAACCGGCGTGCCGCCTGGATCGCGGCGGCTGTGGCCGTGGTGGGCTCGGTTGCGGTGGCTGGTGGCGTTTTCGCGTATCCCGCGATTTTCGGTGGTAAGGAGCCGGCCTCGCAGGCTGGAGTTTCGCAGTCGGCCCCGGTGACGCCGGTGGCGTCGGCTGGTGCTTCCTCTAGTGCGGCGGCTTCAGCGAGCGCGACGGCGGAGCCCTCAGTTTCGCCGACGCCGACACCCACGCCGACTCGCTCGCCCAATGAGCTGGTTGCGGATGGTTATCGCGAGGTGCTGAAGAATTTCCGCGAGCTCGGGCCGAAGGTGGACGGTGCAGTTGAGGCGGAGCAGTATACGCTGATGGATCTCAGTGGGGACGGCGTTCCGGAGCTGGTGATGATGGCGGTGAACGCAGAAGGCGAGATGGATGGGCAGACAAATACGGTGGTGTATACGTCTGACGCGAGTGGCCATGCGAAGAGGGTACGTGGTAGCACAGCGCAAGGCGTGGAAAGTGAAGGCTGGCTGGTCACCACGAATTCGAAGGTGAATGCGTTGTATTCTCAGGGGCAAGACGATGCACAACGGCTGACGGTTCAAGGTGCCCGCTATGTGTCTGAGGCGGTTGGCGAGCCCGAGAACGAAGTTCTTGCGATGGCAAACATTACCGACCTTGACCTGCTTGATTACTATGAGCGCGGATGGGGGTATGTTGGCCGCCCGAGCCCGTCCCTGCCGAACACGATTGAGGGGAAGATCGCCAAGGCCCGCCTGCAGAACAAATTCGTGTTTATTGGGAAAGTGGAGGAGAGAAAAGCAACGGATTATCTTGACGAGGAGTACATCACCTCTGAAATGTATGGAGGCTCCAACGTTTTCCAGGTTGTTCAGCTTTCGGAGCCGACAAAGATTTACCAGGAGAACGGCATGCCGTACTGGGGGAAGGTTGAGCAAATTCAGTTGCTTGGAAAGCTTCAGCTGCCGAAGAAATACGTGGGGAAAACTGTGGCTTTCGTGAGTGATCCATTGAGCCAATTGGGTATCCCTTACCCTATCCAGGCTCCCCATCCTGATGAGTTTACGGAAGCGCTCGGTGCCTTCTAGTTCCTAGGCTCAGACTAAGCGGGGCTCAAGCGGGGTTGGTATGCCAAAAATTGGCATACCAACCCCGCCTCGTCAACACGCTTCGAGTGGCCGCCAGGCCAGCCGGCGCGGCGTTCGCGGGGAGCGAGGTAGGCCGTCCGGCCCCGCCCGCCGTCGACGTCGGTTGCTAAACTAGGGTGCGAAGGTAGCAACCGCTACCGCAACCACTGATAGGGAAGCTGATATGACTTATAAACTTGTGCTCCTCCGTCACGGTGAAAGTGAATGGAACGCGAAGAACCTCTTCACGGGTTGGGTGGATGTGCCGCTCTCCGAGAAGGGTACTGAGGAGGCTCGCCGCGGTGGCAAGCTTCTGAAGGACGCCGGCGTCCTGCCCGAGATTCTTCACACCTCGCTTCTTCGCCGCGCGATCATGACCGCCAACCTTGCGCTTGATGCGGCTGATCGCCACTGGATCCCGGTGAAGCGTGATTGGCGCCTGAACGAGCGCCACTATGGTGCGCTTCAGGGCAAGAACAAGAAGGAAATCCGCGACGAGTACGGCGAGGAGCAGTTCATGTTGTGGCGCCGTTCGTACGATGTTCCGCCGCCGGAAATCGAGCTGGGCTCGGAATTCTCGCAGGATACCGATCCGCGTTACGCTGGCGAGCCGATTCCGCGTTCGGAGTGCCTGAAGGACGTTCTTGAGCGTCTGCTTCCGTACTGGGAGGGCGAGATCGTGCCGGATCTGAAGACTGGCAAGACGGTGATGGTTGCTGCTCATGGCAACTCGCTCCGCGCGATCATCAAGCACCTGGACAAGATCTCGGACGAGGCAATTTCTGGCCTCAACGTGCCCACCGGCATTCCGCTCTACTACGAGCTGGACGAGGAGACCCTCGAGCCGGTGACCAAGGGCGGCACCTACCTCGATCCGGAGGCCGCGAAGGCTGCGATCGAGGCTGTGGCGAACCAGGGCAAGTGATTTTTCGCCGCGCAACCAGTGAGGTTCGCGCGGTGTGAATCAAATGGGGGTGCGGGTTGAGCTTGTCGCTCAACCCGCACCCCCATTTCGCACTGAGTGGCAAAATTATCGTAGCTGGGTCGCCGCTCGCGCGGCCGCGGCCCCGATTCGCCGTGCAGAACTCCGTCACTTTAGCGAGGCGTGGAAATAGTTTCCACGCCTCGCCGATTTGATTGAGTTATGCACGAGATCCCCGGATCTGTAGGTCAGGAGCTACGCACTGCGCCCGGCTCGCTACGCCTCGGGCTCCATGCCAGTGATCAGGAACTGCATGCGGGTGGCCACGTTGACGGCCTGGTCGCCGTAGCGCTCCATGTAGCGCCCCAGCAGAATAATGTCCACGATCTCCTGGCGGCTCAGCTCAAGCTCAGTGTCGAGCACGTAATCGAACGACTTGCGGTGCAGGTCGTCAAGCACATCGTCGTCGGCGAGGATCTCGCGGGCGAGCGCCAAATCCTTCGTCTCCACCAGCTTCGCCACCTTCTCGCCAACGAGCGCTGCCTGATCGGCCATCGCCGTGAGTAGATCGTACACCGGCCCCTGAACCACGGTCGCCGGGTAGCGGCCACGCGCCACATACGCCACGTGCCGCGCCAAATCGCCCATGCGCTCGATCGTCGAGCTCAGCCGCATCGCCGACGCCACCGTCCGCAAGTCCTTCGCCACCGGCGCCTGTCGCACCAGCAGCGAGATCGCCATCTCGTCCACGTTGCGCTCGAGCAGATCGATCTTCTGATCGGCGTCGATCACTTGCTCCGCGAGCGCGAGGTTCGCGTCCTTAAAAGACTCGGCTGCGAGGCGCATCGCACGCGCGGCGCCTTTGGTCTCGGCGATGAGGGTGTCGTACAGCTCGTGCATTTCGAGGCGGAACTGTTCGCGCATATTTTCTCCTTCTGTTGCGGCGCGAGCGCCATGCTCGGCCGGGCGGAATTGCCCGCATTTACCCGTATTTAACCAGCCGGTGGTGAATTGTGCTCGCTAGTTAGGTAAACATCAGGAGAACACTTCGAGTACCGCCGCCGACGTCGGTTACTGTAGTGGTATGAACCATGTGACGCTCTTGTTGGTTGGCCTGCTGATCGGCGTGGCGATCGGCGGTGCGCTGGTGTTTTACGCGGTGCACGCTGCGAATTCACGCGAGATTCACGAGCGCCGGCGCCGGGCGGCGGCGGAGAAGATCGGCGTGGAGGACGTACTTCGCGCGCTTCCGCTCGGCTCGGTGATTGTGGATCGGCGCGGCGAGGCGCTGCATGCTTCGCCCGATGCGGCGTCGCTTGGGTTGCTTGTTGGTGCGCGGCTGCGCGGTGAGTTTACTGAGATTGTGGCGACGGCCCGCGCCGACGCCGACGCGCCTTTCGCCCCGGAGGCGCAGGTGGTTCCGGTGCGCGGGGAGCTGGGGGTGCGTCAGCTTGAGGTGCGTGCGGTTCCGCTCGACGACGGCGCTGTCCTGGTTCTTTTCCGTGACGTCACAGCCGAGCATCAGGCGGAGGCGTTGCGCCAGGATTTTGTGGCGAACGTGAGTCACGAGTTGAAAACTCCGGTTGGCGCGATTCGCCTGCTCGCGGAGACAATCGAAACGAACGCGTCAGACCCTGAAACCGTGGCCCATTTCTCCGGCCGCCTGGCCCGCGAAACCGAGCGGCTTTCCGAGCTCGTGAGCCAAATTATGGAGCTCTCGCGTGTCACGTCCGGTGTGGCGATGGAACGCGAACTGGTGAGTGTGGATCAAGTGGTCGCTGAGGCTCTCGATCGTGCCCGCGTCGGCGCCGTCGCCCGCGGCGTGGAGCTGGTCGGCGGCGGGGAAACGGGCCTCACAGTGCGCGGATCTGAGCAGATGCTTGTCAGCGCCCTGCGCAACCTCCTCGACAATGCAGTGCGCTATTCGCGTGAAAATACGCGAGTTTCTGTGGGAGTTTCCCGCCGTGACGGTAACGTCGAGATCGCCGTCGTCGACGCCGGTATCGGCGTCCCGCCCGAAATCCGCGGCCGGATTTTCGAAAGATTTTTCCGCGGCGACGAGGCCCGCACCCGCGACGCCGGTGGCAACGGCCTCGGCCTGGCCATCGTCAAACACGCGGCCGCCGAACATGGCGGCGAAGTGCGCCTGTGGAGTGAAGTCGGCCGCGGCTCAACTTTCACCCTCGTGATTCCCGACGCCGGGGCGCGAGGCGATACCCAGCCCACCGGCGTCGTCGGCGAAACTGGCGAAACTCAGCCCATCGGCGTCGTTGGAGAGGAGAACTAACATGACGAAAATCTTGGTGGTCGACGACGAGCCAACTTACCGCGAAACTCTCGAATTCAACCTCACGCGCGACGGCTTCGACGTGCTGACCGCGCCGAGCGGGCCTGAAGCCGTCGTGGCCTTCCGCAACGCCCACCCAGACCTCATCCTGCTCGATCTCATGCTTCCAGGGATGAGCGGCGAAGAAGTGTTTCGCAAGGTCAGGGACGAATCGGATGTTCCGGTGATTATGCTGACCGCCAAGGATTCGGAGATCGACCGCGTGGTCGGGCTCGAACTTGGCGCCGACGACTACGTCACCAAGCCTTACTCGTACCGTGAGCTCCTTGCGCGAATCCGCGCAATTCTGCGGCGCCTCGAGAAATCCGCGGGTGTAGCCGGGGGCGGGGCGTCGGCGTCGGCGGACGTGCTCAGCGCGGGCGGGCTGGAACTGGACGTTGCAGCTCACGAGGTTCGCGTGAATGGTGAACCTGTGGCGATGCCGTTGCGTGAATTCGAGCTACTCGAACTTCTCATGGAGAACCTGAATCGGGTCCTCACCCGCACCCAGATTTTCGATGCGCTGTGGGGAGTGGACTACATCGGGGATCCGAAAACTTTAGATGTTCACGTCAAGCGTATCCGCTCGAAAATTGAGGAAGATCCGGCGAATCCGCGCCAATTAGTGACGGTTCGCGGGCTCGGATATAAGCTCCTCGAGCACCCCGAAAAATAGGCGGTTTGGTAGAATGGGGTGCGAATTGGACTGTGTATGCGAGCGGAGAGGCCGTGGCGCGCAGGCAGCGGAGGAGTTTTTGTGAGCGTTGAGTTGAAGGTCGGAGAAACTGTCGTCTACCCGCACCATGGTGCTGCGGAGATCGAAGATATCTCGGAAAAGACCATGCGTGGGGAGAAGCGTTTGTACCTCACGTTGCGCGTGCTCCAGAACGATATGGTGATTCAGGTCCCCGCTGATTCCATTAAGGAAGTGGGCGTTCGCGACGTCTCAAACGAAGAGCAGCTCGAGCACGTTTTCGACGTTCTGCGCGAAGAAGATGTTGAGGAGCCGAGCAACTGGTCGCGGCGCTTCAAGGCGAACGGTGAGAAGCTCACCTCGGGCGATGTGAACAAGGTGGCCGAGGTTGTGCGCGATCTGACGCGTCGTAATGCTGATCGCGGCTTGAGCGCCGGCGAGAAGCGCATGCTCACGCAGGCCCGCGGGATTTTGGCGTCGGAGATCGCCTTGGCGCGCGATGTTGATGAGGCTGCTGCCGGAGAGCTGTTGAACGAGGTTTTGGGCGAGTACGTGCCGAGCCCTGATTCGGCAGAGTCGGCAGACGAGTGATCGCGTTTTGGTGATGAGTTGTGGCGGTGGCCGCGCGCTTGGGCGTGCGGCCACCGCTTTTACGTTAAATGGAAGAGGCATCATGAGTGTTGCGGCGGTGGTGACGGCGGCGGGTTCGGGCACGCGCCTGGGTGCGAGCGTGCCGAAGGCGCTGGTTGAGCTGGCGGGGGAGCCGCTGATTGTGCATGCGGTGCGTGGCATGGTGGCGGCTGGGGTTCGCGATGTCGTGGTGACTGTTCCGGCAGACCACGAGGCTGAGTTTGAGCGGGTTCTTGCGGGTCTCGCGGATGAGTTTGCTCTGTTGGCGACACCGACGCCCGGCTTTTGGGGTGCGAAGGGCAGCGCCGACGCTGGTGGAGGAATAGGGGCTGAGAGCCGCGGCCGTGAGCCGGGCTCTGATGTTATCGGGCGATCAGACGAGCCGGGCGCCGACGTCGTTCGGGTGCGGTGCGTGGTAGGCGGTGGGACGCGCCAGGAGTCCGTAGCGCACGGCCTCGCGGCGGTGGATGCGGACGTGGTGTTGATTCATGATGCGGCGCGTTGTCTGACCCCGCCGGCCGTGATTCGCCGTGTGGTTGAGGCAGTTCGGGCGGGCGCGGGCGCAGTGGTCCCGGTGATGCCGGTGACAGACACCATGAAGCGAATCGGCGGCTCCGGCGTCGGGGGAAGTGCACCGGCTGGGGCTGAGCCGCTCGGCGAAACTGTGGATCGCGGGGAGTTGCGGGCCGTTCAAACCCCGCAGGGTTTCCGCACTGACCTGGTCAAACGCGCGCACGCGGAGGGTGTGAAGCTCAGCGCCTCGGAGCTCAGTGCGGCTCCGGACGACGCCGCGCTTGTGGAGCTTATCGGCGAGCAGGTATGGGCTGTTCCAGGAGATGCCGAGTGCCTGAAGATCACAACGCCATTCGATTTGGCCGTGGCAGAATTCCTGTGTGAACAGCGGCGGAAGGGGAGCGATGTTTGATCCACGAAATTTGCGCACGGCGGTGGCTACCGATATTCACCAGTTTTCGACAGATCCGGCGCGGCCGATGTGGTTGGCGTGCCTGGAGTGGCCGGGAGTTGTGGGGCTCGAGGGGCATTCCGACGCCGACGTTGCTGCGCACGCCGTTGCCGACGCGATCCTGATCGCCTCGGGCGTGGGCGAGCTTGGAAGCGTGTTTGGTGTGGATCGGCCGGAGTTCGCGGGGGCTTCCGGCGCGCGGCTGCTCGGTGAGGCGGCGAGGCTGGTGCGTGAGGCAGGCTGGGAAATCGTGAATGCGTCGGTGCAGATCATCGGGCCGAAGCCGCGTTTTTCGCCGCGGAAGGCGGAGGCTGAGGCGGCGATGAGTGAGGTGCTGGGCGCGCCGTGTTCGGTCTCGGCAACGACGACTGATCATCTCGGGTTCCCGGGCCGAGGCGAGGGCCTCGCGGCCCTCGCCTCGGCACTGGTCTATCAGCAATAGGGCGTGCGGTGTGTGTGCACAACTCAATCAATCGGGCGAGGCGTTGCGCATATAGCAACGCCTAGCGGATCTGACGGAGTTGTGCACGGGGAACCCGGTGTCGGTGGTTGGGGTGTGTGCGGCCGGTGGGGTTTGGCTTGCTTTCAGGGCATGGTTTGTGTGTGCACAACTCAATCAATCGGGCGAGGCGTTGCGCATATAGCAACGCCTAGCTGATCTGACGGAGTTGTGCACGGGTTTCCCGTGCACAACTCGCGCTGCGCAAGTGCAGGCTGCGCAAGTGCAGGCTGTGCAAGCGCAAGCTGTGCAAGCGCAAGCTGCGCAAGTGCAAGCCGCGCGACCGGCGTCGGGAATCATACCGACGTCGTACACTTCAGCCTGAACTCGCACTCGCGAAAAACCGACAAAAAATCGCCCCTAGGACTTCTTGAGTATATTTTTCCGATCACGATGGCATATTCTTGGCATGGAAATTTGTTTTCATATTGAAGGAGCGCTGTGGGTATGCGGTTGTCTCATAAAGATTCGGTGCTTGATCTGATTGAAGCTCAATCAACGCATCTAGGCCGAGCGACGAAGGTTCTGACCGAACTCGCGCATGCGGAACGTTCGGAGCGAGAATCTCTTTACACGCAACTGCACGCAGTTGAGAACGACGCCGACGCGGCGAGCCACAAAGTGATCCAAACGATCAATCGGAGCTTCGTGCTTCCTTTTGATCGGGAGGATCTTTTTAATTTGACCTCCCTGATCGACGACTGTGTAGACATGATCGACGAAGCCGGCGGCAATATGGTGCTGTACAAGGTGGACGAGCTGCCGCCGGATGCCCTGAAGCTGATCGATATTCTGCAAAAGTGTGCGGATGTGACCATGACTCTTCTGGGTAAGCTCGAGAAGATCGACGAGCACATGCGCGCCTACTGGGTGGAGATCAACCAGCTGGAAAACCATGGCGACACTGTGTACCGTAACCTGATCTCGGATCTGTTCGCCGACGACGATGCCAACATGATGGCCGTGATGCGCATGAAGTTCGTGGTGGACCGCCTCGAGAGTGCGATCGATCGTTTCGAAAACCTTGCTGCGGTGGTTGAGACGATCGCGATCAAGGAGTCGTAGGCGTGAGTCTTACTCTGTTTTTGGTTTTGATGATCGTCGTTGTGGCGTTCATCTTTGATTTCACCAACGGATTCCATGACGCGGCAAATGCGGTGGCGACGGCTGTTGCTACGCGCGCGTGGAGCTTGAACCGTGCTCTCGAGATGGCTGCTGTGATGAACTTCGTGGGTGCCTTGATCGGTACGGGCGTGGCCGAGACGATCGGCTCGGGTATTGTTTCGCCGCCGCAGGATAATCGTGGTTTGGTGGTTGTTGCGTCGGGCTTGCTGGGCGCGATCATTTGGAACCTGATCACGTGGTGGTTCGGGTTGCCGTCGTCGTCGTCGCACGCGCTGATTGGCGGGTTGACGGGCGCGGGTATTGCCGCGTCGGTGACGGTGCATTGGGCAGTGATCGGCGAGAAGGTCGTGATCCCAATGTTCCTCTCGCCGATGGTTGGTTTTGTGTTGGCGTACGTCGGGATGAAGATCGTTCTGAAGGCTTTCGAGCGGGCGACATACAAGAAGACGATGCGCGGTTTCCGTAAGTTGCAGCTGTTCTCGAGCGCGGCGATTGCGCTCGGTCACGGCCTGCAGGACGCTCAGAAGACGATGGGCGTTGTTGTGCTTGCGCTGGTGGCCGGCGGCTACCACGAGGGCACGTCGATTCCGTTGTGGGTGAAGATCGGCGCGGCTGCGGCGATTTCGCTGGGTACGTACACGGGTGGTATGCGCATTATGAAGACGCTTGGCCGCAACATTACGGCCGTGGATCCGGCCCGTGGTTTCGTTGCGGAATCGGTGGCGGCTTCGGTGTTGTACACGACGGCGTTCTTGTGGCATGCGCCAATTTCGACGACCCACACGGTGACGTCCGCGGTGATGGGCGTGGGTGCGACGAAGCGTCGTAGCGCAGTGCGTTGGGGCGTGGCCGGGAATATTGTGGGCGGTTGGTTCTTGACGTTACCGGCGTCGGCAGCGTTCGCGATGATTACGTTCACGATCCTGCACGCGATTATGTAGTTGCGCGCGGTAGATGGACGAAGGCGGCCGGGAAAACCCCGGCCGCCTTCGCTATGCTCAAACACTGCGATCTACACGTCGTGTTCGAGGGGTTTAACAGGGATGAAGGTGAACAGGCCGCCGAGTAGCACTACCACGATCCCGAGGATCCCGAAGTAGGCGGCTTCCTTGAGGGTGATGCCGGTGATCGCCGCGCCGAGCGTGATCGCGGTGGAGTACATGAACGGCGCAAGGAAGGAGACGGCGCGCCCGGTGGTGGCGTAGAGGCCGAAGATTTCGCCTTCTTCGCCGGGAGGCGCGATGCGTGCGAGGTAGGTGCGTGAGGCCGACTGGGTGGGCCCGACGAACACGCAGAGTGCCAGCCCGAGCGCCCAGTAGACGGCGTGTGGCGAGAACCCGAAAACGCCCTTGTGGAAGATGAAGACGAGGAGGCCGATTGCGCTCATCGCTCCGACGGAGAAGATAATGACCCTGCGCGGTCCGAGGATGTCGTCGAGGTAGCCGAATCCAATGGTGGCGATGCCGGCGATGACGTTGGCAGCCACGCCGAAGATGATGATCTCGCCTTCGGCGAATCCGAATGCGGCGCCGGCGAGGATTGCTCCGAAGGTGAACACGCCGGCCAGGCCGTCGCGGTAGATCGCGGACGAGATCAGGAACCAGACGAGGGAACGATCTTCAGCCCAGATGCGCTTGAGTGAGGCCCAGACTTCGCGGTAGGCCTCGGTGATGCCTTCGGGTGCGTCGTCGGCGGTGGGTGGCACGTCGCGCAAGGTGACGATCAGCGGGAGCGAGAACACGAAGCTCCAGATCGCGGCGATGAGCACGGCCACGCGGATGTTCAAGCCGTTTTCGCTGGTCACGCCGAACCAGCCGACGTCGGGCTGGATGAAGCCGACGAACAGCGTCAGCAGCAACACGATGCCGCCGATGTATCCCATGCCCCAGCCGAATCCGGAGATTTTGCCGAAATCTTTGCGCGGCGCGATGTCGGTGAGGATGGAGTTGTAGATCACCGAGCCGATTTCGAAAGCAATGTTTCCCACGGCGAGCAGGAGCAGGCCGAGCCAGAGTTGCCACCAGCCGGGCGAGACGAAGAACATGAGCGCGGTGACGAGCGAAACGGTGAGTGTGGTGATGCGCAGGACGGTGGCGCGGCGGCCGGAGCGGTCTACCGATTGGCCGAGGGTTGGCGCGGAGAGTGCAATGATGAGGCCGGCCACGGCGAGGACGTAGCCGAGGGCGGTGTTGGCGTGGGAGCCGAAGCCGGGTGCTTTGACGAGGTAGACGGAGAACACGAACGTGGTGACGACCGAGTTGAACGCGGCGCCGGCCCAATCCCACAGTCCCCACGAGATGACGTGGGGGAACATGATCCAGTGTTTTTTGCCGCTGCCTTCGCCGGGCTCACCGGTGCCGATTGTGTCGGGAGTGCGGCGTGCGTGGATCACGGTGGATCCGCCGGCCGGGTCGGTGACGGCGCGCTCCCCGGGCAGGAAGTACGCGCCGGAGCGTTGAGTGTTCTTCTGTTTCGACATGGTGCCAATTTATCGCGTTTTTGCGCGGTTTTGTGGCTGGAGTAGGCTCCGTTTTTCCGACGGCGGTGCGCAAGTTGCGGGGATGAGCGCGGCTGGTACACCGGCGTCGGGTAGCGAAAAGTTTTCCACACTCGCGCCCAGCGCCGGGTTTTTCCACGGGCGTGAAAGTGGGCCGGGGGAGGGTAGGCGTTTCCTGTAAACTGGAGCCGTGACGCTAAAGATTTATGATTCGCCGGCTAGGGCAGTTCGAGAGTTCCATCCGCTCCACGAGGGCAAGGTGGGGTTGTACCTGTGTGGTGCCACGGTTCAGGGTTCGCCGCATATCGGGCATATGCGTAGCGCGGTTGCGTTTGATGTGTTGCGCAGGTGGCTGATTCGTTCGGGGTACGAGGTCACGTTGGTGCGCAACGTGACGGATATTGACGACAAAATCTTGAACAAGTCTGCCGAGTCTGGGTGGCCGTGGTGGGCGTGGGCGTACAAGTTCGAGCAGGAGTTCACGGCTGCATACGATGCCCTGGGCGTGATCCGTCCTACATACGAGCCGCACGCTACCGGGCATATTCCGGAGCAGGTGGCGCTGGTGGAGCGTCTGATCGAGCGTGGACACGCGTATGCCACGGATGAAGGCAACGTGTATTTTGACGTGAGCTCGCAGGCCGATTATGGCTCCCTCACGAACCAGCGCGTTGAGGATTTGGCGGTGGATGAGGCTGAGGGTGAGCCGGATAAGCGCAACCCGCACGACTTTGCGTTGTGGAAGAAGGCAAAGGATTCAGAGCCGGAGACGGCGAAGTGGAGCACCAAGTGGGGGCGCGGGCGTCCGGGCTGGCATTTGGAGTGCTCGGCGATGAGCGGCAAGTATCTGGGCGAGAGGTTCGATATTCACGCCGGCGGTATTGATTTGCGGTTCCCTCATCACGAGAACGAGCAGGCGCAGAGCCACGGCGCGGGCTACGGGTTCGCGCAGTACTGGATGCATAACGCGTGGGTGACCATCGACGGCGAGAAGATGAGTAAGTCTTTGGGTAACTCGCTCACGGTGGAGAACATCCTCAAGGAGTATCCGGCGGTGCTGGTGCGTTTCGCGCTGGGCACTGTTCACTACCGGTCCACGGTGGCGTATTCGGAGAAGACTCTGCGTGAAGCGGGCGCTGTGTGGGATCGCCTGAAGGGTTTCGTGGAGCGTGCGGCGGATGCTGTGGGCGAAGTGCCGGCGGGCGAGCTGGCGTTGGCCCCGGCGGATCTTCCGGCGGAGTTCGCGGCGGCGATGGATGATGATGTGAATGTTTCGGCCGCGCTCGCGGTGATCCATGAGCATGTGAAGCGTGGTAATTCGGCACTCGCGGCTGGGGAACTGGAGGCGGTTCGCGCTGAGCAGCTGCTGGTGCGTTCGATGCTTGATGTGCTCGGGTTGGATCCGCTTTCGCCTCAGTGGCGTGGCGGTGAGGGTGAGGGTTCGGTCGCGATGAGGGCGCTCGATACCTTGGTGAAGGATGTTTTGGACAAGCGCGCGGCGGCTCGCGCGGAAAAGGATTGGGCCACGGCAGATGCGATGCGTGATCTGCTTGCTGGCGCTGGTATTACTGTTGCAGATTCGGCGGATGGCGCCACCTGGAAGTTGGGAGAGTAAGTATGGCTGGTCAGGGTAGAGGGCGCCCCGGCGCTGTTCGTAAAGGTGCGAAGAAGGGTTCCCGTGGGGTTGGCTCGGGGGGCCAGCGCCGTCGCGGGCTGGAAGGCAAGGGGCCGACGCCGAAAGCGGAGGATCGTACCTATCACGTAGCGTACAAGCGCAAGCAGGAGGCCGAGGCGCGTGCGAAGCGTGCGGCCGGCCCGAAGCTTCGTGGTTTCTTGCACACGCCGGAGGGGTTTGAGCTGGTTTCTGGCCGTAACCCGGTGGCGGAGGCTGTGGCGAGCGGGATCCCGTTCGAGCGCGTGTTCATTGTGTCGTCGATGTCGAACGATCCGCGCGTGACGGAAGTGGCGCAGGCCGCGATGGAGCGCGGGGTGGCGCTGGTGGACGTGTCGCGTACCGAGCTCGACAAGATGACAGACGGCCAGGTGCATCAGGGCATCGCGATCGAGGTGCCGGAGCACGAGTACGCGGATCTTGAGGATCTTGTGGAACGCGGAGCGGAATCGGGCCGCCCGGGCCTGATCGTTGCACTGGATTCCGTGACGGACCCACACAATCTTGGAGCGGTGT
This sequence comes from Arcanobacterium wilhelmae, assembly GCF_029632765.1. Lineage (NCBI taxonomy): Bacteria > Bacillati > Actinomycetota > Actinomycetes > Actinomycetales > Actinomycetaceae > Arcanobacterium > Arcanobacterium wilhelmae. The sequence goes on from NZ_CP121247.1 coordinate 222,857, forward strand.
TGCGTTCGGCGTCGGCGTTCCGTGCGGATGGAGTGCTGATTACGGAGCGTCGCAGTGCGCGCGTGAACGCCACCGCGTGGAAGGTGAGTGCGGGTGCTGCTGCGCGCGTGCCGGTTGCGCGCGTGACGAACCTGGTTCGTGCGCTGGAGGAGCTGAAGTCGCAGGGTTACTTTGTGGTTGGCCTGGCTGGCGGTGGTGAGGAGAATATCCCGACCCTCTCGCTGGCGGATGTGCCGCTGGTGCTGGTCACCGGCTCGGAGGGGGCTGGTCTGTCGCGCCTGGTTCGCGAAACATGCGATGCGATTGCTCAGATCCCGATTGCGTCTGAGATGGAATCGCTCAACGCTTCCGTCGCTACAGGAATCGCGCTCTACCAGATCGATCAACTACGCTCGAAGTAAGAAACTGATTCAAGGAGGAGTCATGGCGTTTTGGAGGCCCGTGAGTGGGCATATTCAAAGGCTCGATCCGGAACTCGTATCGGATGCCGACATTGAGAAGTTTTTTGCGGACGAGCGAATTATTGCACGTGGCCGTGCCGACGATGACTTCGGTTACGATTTCGAGGTCGCTATCGCGGGTCGCCGGCGTCGCGTCGCCACACTTGATGAGGACGGCGAGGTGTTCCGCGGCCGTGGCGTTCACGAGCTCGCTGAAGAGATGCAGCGTGTGTTGCGCAAAGTTTCGGTGGAGCTCGATGGTGCGGTGCTTCATGGAGAGATCGATCTCGGGTCGGTATTTGTCACAGACGAGGATCTCGATCCTTTCTTTGAAGAAGCCATGGAAATGGACGAGCCGAACGGAGCAGCAACTGGCGCACCGGCGTCGGGGGAGCGCGGTGTGGGCGAAGCCCAGTTCGTGAACCCGGCGGAACCGGCGTCGGTGGATACAATTCCGACGTCTGATTCGGTGCTCACTCCGCCCACTCCGGACGCGGCCACGCTCGCCGCGCTCGCGGGGGAGAGCGGTCCGAGCCTCGTGCTCGCGGACGTGCCAATGAGCGAAATGCCGGTGCTCGCCGCCGCGGAGGCGCAGCCGATCGCCGTGTCGAAATTGGGCGATCTGCGGGTGCTTGTGGCGCGTGATCGGTTTAATCTCGGGCGTGTGGCGTTGCCGCGGCCGAGTGTGATGATTGCGCTCACGGTGCCGGTGGAGGGTGCTGCGAAACTGTTCATCAAGCGCGATAACGTGCGTCTGCGTTGGCGCTGGGAAGGCGAATTGCCGCTCGTGGAGTGGATCGCGGCGGAGCCGAAAGGGCCGGCGGCCCTGTTCGCCCACGACGAGCTGGGCGCCGGAGCCGTGGCGCGGATGGCGGTTGCGGATGCGGTGTCGGCGTCGTTTAAGGATGTGCGTTCGGCGCTCCTCGAGCCTGCCGAACGTGGCGCATCAGCGTTTATTCGTGCGCTTGGTCTGAGCGAGGAATATATCGAAGTGCTGGTGGAAGGCGCGCCACTCGAAGCGCTTGGTGTTCGCGTATTCGAACCCAGCCCGGGTACGCATGCTTTCGAAGAAACCGTGGCGTGGGAGCTCGCAGGAGAGGGGGCGATCGATTCGTCCGTGATGAACACGCTTCGCAAGCTCACAGTTGAGCGGCCATGGGTGCCAGGCGTGATGGCGGCGGCAGAGTCTGCTCTCGGTGGCGCGCTGATCGCCCACGGGATCGGGCGAAAGCAGAAGGGCAAGCGTGCCGGGCTGTCGCTGGTCGGCGGTGGGCTTCTGCTTGCATCTGGTGTGGTTCGCGTGTTGACTACAAACTGGATGATGAACGTGATGGATCGTCAAGGTTCGCACATCGAAGAATGGAAGAAGGAAAAATGAGCGAGGCCGTTGAACCGACCGAAGAAAATCTCGATGCTTTCTGGCGCAACGCTGTCACCCATATGCGTATCGAGCCGGTGGCAGGGTTCACTGGGCAGGATGATCTTGCGTCTTTGCGTCCGCCGGCATTCGCTTTCGGTTCCACGCCGGAGCAGGCAGACGAGGCGGCGGAGCTCGTGCTTGCTGGCAAGAAGCGCGCAACCGTGAGCTACAAGCCCGAATACGAGGCTGAGGGGGTTGCGCTGCCGAAGGTCGGCGAGTTCGCGATCATGCTTGATGGTGCGGGCCGTCCGCGCGCGTTGCTCTCGAACGAGCGTGTGGACGTTCTGCCGTTCTCGGAAGTTGGCGCTGATATTGCCGAGGCCGAGGGCCAGCCGGATCTGGCGAAGTGGCAGGAGGATCACCGCGATTTCTTCGGAATGGTGGCAGATATGCTGGGCCGCCAGTTTAAGGAATCAGACGAGATTGTCGCCGAGGTGTTTACGGTAGCCTACCGCGCCGAGTAATCCGATCTTGAGGGGCTGGCGGGCGTCACACATGAGGTGGCGCCCGCCGTCTCACATGGTGAACGTAACAACCAGCGAATTTGTCCGGAAGGCGGGCGGGCACATACGATGATCTCCCGAACACCATCTGGTGTCCCTGTGGAATCTCACAAAGGAGACGCAATGAGTTTCGGTTGGAAACTTCACGGTAACGGCACTTCTATTGCTCCCGGGGAGGTGGTGTTGCCGAATGAGCGTTTGAGCTGGCCGATCACAATCGGCATCGGCGCCCAGCACGTGGTTGCAATGTTCGGTGCAACGTTCCTCGTTCCTCTGCTCACCGGTTTCGATCCGGCAACAACGCTTTTCTTCACCGGCGTTGGAACGTTGCTTTTCATTGGTATTACTCAAGGACGGCTCCCAAGCTATTTGGGGTCGTCCTTCGCTTTACTTGCGCCGATCGGCGCGGTCACGGGTTATGTGGCAAACGGCGGTGCGCCGCTGGATCCGGCGAAGGCTGCTCTCGCTTCGGGCGGAATCATTGCGGTGGGTCTGACCCTCGCGGTGATTGGCGTAATTGTTCACTTCGCGGGCTCGGGCTGGATTGACCGCCTGATGCCCCCGGTGGTCACCGGAGCAATCGTTGCCCTGATTGGTTTCAACTTGGCTCCGGCGGCGTGGAATAACGTGAAGGCAGCGCCGGTCACGGCCACGGTCACGATTGTGGCGATCCTGCTGGTGACGGTGCTGTTCAAGGGCATCGTTGGCCGCCTGTCGATCCTGATTGGCGTTGCGGTTGGCTACATTGCCGCCGTCGCGCAGGGTGAGGTGGATTTCTCGGCGATCGGGAAGGCGCCGCTGGTGGGTATCCCGCACTTCCATGCGCCGGCGTTCGATTTCACGCTGCTTGGCTTGTTTGTCCCGGTGGTACTGGTGCTGATCGCCGAGAACGTTGGACACGTGAAGTCGGTTTCCGCGATGACGGGCCAGAATCTCGACGACGTTACCGGCCGTGCGCTCTTCGCCGACGGCATCTCGACGGCGATCGCCGGCGTTGGCGGCGGTTCCGGCACCACCACATACGCGGAGAACATCGGCGTGATGGCCGCGACCCGCGTCTACTCTACGGTTGCCTACGTGGTGGCGGCGCTGTTTGCGTTGGTGCTGTCGATGCTCCCGAAGTTCGGCGTTCTGATCGCGACGATCCCGCCGGGCGTGCTGGGCGGCGCGGCCACCGTGCTGTACGGCATGATCGGCATGCTCGGCATCCGCATTTGGGTGCAGAACCGTGTGGATTTCTCGGATCCGGTGAACCTGAATACGGCGGCGGTTGCGATGGTGATGGCGATTGCGAACTACACACTGGTGGTGAACGGCATGACGTTCGAGGGTATCGCGATGGGTTCCTTCGGCGCGATCATCATCTATCACGTGATGCGTGCGCTTTCGCGCTGGCGCGGGACGTCGATCGAGTCGGCCAGCCCGGCGTCGGCGCCTGCGGGTAGTGAGCTGGAAGGCGACGCCCCGCACATTAACCCGAAGCATCCGCGCCCGGCGGCCCGCTGAGCGTGAGGCGTAGGGCAATGAAACGGTAAGCGGGGCCGGCACAATGGCGTGCCGGCCCCCTGAGTACACTCGGTTTCCGCGCACCAGACGAGCTATAAGGCCCCGCCCGCGCCGCCGGCCTCCAAGTTCGCTTTTAAAGCCCGAACGCCTCCCGAAGCGCATCGGCACGTCCCACAAACATTTCCCGGAACTCATTACGTTCCGATGAATGGATCCCAAGCTGTGTTGCCGCCACTTCCCACACCTGAACGGCAGCAAAAACACTGCGTACAATATCTCGAGCTGTGTCCGCATCAAGATCGCACGCGCTCCCGAACTCGCGCAGTGCTTGTGCCTCGTCTGGAGCGCTGTCCGCCCCGAGAATCGTTGTGGCACGCCGGGCGCCGGGCGCCGGGTTGGGGTTGATGTCGAATGCTGGGCTGAGTGTCCAGCCGTCGCGCTTGCTGAGGTCATCGGTGTGTAGGAAACCGTGGTTGCGTAAGTGATCGTCGGTGTTCCCGATTGCTACGAAGAACGCGAGCCGCGTGTAAAGTTCGTGCAGATCAAGGTGAGGTACAACAGAGAGATCTCTGATGGCGTCTGCGATATCAAGGTAGTCGCGGTGGTCTCCGTCGTGTGCACCGAGGGCGCTCATTACGGAGAGGTATCCGATGCGCGCAGAAAACGCCCTGTCGAACCGTTGAAGGACGAGTGCGTGGGCTTCCCCCACTTCAACGAGCTGGAACGTGGGCACTCGAATTCCGGCGTTTTCCATGAGTGTGAGCGCGAGTGCCTCCCAGGCCATCACGTCCCATGAATCGGAGTGATAGGGGAATTTTGCAAGGGCTAATGTGCCGTCTTCCATTTGGATGGCGGCTTTGGGGCGTGCTCCGCCCAAGCCTGTGGTGCCGGTGTCGAGAAGAAATTTGATGGCTGCGATCGAGTCGTCGGAGTCCACCGATTGGGCTGCGTGTAAGAGTTTGGGGAGTTCGATGAGCGGTGGGACTGTGGAGTTTGGCCCGAGGAATGCTTTCCCGGGTTCTCGGAAGCGCAGCGATCCTTGACGCACATCGTCGCTGACGCCGAGCAGGTAGTCGAGTTCGTCGAGTGTGCGCGGGGAGCGTTTTTCTTCTCTGGCTTTGGCACGTTCGGCTTTGTCAACGAGGTGACGCCCCCATCGGTCGGGTGCCGAGTCCGCGAATGCTCCTGGTAGCCCAGGGGTGTATTGTGCCCCGGTAACGAGTGGGAGAGTGGGGTCGATGGCTAGTGTTGCGTTGGCAAGGTAATCGGGGCGATACAGGAACGTTGTTGAGATCGAGTGACGTGATCGAGTGAAGTAGGCGTCTCCGACGACGGTGTTTCCTTCACAGACTTCGTAGTGGTTCATTTATGCTCGCTTCCGGTTGAGGCGGTCTGCGCGGAGCCGGCCGATATCGGTGGTGAGGGGATCGGTGGAGTCGACGACAGTGCGGAGGAGCCCGAGCCCGCGGAGGGCTTGGGCAACGGAGTTGAAGGAGACGCCGGGATCTCCGTTTTCGATTTTTCTTAGTGTGGATCGGGAGATGTTTCCGCGCTCGCTGAGCTGCTGTGCGGTGACGCCGAGGATCATGCGCCAGTTGCGAATGTTCGTGCCGAGTTCGATGAGTTCTCGGTCAATATTATAGCCACTCATATTCTCCCCCCCCTATGGCTTGAATCTGATCCATAAACAAATATTATGGCCATTATTCTAACCATTAGAGGTGCTTATGTGAAAGCTCTAAAGCCGAACATTTCAGATGGGCATAGTTCGGGAGATGTTTCCGTATCCCCTTGAAAAGTAAGTGGGGAGCGGGCCATACTGGCCCGCTCCCCACTGCCAATCCGGGTGAGCGTTACTTGCTGTCGCCCACGGACTTCACGGCCTGGCATCCTTCGATAGGTTGCATGGCTGTAGCGTACTGTTCGGCTGTTGGCTTTGCGACCATGTCTTTTTCGTCGGTTCCGAGCACTACGTAGACGGAGTCGTTGGTCTGGGTGGCGTCGAATTGCACGGTGGACCCGGGGAAGAATGCGCGCAGCGTGTAGGCGGAGTCGATCCCGCCGGCGCCGGCGAAGATTGTTGCAGATGGCTCGAGTGCGCGCCCGGACCAGTTGCTGCTTTCCGTAACAGTGACGCCGTTGGCCTGCAGGTTTTTCGCGGCGGTGCCGGCGAGGCCGGTGCGCGTGGTGGAGTTGTAGACCTGCGCGGTGATGGTCTTGGGGTCCACCGGTTTGGTTCCGGTGGGGCACGGGGTGCTGATGGGCTTCGCTGGCGCAGAGAATCCGGGGTCGAAGGGGAATGGGGTGAGGCCGGTCCAGAAGACGGCGCCGAGCAGGAGGAGGGCCACCATGGCGGAGAGGATTGAACCAAACACGACCGTTTGGCGGCGTTGTAGTTGCTGCTGGTAGCGCTGGCGTGCGGAAATTTCGACGTTCACCCTCCCAATTTACCGTGTATTGCGCCGGTGGCGCATTCTTCGCGTGTTTTGTGTGTGCGTAACTCAATCAGTTGGGTGAGGCGTTGCGTATGGAGCAACGCCTGGCTGGATTGACGGAGTTGTGCACGGGAGTCCCGACGTTGGCGGGATTCCCGACGTCGGTGGGCGTCCCGACGTCGGTGGGCGTCCCGACGCCGAAGCCCGAGCCGAAGACAACCACCGACGAGGTGACGACTCCGGGTAACGGCAAGGGCGCTGGCAAGGCTGGCGAGACTGTCGACATCGTGTTCGGCGGCCCGGACGCGATCCCGGCTGGTTCCGGTATCGCTGTTGCGGGTACCGACAAGTCGGGTGTCACGCCGAAGATCGATACCACAGGCAAGGTCACTGCAGTGATCCCGGCTGGTACGAAGCCGGGTACCTACACGATCCCGGTGCAGGTTACCTACCCGGATCAGTCGAAGGAGTCCGATAAGACCACGATCACCGTGACCGTGGTGGATCCGGTAGCACCGGCGTCGTGGGGCGATACGTCCACGTTCCCGGGTAAGCCGGTGGTGTCGAAGAACGCTGGTGGCGCTCCCGCTGAGGGCGCGACGGTAGCGACCGACGATCCGAAGGCTGACGACTCCAAGACGGACCCGAATGTTGCTAGCGTTCCGTGGACCGAGCTGGAGAACAACTGAATAACTACCACTGACACGTGGTGTGCCTAGTATGTGGAGCTAGGCGTGGGTGTGGCGGTGAGCCGAAGGGTTCGCCGCCACACTCGTTTTTGGCGACAGTGACGAACGCCATATTGGGTAGAGGTCTGTATTTTTGGGGAAACTGGGCCGTGCAGTTGGGTTACTACCAGGGGATGACTGTGTTTTGCCCAGATTTCTCCCATAATTGTTCTGATTGCCGTAGCGGTACAACGTATCGGCAAAACGCATGCACGAATAATACTCCCTCGCCCGGTGCGGCAGAGTGGAAGGTGGGGAAGGATCGCGATGACTCCACGTCATGGCTCTGCCCAGAATGGGCGTAATCATTTTTGGCGAAAGCCGGCGGCGGCGTTCGGCGCGGTGGCTGTAGCGACGTCGGGAATCCTGGCGGGCGCAGTTCCGGCGGTGGCACAGGAGGCGCCGACGTCGGGTGCGACTGCGCAGTCGGGAGACGCACAGGTAGCCGCGGCTCCGAAATCCACGAAGCTGGACAACCAGATTCCGGGGGATCTGCAGACCAACGGCGGTGCCATTGAGTCCACCGGTATCTACGGTGCGCCGTTCACGCTCTCCGGCAACGTGAACGTAATTCAATCTTCCGCAAACTCCAACACCGGTATTAAGTACAAGCAGCCGCTGCCTGGCACGAAGGTGTATGCCCAGTGGCGCGAGGGCCGCGAGGCTACCGAGGATGGAAAGGACGCCACCACGTACTCGCCGGTGTACATGACCACCGTGGATAAGGACGGGCGCTTCGTTATTGATATGAAGCCGTTCTACGATTCCAAGGACCGCGTGCGCTACTTTGATGCTCAGATGACGGCGGGTACCGGCGGCTCCGCGATTCGTGACGTAGGTGGTAACCCCTCCTACCTCGGCTGGCGCGAGCAGATCCGTCTGTGGGCGGAGGCCCCGGACGGATCCAAGTATCGCCTGGTGAACCAGTACGCCTCCGGCTGGGCACCGGACGCGATGGCCGGCGTGACCGGCTCCTACAACCCCACCTGGGATGGAAACAGGCATAGTGTTTCCGACCTGTGGTTCAACTATGTGGAGAACCAGCCGAACCGCGAGCTGATGCTGCCCAAGGACAAGTGGGTGGAGTCCTACACCTCCTCCCAGATCAAGAACTCCCCGGTGCCTATTGGTCCGAACGAAGGAAACCAAGGTGATGGTTTCGATGGCTCTATCTCCGGCACAGTGTTCTGGAACGCCGGCTTCCGTAACCAGGCGGCCAGCTCCAATATGTTTTCCGAAATCAACACTGCTCAGACACAGAAGGACCTGATGCTCGAGGGGCAGGAGATCGTTGGCTCCTACCTGTCAGATGAGGCAGTGGCTGCGATTCATAACTATGTGAAAAGTGACCCGGCCTTCAAGGGTGTGACCCTGCGCGGAAATGGCTGGACCCCGTACTACGAGAACAAGCTGCAGGACTGGATCAGTGACAACATCAAGAAGGATCCCACCTGGATCGCAGAAACCGTGCATACGCTGTCCGAGAAGAACGGCGGCTACACGCTCTACTTCAAGGGCTTATATGGAAACTCGTGGGATAGCAAGGGAATCGTTGGTTCACAGTGGTTCCATAAGACGGCTACCTCTTACAGTGAGGGCTCGTGGCTGAAGGGCAATACCGGCTCTAAGCACATCAACCTTGACTGGATGTACGTGGGGGTGGTGAACCTCACGGACAACATTGGTGTGCAGTCCCCGTGGCAGTTTCAGCGCTGGATGAATGGTGCTGAGAAGTATGATTGGGGTGGGTTTGATTGGACGCATTCGGCGCTCTCTTTCCAAACCACGTCCTACCAGCGCAACATGAACATCATCCTGTCGCCGGCACCGATGACGTTCAACGTGACCAACTACGATTCGCAGCTTTACCCGGCCTCCCGGGGGGACGTTGCGAAGACTTTTGCCAGTGGCCTGCTAACCTCGAAGAACCTGACCTACCGCGTGGTGTGGACGGACCCTAAGGGTGAAGAGGTCGCTGCGTATGAGAACCTGAAGCCAAACGCGAACTTCACCCTGGATCAGGTGGCGGCCTATGACGTGCCGAAGGATCTGAAGGAAGACACGCTCTACACGGCCACCCTCTACGTGGAGGATGGCAACGGCAACGGCAACGCTCTGGCATCGGACAGCTTCCTTGCAATCGTACCCAGGCCGCTGAAGGACGGCTCGGTGGGGGACAAGTACGATGGCGAGGACGCCGCGAAGGCGCCGTCGATCTACCCGAAGACGGACGCCGGCACCCCGGATGACCCGAAGGATGACCTGAAGGTCACAAACTTCAAGGTGGCCGGCCTGCCTGAGGGCGTGCAGGCGGATGACAAGGGTAAGCTCACCGGCACCCCGACAAAGCCGGGCGTGTACAACGTGGTCGCTACCTACGACATTGAGATCGCCAACCCGGTGGAAACTGGCAAGTCGTGGAAGGTCTCGCGCGCTGACGAGCACCAGATCATGGTCACTGACACCCCATTGGCCGAGGGCAAGACTGGCCTGGACTACAATAAGGAAGTCAAGCCCACCGGTTTCGAGGAGACCGACTGGAAGCTTGGCAAGATTACGTCCGTTGAGGGGCTGCCCAAGGGGCTGACGTATAAGGGCGGCACAATCACCGGCAGGCCGGAAGATGCCACCACGGATGTCTCCGAGGAAAAGCCGAACGTGACGGTGAAGTACACCCTCACCCGCCCGGCGCCCACCGAGGCTGATCCGAAGGCGGTGGAGACCAAGGAAGTCACCGACGTCGTGCCGCTGGTCATCACCGAATCTATCACCGGTACTGCGGACCTGAAGTACCCGGGCGTGGACCCGATCGTGCAGGGCAAGGCCAAGGATGGTATCCTGCCCACCTTCGTCAAGCCTGGTACTGAGGAGGCGCTGAATCCGAAGCCGGAACTGAAGGAAGATTCGCCGTTCGTCCTCGATAAGGACAACACGGGCGCGAAGCTGCCGGACGGTGCGCACGTGACCATTGACCCGAGCACGGGTGGGGTAAAGCTGGACGCCACCACTCCGGCCGGCGAGTACCAGATCCCGGTGAAGGTGACCTACAAGGACGGCTCGGTTGATACTGTTCTCGTGCCGGTGAAGGTTCTCGCTGACGCCGACGGCGACGGCGTGCCGGATGATAAAGACGAGTACCCGGATACCCCGGCCGAAGACAAGGATAAGGTCGACCCGACTGACGGCGGCACAGACAAGCAACGCTTCGAGCCGACTGCTGATGCTGTCAGTGTTGACGAGGAAAAACCGATCAAGGCTCCGAACCCGGTGAAGATCCCGGATTCCAAGGAGGGCAAGAAGGTCGGCGAGGTCACTTACGGAGCCAAGGGATTGCCTGAGGGTGTACAGATGGACCCGAAGACCGGTGAAATCACTGGCCCGGCCATCACCGCCGATAACGAGGACAAGAAGTTCCCGGTTACGGTCACCGTCACCTATCCGGACGGTACCAAGGAAGACGTGAAGTTTGACTTCACCGTCAAGAACATTGCGAAGCCGGATGCTACGGTGGAGAACATCGATAATGTGACCACCAAGGTGGATGAGCCGATCAAGGACATCTCCGTGACCGCCACCGGCGGGGACGTGAAAGTCACCGGCCTGCCGGATGGCCTGGAGTACAAGGACGGAAAGATCACCGGTACTCCGACCAAGGTCACGGACACCCCGGCCACGGTGACCGTCACTGCCACCAACCCGGACGGCAAGGAAACGAAAAAGACCTTCACCATCGCCGTCACCAAGCTGGACCCGCAGCCTGCGTACAAGGATGAGGTCACTGTCCCCACCGGTGGCGAGCAGAAGTCTGCCGTCACTGTTGAAGGCGACAAGGCGCCTGCTGGCGCGAAGTACACCATCGCCGATTCCGATAAGACTAAGGACGGCTGGACCTTCGAGATCGACGAGTCCACCGGTGAGATCACCGCGAAGCCGGGCAAGGTTGCTGGGAATACCCCGGCAAAGAACGTGACCGTGCCGGTCGCCGTCACCTACCCGGACGGCAAAGCTGACGAGGACAAGATCGAGGCCAAGTTCGTCCTGTCCACCATCACGGACGGCGTGAACCCGACCGCTGAGAAGGTCACTGTCAAGGAGGGGGAGCAGGTTAAGGTCTCCCCTATCAAGGGTATCGATGATACCAAGCAGGTGGCCAAGTACACGATCGCTGGCCAGCCTGGCGGCCTGAACATCGATCCTGCTACCGGCGAAATCACTGGTACCGCGCCGAAGGTCGGCCCGGACGGCGAGACGAAGTACGCTACCGTGACCATCGAGTACACGGACGGCTCCACCGACACGGTCCAGGTCGAGTTTGAAGTCACTGACGTCCCGACAGACACCGAGCGTTTCGATACGAGCGGGAAGAAGGTAAATGGTACCTACGACGTCGAGAATAAGTCCGAGCCGATTAGCTTCATCGACCGTGATGGGGGAGGTGTAAAGCCGGAAGACGTTCCGCTCGCGAAGGATAAGGCCTTCACAATTGACCTGGACGCTATCAAAGATCCCGCTCAGAAGTCCGTGATCGAAAAGTTCACGATCGATCCGGCAACTGGCGTGGTGACAGTTCCGGCTGGTTCCACCGTGCCGGGCACTGCTTACCCGGTGCCCGTGAGGGTGACATACGCCGACGGTACTCAAGACGGCGCACCTGTGGAGGTGGAGACTTCCAAGCCGACGCTGACTCTCACCTTCCCTGCCAAGGGGACCCCTGTCACTGAGGGGAAGGCGTCTACCGCCGTTGTGCCGACGGCGGACTTCAACGGCAAGCTCGACGGCGACGGCACGAAGCCTGAGAAGACCGAGTTCAAGCTCGGCGAGCTCCCGGCCGGAGTCGACGCCAGCGAGGTGCAGCTTGATCCTGAAACCGGCGCGGTCACCTTCACTCCGAAGGACGCCGAGCCGAAGGGCGACGTCTCGATCCCGGTCATCATGACGGTTCCGGGCTTCACCGATCCGGTGACGGCGGACGCCAAGTTCACCGTGAACGCGGATTCGGACCACGACGGCGTGCCCGACGTCGATGACAAGTTCCCGAACACGCCTGCGGCTGACAAGGACAAGGTCGCTACCGACGGTGGTACGGACGCGCAGCGTTACAACCCTTCGGCAACTAATGTGACCGTTGACGAAGAGAAAGAAATCTCGGTAGATAATCCGATCGAGATTTCGAACCTTGGCGACAAGAAGGTTACCTACACAGCCGATGGTCTGCCGAGCGGCGTCACGATGGATAAGAATACCGGCAAGATTACTGGCGATCCGGTTTCGGTGAATAACGCTGATCAGACCTCGAAGGTCAAGGTGACGATCACCTACCCGGACAACACCACTGATACGGTTGAGTTCGACTTCACGGTGAAGAACAACCCGAAGCCGGATGCCACGGTTGAGGACATCAAGGATCTCAACACCAAGGTTGATCAGCCAATCAACGATATCCCGGTGATTGTGGCTGGCGGCGACGTGAAGGTGGAGAACCTGCCGGATGGCCTGAAGTTCGAGGGCGGCAAGATTACCGGTACTCCCACGAAGGTGGAGACCAAGGAAGTCAAGGTCACTGCTACTAACCCGGATGGCAAGGAGACCACGAAGACCTTCACAATTACCGTGGGCCAGGTGGATCCAACGCCTTCCTACAAGCCGATGATTGCTGGCGCAGGCAAGACCGCCGAATCTACCCCGACTGTGGAAGGCGATCAGGCACCAGCTGGCACCAAGTATGCCAAGAAGGCCGACTGGAATGCCCCGAAGGGGTACGAGGTTAGCGTGGACGAATCCACCGGTAAGGTGACCGTGAAGGTTGCCGAAGCTGGTAAGGACGGCGCAGACCAGGAGAAGCTGGAAGTGCCGGTGGTAGTTACCTATCCAGCTGGCAAGGCTGCCACCGATAATGTGACCGCCACGTTCTATCTGGATACTGATAACGACGGCAAGACCGACTTGGATAACCCAGGTGAAGGCTTCACTGGTGATGACGATGATGACAACGACAAGGTGTCTGATTCTGATGAGACGACCGCGGGGTCGGACCCGAAGGATGGCGGGAACATCCCGGCTTCGAAGATTGACACCTCAAAGGTGATCAAGGATTCCGACGGCGATGGTGTGAAGGACGAGGACGACAAGTACCCGAACACTCCGGCCGAGGACAAGGACAAGGTCGCTGCCGACGGCGGTACGGACGCCCAGCGCTACGATGCGAACGGCACGAAGATCGAAGGTACCAACGATGCCGACGTCACCTCGGAGCCGATCACGTTCCTCAAGGATAAGCAGGACGTCGCGACCAAGGAGGTCAAGCTCGCTAACAAGGATGCTTTCGCTGTCGATGCGAACGCTGTCGATGCTAAGCAGAAGGGTGTGATCGACACCTTTAAGGTGAACGACAAGACCGGCGAGGTTACGGTTCCTGCCAACACCGAGCCGGGCACCTACCTGGTGCCGCTGAAGGTCACCTACGCTGACGGCTCCGCAGATGGCGCACTCGTTGAGGTCACCGTGATTGGCACCGGCTTGATCCAGGGCAAGGTCTTCCACGACGTCAACAAGGACGGCCAGTGGCAGGATTCCGAGAAGCAGATCTCCGACGTCGAGCTGGGCCTGAAGCACGGCAAGAACTCCAAGCACGGCAATCCGGGCGACGAGGTTAAGGGCAAGGACGGCCAGGCTCGCAAGGCTAAGACCCACTCCCCGTACCAGTTCGCTAGCACCCCGTACGGCGACTACACCGTCACCGTGGATCCGAACACCCTGCCGAAGGGTGCGACGGCGACGCAGGGCAATACCGGTTCGCTCGACGTCACGCTAGCGGCCAAGGAATCGCTGAATAACAACTTCGGCTACTTCGTCGATGCCAACAACAACGGCATCGAGGATTCGGTTGAGGTTCAGCCAGTCACGCTGAAGTTCGTGGACGAGAAGGGCAACCCGATCGGTTCCAAGACTCTGAGTATCTACACTGACCTGGGCGTGCTGCAGAGCTACCTGGACGGCACCACCGGCAACTTTGACTTCGGCAAGGTTGTGGCCGGTGACGCTAACTTCGGCACCGTCGAGTTCGGCGGCCAGAAGTACGAGTGGACCAAGGTTGCGGACGGCGAGAATCCGGTGATCGAGAAGTACGGCACCGAACGCGAGGTCACCTTCGTCTACAAGCAGGTGACGGTGCCGTGGACGGAAATTGGTCAGGCAGATCGCATTGCCGATGAGAAGTTCTACCAGCCGAACTTCCCGGGCGACGTCACCACGTTCACGGGTGACGGTGCGACGACGCCGGAGATCACCTTCGATAAGCAGCTCACGCCCGACGTCGTCGAGACGGAGCCTGCCCCGACGCAAGGTGACAAGACCACGAAGTTCTCCCTCGAGAACCCAGCGGAACTAACATACAAGGCACCGGAAGGCGTCACGATCGACCCGGCCACCGGCGTCATCACGGTTGCGCCCACCACGCCAGCTGGAACCTACGACGTGCCGGTTCTGGTGACCTACCCAGACGGAACCTCCGAGGGAAGCAACGTCACCATCACGGTGAAGGAAAAGGCGAACTGGGATGATCCGGCGCCGATCCTGCCGGGCAAGTCGGTCACCATCGTTAACAATTCGAGTGATGATCCGGCTACCGGCACTGAGGTGACGGCGAACGATCCGAGCGCGAAGCTCACGATCGACGACGCCACCGGCGATATCACGGTGACCACCGACCCGACGAAGGACGGCGAGTACGACGTCGTCGTGACGGTTAAGCGCGACGGAACAGTTGTCGATACGATCACCGTGCACGTGAACAAGCGTGCGTTGCCGCTCGTGCCGGCAACCAAGGACACCGACGGTGATGGCATCTCCGACGATCAGGAGAAGCAGCTCGGCACCGACCCGAACAAGGCGGATACCGACGATGACGGTATTAACGACGGTGATGAGATCAACAAGCATCACACCAATCCGCGTGACCCGGATACCGATAAGGATGGCCTGAAGGACGGCGATGAGCTAACCCACGGCACGGATCCGCTTAAGCGCGATACTGACGGTGACGGGCTCTCCGACGGCGACGAGGTGAATAAGTACCACACGAAGCCGAAGGTTGCCGATACTGACGGTGACGGCATCAACGATGGCGACGAAGTCTCTGGCGCGCGTAACCCGTTCGACGGCCAGCCGACCGACCCGACGAAGGCGGATTCGGACGGTGACGGCCTGAGCGATCTCGACGAAGCGAAGCACCGCACCAATCCGAACAAGGCCGATACTGACGGCGACGGCGTCAACGATGGTGACGAAGTAACCGGTGCGAAGAACCCGTTCGGCAACAAGCCCACCGACCCGCTCCACAGGGATTCGGATGGCGACGGCTACACCGATGGGGCCGAGGCGAAGGCGGGCACTGATCCGCTGACTCCGGATACGCAGCTCGCGTACCCGCCGGTGAAGGTGGAGCGCGGCGGCGAGGCTGTGACGGTACCGCTTGCCAAGCAGGATCCGCGCGACGCGACCTTCGAGTTGAAGAACCCGAAGCAGGGCTCGCTCGTCACGGTTGATCCGACGTCGGGCACTGTGATCGTGCAGGCTGGGCCAGACCAGACGCCAGGCATCTTCCAGGTGCCGGTGGTGGCAAAGTTTGCTGATGGCACCACCAAGGAAGCCACGCTTGAGGTGACGGTGGAGGCGCCGTTCGTGATCCCGGGCGACGCTCCGAGCGAGCCGGCCCTGCCCGAGTACGACCTGAACGGCGACGACGACGGCGACGGTCTGCCTAACAGCAAGGAGCTCGAGCTGGGTACCGACCCGAACAAGGCGGATACTGACGGCGACGGCCTGAAGGACGGCGACGAGGTCAATAAGTATCAGACCGACCCGACGAAGGCCGATACCGACGGCGATGGCATCAACGACGGCGATGAGGTGCACGGCTCGCGTAACCCGTTTGACGGTAAACCGACCGATCCGACGAAGGCGGATACCGACGGCGACGGTTTGAGCGACCTGGACGAGGCGAAGCTGCGTTCGAACCCGAACGTTGCTGAGCCGAAGTGGCAGGAGTTGACGCCGGCGACGCCGATCAAGCCCGAGCCCGAGCCCGAGCCCGAGCCCGAGCCCGAGCCCAAGCCCGAGCCCAAGCCCGAGCCCCAGCCCGAGCCCCAGCCGGAGCCTCAGCCGGAGGAGCCGGAGACGATGATTCCGGACGAGGCTCCGAGCGAGCCTGCGCTGCCGGAGGCTCCGGTGCCGGGCACGGAGATCGAGGTTGGGAAGCCTGAGGCTGCGAGGCCACAGGTGGAGTTCGATTTCCGAGGGGACGAGTTCATCAACGGTGAGGTGCCTGCCGAGCCGGAGATCGAGATCGACGGTACGGCAAGCGTTCCGTGGACGGAGTTGACCCCGTCGACCCCGATTGCTCCGCAGCCGGAGCCGCAGCCGCAGCCGCAGCCGCAGCCGCAGGAGCCGGAGGAGATCGACTCGACTCCGCTCGTGGATCCGATCGTGAAGACCCCGGGGAAGCACTCGATGCCGAAGACGAATGTGGCTCCGCCGAGTGGGCAGGGCCTGGCGTTTACGGGTGCGAGCGTTGCTGGCCTGGGTGGCATGGCAGTGGTTCTGGTTGCCGCGGGCGTGGTGGTTGCCGCGAGCCGTCGTCGTAAGGCGGATAGCTGAGCGCCTAGCAGTGCAATCTGATCCGCGCAAATGCCGGGGTGGGGAGGAAAGTAACAACTTTCCTCCCCACCCCGCCATTTGCTGAATGTTTCCTGAAAGTTTCCCGACGCCGGTGGTGGGGTTGTTGTCAAGCGCCTGGTTATGTGGTGGGTGAGTTTGGGAAAATAGAACGACTCCAGGGAGGTGTATGTGAAGTGCGGCACTTTGCATGTGTGGTTTCAGTGATTTCCCAGAGTTTTTGTTTCGTTTCACAGTTTGTCTGATGAAACGTACTTGCCGTTCCGGGTTTTACGAAGAATAATGGGGTTTAAGTCCGTGCGGCGTGTGTTTGGCACTCAAATGCAACACTCACCTGCCGCGCAGACGCGTAAAGGTGTGCGCTTCCGCGCGCTTTCCAATGAGCAGAGTTTCACCTCTGCGAGAAAGGAACCACGTGTCAACAAAGAATACGAATGCTTCGCGCTTCTGGCGCAAGCCGGCGGCTGCCTTCGGTGCGGTTGCAATCGCAGCGACGGGCCTCGCGGCCGGTGCTGGCTTCGGTGTGCTCGGCGCGCCGCAGGCGGCTTACGCGCAGGCAGCTAACGGCGGTAGCCAGACGGTCCAGGGTGGCGGCACCATCAACGGTGCGACCCTCCCGCTCTCGAGCATCATCGATGCACAAGATACGACGATTGACCCCACCCCGAACGCCGTGACGTATGGTGTGACGGGTTCGGTTTCGGATCTGCAGGAGTACAACCGAAACGCTTACCTCGGTGGTGGCACTCACGGTAAAACTCCGGTCGATTCTGGCCAGGCCGCTCCTGTCGAGGGCGTGACTGTTTACGCTCGCTGGATCGAGCAGAACCAGGCTGGCACTGTTACCTACGTGTCGCCTACCTACAAGACGACGACCCTCAACGACGGCCGTTTTGGCCTCGAGCTCAAGCCCTACACTGATGCAAATGGTGTGGAGCGCCACTTCAGTGGCCAGGCTGAAGTTCTCGCTGCTGATGGCGTACGTGAGAAGCTCCAGACCTGGATCGAGGTTCCGGACGGCAAGATGATGATCTTGAACCCGACGGTCACCCCGATTCCTACGTCGGGCAACCTGATCTCTCCGTCCTCAAAGACTCTTTCCTTCAACGCGGGCACGAACTCGGCGACGGATGTCAACTTCCTCATTGCTGACCGCCCGACTGCGGAGGACTGGGCGACCAAGTTCCTCCCGGCAGATGTGGCGAAGGACCCGGTGACTGGTGCTGTGAAGTACCAGAAGCAGGCGGTGGATACCTCTCGTACCGGCAACGGTTCGGCAAGTGGTTACGGCTACTGGAACTTCCAGCGTAACGCAAACGCGAACCAGATCTTCTCGTACAACGCCTTCGGTAAGAACGATGCTCCGCTGTACAAGACCCCAATCAAGGTTTCCTACCTTTCGGACTATGCTCTGCGTCAGATCAAGGAATACGTTGATGGTAACGAAGCTATCTTCGGCGGCAAGACCGGCAGCATGGCGGCATGGAACTGGCGCCCGTCCGGCTGGAACTGGGAGCGCGAGCGCAAGCTCCAGGATTGGATCAACGAGCAGGTGAAGGCCGATCCGGCAAAGTGGATCGCTGAGACCATCGAGACCGAAACCGATCCGACTGGCTGGTACTCCGTCCAGTTCAACGGCACCTTTGGCAACTCTGTGAACACTCGCGCATATGATGATGGCGCCGCAGTCTACTCGAATCTTGCCCGCGACAATGGTGCAACGATCAAGCTCGATCCGAACGGCCCGGACGTGAAGATCTACGATCTGTACGGCCAGGTTGCTCCTTCTGCTGACTTCGGTTCGTGGAAGAGCGATATCACCACCGTAAAGGACACTGCACTTCCGAAGCACGTGAACTGGAACTTCATGTACGCGGCTCCGGTTACGGATCCGGGGCTTGGTGCGGGTTACACCGACCCGTTCTGGGGTACCCGTTGGGCGGGCGATAACAATATTGCTACCAACTACTCGAACTTTGGTCCGAACTCTGTTGAGCCGGATGCTTCCTACTTCTGGGAGTCGGCGAGCCAGTACGTGAAGAACTTGAACTTCGGCATGATCCCGCAGAAGCTCTACTTCAACGTGACCCCGTACGATTCGGGTGCGAACCCGGCCGCTCCTGGCGATACTGCTCACACCCAGACCTACGGCATTGTGCCGCTTGGCCCGGATTACAAGTATCAGGTGAAGTGGGAGAAGGTCCCGACCGACGATGCTGGTAACTCCACCGGTAAGCCGGTTCCGGCTGACGAGATCGGCCCGGACGGCATCGTTCCGATCACGATCGGTAACGATGGTTCGATCACGGATGCCCCGATCACGGTGCAACCTGACACGAAGACCTCCTACATCGCCACCCTGCAGATGGTGGATAAGGACGGTAACGTGACCGATCTTGGTTACGATTCCTTCCTTGCTACCCCCACCTCGGTGAAGTACGAGCCGACCATGGCTCCGGAGGGCAAGCCCACCACTGTGACGCCGACCGTTGACTACAACGGCAAGCTCGATGGCGCTGGCACCAAGCCGGAAGGCGCTACCTTCTCGGTGGATCCGGCGAAGCTTCCTGAGGGCTACACCCTCGTTGATTCGAAGGATAAGGTGAACGCCCCGGGCACGATCTTCGTTGATCCGAACACCGGCGAGCTCACCGTGCAGCCGAAGGATGGCGCAAAGGCTGATAACTCTGACGTGTTCACCGTTCCGGTGACTCTCAAGGACAAGGACAGCAAGCCGCTCGCAGTTGGCAATGCTCAGATCGATCCTCAGCCCACCAACGCCCAGCAGTACGAGCCGAACAAGGTTGATAACACCGATGTGACCACCGGCAAGGAAGGGAAGACTCCGGCGATCACGTTCGACGACACCGCGACCGACACCCCGGATTCCCTGACCCCGGACAAGGCGAACGTGGACAAGTTCGAGATCACCGATCCGAAGGTGATCCCGGGCGCAACGATCGACCCGGCCACTGGCGTCGTCACCATCCCGGCCGACGCAAAGCCGGGCACCTACACCGTTCCGGTGAAGGTCACCTACAAGGATGGCACCACTGACACGGTGGACGTTCCGGTGAAGGTCTACCAGTCGTGGACCGACCTTGTTCCGGCGAAGCCGACCAACACCGGCGCGAACGATCCGGTCTACAAGCAGGACACCACCACGCCGGAGGGTACCCCGGTGAAGGTTCCGGCTCCGACGTTCGACGATCCGACCACCAAGGACAAGGTTGAGACCAACCCGGCTCCGGCTCCGAAGGATGGCCAGCAGCCGACCAAGTTCGAGATCACCGATCCGAACAAGGTTCCGGGCGCTACGATCGACCCGGCCACCGGTGAGATCACTGTTCCGGGCACCGTCAAGACTGGCGACTACACCGTTCCGGTGAAGGTCACCTACCCGGACGGCACCACCGACGAGGTCAACGTTCCGGTGAAGGTCACCCCGAAGGACGCTCCGGTTGTGAAGGACGTGGACAAGTACCAGCCGAACGAGCCCGCAGCCAAGACTGAGGTTGAAGGCACCCCGGTGAAGACCGATCCGATCACCTTCGACGTGACCGGTACGGAGGCCAAGGAGACCGACAAGCCGCAGCCGAACACCAAGTTCGAGATCGCCAACCCGGACGATCCGACCTACAAGGTTCCGGCAGGCGTGACGATCGACCCGAAGACCGGCGTCATCTCCTTCGATGGCACGCAGAAGCCAGATGTCTATGACATCCCGGTTCTCGTGACCTACCCGGACAAGTCCTCGGAGGGCGTCACCGCTCAGGTGACCGTCACCGCGAAGTCGACCACCCCGGATACCCCGAAGAAGACCACCGCTGACGTGACCGACCCGGGCAAGGGCACCGGTACCGGCAACGCTGGCGAGACTGTTCCGGTCACCTTCGACGGCCCGGACAAGATCCCGGCTGGTTCGGGCATCGCTGTTGACACCACTAAGGGTGGCGACACCGGTAACATCACCCCGAAGATCGACAAGGACGGTAACGTCACCGCAGTGATCCCAGAGGGCACCAAGCCTGGTACCTACACGATCCCGGTTCAGGTGACCTACCCGGACGGCTCCAAGGATGAAACCACCATTACGGTGACTGTCAAGGATCCGGCGGCCCCGGCCGATTGGGACGACACCCGCACCACCCCGGAGAACCCGGTTGTGGTTCCGAACAAGGGCGGCGTTCCGGCCGACGGCACCACCGTGACCACGGATGATCCGAAGGCCAAGGTGACCATCGACCCGAAGACCGGCGACATCACCGTGACCCCGGATCCGACCAAGCCGGGTGGCTACGACATCACCGTGACCGTGAAGGACAAGGACGGCAAGCCCGTCGACACCTTCAAGGTTCACGTGACGATCCCGGCACTGCCGCTCGTTCCGGCGACCAAGGATTCCGATGGCGATGGCCTGACGGATGACAAGGAGAAGGAGATCGGCACCGACCCGATGAACCCGGACACCGATGGTGACGGCCTGAAGGACGGCGAAGAGGTCAACAAGTACAAGACCGACCCGAAGAACCCGGATACCGATGGCGATGGCCTGAAGGACGGCGACGAGGTGACCGGCGACAAGAACGGAAAGTACGGCAACAAGCCGACCGATCCGCTCAACCCGGATACCGATGGTGACGGCCTGAAGGACGGCGACGAGATCACAATCGGCACCGATCCGAACAACCCGGATACCGATGGTGACGGTCTGAAGGACGGCGATGAGGTCAACAAGCACCACACCGATCCGCTCAAGAAGGACACCGACGGTGACGGCATCAACGACGGTGACGAGGTGACCGGCGACAAGAACGGCAAGTACAACAACGAGCCGACCGACCCGACCAACCCCGACACCGACGGCGACGGCCTCAAGGACGGCGACGAGATCACAATCGGCACCAACCCGAACGATCCCGACACCGACAAGGACGGAGTCAACGACGGTGACGAGGTGACCGGCGACAAGAACCCGTTCAAGGACAACATGTTCAACAAGGACGGCAAGCCGGGCAACACCGATCCGCTCAACCCCGACACCGATGGTGATGGCAAGAAGGACGGCGAGGAGCTCAACACCAAGGTTGACAAGAACGGCAAGACTGTTCCGAACGGCGAGACCGACAAGGTCACCGATCCGAACACGTTCCCGGCCGCTCCGATCGTTCCGATCCCGGACGGCTCCTACCCGAACGACAACCAGGTTGAGCAGGGTAAGACCCTGACCATCCCGGCTCCGACGGACAACGGCAAGCCGCTGCCGAACGGTACCAAGTTCGACCGCACACCGAAGACCCCGGGCTGGGTCAAGGTGAACCCGGACGGCTCGCTGACCGTCACCCCGGGCAAGGATGTCAAGCCTGGCAAGTACGACGTTGAGGTTGAGATCACCTTCCCGAATGGCACCAAGGTCATCAAGAAGGTTCCGGTCCGCGTCGTCGCTCCGATGGCTGCCCCGGCTGCGCCGATGGCAAAGCCCATGGGCCACGGCCTCGCCTTCACCGGCGCATCGGTTGCCGGCCTCGGCGGAATGGCAGTGGTTCTGGTTGCCGCTGGTGCAGTGGTTGCCGCAACCCGCCGCAAGGAGAACAACTGACACGAGCACCCGAGAGAAAATAATCTCTCGTAAGTGACACCGGAGGGCCGGCGCAAAAAGCGCCGGCCCTCCCTCTGTGATTGTGTGTACCACGCATCGGCGTCGGAAGAACCCGTGATACAAGTTTTTCTTGCCATGTACAGGCAAGCGGTAAAAGGAAACGGTGGGAGTGGGCCGAAAAACGGCAGTTTTAAACAAAACAAACAAAAATAGGCAAGCTGGTGAACACCGGTATATCGTTCCTAGCCCATTTATATACGTCTGCTTCTAAGATAAACTTCAAGCAAAGCCGGTGAAGGAGAATCTCGTGAGCGTTGTAGGAGTTCATCCTCGAATTGCGCAACGTCACCCTGAGGTGACTGAAGCAGACGTGCAGGCAGCGATGCGTTCAATGATTCGATATCAGCAACGTCCTACCGGAGAATGGTTAGCAATCGGATTCGATGGAAACGGGCGGCTTGTCGAACTTGTCTACGTGTACGATTCGGATGACGACTACTTCTTCGTCTATCACGGGATGACACCGCCCAGTACAAAAACTTTGATCGAGCTCGGACTGGGGAGGAGTTGAGATGAACGTCAAGGATTTTATGGAAAAGCATGGTTTGTCGGATCAGGATCTTGATCAGATGGCAGCCTCGTACGAAGCGGGTGACTACCCGACAAGTGGAAACCGTGTCTATGTCGGATCCCACCTATCTGCAGTAGGAATGAAGCGGGTAACTGTTGCATATCCTGCGAGTGACGCGCAAGAAGTAAAGGAGATCGCACGTGCTCGGGGCGTGAGTGCCTCGGACATCTACCGCACCGCGCTTGCCCACTACCTCGCAGAGAGTGATATCGCGTAAATGAAAACAAGAAAAAGCTCGGAGGCTTGAAAATCAAGCCTCCGAGCTTTTGGCGGAGGTAGGGAGATTCGAACTCCCGAGGGCTTGCACCCAACACGCTTTCCAAGCGTGCGCCATAGGCCGCTAGGCGATACCTCCACGCAAGCCGTAACCACGGCGTGCCCAATAATCCTACGTGCTGACGCGGAGAAAAGGAAATCGGGACGCGCGACACGTCCTGGTGTAGTGCGCCACAGGCGCAGCGTGCGTTAGCTAGCGTCAGCCCCGGCGTCGGGAGGAGTGCCAGCCCCGCTGCCGTCGCCAGCCTGAGGTCCGGCGTTGGCCCCAGCTGGTCCCGCAAAGTTCACTGGCTTCCCCAGCTTGGTGTTTTTCGTGTGTTTTGGGTAGGGTAGACCATGACTCCCCACGTGGCGTCATCTGATGTAACTCCCCAGGGCAGGAATGCAGCAAGGAAACGTCAGCTCTGGCGGGTGCGTGGGGAGTCCTTTTTGCCTTTGCGATGTGCGCCGAGTATGCGGAAGCCAGCTGGCGTGCGGGCGCGAGCCGGGCACCGGCGTCGGCGGAAGCCGTTCTGTTCTTTGTGGTGGTGTGCGAGTTAAGAGCGCACGAGCTGCGAAACTCGGCTCCGCGAGACGCCCATGATCAGTGCAATGTCGGAAGTTGAAATGCCCTCAGAGCGCAGTGCTTTGACTGCTGTGCGGATCTTCGTGGCTGCAGTTTCCTGGGCTAACTTCGCTTGTGCCATCGCATTCCTTGCGTCGTTGAGTTCGGTGCTGAGCTGGCCCATATCGGGTTCGATAACGATCTCCCAAATCGAGTGGTCTGTTGTTGGGTCGACTGTGTCCAGGAAATCGACAACCTGGGCCCGCGCTTCGCTGAAACGACGCACCTGGGTATGCTGTTCTGGGCTAATCTCAAGTTCCCATCCGCCTGCCCAGCGATTTGCCTTCACCGTGAGTTGTGCCATTCTCTGCTCCTCTCAATCGCTTTGAGTGCGTCTTTTGTTACTTTCGGTGAAACTAACTTCGTGTGTGTAATCACCACAACGATGTTTCCGTTGCGCCACACCTCGTGGTCGCCCTTGCCTTGTCTTCGTGTGAACCCGGCTTGTGTGAGGAGCCGGGCAAGCGCAATGTACTTCATCGGCTTGGTCATGTTTCACCTAACTTATCAGATCATGTAGGGGGTGTAAATTGAGAGTTTAGTGGGGGTAAACTATTTCGTTCTCTTCATCAATATTCGTCAATTTCGCGCCACCACAACTGTGTGGGTCTTTCATCTGTGGAAATGGAGCGCTCAACAGCGTTGTGTGGAAAACTTTTTGAAAAATTGGTTGCTAGACCTCACTAGAAGCGCGGAAGCCAGCCGGGGTGTGTGGCGCGAACTGGGGTGCGGGCGCGAGCCGCCCACCGGCGTCGGCGAAAGTGATCACAATTTTTTGTCATACCCCAACCGGTAGACTAGGGCACGTGAGTATCGCATTGTATCGTCGCTATCGTCCCGAGACTTTCCAGGAGGTCATCGGGCAGTCCCACGTGACCGAGCCGCTGATGGCCGCGCTGGCCTCCGGCCGCACCACGCACGCGTACCTGTTTTCAGGGCCGCGCGGGTGCGGAAAAACTACGTCGGCGCGTATCCTCGCGCGCTGCCTGAACTGCGTCGAGTACCCTACGGATACCCCGTGTGGGAAGTGCGATTCGTGCCGTGAGCTCGCACGCGACGGCTCGGGCTCGCTGGACGTGGTGGAACTGGACGCCGCCTCCCACGGCGGCGTGGACGACGCCCGTGAACTGCGCGAACAAGCCGGCTTCGCGCCGGTGCGCGATCGCTACAAGATTTTTATTATCGACGAGGCCCACATGGTCTCCAGCCAGGGCTTCAACGCGCTCCTGAAAGTGGTCGAAGAGCCGCCCGAGCACGTGAAATTCATCTTCGCCACCACCGAGCCAGAAAAAGTGATCGGCACGATCCGCTCGCGCACCCACCACTACCCGTTCCGGCTCGTGCCGCCCACCGAGCTTGAGGATTATCTCGCACAAGTGTGTGCGAACGAGGGGATCGAGGCGCCGCGCGAGGTGCTCAGCCTGGCCGTGCGCGCCGGAACTGGCTCCGTGCGCGACACCATGTCCGTCCTCGACCAGCTCATCGGCGGCTCTGTTGGCGGCCGGCTTGATTATGAGCGCGCAGTGGCGCTGCTCGGCTACACGTCGGCGGCGCTGTTGGACGACGCCGTCGCCGCAATCTCCGCCCGCGACGGCGCTGGGCTTTTCGGCGTCGTCGATTCCGTGGTCAAGAGCGGGCACGATCCGCGCCGGTTCGTGGAAGATCTGCTTCAGCGCCTGCGCGATCTGATGATCATCGCGCTCACCGGCGAGGCCGCCCGCGATGTGTTTGTGGCGGTTCCCGATGATCAATACTCGCGCATGGTCCAGCAGGCGATGGCTCTCGGCGCCGGGCGCGCCTCGCGCAGTGCGGATTTGACCAACGAGGCGCTCTCCCAGATGGTGGGCGCCACCGCGCCCAGGCTCCAGCTCGAACTGCTCTGTGCACGGCTGATCGTGGATGAAGGGCCTGCCGCGCCACACGACGCCGGTGCTTCCGCTGGCGCGAGTGCCGCGGCTGGCGCTGGCATGGGTGGTGGCCATGGGCGAGCCGTGCCGCCTCCCGCTGATCTTGCGCGCTTGAAGAAGCCAAGCCCACAGGAAGCTGCCCGTGCCGCCGCGCATCCTGAGGCTGCGCGCGGGGGAGCGCAAGGTCAAGGCGCGCCGCAGGCGGCCGGAGCGCAGGCGGCTGGCGCTGGCCAGGCGCCGATGGTTGGCATGCCACAGGAAACCCCACGCGAAGGCGGCCCTCAGGCTGAAGCGCCCCAACGCAAGATGTCGAATGTTGCGCCCCAGAACCGTGCGATGCCAGCAATGCCGGGTATGAGCGAGCAGCCTGCTGCCGGTACTCAGGCGCAGCCGCAACTCCGCGAGCACACCATACCTCAGCCGCAAACCGAGTCGAAGCCCACTCCGGTACCTGCCAAAGGCGCAGCGCCGGCGTCGGGAGAGCAAGGGCAGGCGCAAGCTCAAGAAGTGCCTGAGGGGCGGCAGGAGCCGCGACAAGTTGAACCACAACAGCAGCCGGGCACGCCGGCGGGAGCCGGGGCACCGGCGTCGGCGGAACAGCGCGCTGATATGCCGTCGGGGGAGCGTCCTGCAGGCAAGCCAGCCGTAGATCCGAACCGGGCGCTCGCGGCCGTGCGAGGGCGCTGGGTAGACGTACTCGAGGCAGTGAAGGAATCATCGAAGGTTGCGGGCTCGCAACTCGTCGCCTCCGCAGGGCCGATCGCCTTCGAAAACGGCACCCTCGTGATCGGGTTCGAACAGCCGGGCCTCGCGAACGCCTTCGGGCGTCACACGGGCGAAGTGAGTGACGCGATCGGGCGTGTGTTTGGCAAGCCGCTCCCCGTTGAGGCGCGAGTCGGAGGCGAAGGCGCAGGTAGCGCGGGTGGGCGTCCGCAGCCGAGCGGCCCGCAGGGCGGTGGCTCGCAAGGTGAGCGTCCGGCGCCGGGAGGGCCGCGCCCAAAAGCTGAGGCCGCGCAGGCCGCGGCCCCCGCAACTGAAACCACAAACGACCACGAGGATGCACAGCGCGCCACTACCGCACCCGCGTCGGGAGCGGTCACTGGCAGTGCCGAAAAGGAACCAGCGGCTCGAAAGTCCGGGGACAACGAAACCGGCGTGGCTGTTGCCGTGGGGGAGAGCGCTGGCCAGATGTCCGCCGTCGCGGGCGGTGCGGAGGCGGAACATACGGCCCACGAACTGCCGCTAGCAACGTCGGCCGCGGAACACAATCGTGGAAACACACAGCCAGGCGTGCTCGGCGAGCCGAACGACGGGCTCGACGAGCCCGTCCACCCCGAAGACGATCCCGTCTACCACCAAGACCCATCCAAGGAACCCGAAGCCCAGGCGCTTGCTGACCCGGCCGGCGTCCTCGCCGGACTGTTGGACGGAAGCGTGCAATTCGCTGGAGAGGATCACACGCGTGAAACCCGGCCGATGGGAATGAGCGGTCAGGGTACTCCGGCGCGGTCGGCACAGCCGCCCGAGCCCACCCTCGACGTCCCCGTTCACGCGGATCCGGTCCACGAGCAGGAGCCCGTCCCCGGCTACGAATACATTCCGCCCGAATTCGAGCCAGCGCCAGAGGAAGAGTTCGAGCCCTACAACCCCGCGATGTACGAGCGCGGGGAGTCGGCTGGGAGGGCGGCAGGTGCCGGCTTGGGTGCGGCCGGTGGGTCTGCGCGTTCGGAATCGCCGGACGCAGGTGCGGGTGCGAATGCGGCCCAACCGCCAGCGCCCACCGCGGGGGACGCGATTGGCTCGGCGAACGAAACCCCGTTCTACGCCCAGAATATGCCAGCCCCGCCGCCGCTCACCATGCCCGGCCGCGAGCAATCGGCCGCGAGCCCGGCCAACCAGCCCACGGCCGAGAACCATGTACCGATGTCGGGCGGTGTAGACGCTACCGGAGCGGCCGCGTCGGCATCGCCAGGGGTGGCTGAGGCACCGGCGTCGAGCGGGACGGATGATTTCCTCGCCAACGCGGCGCGGATGCTCGGGCGCGCGCCGGAACACACCTCGTCGCATATGCGGGGCGGCACGATCGACGCGAGCAAGCTCGCCGCCGCGCACCAAAACGACCCCGCGCCGGAGGAAACCGACGGCTGGGACGAAGTCTCTGAAGACGATCCGGAAGTGTCCGTGGCCGACAACGCCGGCGTCAACATTCTCGTCGAGCAACTCGGCGCGCAAATCGTTGAAGAAATCCCGATGGAAGAAGGGCGCTAATGGCCGGAGTCTACGACGGCGCAGTACAACAACTCATCGACGAACTCGGGCGACTGCCCGGCGTCGGGCCGAAAAGCGCCCAGCGCATCGCCTTCTACCTGCTCGAAGTGGAGGCTACCGAGGTGGACGCCCTGGTTGCCGCGCTACAAGCCGTGAAAACCAAAGTGCGCTTCTGCTCCATCTGCGGCAACGTCACCGAAAACGAGATCTGCTCCATCTGCGCGGACCCGCGCCGGCTGGACTCAGTGATCTGCGTGGTCGAAGAAGCCAAAGACATCGTCGCGATCGAACGCGCCCGCGAATACCGCGGCCGATACCACGTGCTCGGCGGCGCGATTGATCCGATCGCGGGCGTCGGGCCAGATCAGCTGCGCATCCGGGAGCTATATGCGCGGCTCGGGGGCGGTGAGGTGAAGGAAGTGATCCTCGCGATGGATCCGAACGTCGAAGGCGAAGCCACCGCCACGTACCTCTCGCTGAATCTCGCGCACATGGGAGTGATCGTCTCGCGCCTCGCCTCCGGACTGCCAGTGGGCGGCGATCTCGAATACGCCGACGAAATCACTATCTCGCGCGCCCTCGAAGGCCGCACCCGCATCAGCGAGCCGGCTACAGGGGCGTAACCATCCGCGGGAGCGCCTACCCGCCGGCGTCGGGAGCTACTTCGGGCGAAAACCAGAGGCCACACGCGAGCCTGTGCGGGCGCGAGCCGGCCCACCGGCGTCGGTGACCGGACGTGTAAAGAAAAGTGGAAAAGTTTTACACGTCGGTGGGGACGTGTAAAAAAATCACCGAATTTTTTACACGTTTGGTGGATGTGTAAAAAATCTTTACACGATCCTTAGCGAGGCAACGGAGTATGGAACAGAAGCTCCAGGTATGGGCGGTTGGTGAACACAACAGCTCGCCCCTCACGTGACCGCTCCAAAACGCCAAGTGTTTCAAGTTCCGCGGCCCACTTCGTCGCCGTTGGGCGGCTGACCGAGCCCGAGGTCATCAGATCGTCGTAACGCAAATAGGGCTTCTCGAAAAGCACATGTGCGAGATCACGCGCCGGCATCGACGTTGCGCGCAACTCGGCAATGACGTTGTCCAACATGTCTCGGATTGTCTTCACCAAGGAAGTGAGCCAATCTGAAGTGACTGTGACCGCGTTCAAAATGAACAGGATCCACTCCTCCCATGCGCCGTCTTGCGTCACGCCGTTCAAGAGCCGGTAATACTCATCCTTATGCTCCACGATGTATCCCGACAGGTACAGCACTGGAAGGTCGAGCAGCTGCTCGTTCACGAGGTAGAGCACGTTCAAGATACGCCCAGTGCGCCCGTTTCCGTCGGGGAATGGATGAATTGCCTCGAACTGGTAGTGGAGCATCGCTAGTTTGACAAGAGGGTCGAAATCCCTGTTTTCATGCAGGAACTTCTCCCACGCATTGAGATGCCCGCTAATCACATCCTTACCTTCCGGAGGCGTGTAGATGCGCCTGTGGGAAATTGGATTGCCGATAAAAGTTCCCGTGCCCGAGCGAAGATCCGTCTCGATGCCGCGAATCGATGTGCACACCGTTTTTGCAGTGTTGATGCTTAGCGGGCGGCGGCGGATCGCCTCGAGACCGTCGTAAAGAGCGGTGCGATATCGTAGAGCCTCGCGGGTTGCGGGCGTAGTTGGGCCAACCTCGGAAGCTGCACGGAAGAGCTCGTCGTTGGTTGTCACGATGTTCTCAATCTCGCTCGATGCCTGTGCCTCGAGGAGTGGAATCGCGTGGATCAGAATCGAAGGATTTGGAAGCATTTGCGAGGTCGCATTCGCTTGCGCAAGTGCGCGTGCTGCAGCGATCGTTGCGCGCGATAGGCGTAATGAATGGAGCTCCTTCGCCGGAGGAAGCGCAGGGAGATTCTGGTAAGGCTGGTTAACGTCGATCGGCATGTGTGAATCGTAGCGGAGAAGGTCGGACGTGTAAAGAAAAGTGGAAAATTTTTACACGTCGGCGGGGACGTGTAAAAAAAATCGCCGAATTTTTTACACGTTTGGTGGATGTGTAAAAAATCTTTACACATCCAGGGCGGCCGCTGCCGCGTTTCTAGCCGGTGCGCGAGTCCTAGGCGCACTCGCGTATAGTTTTGTGCGGAAAACAAAGCGCAGCGCTATTGGAACGCAACTAGCCCACCGGCGTCGGCGCAACCAGATCTACCTCACAAGCGAGGCAATCCAATGAACAACTCTCGATACGAACTGAACAAGCAGCTCGCCCAGATGCTCAAGGGTGGCGTGATTATGGACGTCACCAACGCCGAGCAGGCACGCATCGCCGAAGAAGCGGGCGCGTGCGCGGTAATGGCACTCGAACGCATTCCGGCTGACATCCGCGCGGCGGGTGGCGTCTCGCGAATGAGCGACCCGCGCCTGATCAAGGAAATCCAGGAAGCCGTGTCCATCCCGGTGATGGCGAAGGTCCGCATCGGCCACTTCGTGGAGGCGCAGGTGCT
Source organism: Arcanobacterium wilhelmae (assembly GCF_029632765.1). Lineage (NCBI taxonomy): Bacteria > Bacillati > Actinomycetota > Actinomycetes > Actinomycetales > Actinomycetaceae > Arcanobacterium > Arcanobacterium wilhelmae. Next base: position 253,333 of record NZ_CP121247.1, read on the forward strand.
CCAGGCGCTCGAGATCGACTACATCGACGAGTCCGAGGTGCTCTCGCCGGCCGACAACGTGTACCACATCGACAAAACCGCGTTCGACGTGCCGTTTGTGTGTGGCGCGAAGGACCTCGGCGAGGCGCTGCGCCGTATCGCTGAAGGGGCTTCGATGATCCGCACGAAGGGCGAGCCAGGCACGGGCGATGTGGTGCAGGCGGTCACGCACATGCGCCTGATCCAGGCCCAGATCCGCAAGGTTGCGGGCCTTCGTAGCGACGAACTGTTCGAAGAGGCCAAGCAGCTCGCAGTTCCGGTGGAGCTGCTTCGCCAGGTGAAGGAAACTGGCAAGCTCCCGGTAGTGAACTTCGCGGCGGGCGGCGTGGCCACCCCAGCCGACGCCGCGCTGATGATGCAGCTCGGCGCCGAGGGCGTGTTCGTGGGCTCGGGCATTTTCAAGTCGGGCGACCCGGCGAAACGCGCCGCAGCGATCGTGAAGTCGGTGACGAACTTTGAGGACGCCGCGTTGATTGCGCACCTCTCCGAGAACCTCGGCGAGGCGATGGTGGGCATCAACGAATCCGAGATCGAGCTGCTCATGGCGGAGCGCGGCCAGTGAGCGTGAAAACGGTTGGCGTGCTCGCGGTGCAGGGCGCGTTCATCGAACACCGCAGGCGCCTCGAGGAGCTGGGGATTCGCGCGGTCGAGTTGCGCGGCGCGGCGGATGCCCGCCTCGAGCTGGATGGCCTGGTGTTGCCTGGCGGCGAATCCACCGTGCAGTCGAAGCTGTTGCGCGAACTGGACATGTACGAGGCTCTCGAGGGCGCGCTCGCGGCCGGAATGCCGGTGTTCGGCACGTGCGCCGGGCTGATTTTGTTAGCGCAGCGCGTGGAAAACGGCTCGGTTTCGGGGGTTTCGGGCGCCGCGGTGACGACGTCCGAGGTTGTGGTGAACGGTTTCGCGACGATGCCGGTTACCGTGGTCCGCAACGCGTACGGCCGCCAGCTCGGCAGCTTCCACATCGACGACGGACGGTTCTTTCCCGACGACGCCGGTGCTGGAGCCGGCGTAACACGCGCAGCTGACGCCGTGGAGGGGCTCGACGCCAGTGCCGCGGGTGACTCGACGCAAACGAATGCCGCTGTAGCGGAAGCCCGCCACGAAGGAAACCGGGCAGGCGGCGAAACCGGAGCTCCGGCGTCGCGAAACATCCCGATGACGTTCATCCGTGCGCCGCATATTTCGCACGCCGACGAGGGCGTGCGTGTGGTCGCGGAATTGCCGAATGGGACGTCGGTGGCCGTGCGCTACGAAAACCAGATCGGCGCGACGTTCCATCCCGAACTCGACGACGATCTGAGTATCTACGAACTGTTCGCACGCATGCTGTGACTCGCAGATTCCCGCGGGAGGAACGGCCGCGGGAGAACGTGGCCGCGCGGCGCAAAATGCTGGTGGGGAGGTTGCAACGCAACGTCCCCACCAGCATAAACGCGAGCCGGGTGCCGGCGTCGGCGTCGGGAATGACGCGAGCCGGGCGTCGGCGTCGGGAATGACGCGAGCCGGGCGTCGGCGTCGGCACTAATCCATCACAACGGGAATCGAGGTGGTCTCCGTCTGCGGAATCAGCGCCTGCTCGTCCGGGCGATGAACCAGCACGTCGTTGATATACGACTGGATCACCTCATCCATCGGCACGTCGTGGCCGGCCTTCTCCGACATGTACCAGCGATGCTCGAGCACCTCGTGGAAAATTTCCGCCGGCTGTAACTTACCCGCGAGATCGCGCGGGATCGCGCTCACCGTCGGCTCGAAAACCTCCGTGATCCACTGATGCGCCACCACGGATAGCGGCAAAGAATCACGGCCCGTGAGCGTACGATACGAATCCAAATCGTTCATCATGCGCCGAGCCTGCTGCTCCTCCACATCCATGCCCGTCAAGCGCATGATCTGGCGCGAATAATGCCCGGCGTCCACCACCATCGGCTGGATCGAGAGCTGAGTGCCACCAATATCCGTGGTCATCGACATCTCGCCAACATCGAAACCCAACTGGTTCAGGCGGTTAATACGCTCATCCACACGCCAACGCTCCGACAGCGAGAACGATTCCTCCGCCGTCAGCTCAGCCCACAGTGCATGGTAACGCTCCTCGAAACGATCACCCACCGCGATCGCGTCGAACTCCTCGTCCAGGATCCCGCCCGCCTGAAGATCCATCAACTCGCCAATAATATTCGTGCGGGCCACATCAATATCGTAGGAGCGCTTGCGCGGGGAAAGATTCGCCTCCAGCTCACCCGTTTCCGCGTCCACAAGGTAAGCCGAGTATTCGCCGGCGTCGCGCCGGAACAACGTGTTAGAAAGGGAAACATCACCCCAGAAGAAACCAATCAAGTGCAAACGAACCATCAGCACTGTGAGCGCATCGATCAGGCGGCCCACCGTTTCCGGGCGCATCGTGGACTGCTGGGAGAAAATCGCGCGGTAGGGCAGCGAATACGGCAGGTGATGCGTGATGAGCACGGCGTTCAGAGGCTCACCGGAATCGTCGTAGCGGCCCGTGATCGCGGCGAGTGCTTCCACACATGGGGCGTCGATGCGGTCCAGATCGCGCAACATCTCGTACTCGTGCAGTGCCACCTCCTCGCCGATCTCCTTGATCGCGATAATCTCGCCCTCGAGGTTCACGAAGCGCACTACGTGGCGGGAAATGCCGCGCGGGAGCGTGGCGATCAGATCTTCTGGCCACTCCTCGAGCGGAATGTTCCACGGCAGATCGAGTAGCGCCGGCACAACCTTTGCCGACGTAATCTGGAGCGCCTTTTGTGGCATTCGCTGATCCTTTCACTTGCGTGTTCTGGGCTTAGTCTACCCGGACGAGGAGGGGTTGCGGCTCTGGGTGGTGGTAAGGACATGCTGTCTAAAATGAGTGCGCGTTTGAGTATCTGTGGAACGCGAGGCCGCGGATGCGCAAATCGACACTCATTTTGGGCGGGTGGGCACAGCGAAGGGGCCGGAGCTGGATTGTTTCCAGCTCCGGCCCCTTGGCGTTCACACCTGCGGGATGCATTCCCGCGGGGAGCGTGATCCTCGCTCGGCCGTGTGGTTACTCGACGTGGCGGAGCAAGTTATCTTCAGTCGCCCAGGCGGTTACCCGACGCGGCGGAGAAGAAGTGTGCGTGCTCAAGCTGTGGACGCAGATACACGACAGTGCCCGGGAGCGGGTTCATCGTCGGAGGTGTACGCACGGTCACGATGTCCGAGTTATCGCCCGAACCGAAGCGCTCAGCCTCGCGCTCCTGGCCAAGAATGTGGCCGTGCACGTATGCATCCGAGCCGAGGCCCTCAACGAAGGTCACCTTCAGCGGGATCGAACCCTCAGCCTCTGCCACCACATCAAATGCCTCAGGGCGCAGACCAACGATGATCTTGCCGCCATCTTCGGCGGTCACGCCCGCCTTGATGTTGGCCGGAACAGGGATCGATGCGTCGCCGAAGCGGGCCACATCGCCATCGAGAGTCCACTGGCCGAGGTTCATGGCCGGCGAGCCGATGAAGCCTGCAACGAACGCATTCGCCGGACGCGAGAACATCTCTGCCGGGGAAGCAACCTGCTGGAGCACACCGAAGTTCAGCACGGCGATGCGATCGCCCATGGTCAGAGCCTCGGTCTGATCGTGGGTCACGTACACGGTGGTAATGCCGAGTTCGCGCTGGAGCGAGGCGATCTGGGTACGGGTCTGCACACGCAGCTTCGCATCGAGGTTCGACAGCGGCTCGTCCATGAGGAACACCTGCGGCTCACGGACGATCGCGCGGCCCATCGCAACACGCTGACGCTGACCGCCAGACAGTGCCTTCGGCTTGCGCTCAAGGTATGGAGTGAGATCGAGAATCTCTGCGGCCTTCGCCACGCGCTCCTTGATCACGTTCTTATCCACGCCGGCGATCTTCAGGGCGAAGCCCATGTTCTCGCCAACAGACATGTGAGGGTAGAGAGCGTAGTTCTGGAAGACCATAGCGATATCGCGATCCTTCGGGGAGACGTCCGTGACGTCGCGATCCCCAATAAAGATCTTTCCGGAATTCACATCCTCCAGGCCTGCGAGCATGCGCAGTGCGGTTGACTTGCCGGAACCCGACGGGCCGACGAGAACCAGGAACTCGCCGTCGGCGATCTCGAGGTTCAGGGAATCAACTGAAGGATTGGGGTTTCCCGGGTAGATACGGGTAGCGTTTTCGTAAGTAACGGTTGCCATTGCTGGTCCCTCCACCGGCAGGTACGTGCCGGACGATCCGAGTGAAAGGTGCCTATATATAAAAGACACGATGCCCACGTCGGTGTGAGCACCGTGACGATTTTCGCATATTTTCGCGCCCAGGTCTACCTCAATTGATGTTTTCGGGGAGCAAGCTGGTGCAGAACTCAATCAGTTTGTTGAGGCGTTGCGTATGTGGCAACGCCTGGCTGATTTGAGGGAGTTGTGCACGGGTGCGCTGACGTCGGGGCGTGGTTTGCGTGCGTAACTCAATCAGTTTGTTGAGGCGTTGCGTATGTGGCAACGCCTGGCTGATTTGAGGGAGTTATGCACGGCAACGGCAACGGCAACGGCGACGGCGACGGCGACGGCGGCGGTGGTGCACCTTCCGACGGTGGGGTGTCGGAAGTGATCGCGAAAAAGTGTCGTACCCCTGGGGTGTACTTATTTCACGCGGTAAAAGCGTCCGGATGCGGCACAATGGGAGGAGGTTTTCGGAAGGAATGAACGTGGAACGTCAAGAAATCGGCGGATACCGCCTGATCGAGCGGATCGGCGTGGGTGGGATGTCGACGGTCTACGAGGCTGTCGACGGCGGAGGGGAGCGTGTTGCGCTTAAGCTCCTGCATCCGGCGCTCGCGGCGGATCCGCGTGCGCGCGAACGGCTACGCCGCGAAGTTGCGATGATGCAACGCGTTCATGGGCGTTTTGTTGCGCAGATTTTGGATGCGGAAACGGAAGAACCTGATGTTTTTATTGTGACCGAGCTGATTGATGGCCCCACACTTGAACAAGATGTGGCTGAGCAGGGCGTGTTCACGGGTGCGGATTTGGCGCAGTTAGCCCAAGAGCTAGGAGAGGCTTTGGAGTCGATCCACGCGGAGGGCGTGCTCCACCGAGATCTCAAGCCCTCAAACGTGATGCTCGGCGAGGATGGGCCGGTGCTGATCGATTTCGGCATCGCCCAGCTGGGAGACGATCTGAGGCTCACACAAACTGGATCACTCACACATACGCCGGGGTGGGCGGATCCGCGGGTGATCCGCGGATCCGCCCCCGATGAACTAGCCGATTGGTGGTCGATGGCTGCGGTTCTCGCGTTCGCGGCTACGGGCCGGCCGCCGTTCGGCCGTGGGAATACGCCTGCGGTGATGAACCGTGTGCTCCGAGGCGAGGCGGATCTCGAGGGCCTGTCGGAGCCGTTGGCCGCAGCGTTCCTCTCGGCGCTCTCTGCGAATGAAGGCTCACGAATCTCGTACGCCACGCTCACCCACATGCTTGCAGATCCCGGATTCGCCCCTGCGATTCCTGTTGAAGGCATGAGCGCAGATCCCGCAGGCCACACGCAGGTGGTGAACGCGAGTGAGGTTGAGCGCCCCGCCGAGGCTCCGAGATTCACCCCGGTGGAATCACAGGCAACTCGCCAGTGGGATCCGGAAGAAGAAACAGATCCGGGCGCCACGATCGAGTGGGATCGCGAGGCCGAGGAGCAGTGGGATCCTGATTCGACACGGATAGCACCGCTCCCACGCTTTCCCGAGAATGGCTTACCGTCGTCGGTGCACGAAGTGGATACCGCTGTTCCCGATCCTACCCAGGTGATGGCGTTGCCTCATATTCAGAAGCCGATTCCTGAATCGTACGAACCTCAAGGACGCATGGGGCCATACCCTCCCGTTCCGGCGGAACCCGAACTGGCCCCTGAAGCCATGTCGACTCTCCCAGCAAGCGTGCCCTATTGGACGAAACCACCGCGCACGTTCCCACTGTTCTTCCTCATCGTGGGTGTGGCGCTCGCGCTTCTTGGTGGGATATATCCCTGGCTGACGCTTTCAGGAGTGATTGCGGTGCTGTGGTTTGTTGACGTCGTCGGAGATACACGCGAGGAACTCATGGGGCGCAGGTACCGCAGGGGTGGGCCATACTCGGGAGAATCGGTCCGCTCTGTGGCGCGATTACCATGGGCGTTCGTTACAGGTGCGCTCCGGATCGCGCTGTCCGCGCTCGTCGGCGGTGGCGTAGCGATCGGGATCGGCTGGCTGCTGGCCCGCATGGATCTGGCACGCTCGCGGCCGCTGTACACCGCCGTCGTCGCGATCGCACTGGTGATGATGTGGGCGTTCGCCGCGTCGCATAAGGCGCGAGAGGGCGCCCGGCACGTGATGGAGAACGTTGCACCCACTACCGGATATCGGATGTTGTGGGTGCTCATGGCGATCGTCGCGGCCGTCGGTGCCTTTGCCTACTGGGGAAGCGGAAGCTCTGTCAGTTTTGTGCCTATCGGCCACACCTTCTTTTAGGTTAAACTTTCAACTGAAATCTCTGGATGGAGCTCGAACCCGGCGTCGGGCGGAAGGAAGGACACCATGGCATCCAAGCGAACCCCAGGCACCTCAACCACAAAGCTTTCGAAGGAAGAGCGTCGCACAGCAGCGCGCGAGAAAGCTCGCGCGCTCAAGGCGGCAGAGGCAAAGCGCGCCAAGCGCAACAAGATCATCGGCATCATCGTTTCGATCGTCGTCGCGATCGCCGTCATTGCCACCACGATCGCGATTCTCACCACCAACTCGAATGAGGCGAAGTATGGCGGCACTGCCCGTCCGCTCGAAGTGAAGAACGTCGATAAGGATTACGGAATCTCTGTGAACTCCAAGGGTGAGGCTGGCAAGAAAGAAGAAGGCAAGCCGGAAGTGGCAATTTATGCCGATTTCCGCTGCCCGTTCTGCCAGCAGCTCGAACTCGCCAACAAAGACGCGATCAACTCCCATAGCGCAGACGGCTCGGTGAACTTCAAGTTTTACCCCGTGAACATTCTGCGTCAGCCATTCTCGGATACCGGTGCGGCAGCCATGTTCTACACCGCCACCTACGCGCCCGAGATCGCGCGTCCGATGTTCGAGGCCCTCATGGAGGAAGGCGCGAAGACCCCAGAAACCTCCGCCACCCAGGCAACCCCGGAAGATGCGGTGAAGGTTGCCAAGAAGCTCGGAATGAAGGAGAAGGATCTGGAGGATATGGCCGCCACGATCACCTCCTCTGAGTGGGTGAACTACGTTTCTGAGGCCACACAGTCCTTCGGTAAGGCCGGCTATAACGCCACCCCCACGGTCACCGTGGACGGCAAGAAGGTCGACGTCGCGATCGCGCAGTTCCCGCAGATGCTCGCGGACGTCGCGGCTGGCAAGCCGATCCCACCGGCCACTCAGTAATCGAAGAAAACTCCATCGACTGGTCGCGCGATAGCACATGCGCAAGGCCCAGGCTCCGCACTGAGCCGGCCAAGGCGATAAGCCAGCCATTTCACATGAAACCGCGGTCGCACGTACGCTGATCGCGCCGGCCCTCTGGCCACAGAATGAGGCGGGGAGCGCATAACTAGCGCTCCCCGCCTCATTCTGGCAAAATGTTCCCCGTTGGCCAGGCATTGCCCGGCCCATGCCTCCTTAGCTCAGTTGGTAGAGCATCTGTCTTGTAAACAGAAGGTCGTCGGTTCGAGTCCGACAGGGGGCTCTCTTTTTTGCCCACTTTGCGCGGTTTTACGCGGGTGCAGTTTTTCTCCTCAACCCTCCTGCACTCAGCCATCCGGAGCGTCACTTCTGGCATTCCTAGGCGCTTCCTTATGCCGCGCATCTGCACAACTATCTATACAACGCGTGCCGTGGCGGGGTGAAACCCGACACGGCACGCAATCACGCTTCTGCCAGGTCAGAACGTCTCAGCCTGTGCTCGCTTCACACGGAAACCGTTACCAGTGAGCTCATTCCAGCATTCGATGCCACCGAACTCCGATGTGGTGCAGGCAAATCCGTTATTCGCGATCTGGGAATCGTAGGGCACCACCGTGGAGGAGGAGACCTGCGAATCACAGTGCAACTTCACTTCGCCGGCCGTGTTCACTGTGAGAGTCTGTGGCTTGCCCTCACACGAGGAAGGCTGCGACGGGAAGTTGTAGCCCTTGATCGTGCACGAAACCGAATCGCCCTCGAACGAACACATAATGTTCTGCGCGTTGGTCGTGAACGAGGAGTTATGGAGCGCGTCGCTCGATGCCGGGCGCGCCGCAGTGAGCCAGTCACCATTGAGTGCCGTCAGCTCGCTCGCGCTCGCCCCCTCGAGAGCCTTCTTCAGGCCAGCCGAATACGACTTCGGGCACGTGCCGTCGATGTCGCGCAGCGCATTCTTGACGGCAGATTCGTGCGCGGCATCCCACTCGCCCGCACCCACAACCGCCTTCACGTACGTGTCGATCGCGGCGGCGTCGCTATCGGGCGAGGCGCACCCAATGTTCTGTGCGAACGTGGCGATCGCGTTCGGTGAGGTGTCTTCGCCGGCGCCCGACGGCTGCTCGCTGGGTGTGGCCTGTGCGCTCGCGGTAGCTGCGGGCTCCGACAGACTGTGGTTCGTCAGGAGTACCGAGCGGAGCAGGTACGCCGAGATGCCGACGACTGCGATGACCAGCACTGCGACCAGCAGGTACAGCGGCAGGCGGCTCTTCTCGGCGGTTTGAGCCGACGACGCCGGTGCGGCGGCCTGTGCAGGTTCCGGCTGAGCCGTTGCGGCGGGCACGAACATCGGCGCGGTCTGCTCGGCAGCGGGCTGTGTGGGGGCCATCATCATTGTTGCCGGCTCGGAAACAACGGGTTCAGACACTGGTGCTGGTGCCGGAGCTGCCATCTGCGGCTGTGGTGCGACTGGCTCGGGCGTCGGCTGTGGTGCGACTGGCTCGGGCGTCGGCTGTGGTGCGACTGGCTCGGGCGTCGGCGGAACTGGAGCCTGCGGGGTGGGAGCCTGCGGGTACGGCTGTCCGTACGGAGCCTGGGGGTAGGGCTGGCCTGCCGGAGCGGGATAATACGGCTGGCCTGCGGGCATGGGCGGAACTGGAGCCTGCGGTTGCGGTGCCGCCGGGTAGGGCTGCCCGTTCGGCGTCGGCGCGGGTTCGTCCAGATAGTCGAACTCGCCACCGCCGGTCGGGAACTGTGCGGGCGGGTACGGGTACGACGGCGGTACCGGAGGCTGGCCCGACGTCGGCTGCGGCTGTTGTGCGTTCTCGTTGCTCACGATTTCTCCTTTTTCCGTGGATATGTCAAACGATAGCGGCGAAAGCGTATAGAGGTAAAGCGCACAAATAATGTGAAAGTCGGTAGAAGTCAGCGCAAATCGGCGGTTTCGGACATACGTCCCCAGAAAGTCGGATAATTATTGCGTAAAATTGCAACGCGGTAACTGCACACGTTACATATCTTTTATGAACGCAATGGGTAACCGCACACGTTCCCCATTCACTATCTACAAGGAGATTCCAATGTCGACCACTCCGAACCCTGGAGATCAGCCTGCCCAGCCGCAGTATCCCGCGCAGCCTGGCCAGCCGCAGTATCCCGCGCAGCCTGGCCAGCCGCAGTATCCCGCGCAGCCTGGCCAGCCGCAGTATCCCGCGCAGCCTGGCCAGCCGCAGTACCAGGCACCTGCCCAGCCGCAGTACCAGCAGCCCTATCCAGGTCAGCCAGTGCAGCAGCCGGTCCAGCCCTACCCGGGTCAGCCGCAGTATGTGGCTCCGGCCGCTCCGGGCAAAGTTGGCGTGTTCTTCCAGACTTTCCTCGGGTCGCTTCGTCACATCTGGCAGGGCGCCGCGTTGCAGGGCGTTGCGTCGGTTATCCAGCCCAAGTACGGGCTCGCGGTTCTCGGTGTGTACACTGGGGCCCTCGCTTTCTTGTTCTCCATTCTCATTGGGCGTTCCGCCACGATCGGCGCTGGTTTGGTATCGATGTTTGGCGGTATGTTCGGCGCTCCGACGAGCCAGTTGAACCGTATTGCTGATTCGTACATTCCGTACTTCCTACTTTCCTTTGGTCAGTGGTTCGGCATTCTCGCGATCCTGCTTGTGGGCATCGCGCTGATTTTCGTGATCCGCATCGCTTGCCTCATGATCGTTTTTGCTCGCCGCGGCTCGCGTTCGAATTTCCTGCGCCTGGCAACACTCTTCGGTTACAACGTGTCGCCCGTGATCGTGGCGCTTCCGGTTGTTCTTCTCGTGGCGCTCATCCCGTCTGCGGGTATGAACGGTTTCTTGATGCCGGTGTTCTTCTTCGTCCTGAGCTTTGCTGGCCTCCTGGCTGAGTTCCTCACCTACGTGTCGGTGAGCCGCGAAGGCCGTTTCCAGAAGTCCGCCGCTCTGCCGTACGTTGCCTCGTACGCGCTCTTTACCCTCGGTCAGTCCTTCGTGATCTGGGCGATGCTGAAGATCATGTTCGAGATCATGCGTCCGTTCTGATTCAGGTAGAGGCAGAAGAACGTGAAGAAAAAGTTAGGCGCGCTTGTTGCGCTTCTCCTCGCCTTCGCCTTGAGTGCCTGTGGTGCCAAGGTGAACACTGAGCTGAAAATGGAATCTCCGACGTCGGGTAAGCGAATCATTACGCTGGTCCTGCCTAAGCTCGACGAAAATGCTCAAAAGCAGGTCCACGGCGGCAACGACGCGATCGACAAGTCGATTCGCCGTCACCTTCCGAAGGAACTGACGTACTCCGGGTTAAAGAAGGACGGAGACAAAACAATCGCCACCTTCACCCTCGAGTTCGACAGCCTGGAAACCTACCGCGAGAAGATCAAGTCGGTGTTCTCGGCATCCACCCAGGATGCCAACGCCGATCCGCAGATTGCGATCACGACGGAGGGGCTCGTCACCGGCGTGCAGATCAGCGAAAACTACGATTCTCTCGCCTTGATGAAGTGGCTCCCGAATGGTCTCGTTGAAGATCGCGTTGTGGACGAAGATCAGCGCGGAAACGTGCTCGAAAACGGCGATTCGAAGGTGACGTTCGACGGGAAGGAACACAAGTCGGACGGCTCGCGCCTGCACATTGTTGACGTCAAGGATAAAGGCGTGAACGATCTTGCGATCGCCCTCGAAGAAGTCAAGGACGGGCTCGCGATCAGCGCGAACTTCGGATACCTTTCCGGTACTGATTACCCCAAGGACGAGCTGACGAAGTACATCGATTCGGTCAAGCCCGACGGCGCGGAGGTTGCCGATCTCTCCGGCGAGTTCCAGGGCGTGAAGGTTGCCTACACGGTGGCAAACCTCGACGAGGCGAATAAGTCGCTTGTCAAGCTTCTTGGCGATCCGTCGTTTGCGATCAAGGAGACCGCCGGTGTTCAAGAAGGCACCGGTTTTCCGACCCGTAAGATCGAAGCGCAAATGAACTGTGGCGGGGTGTGCTCGGTGACGAACCCGAACACGACCTTCACCTTCACCCCGGCCCAGGGCTGGGAAAATCACGGAAACGACAAGATCCATGGTAAGAACGGTGAAATCGACATGACCATGAATCTGCTGTTCTCCGACGTGTCGGTTGATTCGACGCTCGGGATGGACGGCGGCACTGTGGTTGTGAAGATGTCGCTGCCCAAGGATGTTGCGCAGCGTGCTGGTGATGCCGTCAAGAGCATCGTCAACCGCGCTGACCAGGGCGAGCTTGAAAGCGTCGAGAGTGGCGACAAGGTGAACTACACGCTCACCTTAAAGGCAGATTCGAACGAGCAACTGAACAACATGCTCGGCCGATACGCGCCTGGTTCGGAGTTTGCGATTCGGGAGAATCCGGAGGCCGGGACGTTCACTGACGGCGTCTACTTCTCCTACACGAACACCTTCGCTTCGACAATTGCCCTCGCCGAGGGGCAGGAGGTTAAGCAGACGTTCAGCCTTGACGGCTACAGTGTCGACAAGAGCGCAGAATCTGCAACCGAGACTTCCACCACCGGCAATTTCGATGTGAGTGGAACCGCCTCGCGTATGGCGACCAGCGCCTGGATCACCCTTGGAGTGGTCGGCGCTCTCGTGCTGATCGCCGTGGGCCTGGGCGTGTGGAAACGCAAGGCAATCGCTGCGAAGCTCGCGGACATGAAGGAAAAGCGTGCCGCCGCAGCCCAGGAACGGGCTCGCGCCCAGGCGGAGGCGATGGCTGCTCAGCAGACCATGGCGGCCGGCTATCCGCAACAGGGCCAGCCGATGCCAGGCCAGTACGGCCAGCCGGTACCGGCACAGGCTCAGCCTCCGTATCCGGGTCAGCCAGTGCCGCCGGCTCAGCCGATGGGCCAGCCGGTCCCGCCGATGCCGGGCCAGCCGATGCCGGGTCAGCCAGTGCCTCCACAGGCGCAGCCGGCACCGCAGCAACCTGTTGAGGGCGAGTGGTCGGAAAACGACCTCATGTAACCCGCAGGGTCTGTGGAGCGCTGATCGTCACTACACCGACGATCAGCGCTCCTTTCATCTGTCGCCCCTTATAATGAACACCAACGACAGCGTCCCGTTTTTCAGCCGACGTCGACACCGACGCTAGCTTGGTGTGCAAACCCCGCCGGCGTCGGGAAAGCCGCCCCGCACCCAAACCGAGGGAGAGAAAATGACCGATTCGAAAGTACTGCTGTTCTACAAGTTCGCGCCACTTGCTGACCCGCTCGCCGTGAAAATGTGGCAGAAGGCGCTCGGCGAGAAACTCGGCCTGCGCGGGCGCGTTCTCATTTCGAAGGACGGTATCAACGGGACTCTCGGCGGAACCGTTCAAGCATGCAAAGCGTACGTGAAGGAGCTCAAAAGCTATCCGCCGTTCGCTGGCGTCGATATGAAATGGTCCGAAGGAAGCGGGATCGGTGAGGATGGATTCTCACGCGATTTCCCACGCCTGTCCGTGAAAGTCCGCGACGAAATCGTGGCGTTCGGCGCGCCAGGCGAGCTCAAGGTCGGCCCCGACGGTGTGATCGGCGGCGGTATCCACGTCAAACCCGACGAGGTGGAAAACCTCATTCACGACAACCCGGATCTTGTATTCTTCGACGGCCGTAACAAGGTGGAATGGGAGATCGGCCGCTTCGAAGGTGCCATCGTTCCCGACACCACCACAACCCACGATTTCATTGCCGAACTCGAATCGGGCAAGTTCGATGATATTAAAGACACACCGATCCTGACCTACTGCACTGGCGGAATCCGTTGCGAGGTACTCTCCGCTCTCATGAAGAACCGTGGTTTCACGCAGGTCTACCAGCTCGACGGCGGGATTGTGCGTTACGGCGAAAAGTTCGGTAACTCTGGCCGCTGGCAAGGCTCACTCACGGTGTTCGATAACCGCGAAGTAGTGGATTTCGAGGGCGAGGCTGCCAAGCTCGCAACGTGCCATACATGTGGGGCGGCAGCCGGGAGGCTCCACAACTGCGACGAGCCCTCGTGCCGTACCCGTGTGCCGGTGTGTGAGGACTGCCTGAGCAAACCCGCATACTGCGACGAGCACGCAGCGCTCGCGGTCTGAACGCCGGTTGAAGGTCCTGCGGGCAGGCTGATACTCGCTGCGCTGGCTTTTTCGCCAACTCAAATCGTGTTTCGAGAGAAATATTGGCCCAAAAATGCGATATGAGTGAGCCAAAACGCAAGTTGCCGAAGTATGGCTCTGCGATGACGGTAGTGGGCCTGCGAGTATTACCCTGTGGAAGGAGCGGTGGCCCACCTCTCCTAGCGGCTCAAATCCCAATTGATCGGCTCGGCGCCCTGTGTGACGAGCAGGGCGTTCGCGCGCGTGAATGGGCGTGAGCCGAAGAAACCGCGTGAGGCAGACAGTGGTGAGGGGTGCGGCGAACGGATGATCGGAACGTCGGCGAGGAGTGGTGCGAGTTCTTGCGCCTGTTTTCCCCACAAAATCGCAACGAGGGGGAGTTCGCGGCGCGCGAGCACGCGGATCGCGTGGTCGGTGACGCGCTCCCATCCCTTTCCGCGGTGCGATGCTGGCTCGCCTGGGGTCACAGTGAGGACCCTGTTGAGGAGCATGACGCCGCGCTCGGACCATGGCGTGAGGTCGCCGTTTGGTGGCATCGGCACGCCCGTATCTTCGACCAGTTCTTTGAAAATGTTCGTCAGGCTTCGCGGGAGCGGGCGCACGTTCGCGTTGGCCGAGAAGCTGAGCCCGATCGGATGGCCAGGGGTGGGGTACGGGTCTTGCCCGACGATGAGCACTTTCACCTGATTGAGGGGGTATCGGAAAGCACGAAGCACGTTGGCCCCGTCCGGCAGGTATCCGCGGCCGGCAGCGTTTTCGGCGCGGAGGAAATCGCCCATCGCGTGGATGTCCGCCTCAACAGGAGCGAGTTCGCGCGCCCAGCCTGGATCAATGTTGTCGATGCTCATGGGCCTAACTTTACCGCGCTGGCGAGCGCCACCTGGTGGGGCGGGTACCGTTCCAGCGTGCAATGCCGAGGGTGGAGCGTGGTCCGCTGATGCGTTGTGTCGGTAACGTTCGAGGCGCAAGCCAAAAACAGCAACCTACGGTGTAGTAACTTATGTGGTGACAGAAAACTCGGCTGTGACGGCTCATATCGTCATCAGACGGCTGAGGCGATCACTGTCTCGGATCGACCAAAGGAGAAAAATGACCACGAAAACGGCAACTATCGTCGCGAACCCGCTGCGCATTCAGGCCCTCCCGCTTGCTCAATCCGCAGCCCTCGTGATCGCGGGCGCGGCCGTGATTGCTCTCGCCTCACAGGTGAAGATCCCAGTTGGCCCTGTGCCGATCACGCTGCAGACTCTTGTCATTCCACTCCTTGCCCTTGCTTTTGGCCTCAGGCGCGGCGTTACCACCACACTCGTTTACATCGGCGTTGGCCTGGCGGGCGCGCCGGTCTTCGCAGGCGGCGCCGGTGGCACCTCGATTCTCGCTGGCGCAACTTTCGGCTACCTCATCGGCATGGTGGCACAGGCGGCGATCGTCGGCGCGATGTCGGATCGCGCGGTCACAACAGGTTGGCGTTACGCAGCTGGAATGTGTGCCGCGTTCGTGGCGCCGTTCGTTCCCGGGCTGATCTGGCTCGCTGTCTTCATGGGTAACGCAGCCACCTTCACCGGAGTGCTTGCCGCCGGCCTGCTCCCATTCATTCCGGGGGAGCTCATCAAGGCCGCGATCGTCACGGGCTCGCTGCCTACTCTTCGCGCGCTCGGCCGTCTCGCCCGCTAGAACGCCCACGCGCCTGGCGCTATCGTTGAGGGCATGAACGAACGCGAGGATCAACGAAGCGCGACCGAACCGGCTGAACCGACCGAGCCAGCCGAGCCAGCAGGTCTGACCAAGGCCGAACTTCAGATCCTCGAGTTTGAAAAGTCGTGGCGAAAGATCGCGCGCGTCAAAGAGGTGGCGATCCGCGAAACGTTCCAAATCGCGCCGTTTGAATACTATCTGTGCCTCGGGCGTGTGCTGGATAATCCGGCGTCGTTTGCCGCGGAGCCTCAACTGGTGGGCCGCCTACGCGAGCTCCAGTGGAAGAAGATGCGCGAGCGTACATCCGGTACTGGCGCTGTCGGGCGGCCTGCGCCAGACGCGGCGCCAATTGACGGGCTGGACGTCGAGGGCTAACTCGGGCTGGCACGTGACGCGTTCCCCTTTTGGGATCGGTCGTTGGTATCCCCTCACCGGCGGATTTTCACGGTAGGATTGCGATCGTGAACGATTTTCCTCAAGACGAATTCGACAAGCTTGCGTCCGAGCGTGGCTCGCTGGGTGCTCACCGTGCGCCCACGTCGTCGCGTAAGAAGTGGTGGTTGGCGTTGCTCGCAGTGGTTATCGTGATGCCGCTGCTGGGTGTTGCGTTTGGGTATTTCTATTCGACCCAGCAGGCCGCCCCGGTTCAGTCCGTTGTCTCTACACCGGCGTCGCAGGCGCCGTCCGCGCAGGCTTCTGCTCCGGCGTCGCTGGCTCCTGCCGAGCAGTCGAGCGCGGCTCCGAGCGTTGCTGAGTCGTCGCCGTCGCCGGCTGAATCCTCGGCCCCCGCCGACGTGAACAAGGCGGCGTCGGTGATGCTGCTGAACGGCAAGGGTGTCAAGGGTTACGCGGCGCAGCAACAGAAGGCGCTTGCGGCTGACGGTTTCACGAACATTGAGATTGGCAACTATGCGAAGGGTACGCCGGCGGGCACCACGGTCTTCTATCGCGACGCGTCGCTGAAGTCCACGGCGGATGCTGTGGCGGCGAAGTTCGGCGGTGAGGCTGTCGAGTCGGCAGCGGCGGTTGGCGCTGGCGGCCAGATCGTTGTGGTTTTGCGCTAGGGCAGCTTTCGAGAAAGGGTACCAGGTTTTCCTGGTGCCCTTTTTCATTCCCGACGGCGGTGCGCGAGTGGCGCCCGAGGGCGCGGCGTTCGCGCCGGCCGGGGAACGCTCGGGGTGAGTTTATGGTCCGGTATCGCTTGCGGTGAAATGGGAATAGTGGCTCGGCGCATTCGTTTGCACTCGTAGGCAGTGAGTGCCAAAATTGGTGTTGGCACTCGCAGTGAACGAGTGATAAATCTCCCGGCCAGTGAGGCGCCGGAAGTGGTGAGAAATGAACGCCACTGCCGTCGTCGTCCGTCGCGGGCACTGGGCGGAACCGTCCCTAGTGGAGGAATATATATGTCGAAGATCATCGCTTTTGATGAGGATGCTCGCCGTGGCATGGAGCGTGGCCTGAACCTGCTCGCAAACACGGTGAAGGTCACGCTGGGCCCCAAGGGCCGCAACGTTGTTCTGGATAAGAAGTGGGGCGCTCCCACGATCACGAACGACGGTGTGTCGATCGCGAAGGAAATTGAGCTCGAGGATCCCTACGAGCGCATCGGCGCTGAGCTGGTGAAGGAAGTCGCGAAGAAGACCGATGATGTTGCTGGCGACGGCACCACCACCGCTACCGTTCTCGCTCAGGCTCTCGTAAAGGAAGGCCTGCGCAACGTGGTTGCGGGCGCCAACCCGATCGCGCTTCGCAAGGGCATCGACAAGGCTGTTGCCGCCGTCGTTGCGAAGCTGCACGAGAACGGCAAGGAGATCGAAACGAAGGAAGAGATCGCCGCTACTGCAGCGATTTCGGCCGGCGATCCGGAAATCGGCGCGCTGATCGCCGAGGCTCTGGATAAGGTCGGCAAGGAAGGCGTTGTGACGGTTGAAGAGTCCAACACCTTCGGCACCGAGCTGGAGATTACCGAGGGTATGTCCTTCGATAAGGGCTACCTCTCGCCGTACTTCGTCACGGACGCCGAGCGCCAGGAGGCAGTGCTCGAGGATGCTTACGTGCTCCTCGTCGAGTCGAAGATCTCGAACATCAAGGACATGCTCCCGCTGCTCGAGAAGGTCATGCAGTCGGGCAAGCCGCTTGTGATCATCGCTGAGGATATCGAGGGTGAGGCTCTCGCGACCCTCGTGGTGAACAAGATCCGCGGCACGTTCAAGTCGGCTGCCGTGAAGGCTCCGGGCTTCGGCGATCGCCGTAAGGAGATGCTGCAGGATATGGCAGTGCTTACCGGCGCAACCGTGATTTCTGAGACCGTTGGCCTCAAGCTCGAGAACGCCGATCTGTCCATGCTGGGCAACGCCCGTAAGGTTGTCCTCACGAAGGACAACACCACGATTGTGGACGGCGCTGGCTCGAAGGAAGATCTTGAGGGCCGCGTGGCCGTGATCAAGGCGCAGATTGAGAAGTCCACCTCGGATTACGATCGTGAGAAGCTCATGGAGCGCCTCGCGAAGCTTTCCGGTGGCGTGGCTGTGATCAAGTCGGGTGCCGCTACGGAGGTCGAGCTCAAGGAGCGCAAGCACCGTATTGAGGATGCGATCCGCAACGCGAAGGCTGCTGTGGAAGAAGGCATCATTTCCGGCGGCGGCGTGGCCCTGATTCACGCTGCTGACCAGGCACTTGAGGGCATCGAGCTCGAGGGCGATGAGGCTGTTGGTGCGCAGATCGTGCGCGTGGCGGCGTCGGCTCCGCTCAAGCAGATCGCCGAGAACGCTGGCCTGGAGGGCGGCGTCGTCGCGGAGAAGGTGCGCAATCTGCCTACCGGCCACGGCCTGAACGCTGCAACCGGCGAGTACGAGGATCTCCTCGCCGCTGGCATCAACGATCCGGTGAAGGTCACCCGCTCGGCGCTGCAGAACGCTGCATCGATCGCCGGCCTGTTCCTCACCACCGAGGCTGTTGTTGCTGACAAGCCGGAGCCGCCGGCCCCGGCCGCTCCGGGTGGCGATGACATGGGCGGCATGTACTGATCCCAGTGATCAGATAAAGCACGCTTCGTGAAGCACGCGTGGAGGGCGGCGGATTTTCATCCGCCGCCCTCCATCATGTATTTGCGAGTTTAAAAATCATCCTCGATCGATTCCACTTTTTCCATCGTGGATGTTGGCCGCGGATCTTCCTTCTCTTTCGACGCCTCAGCCTCGCGTGCTTCCTCCGCTTTGCGTCGCTTCGAGTTGATCAGCTCCAGCGTATTGCGGGCGATCTGTTGACGCTTCGCGCTTTCTACTTCTGGGCCGGAAAGAATCCTCGGTTGAACTCCAGGATCGAATGAATCATCGGGATCCTCCAAGGTAGAGCGGAACTCTTCAGCTGTCAGCCGCCGGAACGTGGCGGCCTCAACGGCGGCCACGTCGTCCGTCTCAGGCAGAGTCTGAGGCTCCTCCTCTGGTTCAGACTGGGCCAGTAGCTCGGCCGTGAGCTGTGCGCTTGGTTCCGCATCGGCGTCGTCGATCGGAATGTGCGTCTTCGCCGCAGACGAACCCGCCGGCGCCTCGGCGTCGACGGCAGGTAACTCGGCCGTCTGTGACGGCGACGGCTCATGCTGGGCAATCAGCGCCTTGATCCGCTCAAGCTCGGCGGCGGCGTTCTGGCGGGCTGTTTCCTCCCACGGGGCGGCGAGCGGCGAAATGAACAGGCGCTTGCGCGAAAGCAGACGTGTCAAAATACGCGAACGGGCACGGAAATATGCCGAATTATCCACGGCTGCATACTCTTCGCGGGTGAGGGCGTTGTACTTTTTGTAACGTTTCGGATCGCAGGCGAGGACGCCGAGGTGTGCGTCGCGAAGCGCGATCTGATCCGAATCGATCGCGTCAAAGGTTTGGGTCTCGCCCAGCTGATTCGCAAACGACGAATGCCGGTGATGCAACGACGTAATCAGCGCCGCGATCGCTTCGCACGCCTCCTGCGGCACGCCGAGGCGGCTGAGCTCCGCACGAGCCACATCCGCGCTCGCCAGCTCATCCTCACCACCGTTATGGGCATATACCACCGAATCGTCCACGGAAAAAACTACGCCGTGATACCAGGTGGCGAGCCGAATATAGTCCGGTTCGCGGGCCTCGGGTGCGAGTGTGTCCACTCGCTGAAGCATGTCCACAACGTGGGTCATGTTGTGAACCTTACGATCGGGCGTTGACCAAATATCGATCAGTGCACGGCACGCGGCGGTCAGTTCCTCGCTCGTGGCCTGCGCGCCGACGTGTGTGGCGCTACGCACGAACGAGCGGATCACCCAATCGGGAACCGCCACGGTTGTGGTTTTGTCATTTTCGAGCACCTAGGAAGTCTAGCCGTTTCGGTACCGCGTAGAGAAGTTTGTGGCAGGGAAATCACTGTGAAGTGGGGCGGGACGCGGTAGAAATCCGTCATCGTTTGCGTGAATGTTCTAAGTTAGAAGCGTGGAGAATTTTCGTGGAAAGCGCGCCCTGATCACCGGGGGAACGTCGGGCTTGGGGCTCGAGTTCGCCCGCCAGCTCGCACGGCGCGGCCTGGATATCGTGCTGGTGGCGCGCAATGTGGCGCGCTTGGAGGAGGCGCGCGGCGAAATTGAGGCGCTGGGAAGCACGGTGGAAACGTTGAGCGCGGATCTTTCCACTCCCGACGGCGTTCGTGCGGTTTCTGCGCGGCTCGCAGGGGATCCCGAGATTGATTTTTTTGTGAATAATGCGGGCGCTGGTTTGTATACGCGGCTCGCGCAGGCGGATTTTTCGCAGTTCCGCGAGGGGCTGCAGGTGATGGCTCTCGCTCCGATGGAGCTGGGTGGCGTTGCGGCGGCCCGGATGAAAGAACGTGGGCGTGGAGTGATCGTGAATACGGTGTCGATGGCCGCGGTTGCGCCGATGGGCTCGTATTCCACGGTCAAAGGTGCGCTCAAGATTTGGTCTGATTCTTTGGCGATCGAGCTTCAGGGCAGCGGCGTCCAGGTGGTCACTTTCATGCCGGGCTGGGTGCACACCGAGTTCCATGCGCGCACCGGCGTCTCGAATTCGTCGATCCCCGGGTTCTTGTGGATGGATGCGCCAGCCGTCGTCGCGGCCGCTCTGGCAGACGTCGACTCCGGCCGTTCGCTGTCAATCCCATCGAAACGTTACAAGGTGCTCGGTTTTCTTGCCCAGCATGCGCCACGCGCGCTGGTGGCGAAGGCCGTGCGGAAGCTGAATAAGGGGCGTCGATGAGCGAAAATCAGCCGCGTAAACTGCATCCACTTGACGATTACCATTCGGGTTCCAAGCGCAACCAGCGCAAGGCCGTGCGCAAACTACTGACCCGCCCGGTGATCAACACGCTCCTGAACGCTACCGTGTGGGGTGCGCAGAACGTGGAAGGTCTCGAGGGTGCCTATATTTGTGTGGGCAACCATTCCTCGCACCTGGATGCGCCGATGGTGTTCTCGCTCCTTCCGGAGTTCATGGCTGAACGCATCGCAACGGGGGCGGCCGCAGATTATTTTTATCGCCGCAAGGGTATCTCGAAGCTTACGTCGATGTTTTTTAACACGTACCCGATCGAACGCAAAGGCAAGTATCACGGCCCGAATGCGGGGCGAGCGGCGGGAATGACGGGCCGCCTGCTCCGCGACGGCGTTCCGATTCTGATCTTCCCGGAGGGGACTCGTTCCCGCACTGGTCAAATGGGCCAGTTCAAGCCCGGTGCCGCGGCTCTCGCGATGAAGACACACGTGCCGATCGTGCCTCTCGGGCTTGCTGGCGGCCACGATGCGATGCCTGTTGGCCGTGTTCTGCCGAAGTTTGGGCGTCCTCCTGTGAGCTTGTATATCGGCAAGCCGATGTGGCCACTTGAGGGGGAGGCGCCGGAGGATTTCATGGCACGCGTTCGCGCACATATCGTGGCGATGTTGGACAAGCGCTCCGCGAATCCGGAGATGCTGCCGGAGAATGGGGAACAGGCCGAATCGGCGGGGCCTGCCGGCGAAGAATAACCGTCCGTGTGTGATCCACAACGGTGGGGCCGCAGCCTCGCAGGCTGCGGCCCCACCGTTTCGCTTTTTACGCCGCCTTTTACATCCGGGCGACGAACGTCTTCGCGAGGTCCGGCGCCGTGAACGCCCCAGTATGTTGATGCGATTTTTGTGGCTCGCTCTTTTCCATCAGGCGCGGGAACTTGAGCCGGATCGTGAGCCCGCCTCCGGGCGTTTCTGCCACTTCGGCGTCGCCGGAATGGGCCGCCATGATCGCCTGGACGATTGCCAAGCCGAGCCCGGAGCCTCCTGATTCGCGCGAACGTGACGTGTCGGTTCTGAAGAAGCGTTCGAATACTCGCGAGCGATTCTCTTCAGGGATTCCCGGCCCGTGGTCGCGAACCTCAACGATCGCGCAGTCCGTGCGCTCGCGTGATTTGCCCACGGCAACCTCCACGGGTGTTCCCGACGGCGTATGCGCACGAACGTTGGACAGCAGGTTGGAGACGATCTGGGTGATCTTTTCTTCGTCGCCGATAATCATTACGGATTGCGGATCCCCTCCATCGAGGTTCGTCACCTCGATGGGATAATCCGGTGCTCGTACTTCGAAATCGGAGACGGCGTTGAGTGCCACCGAAGCAAGGTCGACGTCGGAATAGTTGAGTTTTCGCCCTTCGTCGAGGCGTGCGAGCTGGAGCAAATCCTCAACGAGGTGCCCCATGCGGGTGGATTCTGATTCGATACGGCTCATCACGTGGCCCACCTGTTCGGCTGGAACGCCGCCCATGCGGTAGAGCTGTGCGTAGCCGTTCACGGACGCAAGCGGAGTTCGCAGTTCGTGGGAGGCGTCTGAAACGAACTGCTTCATCTTGCGTTCGGAAGCTTCTTTCGCTTCGAAGGATTCCTGAATCTGGGCGAGCATGACGTTGATCGACCGCCCCAGCATGCCGACTTCGGAACCGGACGGGCCGGACGGCACACGCCGTGAAAGGTTGCCGTTTGCGACGTCGCGGGTGGCTACTTCGATCGCATGCAGGCTGCGTAGCTGGCGGCGGATCATCAGAACTGAGACAGCACCGCCGAGCACGCCGAGAACCAGTTCGAACGCCACGAGCATTTGGAGCAGGTTCGTGACTGCTGCATCAACAGTGCCCATCGGTAGGCCGATGAGGACAGAGCCGATCGGTTCCTGGGTTTGTGGAGAAACCATCGGCACGGAAATGATTCGCCATTCCAAATGGTCTTTCGTGCCGGGAACTGTGATCGGATCGAGATGCTTGTGTTGCGAGAGGGCATAGGAGTTCGCAGGTTCGCCAAGTGCACGGCGCACGGAATCTCCAACAACGACGATCGGTTCGACGTTGTTGTAGACGACGTACACAAAGTACTCCGATGGCAAGATCTGCTTATATGCAGACGGGGGAACTTCTCTGCCGCGCGGAGGGGCAATCTGATCAAGGGTTTGAGACGCGATCTCGGTACCCGACGTGGTGAGCTCGGAGTCGATCTTTTGGGTGAGATACGTGCGCAACGTTTGAGCTCCGATGAAGGAGATCAAGATGAACACGACGAGCAGGAGTGCCATGAAGGTCACTCCAAGCTTGAACGAAAGAGTTCGATACCACCGAGGGGGATCGTGGGGACTCATCGGCGCCTCACTTTGATGCGCGAAGAACGTAGCCGATGCCGCGCTTGGTGTGGATCAGGGGAACAAATTCTGCAATCTCTTGTGGGGAAGTGAGGCCGAGAGCCTCAGGGGTGTCCATCTTGCGGCGCAGGTAGGAAATGTACGACTCCACGATTGAGGCTTCGCCCACCCAGTTGTAATCCCACACGTGGTCCAGGATCTGCATTTTGGATACCACGCGCTCGGAATTGACCATGAGATAGCGCAGGAGTTTGAACTCGGTGGGGGACAGATCGATCTCGTGGCCCGCGCGAGTGACCTCATACGTATCCTCGTTGAGCACAATATCGGCGTACGTGAGCACTGCTGTTTCCGGCATGGTGGCGGTGGTGCGGCGCAGCACCGTGCGGATGCGCGCCACGACTTCCTCCAGTGAGAAGGGCTTGGTGATGTAGTCATCGCCGCCCACGGACAGGCCTTGGAGTTTGTCTTGCAGATCGTCCTTCGCCGTCAGGAAGACGACCGGAAGCGTGGAGTGGTGTTCGCGTAAGAGGCGAAGCACTTCGAAGCCGTCCATGTCGGGGAGCATGACGTCGAGTACCACAATATCGGGAGCGAAAATGGCCTGCTGCTTGAGCGCTTCAGCGCCGTCGGCAGCTGCAGCGACATCGAAGCCTGCGAAACGCAGGGAGGCGGAGAGGAGTTCACGGATGGTCGGCTCGTCGTCGACAACGAGGATGCGAGCCTCCGGTTCAGAATTCTGGACTGTCATGTCCCTATTCTTACCAGCATTTCTGGAAGTCTGCTGGAAGTTTTCTGGACGCGTAAGACGTGTTTTGGAAACAATACGTGCCCGACGCCGGTGGGAAGAGGCTGCACCATACGCACCACGGGCTCGCGCGGGGAGCCCGCGCTCGAGGCGCGTGTCGATTCTGCCACGCGCTCACTAACCCCGAGTCGCCCGAAGTGTGTGTGGCTTCGCGAGCGCGCGACGCCGGTGCGCATGTTGCGTCACATACGCAAGCACCGTTTCCGACTGCTTGCGTTAGATAAACTCCAGCGGGTCGAACTCTTCGACGTCCATCACGTGGATGCGCGAGAGCGGCTGGTTGAAGGCGTGAACGTCGTATTCCAGATCGATGATGGTCAGGCCCTGATCTTGGAGGGCTGCGAGCGAGGTGGAGAGGAACTCGCGGAAACACAATACCGCCACACGGTGGCCGGCGGCGAGGAGCTCCTCGATCTGGGGCAGATAATCGGCGTCGTGTGAGCCGAGCACAATATCCGTGCCGGGCTTCGTTTGAGCAATCGCTTCGAGCGTGCGCTGGATTCCTCGATCCACCACCTTGACTTCGGGATCCTCAGAGGTGAGAAGGAGTGGGCGCCAGCCGATTGCGGTGAGTGCCTGCACGAACGAGGTGGCGATCTTTTGGGTAGCGTTCAAAAAGAACAGGCCGGAAAGAGAATCATCTTCCGACGGCTCATCACGCCACGGGTCGAAATCGAGAACTCGATCCCAGCGGGGGCGCTCTTCGCCACGCGGAGCTCGCCCCAAAATGTTGACGCCTAACGTGGCGTCCAGGTTTTCGCCGTCGATAAGAAAATACATGCCATCATTCTAGGCCGTCCGCGCAGTTCGCGTTGAAAAAGGCTGCGAAAGCTGTGGCCGTGCAAGGAAAATCGCTGTGGCCAGCCAGGCATGAAAACTGGCGACAATATGTGCTTCACAGCAAAAACGGGGAGGGTTCGGCGCAGCCGAGCCCTCCCCGAAAATCGCTGGGAGATCAATGATCAGTATGAGGTGAAATCCTTGCCCTCGATCTCCTTCACCGGTTCGCCAGCCTGGAGAGCCGCGAGGCGCGCCTCAACTTCGCTCATATCCTTTGAGGATTCGAGTTCGGCGAACTGTGCATCGAGCGAGGACTGCGCAACCTCGGCCTTGCCGAGCGCGAGGGCCTCTTCGCGGCGCACCTTCTCCTCGAAGCGGCCGAGCTCCGACGTGGGATCGAGCACGTTGATGGCGGAGATCGCATCCTGAACCTTGTTCTGAGCTGCGGCGGTCTTCGAACGCGCCACAAGCTGATCGCGCTTCGACTTGAGCTCATCAAGCTTGCCGCGCATCACGTTCAGACCGTCCTTGAGCTTGGCCACAACCTCTTCCTGTGAGGCGATAACCGGCTCCGCCGCCTTGGCTTCGCCCTCGGACTGGATCTGCTTCTCGATGGCGATCTTGGCGAGGTTATCGAACTTCGCGGCGCCGTCTTCGTTGCCGGCTTCGCGCATCTGCTTGGCTTTGGCAACAGCAGCGGCGGCCTTCTGGCCCCACTCGCGTGCCGATTCCACATCTTCCTTGTAGTCCGACTGTGCGAGGCGCAGGTTACCGACGGTGACCGCAACGGCATCTTCTGCTTCGGCGATCGAGTTGGTGTAATCGCGCACCATCTGATCGAGCATCTTTTGCGGATCTTCGGCGCGATCGAGGAGCGCGTTGACGTTGGCCTTTGCGAGCTGGGCGATACGGCCTAGGATCGACTGCTTTTCTGCCATGGTTTGCCTTTCGTTGAAGTATGTGCGCCTTGCGAAAGACGCTTACGGGTAATTTTACTGAGGATTGTTTGCGGATGTGGGCATCTTCGCGCGTGGCCGAACCTTAGAACTTCAGCGACCCTCCGCCGCCGCCGCCGAAGGAACCGCCACCAAAGCTTCCGCCGCCGAAGGAACCACCCCAGCTTCCGCCACCCCAGCTTCCGCCCGAGCGGTGACCGGAGGAGGAGATTCCGTTCAGAATACCGCCGATAATCATGCCGGTGAGGAGGTCGTTACCTCCTCCTCCGCCTCGGCGCTGGTCGGCGTCGTTGTAGCGGATATCGTTGCGAGTTGCAGCGAGCGCACTCGAGGACTGCTCGACGGCGGAGCGCGCGTATTCTGCCTTCGCCTCGAGTTCCGTTTCACGCGTAGCCTGGGCGAGCGCCGTGCGCGCCCGGGCGAGTAGGGTGCGGGCGTCCGCTCCGACGGCGGCGCGGTAGGTGGAGATCAAGGAGTCGGTTTGCGCGATGTTTTCCGTAGCCGTGCCCATATCGGATTCGATGCGCCCCTGGGTTCGCCGACGCTGATCGTCGGCCGCGCGCACGCCCGTCAGCGCCAGGTCCAACGCTTCTTCCGCCGTGCGCAGATCACGTTGCAACGTGAGGAAATCGTTGTCTGCGCCAACGCGCGCCAGCACCTTCCGCGCCTCCCCGGCCCGGGCGCTAATCGCCTGATCTCCACCTCCCAGCCGTTCGGCGTCGGCGACGTCGGAGGTGAGCGACGCAGCCGCGGCCGCGACAGCCTCCTTCGCACCCGCAATCAAACCCGGCGCCTGATCGACGCTCGCAACGAGATCCGACGCCTGCCCGATCGCTCCCTCGGCGAGCTGAGCGTAGGGAACCGCCTTGTTCTTCTCACCCTTCTCGGCAAGCTCAGTACCGGTGGTGATCGACTCGCCAGAAGCCGCGAGCAAGCCCTCCACCTGATGTGGAATGTTTTCGAAACTCACCAGCATTTGAGGTGCGTACGAGCGCCTCAAATCCTCAATCTTCTTCGCCACCAGCGGCAGCCCGCTCGAAATCTCCGAGCTGCGCTGCGTGAGCTCAGCGAGCTTCTCGTCCACGCGGCGAGCCAACGCACGAAGCTCCGAGAACGCCTTCTGGTGTTCGGCAAGTACCCCCTGCACTGATTTTGAAAGCTCCAAAATCTTGCCGTTCATCTCGCGCTGCTCGGCCGGAGTTTCTGGATCGTCGTCGCCCAAGAGCTTTTGAAGCATGAACGCCTCGTGTACCTGGCCCTGAGCGCCTGCAAGCGCAGTGGTGAACTTCGCCGTGGCCTCCACCCCGAATTCAGCCTTCGCGAACTCGAGCTCGGCTAGCGCCGAACGGAGGTTATCGTCCGCGTCCAGCAGCGCTGCTGAGGCCTCCTGCGCAAGCTTTTCGATATTCGCGCTTTCCATCTTCTTCTTGTTGCGCGCCTTCACGCGCGAGACGGCAAACACTCCCGCACCGACGGCGAGCGCACCACCCGCGATCGGAACAATCGGCGGGGTCGAGCCACCATGCTCCACCGTGGAGCCGTCCATTGCAGAGGTCACGTTCTGTGCGAGCTTCTGGATTCCCACATCCCAATTCTTGTTTTTGAACTCTGCCAATACTTCATCGCTCAGCGACTGCTGCAACACTGCGGCTGTTACGCCGTCATACCCGTCAAGCGCATAGAAGCCAATATCGCGGGTTTTCGTCGCGATCGCAACGAGCCCCTGTCCTTGCTTCAACCCCGACTTCTCGGCTGTGTCCTTCGCCCAGCTTTCCGAGTTCATACCGGAGAAATCATCCACGATCACTACGTACAAACCCGTGTTCGGCACCCGCGCCACTGAGTTATATGTGGCGGCAGAATCAACAACAACGCCCGATTCGTCAACGAAATGAGCCTCAACACCATGCGGCTCCACCGCAAAAGCGGCCGCTGGCCACAACACGCCAACCACCACCGCGGCACCGGCAGCGGCCTTTGCCAATCGAAACACCAGCGAACCTCCTTTGGTATCTTGCCCACAAATCTACCAAGCCTACCGACGTCGCGCCGCTTCCGTTTCGCTCCAAGCGGCACACCGGCGTCGGTAAAAAGGTGCGCAAAGTGCCATAATAGGGGGACGTAGTTTTATCTGTCCGCGGGCCTGCCGCGGCAAACACACAAGAAAGAGAGTGAAGCTGTGCCTACCGGAAAGGTGAAGTTCTTCGACGAATCGAAGGGGTTCGGTTTTATTTCTGGCGACGACGGCGAGTCCGTGTACCTGCCCGCGAGTGCGTTGCCGATCGGTGCGCGCGTGAAGGCCGGTACCCGCGTTGAATACGGAGTTGGCGAAACACGCCGCGGTCCGGCAGCGCTCTCGGTTGACGTGATTGCAAAGCCAGCCTCACTGGCGGCGGCCGCGCGCCGCAAGCCGGAAGAGATGCGCCCCCTGATCGAAGATCTCATTAAGATCCTCGATTCGGCGTCCGAACAGCTCCGTCGTGGCCGCTATCCAAAGGACGGCCCGCGGATCGCCATGGCTTTGCGCGCTCTCGCAGAGGATTTTGATGTCGAATAATCGTATTACGCCAGGTGATCGCCCGGTGAAAGACAAACTGCTCGGCGCCGCCGTCGAGCAGGCTCGTGCCGCCATCGTTGAGGTGACGAAGGAAGCGAATATTGGCGAGCACGCTGGCATGGTCCAGGAAGATGATCGCGTGATCACTCATGCCTTCGAGTGTCTCCTGCCCGGGTATCAGGGCTGGTTCTGGAGTGTCACACTCACGCGCGCGCCGCGCTCAAAGAAGGTCACAGTTTCGGAAGTCGTGATGCGCCCAGGGCCGGAGGCTCTGCTCGCGCCCTCCTGGGTTCCGTGGGCGGATCGGCTCAAGCCAGCGGACGTTTCACCCTCGGATCGCCTCCCGTACAACCCAGATGATCCGAACCTGGCGCCAGTGGAAGATCCTGATCTGGATCAGGGTTTTGAAGCAACGGGGATCGATGCAGACGCGTCGGCAATCTTCGAACTCGGGCTCGGCCGCAAGCGCGTCATGTCCGACGCCGGGCGCGCCGCCACCTTCCGCCGCTGGTATCGCGGCGACGGTGGCCCGCGCAACCAGGCCACCCGTGATGCGAAGGCCCCCTGCGCTACCTGTGGATATTTCCTGCGCATGGATGGTTCGGCCCGTGCACTGTTCGGCGTCTGCGGCAACGAGTGGTCGGCGTTTGACGGCCACGTAGTCTCCCTCGATCATGGGTGCGGTTCGCATTCGGAAACGGATACTCCCAAGCGCACGCCGCTGTGGGATCCGAGCGAGCCGGTCCTCAACGATCGAGATCTCGAAATTATCGAGGAAAAGTAGCCGGTGGAATTTCTCGCCGGTCAGCCCAAGCACTACTCGTGGGGGTCGCGAAGCGCGATCCCCACGATGTTTGGTTTACCGGCGGGGGATCAGCCAGTAGCCGAACTGTGGCTGGGTGCCCACCCGCTGGGCCCGGCGCTCCTCGGCCGGGAGTTCACTGCCGCTTTCGGGCGCGAGGTGGGCACCGGCGTCGTCGATCTTGCCGCGCACGTAGCAGGTGCGCCCGAGCGCGTGCTGGGCGCCGACGTCGCGCGCCGCACCGGCGGCACACTACCGTTCCTGTTGAAACTGATCGCCCCCGCGGAGCCGCTCTCGCTCCAGGTGCACCCCTCGATCGCTCAGGCGCGCGCTGGTTTCGCGGCAGAAGAGGTGGCCGGCGTTCCTTTCGATTCGGCTGCGCGTAACTACAAGGATCGCAACCACAAGCCGGAGCTCGTGTATGCGCTGACCCGGTTCGAAGCCGTGGTGGGGTTTCGGTCGCCGCGCCGGATCCTCGGAGTGCTTGCCGGGCTCGATACGCCTCTCACGCGCCGGCTTGCGCAGTTTGTGGAGGAGCAACCCGACGCCGGTGGGGTGAAGGCTGCGTTCGAATGGCTGTTGTCGGCGGGTTCGCGCCCGACTGCTCAGGCGGTTGCCGAAGTGGCGGCCGCGTGTGAGGTGCGCCCTGCCGAGGAAAGCCCGTCGCCGCGCGCGGACCGCATTGTCGCCTACCTGTCGCAGTTTTACCCTGGCGATCCGGGCGTGGTCGCGTCGTTGCTTCTCAACCCGGTTACTCTCGCGCCGGGCGAGGCGATGTTTACGCCCGCCGGCACTGTGCATGCGTATCTTTCGGGGATGGGCGTGGAGGTGATGGCCGCCTCCGATAACGTGATGCGCGCCGGGCTTACCCCCAAACATGTGGACGTGCCGGCGCTGCTCTCGGTGTTGGATACGGTGGCTGCGCCGCCGATCCGCATTGCACCCGAGCGGGTCAGCCCCGTGCAGTCCACGTTCTATGCGCCGGTGGACGATTTTGAGCTCTCGGTGATCACGCTTCGCGACGCTTCAAGTTGGACGCGTGTTCGCGGTTCTGGCCCGCGCATTCTGCTGTGCCTGGAAGGTGCCGCGCAGATTCACAGCGCCGGGGGAGTGCTGACGATGAACACTGGTTCCGCTGTTCTCGTGGAAGCCGCCGACGCCGGGGTGGAGCTTCGTGGGGCCGGCAAGTTTGTGCAGGCGGACGTGCCCTAAAGCTGGCGGTGCGGCTGCAGTGTCTGCGGTTGGACTGAGGGCGGGGCCCGCGCCTGAGGTGCGTGCGTAACTCTGTCAGTTGGTTCAGGCGTTGCGTATAGAGCAACGCCTCGCGGGATTGATTGAGTTGTGCACGGGCTTCCCGACGGCGGGGCCTGGTTGCGAGTGGGCGGGGTGGAGACGCGTGGTGAAGGCCACGAAACGGGTAGAAATGGCGGAAAGTCGCCACTTCGTCGTCGGGCGTTCGGAATGTGAGACGCAAGCCGTTCGCATAGTGGACACTGGCTTGTCTCGTGTGTGGGTGCGAGCTACAGTTGCCGTACGTGAGTACTTCTATTGCAGAAAAGCAGAGCCCTGCTGCGGCCGGCTCAACCTCGTCCATTGATCGCCTCTTCCGCATCTCGCGCCGAGGCTCCACGCTCGCTACGGAAATCCGCGGCGGCATCGTCACGTTCTTCGCGATGGCCTACATCCTCGTGCTAAACCCCCTCATCCTGCAGGGCCCTGATTCCACCGGGCACTACCTCGGCGGCGGAACCGCGCCGAATATCCCCGCAATCGCTGCGGGCACTGCACTCGTTGCCGGCGTGATGTCGATCCTCATGGGCTCGATCGCGAACTACCCGATCGCGCTTGCGGCCGGCCTCGGCCTGAACTCGATGGTGGCCTCCACGATCGTCCAGATCCCCGGCATGACCTGGGCAGACGGCATGGGCATCATTGTGATCGAAGGTTTCGTGATCCTTCTGCTCGTGCTCACTGGCCTGCGCGAAGCGATCTTCCGCGCCGTGCCGCGCTTCCTGCGCGCTGCGATCTCCGTGAGCCTTGGCCTGTTTATTACGCTGATCGGCCTGCTCAACGCTGGCCTCGTCCACACCTTCCCCGGTGGCTTGTCGTTCGGTATCAACGGCTCGGTTGGCTCGTGGCCGCTCGTCGTTTTCGTCTTCGGCGTTGTGGTGATCATTGTGGGCCTCATCCGCAAGATCAAGGGTGCCGTGCTGTGGGGCATCCTCGCCGCCACTGTGTTTGCCCTCATTGCTGAGGCGATCGGACACTTCGGCGTTCGTGGCGACAAGAACCCGATGGGCTGGGCGCTCACCGTTCCAGCGCTCAATGGTTCGCCGGTGAACCTTCCCGATTTCTCCACGCTTGGCCAGTTCTCTGTGGTTGGCCCGTTCCAGAAGGTGGGCGTGGTTGCGGTTGCCGTGCTCGCGTTCTCGATTCTCCTGTCCGACTTCTTCGACACTCTCGGCACCATGATCGCCGTCGGAACCGAAGGTGGCCTCCTCGACAAGGAAGGCAACCCGCCGTCGGCCCGCCAGATCCTCATTGTTGATTCGATGGGTGCGATGGCTGGTGGTCTTGGTGGCGTGTCGTCAAACACCGTGTTCGTGGAGTCGACTACCGGCGTCGCCGAAGGCGCCCGTACCGGAATCGCGCCGATCGTGACAGGCACGCTGTTCCTCCTCGCCACGTTCCTCTCGCCGCTGTTCGCGATGGTGCCGAACGAGGCGGCCGCGCCCGCGTTGGTAACCGTCGGCTTCCTCATGATGCAGCAGGTGGTGGATATCGATTGGAAGGCGCTCCACATCGCGATCCCGTCGTTCATGACGATCGCCATGGCTCCGTTCGCCTTCTCGATTTCTGTGGGTATCGGCGCCGGCTTCCTGACCTACATTCTCGTTGAGGTGGCGCGCGGCAAGGCCCGCAACATTCACCCGCTGATGTGGGGCTCGGGCGTGGTGTTCGTGGTGTACTTCCTCCTCGACCCGATCCAGAAGCTCCTCGGCGTTGCCTGACGCTGGTGGAGCCCCAGCTCGCGTGGTGGTGAAGCTGGGAGGGAGCCGGATGTGTTGTGAGCGCGTCCGGCTCCCTTTATTTTGGGCGTGTCCGGTTCCCTTTATTAATAATAAGGTGAGCGCCGACGTCGGGCGGGCTGGTACGTAAGGTGAGCGCCGACGTCGGGGTCGGGGTTATGCCCGTGGCGACGTTTGCGCGAGAAAAGTTCGCGAAATCGGTAAGCTGAGGACAGACTTTGTGAAAGGACAAGCCGTGAGCGACCTTATCGATACCACTGAGATGTACCTCAAGACGGTCTATTCGCTGATCGAGGAGGGTACTCCTGCGCTCCGCGCGCGAATTGTTGAACGACTTGGACAGTCTGGACCTACAGTGTCTGAAACGATCGCGCGCATGGAACGCGACGGTCTTGTGGAGCTCGATGGGCGCCAGATTCACTTCACTGCCCAGGGGGTGAACCGTGCGGCGCATGTGATGCGCCGGCACCGTGTGGCTGAGCGCCTGATGAACGACGTTCTTAAGCTCGATCTGGAACGTATTCACGACGAGGCATGCCGTTGGGAGCACGTGATGAGCGACGACGTGGTGGAAAAAATCGAGCGCTTCCTTGATTCGCCCACCACGGATCCCTTCGGTAACCCGATTCCGGACGCGCAGGCGCACGATCCAGCCGAGCTTTCTGGGAAGGCGGCAGGGTTGCTGAGTTTAACCCAGGTGATGGAAGGCCTCGGGGATGGCGAGAAAGTGCGTGTGAAAGTGGCGCGGCTCGGGGAGGTCGTTCAAGACGATCCCGAGATGATCGCAATGGTCACCGATTTGGGAATCCTCCCAGGAAAAGAGTTGGTGGTGAGTGCCGCGCAGGTTCGCACTGATCTGGGAGAGTTGATCGAGTTCTCACCGCACGTTCGCCATGCGGTGTTTGTCGAGCGCGTGAACTAGATCTCTGGTGTAGTGGCGGCGCTCACCTGAAATCTGGGAATTTAGTGGGAATTCCAGATGAATTGTTATAGAACTGTGACTTTTCGATAACAGCTTGCTAGTGTCTCATTTTGTGGCGCTCCTACTAGGGGCGGATGAAGGAGAATGACACTTATGGCAAAGCACGCAATGGCCCCGGAGCATGGCACAGTTACTCGTTATGGAGTTGCCGGCGCCGCACTCGCTTCCGTTGCTGGGGTTTTCGTCGGAATGTCGAGCCCTGCGGCCGCTGATACTCATACTGATGCCGCAAAGCGCGCAGTTGTTCCAACAACCGTGGAGGTGGCCACCGCTCAAGCGGCTTCAACCGTGAAGGTTGAGACCGCCGAGGTTGGCAAGTGGGAAATCGCCAAGGTTGATTTCGATGCCAAGGCTGCTCCGGAACCTGTTGCTGATCAGCCCGAGCAGTCGGCACCTGAGGCTGAAAATCAGGCCCCGGCGCCGCGCGCGCAGCAGAGCCGTGCAACCCAGCGCAATGATGCTGCTCCGGCGAACAAGGCGAAGGCTGCCGCACCGCGCGTGGTGGGCAGTGGAAACTCGGCCGTTGTTTCGATCGCTCGCCAGTACTCCGGCGCTCCCTACCGCTCGGGTGGTGCCACTCCAGCTGGTTGGGATTGCTCGGGCTTCACTTCTTACGTGTTCGCGCAGGCAGGCATTCATCTTCCTCGCACTTCGGGTGCGCAGCGCTCGGCTGGCACTGTAATTCCGGCGTCGCAGGCTCGCCCGGGTGACCTGGTGTGGTGGCCGGGCCACGTAGGTATCTACACGGGGAATGGTCAGCACATTGCAGCTCGTAACCCTGCCGCTGGCACCTATGAAGGCCCGGTGTACGGTAACCCGACTTATGTTCGTGTGGGCTGAAATTTAGCTTTCAAATATTGAGCGCGGTGGGCGCGAGAGGAAAAACCTCTCGCGCCCACCGTTGCATTGTGTGCGGGGTTGGTGTGTGAGGAAGTGGGATGAGGGGTGGTTTGGATGTTTTTCTGGGGTGTGCTAGGTAAGAAATCCAGGCCAGATTTCCTCCTCGGGGATGACGAAAAACGCCAATGTCTCACTACGTAACATTGTTGCGTCCCCCACAGTGGTACCGTGGAAACCGCGATATCTCGCCAAAAAATATCTTCAATAAAATGAAATGTTTACCGAATCGTTATAAACGGGTGACAAATTGTTATCGGGCCGTTACTCTAATATCTGGAAAGAAAGATCGGTCCCCCATCGATCTCGTGTGGAAATAACGGAGAGTTACTAAACTATGGCAGGGCGTCATTCGCTTCTCGAGAAGAAGAACTTGAAGGATTCAGCCGCGTTCCGCGGATTTGCGATCGCCGGCACTGTGGGTGTTATTGCAGGTGCGGGAATGCCTTCGGCATTCGCAACAGATGGTCAGGCCGATACCGCGTCGAAGGATGCGCTCGTTAAGCCAGCTACCGTGAAGGTGGATACCAACGCCACCTCGCAGGGCGCCCAGAGCGTCGAGGTAAATACTTCGGCTACTGGCGAGTGGAAGATTGCCAAGGTTGATTTTGATGCCAAGGCTGCTCCGGAGGCTCCGCAGACTGAAGATGCTCCGGCCGCAGATCAGGGTGGAGATGCGGTTGCGGCTACCGCGGTCCGTACGGCTACCTCGTCGGCTCGGGCTCCTCAGGCGCCTTCGGTCGCCCCGCGTGGGGCGGTTGCTGGCTCGTCGGTTGTAGCAACTGGCCTTTCACTCCAGGGTGTGCCTTACGTGTGGGGTGGCACCACTCCTGCTGGCTGGGATTGCATTGGCTTTGTCCGTTACGTGTTCGCACAGCATGGGGTGAGCATCGGTTCTGTTCCGTCGGCGGTTCTGTCGGTTGGCCGTCAGGTTCCTTACTCGCAGGTCCAGCCGGGTGACATCCTCTACTGGCCAGGCCACGTGGCGATCTCCCTTGGAAATGGTCAGAATGTTGCTGCGTGGAATCCTGGAATGGGTACTCGCGTTGGCCCGGATTCGTGGGTCGGCGGCACTCCGATCGTGATTCGCGTGGGCGTATGACACTTTGAAAATTGGGAGGTACCTCAGGTACCTCCCAATTTTTATGTCTGCGCCCGGTTGTTGGTGCGCCTTGCCCAGCGGTGGGCTGCTCGGCAAGCCTTCCTACGGAGCCGTACTTTCGTCCCCGACGTCGGGGAAGTGCAGGCGGAACTGGCGTATCGGCGTCGCTCCAACGATCGTCACGTGTATCACATTTGCGGTGGGCGTGAGATAATGGGAGTGTCCAAACGGAAAAGGAGAATCCCATGCATGACAACGTGGTTGTGGTTGGAATTGATGGTAGCGAGCCTTCGTACGCGGCTCTCGAGTGGGCGCTGAACCAGTCGAAGGAGCGCGGTGCGCGCCTGCATTTGGTGTGTGCGTTCGAGTTGCCGACGTATGCGACTGCCTCGGTCTCCCCGATCCCTCAGGATTCGGGCCAATATTTGCGCGATGCTGCTGAGGGAATGCTGAGCAAGGCTGTCGAGATGGTTGATGGGCACGGCGTGGAGGTGACCTCGGCGCTGGAGTTTGGTGATCCTACTGAGATTTTGACGGAGCTTTCGAAGAAGGCGGCTCTGGTGGTGATTGGCGGGCGTTCGACCCGGAACAAGTTCTCGGATCGTCTGTTGCGTACCGCGTCGAGCGCCGTTCCTGCATACGCGTACTGCCCGACGGTGGTGGTGCCGTTCCATCATGAGCGCAAGTTCCAGCCGATCGAGCATATCGTGGTTGGTGTAGACGGCTCAGAGCACGGCCGGCGTGCGTTGCAGCGTGCCGTGTGGGAGGCAGACCGTTGGGGTGCACGTCTGACGGTTCTCTCGGCGATCCCGATCGCGTATAACCCGGGCATGAATGCCGTGGTGTCGGATGAGGATATTCTCGCCGATGCTGAGAAGGAGATCCGTGCGGAGATCGATTCGGTACTTGAGGGGCGCGATGTGAAGATCAATGTGCACGCGCAGCGCGGTAATCCGTCGTACGTGTTGCCGGAGTTTTCGAAGATGGTGGATCTTGTGATTGTTGGGACGCGTGGCCGTGGCGGCATCGCGGGTTTGCTACTCGGCTCTACCTCGCAGATGGTGTTGGGGCAGGCTGAGTGCCCAGTGATGGTTGTTCCGAAGAAGGTTCGCGACGGCGACGACGTCGGTCCGTCCAAGCGCGCCGAGTAGCCGGCTGGCGCACGGCGCGTGTTTGCGAAGGTGGCGAGGCTGGTGCCTCGCCACCTTCGTTTTTGTTGCGGGTTTCGGGTATGCTGGAACGGCCCTGCCTCCGTAGCTCAGTGGATAGAGCACCGCTCTCCTAAAGCGGGTGTCGGCGGTTCGATCCCGCCCGGGGGCGCTCAAGCGCTCGCGCACTTCCTTTTCCGCTCTCGGCGCGGTAGCGCCGCTTTCTTGGCGGCGTTGAGTATCGTTGTGGTGTGAGTCCATTTTTTCGTCGTAAGAAGTTGAAGTCCGAACCGGAGGCTGAGGTGCAGCCGACGCCGGTGGAGCCCCTTGCGCCCGAGGGCGATGAGGGTGATGTGAAGGCGGTGGTCGCGCCGCAGATCACGCTCGCTGATCGAGCAAGCCGCGATGAGTTGGTGAGTCAGGCTTTGCGTACCTGGCATGAGGAGCTGTGGAAGCGCGCCGCTGCTGCTGACGATGCTGCCCAGGTGGAGGTTCGCCGTTCGAGCGTGGATTTGACGCACGCGCATCCGACGGGTTCAGCGATGTTCTACTCGCACGGGATCACGAAGTTGTCGCTTCTGGTCCGTGAGGATCGCGCTCTTGCTCAAGCTCGTGAGGCGCTGGCGCGGCTGCGTGATCGGATCGCGCAGATGAGTGCCTCCCATGGGCATGCTCCGCTCTCACTCGCGTTTGGCGAGTTCACATGGACTGACATTGCGCAGGCGCAGGAGTTGGTGGCGGACGAGTACGAGCTCACCACCGAGCTTCATTTGGACGAGGCTGAGGTTGAGCTGGAGCCGGCGGAGGCGGCCGTCGAGTTGCATGAGCCTGTCGTCGTCACGGAGCCGGCACTGCTGCGCCAGGTGAAGCTGGAGTTTTTGGAGGGCGAGGATGCTCTGATCCAGTTGCAACATCTTGTGGAGATTAATCCGGTGGTGTTGCGCGCGTTGCGCGAGAACGGTGCGACGGGGGAGAACATTGCGCAGGTGCGTGAGCTTGCGGCGGCAGGCGACGCTGATGCGTTGCTCGCGCGCTTGGTGGACTTGGCGCGCGTGTATCTTCCTGGTTTTGGTTTCGAAGAACGGGCGCTACTGGGCTTGTTTGCACGGCCGGAGCGCGCGATGCTGGTGGATTTGGAGGCGATTGCGCCGTATGTGCGCACGTCTGGCGTGCTGGCGGCGCTCGCGGGCGACGAGGAAACGGCGCAGCTAACGTCGTCGCCGATCCCTGCGGGGGATCGCGAGGATCGAGCTCCGGAGGCGGAGCGCGGCGCGGGTGATCACGACGTCGATGAGTTGCATGCTGTGGAGGCTGTGGCGAGCGGCCGGTCGTTCGTGTTGGATACGCCGCCGGGGTCGGAGAAGTTTTCCACTCTTGCGTCGATCGCTGCGGATCGGGCCGCGAGCGGCGCGTCAGTACTGTTTGTTCCCACGGATGAGGCGTCGGCCCGTGAGTTCGTGGCGCAGATGCGCCACGAAGGCCTCGATGATCTGTTGTTGGATTTGACCGACGCCGAAGGTGCACCGCGCCGTATCCGCGAGGGTTTGCGTCTGGAGTTACCCAAGTTCGACGTCGACGAGGTGCTGGACGTTCGAGACAAGCTGGTGCGCGTTCGCCGCGTTTTGGGTGAGTTTGTCGATGATCTGCATGTGGCGGATCCGGAGTGGAAGCTTTCGATCCATGATCTGTTAGAGAAGCTTGCGCAACTTACGGCGGATCCGAACGGCCCGGCAACCCGTGTGCGTTTGGGGAGCGAGGCCGTGTCGATGCTGCGTAATGAGGGCATGGATTCGGTCAAGGCGAAGTTTGCGAAGGCTGGGGAGCTGGGCGCTTTTAACCAGGAGTTCGCGCGTAGTGCGTGGGCTGGCTCGAAGATTTCCGACGTCGCTGAGGGGACCCGCGCCGTGGAGGAGGCTCGCCGCCTGCACGAGGTGTCGTTGCGCGCGGTGATCGCGCAGTCTTCGCGCGCCGCGGGGGAGACTGGCTTGACCCAGGCTCGTACGCTCGCCGAGTGGTTCGAGCAGGTGGACGTGCTCTCCGGCGTCGCCGAATCTTTGGACACGTTCGTTCCAGAGATTTTCGAGACTTCCGCGATGGATATGGTGATTGCGACGGCGTCGAAGGAGTGGCGCGTGGCGAACGGCCACCAGATGAAGCGCGGGGAGCGCCGCCGGTTCCGCCGGCAGGCGCAGGATCTTGTGCGCCCCGGTGTCGTGGTGAACGATTTGCATGCGGAGCTGACACGGGCGCAGGAGCGTCGCGAAGTGTGGCGCCGTTACGCAACGGAGGGCGGCTGGCCGCGTCTTCCCGACGGCATGGGGCAGATTCGCGTGATGCGCGAGGAGGTGGAGCGTGATCTGGACGCGCTCTCGGCTCATCTGGGCGGCGAGGATCTGGCGTCGATGCCGTTTGAGGCTTTGCAAGAGCGGCTTGCGGCGCTGGTCGCCGACGCCGATCATATGAGTTCTTTGCCTGCTCGGAACGCGATTGTGGACGAGTTGGATCGGTTTGGCTTCGGCGAGTTGCTGCGCGACATGGTTGGCCGTGGCGTTCGCGCCGAGGAATCGGGCGGGGAGCTGGAGCTCGCCTACACCTCGAGCGTGTTTGAGCAGTTGATCGCGAAGTCGCGGGTGCTGGCGAAGCTTGCGCCGGCAGACGTGTCGAACTTGTTGGAGCATTTGCGTTACCTGGATCAGCGCCACGTGCGTTCGCTCGCGGCGCCGGTGATGTTGGCTGCTGTGAAGCGTGGCCGCGAGGTGATGCGCGAGGCGAAGTCCGACACTTTGAAGCTCGATGCTCAGCTTGATGAGCGTGGGGTTGGCGGTTTGCATGATCTGATCGCGATCTATTCGCGTATCGTGCTGGCTGCGCGTCCTGTGTGGGTTGCGCCGCCGACGGTGGTGGCCGAGCTGGTTCCGCCGATGCCGTGGGTTGATGTGGTGATGGTGGAGGCCCCGGAGGCCGAGTCGGTTGCTGGCGTTGTGGCTTCGCTGGTGCGCGGCCGCCAGGTGGTGGTTGTGGGCGATACGCGCCGCGGCGCCGAGATGGAGGGCGCGCCAATTACCGATTTCGCGGGTGTTCTTCCTGTGATCGAGTTGCCTGCGAATCGTGCGGTCTACAATTCGCTTGCTGCGCGTGCGCTCATGACGCACGGCTACGCGGATGTTCTCGCGCCGGTTCCTGCGCCGCATGGGGGTTCGTCGTCGCGCCTGGTCCAGGTGGATGGCCGTGGGGTTCCGGCGTCGGGTAGCGACGGTGCGATCGAATCAACCCAGGTCGAGGTCGACGCCGCTGTGGACGCTGTTCTCGAGCATGCGATGTCACGCCCGGGCGAGAGCCTGGCGGTGGTGGGCATTTCGACGTCGCACGCGAACCGGATCCGAAGCGCTGTGAGCGCGCTCGCGGAGCGCTCCACCGACGTCGCCGCCCTACTTTCTGCTCCGGAACCGCTGGTTGTGGTGGATGTTGCGGGTGCGCGCGGCGTGCGCCGCGACCACGTAATCTTGTCTGTGGGTTTTGGAAAGACAGTGCATGGGCGGGTGCTCCACTCGTTCGGTGTGCTGGCGACGCCTGCTGGCACGCGCGGCTTGATCGATGCGATTGAGGCGCCGAGGCGCGAACTGACCGTGATTTCTTCGTTGGCGCCGGGCGAGATCCGCAAGGATCGCCTGTCGACGTCGGGTCCGAAGCTGCTCGCGGATCTTCTTGATGCGGCCTCCGGTTCGGCTGATGTTCCGAGTGGTCACGAGGGCGCCTCGGAGCCACTTCTTGAGGATTTGAAGCGGCGCGTGGAGGCCGACGGCTGGGTTGCGCAGCTCAACTACGGCTACGAAGGTTCCGTGTCGATTCCGCTGGTTGTGGGCCATCCGGACATTCCGGGCACGTGGGCTGTGGCTGTGGTGTTCGACGACGATTCGTACGTTGCCGAGAAGTCGTTGCGTCGCCGTGATCGGTACCGTGTGGAGATGCTCGAGGTGCGCGGCTGGCGTGTCCATCAGACGTTCTCGACGTCGTTGTTTATTGACCCTGCTGGTGAGGCGGAGCGCGTTGGTGCTCTCATGCGTGAGGTTCACGAACGTTACAACCCGGTTGCGGTTGTAGTTCCGGAGCTCGACGACGACGGTTGGGGCGAGGTTGTGGCCGACGAAGCGGTGTCGGATCATGCCGTTTCGGAGCTGATGCCGCGCGTGTTGCCGCGCGGGCCACGGCCTGCTGTGACGCCGGGGCTTGCGCTCGCGGCTTATACTGACGATCAGCTCGACGAGATGGCCGCGTGGATCGCTTCCGACGGGGTGCCTCGCGACAACGAGCAGTTCATGGACGCGTTGCGTGCGGAGCTCGGGCTGACGCGGCGTGGCGGCCAGACCGACGCAGTGCTCGGAAACGTTGTTCGCCGCTGCGGCCAGGTGGCTGGCGGTGCGAGTGAGGAGCAGATCGCTCAGGCGCAGACGGCGCAGGCTGAGGCCGATGTAGCACAGGCTGAGGTTGAGGCCGCAGAAGAGCTTGAGCGCAGGGAGTTGATTGAGCCGGAGGAGCCCGCCGTTGACGAGCCTGGACTCGGGGGTGAGGAATCGGAGGAGCCCGCCGTTGACGAGCCTGGACTCGGGGGTGAGGAATCGGAGGAGCTCCTTGAGCAAGAGGCCGAGTTCGAGACCGAAGAGGATCTCGAGGCGGAGGCTGAGGCAGAGCTTGAGCATCGTGAGGCAATCGAGCCGAATCCCGGCGAACCAGAAATTGGCGAGTCTGAGGGCGTCAAGCCCGAGTCGCCGGTTGAGGAGGAGCTGGAGGCTGAGGAGGAGCTTGAGGTTGAGGCTGAGGAGGAGCTAGAGCGGCGCGAGCTGATCGAGCCTGGTGACACGACACCAGAATCGGTGGCGGATGCTGTTTTGGTTGAAGACGAGCCCGAAGCCGGCATGGAGAAGACGGACGGCCTGGTACTCGACGACGATCCCATATTCGAGGAACGCTGATGGGCACACGCCAGGGCAAGCGCGTGATCGCGCTCTCGCGGGTGGATCGGGAGAAGCTCGAACGTGGTGAATTCACTAGCCCTGAACAGGCCGTGCATCAATGGGACCACACGGCTGGCGGCGAGAGGGCTCGCCGCCAGCCGGCACGAGACGAAGCGCGATTCACTCCCCACGAGAAGGATCTTCTGCGGGAGGTCCCGCCGCATTTCGGCAAGATCTAAAAGATTGTGATGTTCAGCTAGGTCGCGAGCGCTCCATCGCATGTGTGCAACATCGTGGTGGCTGGTGGCTGGTGGCTGGTGGCTGGTGGCTGGTGGCTGGTGGCTGGTGGCTGGAGAGCTCGGGCGCTGTGAAAATAAAAATTGGTGGTGGCCAAGCGGCCACCACCAATTTTTGTTACGTGCCCGTTGAACACGGGAACGCTGGGTTTGCTCAGTTCTGGCGAGCCAGAAGATCGCGGATCTGGGTGAGGAGCACGACGTCCTCAGTCGGAGCAGCCTCTTCAACAACGGCCGGCTTGCGCATCTTGTTGATCGGCACAACCACGAAGAAGTAGAGGGCGGCAGCAACGATCAGGAAGTTCACCAGAGCGGTGATGATCGCGCCCGGCATCACGGCCGACTCGCCAATGTGGAACATGAGAACCGAATCGAAGTTCGGCTGGCCGAACAGTCCAGCGATGATCGGCATGAGGAACTTCTCGTTGAGAGCGGTCACAACCTGGTTGAAGGCAGCACCGATGATCACGCCGACGGCGAGATCCACCACGTTACCGCGGGTAATAAATTCCTTGAATCCCTGAAGCATGGGAAATCCTTTCGTCAAAACATTTGTGCAGGTGTATTGGAAAAAGGCGAAAATTTAAACGGCGAGGACCGCCGTTAGAGGCGTCCTCGCTCCAATTCCAAGGACTACTCTAGCTTCTTCTTTCGAAATTGAAAGATAAAATACTGTGGTGTTATCCACTTTTG
Source organism: Arcanobacterium wilhelmae (assembly GCF_029632765.1). Taxonomy (NCBI): domain Bacteria; kingdom Bacillati; phylum Actinomycetota; class Actinomycetes; order Actinomycetales; family Actinomycetaceae; genus Arcanobacterium; species Arcanobacterium wilhelmae. The sequence goes on from NZ_CP121247.1 coordinate 295,231, forward strand.
TGAAAAATGTGCTCCCGCTATTTTTGACTGCTTTACCTACGATCGTTGCTTTTTGCGCGACAAGCCTTGCTTGAGGATCTTTCTCAAGATCGCTTGCTGGTGCATACAGGCTCACCTGTGCACCTACCTCGAGTAGATCACCCGAATCGACAAGTGGGACGGCTGCAATCACCGAGCCAGGCGGAGCGTTTTTCGTGAACCCTGAATCCAACACCTGCTCCCTCAAAACTGGCGCACCTTGTGGAACCGGCGCAACGAGGTGTTTACCCTCGACCACCTTAAGATCTGTCACTAATTTTTCTGCGAATGAAGGCGGAACCTCAGCAAACGCCAGATCTTTCGATGATGCTACTTGGCCTGCCGTAATATCCCGAGCCGCGACCACTACTCTCACTGTTTGAGGCCCCTCGCCGCTCACTGCCGTGACCGCGGACTGAGCACCGATCGCGAGCACCACTGCCAGCAACACGTACCGCCACCGCCACAATGCTGCACGCATCGGCGACGCCGAACGAGGCCGCGCAGGTACCTGTGTGTTCCCAAAAATCTTCATGCATCAAGCATGGGCGATGCGTCATCTTGAGATCACCACGCGCTGGCGCGCTGTGGAAAAATCGGGCGCACCACGCCGCTGTGGAAAACTTTTCCGGGCCTGCGCGCGCTTGCACAACAACGAAACCCACACACCGCCGTCGGGAAAACGCTCCCCGACCAGGCAAAAAGCCCGCCTACGGGAGTTCCGTCGCCACCACGCGATCGGGCAAAATCACAAACGGAATCCGCACATCGTTTTCGTCCTGAGGAAGATCCGCCTCCACAAACTCCTCAGGGAAAATCATCGCGCCGATCCGCGCGCGCCCGCTCGCCAACTTCAATGCGCGATCGTACCAGCCGCCACCTTGGCCAAGCCGCGCGCCAGCGTGCGAAACCGCCAGTGCGGGGATAATCAGCGCATCGACGTCGGCCAAAATATCGTTATCAAACGCCGGCCCCGTCGGCTCCGGAGGACGCCCCGGCGCCATCTCCTCCAAATCATCCAGGCCACGGAAATAGCCCCACGCCCGCGTCAGCCCCGGCCCGAGCTTCGGCAAAATCACGCGCTTACCAGAATCCGCAATCGCCTGAATCAGCCCATGCGAGGGCGGCTCCTCATTCACCGAAACGAACGCCGCTACCAACTCGGCGCCATTAATAAACTCAAGCGCTGTGGCAATCCACTGATCCTCGAGCTCCTCACGCTTCGCCGCCGAACGCGCGGCACGGGAGGTGCGAACAATCGGACGAATCTGCTGCTTTGCCTCCTCCGGATCGAGGTGGGACACATCGGGAAAGCTCAACGTCGAGTGGTTCATACCTCTATTGTGTCATACCGGCCGTCTCGAACGCGCGGCGGTGCGGGCGCACGTTCGGCGCCTCCGGTAGGCTTGGGGTAAACGCACAAGGAGGAGCAGATGAAAACCATCGAGCAGTTCAAAGAAGAGTGCTTCGACGTTTCGAACCCGCAGCCGCCGTTCGCCGTGGCACTGTCCGACGCAGTCGGCACGATCGTCGCCGACGACGTGCGCTCCCTTGTGGACGTCCCCCAAGCTGACCTCGCTGCCCACGACGGCTACGCCGTTCGCTACGGCGATATCGCCGGCGCCTCACCAGATTTTCCTGTGAAACTTCCTGTGACGGAAGAAATCCGGGCCGACCAGTTCAACCCCGCTGCGCTCGCGCCCGGCACCGCGATCCGCATCTCCTCCGGCGCGCGCCTGCCCAACGGGGCAGACACCGTCGTCTCGCTGGAAGACACCGACGCCGGCCGAGCCGAAGTGCAGATCCGCCACGCCGAAGAACACGCCAACATCCGCCGCCAGGCCGAAGATCTCGAAGCCGGCGAGGTGATAGTTCGTCAAGGCCTGCGAGTGGGCTCGCGGCAAGTTGCGCTCCTCGCCTCCGCAGGCCACGCCCGCGTGCTCGTCCATCCGCGCCCACGCGTCGTCGTTATGTCCATCGGCGACGAACTCCAAGAACCTGGCAACCCCGCCGTCGCCGGAAAAGTCTTCGACGCCAACTCCCACGCACTCGCCTCCGCCGTCGCCGACGCCGGTGGAGACGTCTTCCGAGTCGGCGCCGTCTCCGACGACAAACGTACCCTGCGCGAAATGCTTGAAGACCAGCTCGTGCGCGCCGACATCATCATCACCACCGGGGGGCTCTCCTACGGCGGGGGCGACACCTTGAAAGAAGTACTCGCCCCGCTCGGCACCGTCCGATTCGACAATGTTGCGATCTCGCCCGGCCGCCAATTCGGTGTCGGCCGGCTCGAAGAGACCACAATCTTCTGCCTGCCCGGTTCACCGGTTGCAGCGCTGACGAGCTTCGAAGTGTTCATCCGCCCAGCGCTGCGCAAAATGGCCGGATACCAGCATGTTGAACGTCGCGCCATCACAGCCCGCGTCGATTCCGCATGGGTTTCACCCCAGGGCGTGGTCGAATACGTGCGCGGCAAAGTCCTCGGCGCGCCCAGCGCCGGCTATCACGTCACCCCGATGGGCGACCCCTCGCGCCAGCTCCTGACCGGACTTGCCGATGCCAACTGCCTCGTCGAAGTCCCCGCCGACGTCACACAAATCAACGTTGGAGACGAGCTGGCCTGCTACGTCCTGGACCGCTAGAGCAAGCGAGCCACGACGTCGGGGTACAAGTTGTGTCCCGGCGTCGCGCGTATGGGCGAACGGTGAGCTCCGACGTCGGCGACGTTCGGACGTGAACGGCTCGTCTGAGTCGGCGAAAAAGCAACACGCCACCGCCACCTAACCGCGAACGTGCGCGGAAAAACCTAAGGTAGGGGCATGGAATTTAATGGCTACGCGGTCGCGGCCGCAGTGTTCCTCCTTCTGGGGGTCGTGGTTCCGCGATTCGCGTTGCGAAGGTCGGTGATCGCAGATTCCGCACTGGAAGAACGCTACAGCGAAGACCTTCGCATCGTGAGGCAGCCGCGCCTCGCGATGGCCGACAGCGGTGAGAGCGGGACAATTTACACAACGGAGCGCACAATGGACCAACGGCAAAGGAAAATCTCCTTGAAAGAAGTGGCACGCGGGCGGAGCAAAGCACGCGCACGGATGGCCACTCGCGCCGCCTACCGCGCGCGCGGATACCTCGCCCTTGGTGTGGCCGGCGCGCTCGCGATCTCGCTCTGGATCGGCGTCGGCGCTGCCTCGCTCCCCACATGGCCCGCGATCATCGCAACCCTCGCAACCGGATTCGGGGCGATCGGGTTGGGATACCTTGTGAGTGAATGGACTGCAGGGGACGATGCCGACCGTGAAGAAATCACAACAGCCACCGAGCTTCTGGCACGAGCCAAGCGGCAGCGTGGGAGGGCACAAACTGATCGCCGCGAGCTCGCCGCCGAACCGGCTGAGGCCGTGGCACCCAATGCTAGCGTTGCGCCGGCCGTGGACGTCGAGCCGGATGCGAGCGCAACCGCCGACGGTGCCGGCGCAACGCATCAGAAGCACGAGCCTGTGCGCGAGGCTGGCGCCGGCGCAGTTGCACGGCCAGGAACCGCGCGTAAGCCGGCCGCGCGGGCGAAGATTGTTCGGCCCGCAGCGAAGGCGGAGACGCCGAGCTACACGCTCAAGCGTCGCACCGTTGCACCCTACGAGCCTGCGGTGGCGGACGAGGCCCAGGTGCCGTTCCGCCCGAAGCGTGCTGGCGAACGTGTCGGGAACGCGCCCGTGCAGGCAGCGAACCCCGCGCCGGAGATGACTGGGCTCGAGGAGCTCCGCTCCGGGCTGTTGGCTGGCGGATCGACGTTAGACGAACTGCTTGCCAAGCGTAGGGCGTAGGAAGTTTTTGGTGGAGGGCGCGGCTGTGGGCTGCGCCCTCCGATGTTTATGTACCGCGGGGTGGAGGGTGAAATTCGCTTGGCTGGGCGGGCGTGACGGATGAGACTCGCTCCGATTTGCGCAACTCCCATCGGGTGGTGCTATAGTAAACGTGTTCTCAGGGGCTATGGCGCAGTTGGTAGCGCGTTTCGTTCGCAATGAAAAGGTCCGGGGTTCGAATCCCCGTAGCTCCACCACTAGGACGCTCATTTTGATCCAAAATGAGCGTCCTTTTGTTTTGGTACGTGGGCCAAAATTTGCTCGTGTGTGCCAAAATCGGACTATAGGACTGTGGGAGTGCTAGACGGTTTGAAGAGTTATGGCGTTTATGGCCACAGCTCCACTCGTTGACGAGGTCTACCCTGTTGTTTTCGTACACGCGATCAGCATCACCACGTTACGGGCGAGGTAAATTTTGTATCATCTTCAGCAGCCTAGATAACGAAGCCCGGACGGCTAGGCCGTCCGGGCTTCGTTATGTTTGTGCCGAGCGAGCTCGCTCGCGCACTCCTTACTTAGTGTCGGCAGGAACCTTGCGGGCCGTCCACGGCAACCAGATAGGCCGGCCGATGTCGTGCGTGATTCCCACAATGGTGAGCGTACGCACGATGAACGTGTCGATGAGGATTCCGAGCGCAACAATCACGGCGAGCTGGAACATGAACAGCAGCGGCACGACCACGAGAGCGGCGAAGGTGGCTGCGAGGACGACACCGGCAGAGGTGATCACGCCGCCGGTCACGGTTGCGGCGCGCTTGGTTCCTTCGCGTGTTCCGTGTTTGAGGGATTCTTCGCGGGCTCGCGAGAGCAGGAAGATGGTGTAGTCCACGCCTAGTGCCACGAGGAAAACGAACGCGTAGATCGGGATGGAGGCGTCAGCGCCTGGGTGGTTGAGGATCTGGAAGAACAGGATCCCGGACAGGCCCATCGCGGCCGCGAAGCTCACGACGTTGACGGCGAGAACGATCAGCGGTGCGACGATGGCACGCAACAGGATCATGAGCAGAACGGCGATCACGACGAGCACAACAGGGAAGATTTTGTTGAAATCGTTGTTCGCGGTGGTCTGCGTGTCCAAGGTTTCGGCTGCGGGGCCGCCAACAAGCGCACCCGCGTCGGCGTCGTGCGCGACGGATCGGATCGCCGTCACGACTTTCCCGGCTGCCTTATCTTCCGACGGCATCGTGGTGGTGACGTTGAGGAGTGCCTTCCCGTCGACGATCGTCGGCTCAGCGTTCGCTGCCGACGTCGGACGGCCCGCCGACGTCGGCGCCTGACCGGTTCCTTGGGGGCGGGCAGCTGCGCTTTCGCGCGCAGGCGCCTCACCGGCGTCGTTGGCGCCGGGGGTGCTACCGGCGGCCTCCGGGCGCCCGCCGACGCCAGCCGGAGCTCCAGATGCGCCAGCGTCGGTTGCGAACTCGACAGAGGCGACGCCGTCGAGGGCTTCGATGCGCTCCTTGAGGCTGTCGGCCTTGTCCTCGCGGACGACGACGGTGGTGGGTTGGGATGAACCGGCGTCGAACTTCTCTTGCAGAACCTCGAAGCCGACCACGGCTTCGGGGGAGGAGGTGAACTGGTCGGTCGTTGAGGTGCCGTCGGCGGGGAAGGTGAAGAAAAACGCTGCCGAGACGGCAAGGGCTGCGAGCGTGCTGATCCACACTGGCCGGTCGTGGCGCGCAACGAAATTCGCCACTGTGTTCCAGGCGCCGTGGCTCTTTTCGATCGCCTCAGCTTCGGAATCGTAGTGGGGAAGTTTTGCGGGCCAGAACAAGATCGAGGCCCGCTTTCCAGGCAACATGAGGATGCCGGGGAGGAGTGTGAGGGCGGCGAAGATGGCGAAGAGGATGCCGATCGCGGCGATTGGGCCGAGCGAGGCGGTTGAGGACAGATCCGAGAGCATGAGCGTGAGCAGTCCGCAGATCACGGTGCCGCCGGAAGCGACGATGGGTTCCCACGAGCCCTTCAATGCGGTGGCGAGAGCGTCGATCGGTGTAGCTTTGACCATCATTTCTTCGCGGTATCGGGCGATGAGGAGGAGGCAGTAATCGGTGGTCGCGCCGATCACGAGGATGGCGAGGATTCCCTGGGTTTGGCCGTTGAGCGAAAGGATGTCGTTCTTCGCCAGTTCGTAGACGACGAGCACCGCGGCGCACAGCGCTGCCATTGCCGTCCCGAGGACCGCGAATGGGAGCAAGAGTGAACGGTAGACGGCCACGAGGATGACGAACACGAGGCCGAGGGCCACGAGAAGGAGCGTGAGGTCGATGCCGGTGAAGGCGCTGCCGAGATCTGCGGCGAGGCCGACCGGGCCTGAGACGCGGACTGTGAGCCCCTGTTCCTGAGGGGCCGCGTCGTTGATCGTGGCGCGAAGTGCTGCGGTTGCTGAGTTGATCCGCTTCTCGCCATCGGGTGAAAGTTCGGCCAGTTTGGCCGCATCGAGGCTCATCGGCAGCAGTGCGGCTGTTTTATCCTCGTTCGGAACAACGGGGATCATGGGCGAGGTGAGAAGCTCGGAGAGTGCGATATCGCCGGGGATCTCGGCCGTGACCATGTTCTGCGAGAGGTTCTTGAGCCACGCGAGTTGGGAATCGGTCAGTTTTTCGTTTCCCGACGTCGACGCGACGACGAGCGCTGGGATAGTCGACGACGCGTTGAACTTGGTGGCTTCCTCCTTTGCGAGGGTGGATTCGGCGGTTTTGGGGAGGAATACTGCCTGATCGTTCTCCGAGACAGTCCCGATCTTTCCCTGTGCCATGCCGCCGAAGGCAAGGGCTGCGAGCCACAGGAGGAGCAGGAGAATCCTCAAGGGAACCGCCCGTCGTGATGCGAGGAATCCCATCACACGGTTGATGGGATTGGTGGGTTGAGCATCTAGCTGTGTGCGGCGATGCTGAGGATTTTCTACATGTGACATGCGCTCACACTATCAACACTTTGAGACATGCGTTCTTTTTTATGGAATTGTTCTCATGTGAATTGCCAATCGGAGCGGGTGCTTGTTCTGGTGCGGATCGCGGCACCTGGCTAGCGGCTATTGATGCGTTAGTAAGAGGTATATGTCCGCTGGGAGGCAGTGGAGCATGGTGAGTGCCAGCCCGGTGCGGGGAGATTGGTTGTCTTTCTCCCCGCATTTGCATCCCTACCGACGCTCCGCTCGCCAGTGCTGCAGGGGTGGGGACGCAAATTGGCCCCGACGTCGTCGCCGGGGCCAACAATCGCGGTCCTGTTACTACCAGGCCATCCCGCGCCGGCGGATGTTTACGGCAGATGCCACGAGGCACAGTGTGACCGTTCCCACCAGCACAAGCGTTCCGAACGCACCCACAGCCGTGAGTGCGCCGACGTCGGTGCCTTTCGCGAGTAGCGTGGCACCCAGCGCGAGCGTACCGATCGGGAACGTGAGCGCCCACCAGCCCGGAGCGAACGGCATGCGCCGAATAAACCCGCGCACAGTCACTACCAGCGCCCATGCGCACAGCGGGATCCCGACCACAACCATGAACCAACCGTAGGTGTTCGCCACGCTCTGGGCGCTTGCTGCGAACTGTGGCAGGAGCATCTCGCGAGCTTGCGCCGCGATCGACTGCGCCGCCGCCGTCGACTGCCCGACCATTCCCAGCGGAATCCACGCGCTCGCGCTCGCGGCCAACGGCAGTGGCTCCACGCGCCAATGATGGTGGTAGGCCGTGGCAAATACAGCGATACCCAGGAAGAATGCCATGAAGAAGCAGGCTCCGCTGATCACCAGGAGCCAGAACTGGAAGGTGTCGGAGACGTGGGAGACGAGCCCGGCGCCCGTCGTCGCCGCAACCATCGGGCCCACAACCGCGAGCCCCCACACTGTCGTCGGGGAGCCGAGGTCCGTGCCGATCAACCAGATTGCGAAGCCGATTGCGGCGGCCAAGCCGATCGCGGTGCCGATGATCCAGGTGACGGCGTCGAGTTGCCAGGCAGCGTCGGCGTATTGGGGCCAGTGCGCGGGCACAACCGCCGCAGTTGCCGAGCCGACCGACAAGATTCCCATCGAAACGGTGCCCCACATGGGGGTTTGTGTGGCGTCGCGGATCGTGGTTGTCAGGGCGTCGCGGGAGATCGCGATGCGCACGATGTAACCGATGACAAGCGCGGCTAGCACGCCCCATGCGAGCACAAGCACGGCGACGGACGCCTGTCCTGCTCCGGGGAGGTTGCCCGTGTGAGCCTGAAGGAGGTTTGCGAGGATTGCGGTTCCCATCGCCGCCGGGAACCAGGCCGGCCCGATGGGTGGCAGTTTGTCGGAGTTCGGGTTCTTTTCCGACGCCGGTGCGCCCTTTTTGTTCGTTTCGGGTGCGTTGGGGTCGGCCGGGTCGGTGCCCGGCTGCGCCAGAGGGTACGAGGACTTCGCTGATTCGTTACTCACGTTCATACAGCGTGCTCTTTATCGGCGGAGGCTTCCAGCTATGTCCACGAAAGATCCGCCACACTTTGGGCAATGAATGCGCGCGAGCCGGCCGGGCGAGGTGAGGTGAGAGATGTGCGTCAAACCGGCTGCGGCGTGAAGTGAAAATTTTTCGCCGTTCGGCGGGGAAAACTGACGGCTGTGGTACCTCCCACCGCGCAACGGTCAGCGCGTTGGGCGTCGGTGGGGTACCGTTAGAGGCGTTCGCACATGAAGAAAATTCTCAGCCAACCGGCTGGAAGAAAGAAGTTTGGAGCGTATGTTGATCGTCATCGGCGGCATGATCGGCGCAGGCAAGACCACGGTTGCTGAGCTGTTGGGCAAGAAGTACGGCTCCACGGTGCTCCACGAGAATGTGGAGAATAACCGGATTCTGCCGCTGTTCTACACGGCGTCGAAGGAGGAGCAGGAGCGTAAGCGTTATTCGTTCCTTCTCCAGCTCGAGTTCTTGAATTCGCGTTTCACGGACGTCAAGCGTGCGATGCTGTCGGGTGCGGACACGATCCTCGATCGCTCGATCTACGAGGATTGGTACTTCGCGAAGGTCAACACGGAGCTTGGGCGTATTTCGCCCGAGGAGTTCCACATTTATGAGGGCCTGCTCAACAACATGATGGAGGAGATCAAGGATCTACCGAAGAAGGCTCCGGATCTGTTCATCTACTTGTATGCGGATTTCGATACGATCATGGATCGTATTCATTCGCGCGGGCGCGATTTCGAGCAGGACGACGAGCTCACCTCATACTACCGTAAGCTCTGGGAAGGCTACGACGAGTGGGTGGACAACGATTACATCGCCTCGCCGGTTCTGAAGATCAACGTGGCCGAGCATGAGGTTGGCCTGGTTCCGGAGCAGCAGCAGTATCTGTTTGATCAGGTGGAGGCAGAGCTGAAGCGCCTGGGCGTGAAGTGAGTTGAGTTGTGTAAGGGAAGGCGGCCTGCGTGCCGCCTTCCCTTTTTGCCCGTCGACATCGCTGCGTTACCGACGTCGGTGTGCTGCTGTCGTGGTTGTTGGTGTTGCGTACGCGCGTCCCGGATGGTGGACGCGCACCAGCGCGCTTTGTTGGCTGTGAGCGGACATGCAAACGCCGAAAATCCGCCATTTCGGGACGTTTTGGGTGGTTTGTGTAGCCTAACCTTAGGAAAATATCAGCCGTCTCCTAGGACTTAGGGCGTAGTGTTCCCGCCATGAATATCCCACTTCATCCGCTTGCAGTGCACCTCCCGGTTGTGTTGGTGCCGCTTTCTGTTCTCTTCCTCCTGGCTTCCGTGGCAACCGCGCGCTGGCGCAATGTTTCCACCACGCTCGGGACGGTATTCGCGTGGGTTTCCTTCGCTGGCCTCCTTGTTGCGAAGGAAACTGGCGAGTCGCTGGCGCATGTGCGCGGCGTGCCGTCGGCTCACGAAATGTGGGCGGATTTCACTGTTGTTGCTGTTGGCCTACTTGCCGTGTTCGCGACGGCGTGGGCGCTCCCGTTGCTGCGTGAGCTTGGCAAGCCTGGGTTGACGAAGCTCGCCGACGCCGGTGCGAAGCTCGCGCCGATCGCCCGCGTTCTCGTCGCGCTCGCCGCAATCGCGTCGCTGGTGTTTATCGTGCTGGTGGGCCATTCCGGTGCGAGTGCAGTGTGGGACAAGCCCGCAGCTTCGGCTACCGCAGCCCCGGCGTCGGCAGCTCCGGCGCAGGCCGCACCGGCAGCGTCGGCTCCTTCGGGCGCAACCAGCGCCCCGGCGTCGGCCGCGGATGGTTCCTTCACGATGGCGGAGATTGCGAAGCATAACAGTGCCGAATCGTGCTGGGTGGCGATTAACGGCACCGCGTACGACCTGACCACATGGATCAACCACCACCCGGGCGGGCCGGCCGTGATTGGCACCATGTGTGGCACTGACGGAACGGCCGCGTTCACCGTACAGCACGGCGGCGAGGGCGAGCCGGCCGCTGAGCTCGCGCAGTTCAAACTCGGGCCGGTGAAGTAGTCTTTGTTGCCGGAGGGCCTGGCAGTTTGTTGTAGTTTTTCGGGTCCGGTTGCACTATGTGCAACCGGACCCGGTTTTATATAGATCTGTGTGCTTTACTTCGCGAGTTCGTTGATCAGCCAGCCGAGCTCCGGCTCGAACGCCGGGCCATACCAGTGGTTGTCCAGCGTGTGCGTGCGCTTGATGCATCGCAGAGTGAAATCGGCGGCGATACGCGCCGAATCGAACACTGAATGTCCATTCATTAGTGCGCCAACAAAAGTAGAAGAGTACACATCGCCCGTGCCGTGGCTGCCGCGCTCCAGGCGCTCGTGCTCGTAGTAGGCGTATTCGCCGTTCTCGAACACCACCACGCCGGTGGTTTCCGGAGAGTAGGAAATACCCGTAAGAATCACGGTTTTCGCGCCGCGCTCGGTGAGCTTCGCGAGCAGCTCGTTGATGAACGCGCGATCGTAATCCTCGCGGTACTCGGTTTCGGTAATGAGGCAGGCCTCGGTGATATTGGGCAGAATGATGTCCGCCGAGAAGGCGAGACGGCCCATGGCTTTCGCGAACGCCTCGTCAAAACCTGGGTAGAGCTTGCCGGCGTCGGCCATCGCCGGATCCACAATAAACGGCGCACCTTCGCGCAGCAGCGAATCGGCGATGGATTTGACGTAGTCGATCTGCTTCTCGGAGCCGAGGTAACCGGTGTAGAGTGCCGCGAAATCCAGGACCTCCTTCTTCCAGTGCGCCTCGATCGCAGGCATATCGTCGGTCAGATCGCGGAACGTGTAGCCGGTGAAACCACCAGTGTGTGTGGAGAGCACAGCGGACGGCAGGATCGACGTCTCCTGCCCGCACGCCGAGAGGATCGGCAGTGCCACCGTGAGCGAGCACTGGCCCACGCCCGAAATGTCCTGGATCGAAAGAATGCGGTTATACGCCATCGGTGATTCTCCTTTGTTTGACGTTCGGCACAACTTTACTCGGTTCGGTGCGGGTTTCGCGCCGGTAATCGGGGGCTTGGCACGTCACCCGCGTACTGCCCGTCCGAGCGGGGCGAGCAGGCGTTTCGCGACGATAGCGAGTGCGGCAGTCGCGACGAGGGCGAGGACGGGGTACGTGAACCGGGCCCCGGCGTCGCCAAGCATGCGGTCCAGTACGATCATCGGCAAGTTTTGCACGGTGTAGAGCCAAAAAAGGTTCTCGCCGCACCACTCGAGCGGGCGGGAGCGCAACGGGAATCGGGCGAGGACCGACACGATCGTGAGAGCGAACGCGATCGACTCCATGCCGAACACGAAAAAATGCGGCCGATCCACGAGCGAAAGCCCGTACGTGGCGGCAAGTGGGACGGTGAGCGCGGCGAGCCAGCCCGGCGTCGTCACGACGAGACGCGTGTATGCTGGGCGTGCCAGCGCAAGCATCATGCCGGCCGGGAAGCATAGCATCGAATAAAACGTGTAGTGCTGGTTGGGTTTTTGTGTGGACATCCAGAGCTCGAATAATGCCACAACCAGCGTAAACGCAGCGACGAGCACCCATGTGCGGGCGGGGGAAGCGCCGGGGCTCCACACGCCGACCCTCTCGGCGCCGCGGAAAACCACCCACGTCAGCGCCCACAGCGCCAAAATTGCGAAAATATACCAGCTCGCGTTCGCGAGCGAAAACCAGCCGAACATCGCAAAGAAAGCGTATGTTGCCGAAACTGGCTCCGGGCCGATCATCGCGAGGACAAGGTAGCACGCCGTGATCGGGATGAACTGGGCGAGCGTGGCGCCGATGCGCGCACGCGGAATCGTGCGTGCATAACCCGATTTGCTCGCGAGCGACACCATCATCCCGTATCCCGAGAAGAGCAGGAAACAGGCCACCATCAGCTGTCCAAGCTGGGAGATGAGCCAAAGCATCCCGCCGTCGCTCCAGGGTGTAGTGGGGTAGTGCGCCGTGACGTGCGAGGCGAACACAATCATGATGAAGACGCCGTTGACGGCGTTCGTTTGGCTGCGGGAGAGGAAGTGGGTCGCTGTGGCGGCGGGGTTAGCGGTGGTGGTCTGGTTGGTTGGGGTGGCGTGGTTGCTTGGGGTGGCGGTGCCAGTGGGTGTGGCAACGCCGGTGCGACGGCCGTTCCAGATGCCGTGGAGCGTGAGTGCGACGATCAGCGCGAGAAAGAGGTTCACGCGTGGAATTTTAGCGGTTGGAGTGGGCTGTACTCGTGGCTCCTCAAATTTTGGTCGCTTTTTTGTGGGCTCGAGCCGTATATGGCCCTGAGTCTTGATTTTTGCGCCCAAAATTTTCAGTGCACGAGGTAGCTCACAGCCCCTGGGGGCTCAGACGGGATGGCGTAAAAGAGTGGTTAAGGTGCTTGTTGTCAAAATTGGTAGAAACTGTAGTTTGCCTTGCTCGGTGCCGAGTATTACCCTGTAATCAAGAAATCCAGCACGTGATTATTACCCGGTAACCGAAGTGTTCGCCAAAAACTGTCGCAGGCTACTCGTACGGTGAATTGCATCCCCGATGAAGCGGCGAGTGGCGAACCGAAGGTGGAGAAAGGAGGCCCAGGTGGCAGTTCGAGATGTGTTGCTGTGGCTGCTCGCAGAGCAGCCACAGCCGGTGTATCAACTGCGCGATGAATTCGAGGCGCGCACCGATCACATCTGGCCCATGAACGTGGGGCAGGTGTATCAAACAGTCCGCCGGCTTGAGCGTGATGGACTCGTTGAATCCCTTGGCGAGGTTGAGGGCAAAAGCGGCGAAACGTATGCGATCGCCGGCTCTGGGCGCGAGGTGCTTGATACGTGGCTTGCGGCTCCGATCCTGCGGCCGCGTGATGAACGCGACGATCTGGTCATGCGCATCGCGGTCGGCGCCGGAGCGGCGCGAAACCTCACAGCCGATATTCACGCTCAGCGCATGGCCACGCTCGCCGAGATCCGTGCGATGACGAAGGAGCTCTCTGGAATCCCGGAGGAAAATCTCACCGCCCAGCTCCTTGCCCAGCGCCGCATTTTCGATCTGGAAGCGCAAGGCCGCTGGCTCGATCACATTGAACGAATCATTGCCCGCCACGCCGCGGCACAGCCGGATGCCGGCGATCCGCCCCCTGGCGCCCGCGCAACGACAATTGAACCCAACGCGCCCGCGCGCACCGGCGTCGCCGATCCGGCGGCGAACTCCCACTCGGGCGGCAACGGGGCCGCTCACAACCGCAGCACTGAAAGGTATTGAAATGAGCAACGTCATTACGATGGAGAACGTCACGAAGATTCACCGCTCAGGCGCAGATGAGGTCCGCGCCCTTGACGGCGTGAGTGCGGGGATTCGCACCGGTGAGTTTGTGGCGGTGATGGGGCCGAGCGGTTCGGGAAAGTCCACGTTCCTCAACGTGATTGGTGGGCTGGATGCGCCAACGTCGGGCAAGATTTTTGTAGACGGGCAAGAGATCACTGCCGTGTCGATCAAGATCCCATACTATGGCGGTGATTGTGATTGTTGGCGTAGTGGCGCTCGCGGCTGCCTCGCCGGTGTTCATTCGCGTAGCTGCTTGGGCGTTCCACTGGAATGTGGCTGCGAAGATGGCGGGCCGTGATCTGGTGCGTAACAGTTTTCGATCGTCGGCGGCGGTGGCGGCGATCATGGTGGGCGTGATCCGTGCGACCATGGCGGGTGCGTTCTCGGCGTCGACGCTGAGTGCACAAAATCGTCTGCAATACCCAGGGCTCGAGCGTGGGGAAGTTTTGTATACCCTTGCCTACGAATCAGTGGGTGGAAACGACGCCGACGTGCTCAAAATGGCTGTGGATCGCGCGAATTCCGTTCGGCCGGTGGCCTCGTCGCAGATCGTGTATTCACCGTTTTTCGATCAGAAAACGATCGTCGAGCCAGTCGCGGGAGAAGAGCCACAAAAGCGCCCAGCGTCGAAATGGGCGAATTCGCCAGGAGTTGGTGAGGGGCTCGGGTTCGGGAGCCGGGTCATGGTGGTTGAGCCAGGCGATGTTGGTGGTATGAATTTCATTCCAGATCAGAATAAGCCTGCGGCTAAGGTTGCCCTTGAACGCGGCGAAGTACTGACATTTGATGATGTGAGTAAGCCGCTCGAGTTTCTACCGTGGGGCGAAAGTGTGGGGTCGAGTGAGGGAACGCCGCTCGGTGTTTCGCAGGCTCCACTGATGGAACGCAATTATGGTGTGAATGCCCTGATGACTCCCGCTACCGTGAAAAAGCTTGGCGGAACCGTGCGAGCAACGGCTATTCGGATCACGTTCGAGCAGCCAATCACCTTGTGGGATAACCGTGGCGCTTTACGTCAAGCTCTTCAGGGCGACGGCGCGGAAGTTCAGGCTGCGGTGATCGCGGCACCCGAGTATGAGCAGTTTACGTCGTGGCTTGTGATTTGCCTGATCGCTGGAGGTGCTGCGGTTTTCGTGGCCATGATCGTGGTGGCAATGAGCGCGCGGGCGGCCCGGCAAGATATGGACACAGTGGAGGCGCTCGGTGGTGCGCCAGGTTTCCGGCGGGCGTTCTCGTCCTGGCACGGGGTGATTACGGCGGTTGCCGCTGTTGTTCCGGGGGCCCTGGTGGGCGAGTTTGGTGTGTGGCTGGCGCGTAACCGCATGGAGATTTCGGAGATAGGCTACGAACCGCTTGCAGTTGTGCTGATTGGGGTAGTCATTGTTGCGGTCACAGCGCTAGCTGGCGCGATCTTCCCGCCTGGGCGAGGGGTACTCACCCGCCGCGCCGACTAGGTGGTGTGTGGTGGCGTGCTAATATTACCACGCCACCACATGTCTTGATAATATTAGCAATATGAGAACTCCGCTTGATTCGCCTTTTAGTCCTGGCTCTGATGTTGTGCCGCAGGTATGGGCTGGGCGCGCTCGTTTCCTCGCGGATTGGCGTGATGTGCTTCGCCCGAGGCGAGTGGCGGGAATCCATGAGCGTGCCCGAACAATCCTCGGTGAGGCTGGTTCGGGTAAATCTGCGCTCGTACGTCGCATTGCGCAAAGTGCACGCGACCAGGGGGATTGGGTCACTGAACAGATTCGGATCCCGGCAGGCGGCGATCCGCTCAAGCGTGTAGCCGAGGCGCTCCTCGGGCTCGCGGCGCAGGCTGGTCTGGTCGTCGCTACCGAAAAGCGAATTTCCGCGGTGCTGGCACGTGTGCAGGCCGTTGCCGTGGGCGGCGCATCAGTCACGTTTCGGGAAGCGGAGGGCGTTGAGGCGTACCGTGCACTCACGGAACTTTTGATTGAGCTCGGGCGTGCTGCGATCGCTCGCGCCAACACGATGGTGGTGGTCCACGTCGATGAAGTTCAAAACATCACGGATACCAATGTGCTTTCGCAGCTCCTTGTCGCCTTCGGGGATGCTCTCGCGTATGAAGAACCAGTGAAAGCTCCTGGCGGTTATGAGGCGTCGCGAGCCTTGCCGATCGCTATCTACCTGACGGGTTTGCCAGAGTTTCTCGATATGGCTGGCGCTCGCGTGGGTGCAACCTTCGCGCGCCGGTTCCAAACGGGAACTCTCGAATCTTTGGATGTCGAAAGCCTCGTTGAGGCACTCTATCCGTTCATTTTTGACGGGTGGGAGATCGCGGATCCAGATGGCGGGATTCGGAGAATCTCGATGGAGGTTCCGGCGGCCACGAATATTATTCGGTACTCGTGCGGTGAGCCCTTCTTGTTCCAGCTCGCCGGCGCGAACGCCTGGTATGCGGGAACAGGTGATGTGATTACGGAAGAGGATGTTGAACGTGGCTGGGCGCATGCCGCACCGGAAGCGGAAGCGCATGTGCTGAGAATCCTGGAGCGCCTACCTGCGCGTGAACGCGAGTTCCTTGAGGCGATGGCGGCGTTGCCGCCTCAGCAGCGCCAGCTTCTCACCATCGCGAAAGCGCTGGGTTACGCCACTTCAGCGAAGGTGGGGACAACAGCGCGCAGGCTTGAAACCCAGCGCGGGATCATTGCCCGCGGCACCCAGTACCGTTTCACCAACCAGGCGGTGGAAGCGATGCTCAGCTCCGGCTGGCCCTACGAGGCTCCGCCCTTGCGCAATCCGCATGAGCGTTAGCCTTCGCGGAACACTGCGAAAAACTGAATCAACCTCGTAAAATAAAAAGTGGAGGCGCCGCCGTCCCACCAGGAAGAAAGCCAGGGAAGGCTGGTGCCTCCGCTTTTGTTGTGGATTGTTGTATGTAAACGCCGGGTGGGGCGATCGGAAAATTTCCGATCGCCCCACCCGGCGTTTAGGTGAAATTATCTTGCGGCCCTTTGAGTGGATGACCGCGGCTACTTGCTTAAGCTAAAATTTTGGTTCGAAAAATTGACGATCAACGCCATATAGAGTTCCGAGCCTCAAAAAACGAACCAAAATTTTAGCTGCGCGGAGTATCAGCTCTGGAACTCTGAGGCGCGGTCCTTTGCTCCGCGCACGAGGATCTCCAAGCGGTCCTGCGTGATCTTGCCGATCTCGGCCAGGGCCATCATGTTCTCAACCTCGGGCCAGTTCTCTAGGCGCCGGCGCGCTGCCGCCAAAATACCTGGCATCGAATCATCGGTTCGCAGGTAGGCCACGTACGGCACGCCGAACTTCTCCTGGTACTTCGCACACAGGGCCTCGAGCTCAGCCAGCTCGCCCTTCGTTGCAGAACCAAGAGCCAGCGAGCCAATGTCGCCGGTCACCGCATCAGGGTTGGTGAGCAGCTCGTACATGTTCGGGTAATCGGCGAGCAGGGCGTAACGCGAATCCGAATCCGAATGCATGATTGCGAACTGCAACGCCTGCCCAAACTCGGCAACCGAGCCGAACGGGCGCGATTCCCACACCTTCTCCAGTGGCCACACCTGGCTGTTCACCAGCGGACGGAACGTGGAAACGAAGGTCTCGCGGTCCATCGCGGCAACATCGTCGAGCGAAACCCGGGCGACAACGTCGGCCTCGGCCCGACGCCTGCGGCCGGTGTGGAAGAACAACAGATTCAAACCGATCGCCGCGATCGCGCCGATCGACATTCCCGAGGAGAAGAACACTTGCGCCCACTGTGGGAATACTTGCGCGATCTCGGGGCGGAAGGTCACAAGCATTGCCAGGCCGAGCGCGGTGGTCACGATCGCGGCGATGCGCGGGTCGGCGAGGTCAGACTTTGCAATCGTCTGCAGTCCAACCCATGCCACATTTGCGAACAGCGCCAGTGAGGCTCCGCCGAGCACTGGCGACGGGATCGCGGCTACAACCGCGCCTACCTTCGGCAACAGGCCAACGACGATCATCAGGACGCCGGCACCCGCGGCCACCCAGCGCGACTTGATGCCAGTCAGGCGCACGAGCCCAACATTCTGCGCAAACATCGTGTACGGGAAGGAGTTGAGCACGCCGCCAAGGGTGGTCGAAGCGCCGTCGGCGCGGATCGCGGCCGCAACATCGGCGGAGGTGATGCGCTTGCCGACGATCTCACCGGTGGCGAATACGTCGCCCGTGGTCTCCACCATGGTGATCAACATGACGATCAGCATGGAAAGAATCGCGGTGAACGAGAACGCCGGCCAGCCGAAGTAGAACGGCGTCGTCACGCCCAGGGCGGGAGCCGTGGCGACGGCGTCGAGTTTCTCGGGAGCAACATGGCCGGCGATCAGCGCAACCACCGTGCCGCCAACCAGGCCAATCAGCACCGAAATCGTGCCGAAGAACCCGCGAACGAACCGCTGAACGAGCAGGATCGTGGCCAGTGTGCCGAAGCCGTAGGCGAGGTCGCGCACGGAGGGCACGCCCTGCGCGTAGTTCACGAAGTCGTTCGCGGAAACGGCCAGGAGCGAGGTCCCCATGACGAGCAGAACCGTGCCGGTGACGTGGAAGGGGAAGAAACGCAAAAGCCGCGCAAAGAACGGTGCGGCGAAGAAGGTGAACAGGCCGGCAACGATAATCGAGCCGTAGATGACGGGCAGGGAGGCAACCCCGCCTGCGCCGTTCGTGGCGGCCAGGCCGATCGCGATGATCGGGGCAACGGCGGTGGTGGTGACGCCCTGGATGATCGGCAGGCGCACGCCGACTTTGCGGCCTACGCCCACCGACTGGATCAGGGTGGCCAGGCCGCAGGTGAAGAGGTCGGCGTTGATGAGATGAATCGTGGTGGCCGAATCGAGATTCAGCGAGGATGCGATCAGGAGCGGCACGATCACGGCGCCGGCATAGAACGCGAGGAGGTGTTGAAGGGACAGGAGCACAAGCTTCGGAGCGGCCGGAACGGCGTCCACTGGGTGTTGTTTCATCACCTTCGCTAGTGTAGGCGCTCCCGACGCCGGTCTGCCGCAACTCTCGAATAGCGGACAATTTGCGTCCGCATCGTGGGATTTTGTACCCAGTGCCAAAAAGTTGAAACGTGAACAAAATGCGCCGATACTGGGCACAATACGAAAAGGGAGGCCCACATGGCAGGGAAGTTGCGCGCACTATTTGCGGATACGCGCCCGCTCAAGAGCCCGGATTTCCGCCGGCTCTGGCTGGCGAACATCATCACCGTGATCGGCGCGCAGCTCACTGTGGTAGCAGTGCCGGCGCAAATCTACGACATCACCGGCTCCTCCGGCATGGTGGGCCTCGCCGGCGCGTTCGGCCTGGTCCCGCTCGTGATTTTCGGCTTGTACGGCGGCGCGCTCGCCGACTACTTCGACCGCCGTCGCCTCCTCGAGTTCACCACCCTCGGCCTGATCGGCACGTCGGCGCTGTTCTGGGCGCAGGCCGCTGCCGGCCTGAATAATGTGTGGGTGCTGCTCCTGATTTTCTCGGCGCAACAGGCGTTCTTCGCGATCAACCAGCCGACGCGCACGGCGATCCTGCCTACACTCGTTCCCAAATCGCAGATTCCCGCGGCGAACGCCCTGAACATGACGGTGTTCTCGGCCGGCGCGATCGCCGGCCCGCTCGTGGGAGGCATGCTAATCCCGGTGCTCGGCTATTCCTCCCTCTATCTCGTCGACACTCTCACGCTTTTCGCGACGCTTTACGCTGTCTACCGGTTGCCGTCCCTGCCGGCTCCCGCCCACGACGCCGGTGGTACATGCGACGCCGGCGCCCCCGCCAAGCGTTCCGCCCCGGGTTTCGCTGCGGTGCTCGATGGTTTGAAGTACCTCTCGGTCCACCAGATCGTGCTGCTGTCCTTCGTGGTGGATCTGATCGCGATGATCGCGGGCATGCCCCGCGCGCTCTATCCGGAGGTGGCGCACGTGAATTTCGGCGGCCCGCTTGAGGGTGGTACCGAGTTTGCCCTGCTCAACGCTGCGCTCCCGATCGGCGCATTGCTGGGTGGCATGTTCTCGGGCTGGGTGAGCCGCGTGCGCCGATATGGCCTGGCTGTGCTGATCCTGATCGCGATTTGGGGTGGGGCGATGTTTGCGCTCGGTTTGATGTTCACGTTCGCGCCGTATGCGCCGGGTTGGTTCCTGTTTGGCGCGATGGTGGCGCTCGCGGTGGGCGGTATTGCGGATATGGGGTCGGCGTCGTTCCGGCAGGGTATCCTGCTCGGCTCCACGAACGACAAGGTTCGTGGCCGCCTCCAGGGCGTGTTTATTGTGGTGGTTGCGGGCGGCCCACGCTTAGCGGACGTGGTGCATGGCGGCGCGGCCGAGCTTGTTGGCCCGAATGTCACGACCTGGGCTGGTGGCCTGCTGGTGGTGCTCGGCATGGCTGTGATTGCGGTTGCCTATCCGGCGTTGAGAAAGTTTGAGGCCGCGCCTTCCGACGTCCAACACTAAGGCCGACGACGCCGGTGCGGCCGCTTGCGTCCGGTTCTCCGGCTCGCCTGTGACCAGGCGGTCTATAGCCGTCAGTGGCAGAAAGGCCGCGCAATCGACGTTTGGCGAGTGCCTGATTCAGGCCGTATGGTGTTCGGCGCAGCTTGGGCACACTGGCCCGCGCTTGTCGCTCACTTGCGTAATGCTCGGCGCACCTTCAGCGTCGGCGTCGGCGGCCCGCTTGCCAACCAGCAAACGGCAGTAGCCCTCCCCGGCGAATGGCTCGAGCCGGGTGGCGGCGTCGACGCGTCCGGCGAGGTAGCCGGCGTGGACGCGGCAAATGAGTTCCGGGTATTTTTGTGCCGCGTCGAGTAGCGGGCAGGCGAGGAGCTGGAATGAGCCGTCGTCGTCGTGGTAAGGCGCAAAGCCGACGTCGGTGAGCATCGCCTCCACGTTTTCTTCCGTAACCTGCTCGGCCTGTGTGCCCCACTTGTGGCCGGCCTCGTAGGCGAGGTCCTTCGCGGCGGACTGCTCCGCGAGCACAGCCGCCATCAGTTCCAACGCTGAGATGCGCGTGCGTGCCACATGCGAGCTTGCCTCCGCAATCCGGCCAGCCTTCGTGATCGTGAAGCATTTCGCCGGCCGCCCGACCCCGCACGAAGAGCACGTCAGCTCATGCACGTAACCGAGTTCGGAGAGCGCTGTGAGATGGTGGCGGGTGGTGTTCGGGTGCCCGTCGAGGTGTTTGACGAGCGTGTCGAGCCGAACCTGCGGCCCGAGATCGGCAACCGCGCGCAACACGCGCAGGCGTGGCTCGCTGAGCGTGGCGACCTCTTTCCGCCCGCTCTTCGGGTGTGATCCACCCTTCGCTGGATTTGTTTTGCGTGGCATATCCCCAGTCTAGGAGGTCAAACCAGCCGTTTTTAGCGGCGGAAGTCCCACCTTAGGGCGATTTTTTACAAAGCGCCTTCCCGACGCCGGTGCGCGGCGCTCAATCCGGTAGATTTTGCGTATGACCTCATTTTCGCCCGCACCCTCCGCTTTGGATCGGCTTATTTGCGACGTTGCCGGTGCCGAGGCGCCGGCGGCGCGCGCCTTCGTTGTTGCCTCAGATCCAGATGGCTCACTCCTGAGCTGGGCGAATGCCCACGGAACGGCCGTTGTTGTGGCTAGTGACTATCGCGAATATGCGCGCGCGCAGGCCCACGGCACCGCCGCCCACGCCCTCACGCAACTCGCGCCAGGGAGCGCACCGGGTGCGGTCGGCGTCGGGCATCTGCCGAAATCGCTCGCCGGGATCCGCTACCTCGCACGTCAACTCGCGCGCGCCGGCGTCGAAACCTTGGTGCTCGGCGCGAACACGAAACACATGAGCCGCTCGATGAATGCCGAACTCGCCCGCTCCTACGCGAACGTGCACGCCTCGCGCGGCCGCGGAAAGTTCCGCTGCCTTGTCGCGAGCGGGCCGCTCCCGAACCTGCCAGAGCTCGAACCGTCTACCGGCGGGCCTGGCGGACGCCTGCACGCTGTCGGTGGCGTGTTCGGCGGCGCGTCCGACGACGCCGGTGGCCGCCTCCTCGCCGAGGCGTTCTTGAATGACTATTTGGTTCGTGTCACAGATACTGAACAGAGAGATTTCAAGGGGAAAACGCCAGTGACGAAAGGGAAAGTTGTCACTGTGTCCCGAGAAGAGTGCTCCAATGGTCCTTTCATTCTCGTAGATCTTGGATGTGGAAATGGATCTGTGTCACGCCGAGTCCTCGACACTACCGGTGGTTTGATA
Source organism: Arcanobacterium wilhelmae (assembly GCF_029632765.1). Taxonomy (NCBI): domain Bacteria; kingdom Bacillati; phylum Actinomycetota; class Actinomycetes; order Actinomycetales; family Actinomycetaceae; genus Arcanobacterium; species Arcanobacterium wilhelmae. The sequence goes on from NZ_CP121247.1 coordinate 317,017, forward strand.
GCAGGTTTTCCCCAAGACAAAGCGGATTCTGAGCCAACGTCGCAGGTGCGACACGAAAAATTTGATTCCATCGATAAGGATCGATTCCGATTTCGTGTACTTGCGACCGACGTCGACGCGGCTGCAGTCGCCTCGGCTCGCCTCACTCTCGCGAGCTATGCGAACGCCGGTTTAGTGAGTGTTTCTTGGGATGACGCTGGGGAGCAGATCCCTGATTCGTCGGCCGATGTAGTGCTTCTTAACCCGCCGTTCCATGATGGCGCGGGGATCGACACAAGCCTCGTGGAGCATCTCCTCGATAACGCCGACCGTCTCCTTGCATCCGGCGGCGAGCTCTACCTCGTCTACAACTCGCACCTGGCTTATTTACCCGCGGTGCGACGACAATTCGGTATTGTCCAACAAATCGTAAGAGACCGTCGTTTTACAGTGCTCAAAGCTTGGCAAAACCAGGGAAATAGAGATTTGTAAGTCTCTCGATGTAGTTCCGTGTCAGCGTTAAAATCTCGGGATACTTGAAACAGCGAGACATGTGTCCTTGTGTGATTCTCTGTGTCTGGTATATTTGAGGTATTCAATCAATTCACACCGGCGGAGGCGACTTGGATCTTCGAAAAGCGGCAGAGCTGTTAGGTACGGCCGAGGTTGAAATCCGCGCGCAAATTGGGCGAGGAGACCCGGGAGATTCGTACGAGCTTTTGTCCTCACTTCTTGAACTCGGGAAGCGTGTCCGTTCCCTCCGTGACGAAGTGCTGACACTTGGGCAGCTGGAAAGCACGGACATTCAATCCGTTGAACCGCAAATGTTGGAACCTGGTGAACCTAGCGGAGCTGAGTCTTCCGAATTTCCCCTGTACTTCATCGATGAGGACACGTTGTACAAAGTCGGAGAGGCAACCGATGGACACAAAGTTTATGTCAAGCGGGTAACCCTCGATGACGCGTCACAAGTTGTGGCAACTATTCAGAAGTTTTACGGAGAGAGCGAACAGGGTTTCACGATTAACGGGCTGATGAGTGAAAACCCCGGCCCCGCAAAAAGCAAGGTTCAGGTTTTGGTGATGGCGCTTGTTGAAGCAACGTTGATTGAGCGCCGTGGGCGTGGGGAATACACCCTCTCCGGAAGTCTGCGGCGTTGGCGATATCACCTTGACCAACTACCGAAGCATCCCGAGATGCTCGCCAAAGATTTTGTTCTCGACAAAGCTTGAGAATGAATCTGGTGGCAGGAGCTGGAACTCCTGCCACCAGGAAAATCAGTAGTTGGAGCTACTGAAAATAATCACACCGACCGCTAAGAACGGAGGATCTAATTTATGTTAAAACATTTCAACGCCCGCGCGTCTGTGTTTTTCACTAAACGCGATGGACGACTCACTTTCCGTGCGGGGGTGGCCCGTGTCTGATGCGAAAGCGGAATATTCATCTAGCGCAAAGCGGTACATCGACCATACGGAGGGAAATCCGATCGATATTGGGAGAGTCGCCAGGGCTCGCGACCGTGAACGTCGCTACAACAGTCAATGGCTTGCTCTAGCGGTTGATATTAATCAGGTTGTCGAAAAATACACACCTGGCGTGCGTGGGAAACCGAACGGATACAAGTGGGTGTATCGGGGTGAGCGGTATGAAATTCGTGCAGACATGATTGTCGGGTATTTGCGTGTTTATGACCTTCATGCGCACTCATTCCTCAATCGAATGGGTGTCCCGTCGTCGGTTGAGCAGGATACGCATTTTAAGATCCTGAAGCGAGAGGAGATGTGATGTTCTTTGCGTTGATTTTGAAGCGTGGCTTGCCGGGGGTATATGGAGATATTCCTCGTCTGACAAGCGACGTTGCGGAAAAATTTTCGTTCGACTACGACGTCGCTGAGGAATTCGCGAACTGGTTCGCAAATGACGCCTATGAGCTTGTTGGGGGAGCAGTCGATTTCTTCGAGATCGACATGTACGACACCGATCAGTGCGCGCGATTGATTCCGTGGCTTGATGTTCAAATTCAGAGATCCGATATGCCTGATGATATTCGGAGGCTTTTCGTCAAGCTTCGCGAGTTTGCTGGGCGGGCGGTCGAGCTCGGCACTGGGGTGGTGATCGAGCTCTAGTGAGAGCGATGTGTTTGGGTGCGTCCTTAGAGGTGCGTTCTCCTTCGTGCTCTGCCCGCGTGAGGCTTCTCTCGGAATGGCATGAATTTTCTTCCACGCCTTGTAAATATTCCTTGCGCGCCACTAACATCGCTGGCATGACGATTTTTGCTCACACCTGCTGCTGTGCGTGTTCCTGACACGTACAGTCTTGTTGCGCGTAAAAACGTTGACGCATGAAAAACAACGAGGCTGGTTCGGCCTCGTTTTTTGTTGCCCGAAAACAGTGAGCGAGCGCCGACGCCGAACCCCCGACTCCCAGCCGAACCTCCGGCGAACCAGGCCCCGGCAACCAGCCGAGCCACCGGCTCCCAGCCGCAGCATCGGCGTCGTCGGAAAACCGGAGCCCGCTAAGCCAGCCTCACCGAGAAGAAAGAACACTGATGAAACTGAAACTCGTATCGCTCGCACTCGCTACCCTCACCGTGCTGGCTGCATGCGCAACGACCGCAACGCCTAGCGGTGCGGGTTCAGCTGCGGGCGCGAACGCGATCCAGATCGGAACCACGGACAAGGTCTCGGCGCTGGACCCGGCCGGCTCGTGGGATAACGGCTCGGCGAACGTGGAAAACCAGGTCTACCCCTACCTCGTGGGTATCTTGCCGGGTGCGAAAACGAACGAGCCGCAGCCTCTGCTTGGCGATTCGGCAAAATTCACCTCGCCCACCGAGTACACGGTCACCCTCAAGGATGGCCTGACGTTCGCGAATGGCCACAAGCTCACCGCTTCGGACGTGAAGTTCTCCTTCGATCGGCAGCTCAAAATTGCAGACCCTCACGGGCCGTCGTCGATGCTGGCCTCACTGAAGGAAGTGAAAACGCCCAACGAGAACACGGTGGTGTTCGTGCTCAAGGAGCCGGACCAAACCTTCCCGCAGGTCCTGACCACGGTGGCGTCGCTGATTGTGGACGAAGAAGTATTCCCGGCGGATAAGATCCTGCCCGATACCGAGATCGTGAAGGCCAAGCCGTTCGGCGGCCAGTACACGATCGCTGATTACCAGCCCGGTTCGCTCATCAACTTCGCGCCGAACGCCGCCTACACAGGCAACCTGGAGCCGGTGAAGAACGACGGCGTGGTGATGCGCGTGTATGCGGACGCCTCGAATCTGCGCCTGGATCTGGAAAACGGCACGCTCGACGTCGGCTACCGCCAGCTCGCGGCTACCGACATCGAGGCGCTGTCGAAGAACGAGAACCTCAAGCTCGAGAAGGGCGCGGGCGGCGAGATGCGCTACATTACCTTCAACATGGATACGATGCCGTTCGGCGCGAAAACTGCGCAGGCTGACCCTGCAAAGGCAAAGGCTGTGCGCGCGGCGATTGCGGATCTTGTGGATCGCGAGGCGCTCTCGCGCGACGTTTACAAGGGCACCTACACTCCGCTCCTTTCCTACCTTCCGAAGGGTTTCGACGGCTCGAAGGACACGCTCGCGAAGGCGTACGGCAACGGTTCGGGCGCGCCCGACGCGGCCCGCGCGGCAAAGCGCCTCGCCGACGCCGGCGTCGCCACTCCCGTCACGATCGCCTTGCAGTACAACCCGGATCACTACGGCAAGAACTCGGGTGATGAGTATGCGGCGATTAAGACCCAGCTGGAGAAGTCCGGCCTGTTCACAGTGAACCTGGCGTCCACGGAGTGGGTGCAGTACTCCAAGGAGCGCATCGCGGACGCCTACCCGGTCTACCAGCTCGGCTGGTTCCCGGACTACGTGGATCCGGACAACTATCTCGCGCCGTTCTTCGGTACGGACACGTTCGTGCAGAACCACTACGCGAATAAGGCCGTGCAGGAGAAGGTTGCGGCCCAGCGCACCGAGGCTGATCGGGCCAAGCGCGCGGCGATTATCGACGAGATCCAGGCGCAGGTGACGGCCGATCTGCCCACGCTCCCGTTGCTCCAAGGCCAGCAGGTCGTGGTGATGAAGAAGGACGTGTCCGGTTTCGAACTGGGTGCCTCCTACAAGCTGTACTACGCGCCGGTTGCGAAGGGTAAGTAAGGCGTTCCCGACGCCGGTGCGGGGCTTGCGTGATCGCACCGGCGTCGCGTCCATGACAGCTGATGGGCCGAAAGTGGCGCGTTTACACCGAAAACTGGTGATGGGAATGAAACCGGTTCGCAGGTGGAAGTCGCGCCCAATATGTCAGTCTGGACCACAGTCCGCAAAATGACCAGAGCCGTCTCGAATCGTGGATGCATAAATTCCCAATTTGATGAATAGTCCTAGTATCCCTCTCATCGCTTCAAAACCGGAGCGGGTCCGCAACACTTCCAAAAGGACAAACATGGCAAAGAAACTCCAGCTTGCAGCGCTCGCCGTCGCCAGCGCAACCGTCCTCGCCGCGTGCGCAACCACCTCGGCCCCGCAAGGAGGCGGCGCTTCGGCGTCGGGAAACACGATCACCGTGGGCACAACCGACAAGATCACGTCGCTTGACCCGGCCGGCATGTACGACAACGGTTCGTTCCAGGCGCTCGTGCAGGTCTACCCGTTCCTCGTGGACGTGAAGCCTGGCGCCACGGAGCCCACTCCGGTGCCGAATATTGTGACGTCGGCGGAGTTTACCTCGCCCAACGAGTACACGGTGAAGCTCAAGGACGGCCTGACGTTCGCCAACGGCCACAAGCTCACCTCCTCGGACGTGAAGTTCTCCTTCGATCGCGACGTGAAGATCGCGGACGAGAACGGCCCGTCCTCGCTACTCGCGAACCTCGAGTCGGTGTCCGCTCCGGACGATTCGACGGTAGTTTTTAAGCTCAAGCAGCCCAACGATCAGACCTTCCCACAGATCCTCGGCTCGCCTGCGGGGCTGATCGTGGACGAAGAAGTGTTCCCGGCAGACAAGATCCTCCCCGACGCGGACATCGTCAAGGCGAAGCCGTTCGCCGGACAGTACGAGATCGCCTCATATAACCCGGGCGAACTCATGTCGCTCACCCCGTTCGCTGGCTATAAGGGCGAGATCGGCAAGGTAGAGAACGGCTCGGTGACGGTCAAGTACTACGCCGACGCCAACAACCTGCGCCTCGACACCGAAAACGGCGCCGTGGACGTGGCCTGGCGCCAGCTCACTGCCACCGACGTGCAGTCGATGGCGAAGAACGACAAGCTCAAGGTGGTCAACGGCCCGGGCGGCGAGATCCGCTACATGGTGTTCAACTTCGACACGATGCCGTTCGGTGCGAAGGCCGACGGTGCGGACCCGAAGAAGGCGCAGGCCGTGCGCGCCGCCGTCGCGCATCTCGTGGACCGCGCCGCGATCGCCAAGGACGTCTACAAGGACACCTACACCCCGCTGTACTCCTACGTTCCGGACGGGCTCGCAACCGCAACCCCAACTCTCAAGGACGCCTACGGCGACGGCTCGGGCAAGCCAGACGCCGAGAAGGCGAAGAAGGTGCTCGCCGACGCCGGTGTGCAGGTTCCCGTTGCGCTCAACTTGCAGTACAACCCGGATCACTACGGCAAGAACTCGGGCGACGAGTACGCGGCCGTGAAGAGCCAGCTGGAGGCCTCGGGCCTGTTTACAGTGAACCTGCAGTCCACCGAGTGGGTGCAGTACTCGAAGGACCGCACGAACGACGTCTACCCGGTCTACCAGCTCGGCTGGTTCCCGGACATCTCGGATCCGGACAACTACCTCGCCCCGTTCTTCGGCAAGGACAACTTCGTGGCTAACCACTACGAGAACCCCACCGTGCAGGATCTCGTGGCGAAGGAAGTGGCCACGCCGGATAAGGCGGCCCGCGAGAAGATGCTCGTGGACATCCAAAAGCAGGTGACCGCGGATCTGCCTACCCTCCCGCTGCTCCAGGGCAGCCAGATTGCTGTGACCGGCAAGGACGTTTCCGGAGTGGTTCTGGACGGAAGCTTCAAGCTTCGATACGCCTCGATTAAGAAGTAGGTAATTTCGTGTCAGATATGACGACGAGCGCGGGCGCCGACACTGCAACAGTGTCGGCGCCCGGCGCGCTTGAAAGCAAGAAAAAGAAGGACAAACGCTCGGGCGGATCATTCGGGCGGTATGCGCTCACGCGCTTCCTGCTGATTTTCCCCACGATCTTCATCCTGGTGACCGTGGTGTTCTTCCTGATGCGCTCCACGGGCGATCCGATCACGGCTGCGCTCGGCGGGCGTCTCCCTGCTGATCAGCTGGCGCAGCGCGTGCATAGCGCCGGCTACGACCGCCCGCTCGTGGTGCAGTACCTGGATTACTTGGGTGGCGTATTCACCGGCGACTTCGGGACCACCTTTACCGACAACCGGCCGGTGACCGAGGTGCTGGGAACGTACGGTTTGGCGACGGCGGAGCTCGTGTTCTACTCGCTGATCGTTGCACTGTTGCTCGGCGTGCCGCTGGGCATGGCTGCAGCCCGTTTCCGCGACCGCTGGCCGGATGCGGTGTTGCGTATTTTTGCGATCCTGTCTTACGCCACCCCGGTGTTCTTCGTGGGCCTCATGCTCAAGCTGGTGTTCTCGGTGCAAGCCGGGTTGCTGCCGGCGTCGGGCCGCGCCTCGAATGCGGGGGAGCTGACGATGGCCTCGATCCAGAACCCCACCGGCTTGTACCTGTTGGACGCGATTCGCCTGGGTAACGCGGGGCTGATCGTGGACGTGCTCACCCACGCAATCCTTCCTGCGATCGCACTCGGCCTGCTCACCGGTGGCGTGTTCTTGCGGCTCGTTCGCACGAACCTGATCGGCACGCTCGAGGCTCCCTACATCGAGTCGGCGCGCTCGCGCGGCGTGAGCGAAACCCGCCTCGCCACCTCGCACGCGTTGCGCCCCGCGCTGATCCCCGTGATCACCGTGATGGGCATGCAGATCGCGATGTCGCTCGGCGGCGCCGTGCTCACCGAAACCACGTTCGAGTGGAAGGGCCTGGGCTTCAAGCTCGCCGAATACATGACCGCCCGTGATTATGTGGCCGTCCAAGGCATCGTGATGCTCATGGCCGTGATCGTGGCGCTCGTGAACTTCATCGTGGATATCATCGCAGCCCTGATCGACCCGAGAGTGAGGTACTGACATGAGCGCAACTGAAACTCGCACCGTAACTCGCGGCTCCGGCGTCGGCAGGCGCAACTGGGCCGACCGGCTACCGCTCGTGAAGGATGTGCGCCGCTCGTACGGGATCCAGCGCGGAATGCTGGTCACGGGCCTAGTGCTGACTGGGCTGCTGCTACTCGTGGCGCTGCTCGCGCCCGTGCTCGCGCCATACTCGTGGGCACAGCAAGGCGACGACGCCGGGGCGTTCGGCCCGCAACAGGCGCCGTCGGCGCGCAACTGGCTCGGCACCACGGTTTCCGGGTTCGACGTACTCTCCCGCGTGATCTGGGGATCGCAGACGGCGGTGGCCGTGATCATTTTGGCAGTGCTGTTCTCCTCCGTGATCGGCGTGCTCCTTGGCCTGGTCTCTGGATATGTGGGCGGCTGGCTTGACCGCATCCTCGTGGTGATCGCCGACGCCGTGTACGCATTCCCGTCGCTGCTGCTCGCGATCGTTCTCTCGATCGTGATTTCGGGCGGGCAGTCGAGCGCGTTCGGCGGAATCGTGGCCGCAGCCGGCTCAATCACCGTGGTGTTCATCCCGCAATACTTCCGCGTGATCCGCGCCGAAGCAGTGCGACTGAAGGCCGAACCGTTCGTGGAAAGCGCGAAAGTTTTGGGTGTGTCGACCACGCGGATCATGTTCCGGCACGTTCTGCGCAACTCCACGCGCACCCTGCCGCTGATCATTACGCTCAACTGCTCGGAGGCGATCTTGACGTTGGCGGGCCTGGGATTCGTGGGTTTCGGCATCGAGCAAACCGCGGCTGCCGAATGGGGCTACGACCTGAACCGCGCCCTGTCCGACGTCACCTCCGGCATCTGGTGGACGAGCGTTTTCCCAGGTGTTGCGATCGTTTTGGCGGTTTTGGGGATCACGCTGGTTGGCGAATCCCTCAACGACCTCGCCGACCCGCGCCTCCGCACCCGCAAGGGCGTACGCCGCGGCAGCACGAACGTTGCGGCTGCATCGGCGGGTTCAGCTGGCTCACTCGCCGACGCCGACGGCGCAACTCGCGCTTCGGCGTCGGGTGACGCAACCGGCCAGCCGGCGTCGGGACTCGAGAAGGAAGGGGGTGCGCGATGAGCAACCCATGGGAAAAGCCGGAAGCCTACACAGGCGAGCTGTACACGCGCGAAGCGTTCGAGGCCGAGCTCCAGGGCGACAACCGGCTGACGATCAAAGATCTGGCAGTCACGTTCGCAACCGACGGCGGCGACGTTGAGGCCGTGCGCGGGGTGTCGCTGTTCCTCGAACCGGGGGAGATCCTCGCACTCGTGGGCGAATCGGGATCGGGAAAGTCCGTGACCTCGCGCGCGATCCTCTCGCTCCTGCCCGAAAGCGCCCGCGCCACCGGCGCGATCCTCATCGAGGGCGAAAACGTGATCGGGCTACGCGGAGCCGAGCTGCGAAAACTTCGCGGCGAGAAAGCCGCGATGGTGTTCCAGGAGCCGAGCGCGTCGCTCAACCCCGTGTTCCCGATCTGGTGGCAGATCGGGGAAGGCCTGCGCGCGCACAACCCGAAAATCACGAAGAAAGAGATCAAGGCGCGCGCCGTCGAAGCCCTGAAAACCGTGGGCATTCCCGACGCCGAAGCGCGAATCGCGTACTATCCTCACGAATTCTCCGGCGGGCAAAAACAGCGCATCATGATCGCGATGGCGCTCGCGATGGGGGCGAAGCTGATCATCGCCGACGAGCCGACCACCGCGCTCGACGTGACCGTGCAGGCCGAGATCCTCGACCTGTTGCGCTCGATCCGCGACCGCTACAACACGTCAATCCTGCTCATCACACACAACATGGGTGTGGTGGCGGATCTGGCCGATTCGGTGGCTGTGATGTACCAGGGCGAGATCGTGGAGCGCGCGCCAGCGAAGGAGCTGTTCTACCGGCCCCAGCGTGAGTACACGAAGAAACTGTTGGCTAGCGTGCCGCACCTCGGGCGCGAGTCCGCTTCGGCGGGGTTGAGCTCGGCGGCTATTGCCGAGATCGATTCGCGTGAAGTAGTTGTTGCGGCTTCGGGCATGGAGGTGACGTACCCCGGGCGCTTGGGCGCGCCGGCGTTCCGTGCCGTGCGCGGTGTGGATTTCGAGATCCACGCGGGCGAAGTGTTCGGGCTCGTGGGCGAATCTGGCTCGGGCAAGACCACAATCGGGCGGTCCATGGCCGGGCTCGAGAAGGTCACCGGCGGTTCGCTGCGCGTACTCGGCCACGAGATGAATGGCTACCGCGAGCGGGATTTTAAGCCAGTGCGCAAGGATATTGGGTTCGTGTTCCAAGATCCGTCCACGTCGTTCAACCCGCAGCTCACGATCGGTGAGGCCATTGGCGAGCCGATGGCCGTGCATCGGCGGGAAATGAGTGCGGCTGAGCGGCGGGCACGCGTGGCGGAGCTGTTGGAAGCCGTGCGGCTACCGGCGTCGTTCGCGGATCGGTTCCCGCACGAGCTCTCCGGCGGGCAAAGGCAGCGCGTCTCGTTCGCGCGGGCGCTCGCGCTCGAGCCGAAGCTCGTGATCGCAGACGAGCCGACGTCGGCGCTGGACGTGTCCGTGCAGGCCACCGTGCTCGAGCTGTTCAAGGAGCTGCAGCGCGAATACGGGTTCGCGTGCCTGTTCATCACGCACGATCTTGCCGTGGTGGATATTGTGGCGCACCGGATTGGTGTGCTGTCCAAGGGGGAGATGGTTGAAAGTGGTGTGGGCGCTCAGATCCTGAGTAATCCGCAGCACCCATACACTCAGCGCCTGATTGCCTCGCTGCCGGTGCCCGACCCGCAGGAGCAGGCCCGCCGCCGTCAAGCCCTCGCGCAGAGCCGCTGAACGCGCGACGAACAATGGCGGTTGCCGCGAAAGGTTTCGCGGCAACCGCCATTGTTTGATGAATAAAAGTGGCGCCTAGATCCACGAGGGGAGCCACATGTGGGCCTGCCAGAACCAGTGCGGCACCGGCATTCCCACCCACAGCGGTAGCCAGAACAGTGAGAACGCCACAATCACGGCCGCCACGATCCCAATGAAGAACTTCGACGCACGGTTCGGGAACCCCGTGCCGTACATGATCTTTGGCGCCTGGGCGGCAGGCTCGGCGTCTGGCGTGCCGGAACCCTCAGGAACGCCCGACGCCGGTGTGCGACCGGCGTCGTCGGTTTCGCTAGTGACACGACCGGCGTCGTCGGCGCCGAAACGGAGCCCGAGGCGCTTCAAGACGCCGGCAAACCTGCCCGTGCCCGCAGAAGCTGGCAGGCGTGCGGGGAGCATGTCCGTCATCCAGGCCAGCCCGTACACCAGTGCAAGTACCACGAACGGCACAAACGCCACCGCGTAGAACTGGAAAATCGTGCGGTTCGTGTAGTTCAACCACGGCGCCCACAGCGCCAGATATCCCGCCAGAATCGCCCACGCGCGCCAATCCCGGCGGATAAACGCCATCGCAACCACCACGAATAGCGCCGCTAGCGCAGCCCACCACATCACCGGATTCCCGATCGACGTGATCGCGCCAACACAATCCCCGCCCCAGCACGCATCCTTTGGCATCGCATCCGTGCCCTTCCAGTAGAAGCTCACCGGCCTCCACTGCACGAGCCACTCCCATGCCTGCGACTGATACGTGTGCGGCGAGGAAAGCCCCGTGTGGAATGTGTACGACTCAATATGCCAATGCAGCCACGAGTTCACCACGTCCGGCGCCCAGCTCAGCGGCATCGCCACCTGCTCGCTCGCCGGGAGCGTCGCATTCTGTGCGATCTGGTTCGTGGCCCACTGGCGATCCCAACCATTCGGGTTCACGAACCACGGAATGAACGCCACAATATACGTGACCAGCGCCGGCGGGACCAGTTGCACAAACGCCGGCAGCCCCTCGCGGAACGTGCCAGCGCCAATCCACAAGCGCGCACCCACAGCCTTCCGAGCCGCCAGACCCCACGCGAAAATCGCCAGACCAAACACAGCGATCGCGTACAGGCCCGACCACTTCACCGAGGTTGTCAGCCCCAAGAACACTGCGGCAACCAAGATCCAGGGGCGATAGAACACACCCGGCCCCCACGGATCCGCGGGGGCTAGCCCAGTGAAATCCGTGCCAAACTGAGCAGTTGGCTCGTTCGGATCGCTGTGCTTTGCCGCTTCTGGCTCCAGCTCCACGCCGTTCTCACTGATCGGCGTTTCTTCAGAACGCGCCCGCGACACCATCAACTCCGCCAAGGATCGCCTCGGCGCCTCGCCACCCAGATCGCCGAGAACCTCGGCGTTTCGGGCAGAACTCTCAGCCCCGGCATCGGCATCCGACGTCGCCGGCTCCTCTGCCTCGGGCGTAACCCGCCGCAGCTTCCCATGCGCCACGCGGTGAGCGAGCCGCGCGCGCGACCACTCGCGATCCTTGAGCACCGCCCAGAAACCCGCCAACACAAACAGGGCCAGCATGTTATCGAGCAGCCCCGTGCGCGACATCGTGAGCGCCAGGCCATCCAGCGCCAAAAACACGCCCGCGATCCCTGCCAGCGGGATCGAACGGAACAGCTTCAGCGCGATCCGCACCGTCAGCATCACCATCAAAACCCCGCACACTGCCGTCGTGAAACGCCAGCCATAGCCCGTAGAATCGCCTGCGATCCGCATTCCCTCGCAGATGAGCCACTTGCCGAACGGCGGATGCACCCAACGATCCGGGTTGTCCTTCAAAATATCGCCAAACGGCGTGCCATTCTGCACCGCAGAAATGAAGCGCTCATTCAGATCCTTCGCATCCGACCAATCGCGCTCATACCCCCAGTGCAGCATGGAATAGCCGCCCTTGACGTAATACGTCTCGTCGAAAATCAGCTCGTTGGGATGATCCAGGCGCACAAACCGCACGATCGCTGCGAGCAGGCCGACCACCGCCGTCAGGATCCAGCCATACAGGCGCACCTGGGCGTCCAAGATCGCGCCACGCGGATCGAGCCCGAGCCGCGCGCGCAATACATTCTCAAACCGATTCGCCTCCGCCTCAGGCAGAGTGAACTTGCGCGTTGTGTTTTCTTGTTTCGTGGTCACGAATAAAAGTGTACCGGGCGGGTACGACAAAAAACGCGGTGCAGGCGGTGTGCAGAACTCAATCAGTTGGGCGGGGCCGGTGTGCAGAACTCAATCAGTGGGGCGGGGCTGGTGTGCAGAACTCAATCAGTGGGGCGGGGCTGGTGTGCAGAACTCAATCAGTTGAGCTAGGCGTTGCTGATATAGCAACGCCTAGCTGGATTGATAGAGTTGCGCACCGGCTCGCCGGCATGCTGGCGGCCCGCCCGGTAAACTGGGCCCATGGTAGAGATGAGCGAGGAAGAATTCGAAGAACTCGTGGCGGACGCGCTGGACGAAATCCCCGAAGCGTTCCTCGAGCGCCTGTACAACGTTGTCTTCCTGGTAGAAGATGAGCCCGACGGCGACGAAGAGGACCTCCTCGGCGTCTACGACGGCTTCGCTCAAACCGACGGCGATTTCGAATTCGCCGAACCCAACCGCATCATTATCTTCCGCGGGCCAACGCTACGCATGTGCGATAGTCCGCAGGAGGTAGCCGAGGAAGTGCGGGTGACGGTGTTCCACGAGGTCGCGCACCACTTCGGCATCGAAGACGACGAACTCCACGAGCTCGGCTGGGCGTGAGGCATCGCGCGTCCGACGTCGGAGCGCAAGGCACGTCCTGCGCACGCCTGCGCAGGTAAATGGGCTCGGGTCCGGCGTCGGCTGGCTACCGGGCACCCAGTACAAGCCTGGGAGTCGGCGTCGCGCGCGTGCCGGGACGTCCGCGTAGAATCAGCCCCATGATCGTACTTGCCGCAACACCGCTCGGAAACGATGCCGACGCCTCCCCGCGCCTGCGGGCCGAACTCGAAGGCGCCAGCCTCATCGCTGCCGAAGACACGCGCCGCCTGCGCGCCCTCGCCGCCCGGCTCGGCCTGAACATCACGGCACCAGTGATCGCCTACCACGACCATAACGAAGCCGAAAAAGCGCCCGGCCTGATTGAGGAAGCGAAGGCAGGCGCGCGAATCGTGATGGTCTCCGACGCGGGCATGCCTTCCGTTTCCGACCCGGGTTACCGGCTTGTGTCGCTGGCCGCCGACGCCGGTGTCCCAGTGACCGTCGTGCCTGGGCCTTCTGCTGTGCTGACGGCACTTGCGATTTCGGGGCTTGCGTCGGATCGCTTCACGTTCGAAGGGTTTTTGCCGCGCAAACCTGGGCAGCTCGCCGAGGCGTTGGAAGCTCTCGCGGATGAGCCACGGACGATGGTGTTCTTTGAATCACCACGTCGGTTGGCGGCGTCGCTGGCGGCCGCCCAGAGTGCCTTCGGCTCAGATCGGCGCGCGGCCGTGTGTCGCGAACTGACGAAAACTCACGAGGAAGTGATCCGTGGAACGCTCGCTGAGCTCAACGAGTGGGCGAAAGGCGAGATCCTGGGAGAGATTGCGCTGGTCGTGGAGGGTGCGCCGGCGGCGGAGTTCTCGGCCGCCGCGGTGGACGAGGTGCTCGAACTGACTCGCCTCGGCCTGCGCATGAAAGAAGCCGCCGGGCACGTGGCCGCGCGCGAAGGCTTACGTAAAAAGGAGCTCTACGAAGCGGCGCTCGCGCGCAAATAGCTACCGAAGATCGGAGAAATCGAAGTCATCGTCGTCGGCCTCGCCGGAGAAGTCAATGTATTCATCGATACCGAGATCGTCCAGGTCGAAATCGTCCAGGTCGTAGCCGCTGAGATCTTCAGCATCCGCCCCCAGCGCAATATTCGACAGTTCCTCATCCTCGCCATCCGACGTGAGCTCGGTATCGTCGTCGTCCTCGTAGCGATCTTCGTCGAAGGCGTCGTATCCGATCGCGCTGCCGCGCATCTCGGAGGGGTCGTAATCCGCAGCGCCCCACTCGTCGCCCTCGAGATCGTCCGGAACGCCGTCGCCGTTCAAATCGTCGTCGTCCGCATCGTACTCGTCGCGACCGAACGGCGCGTCCAGCCGCCCGCCAACGAACGCGCTAGCACCAGCTGCGGCGGCAACCCCGCTACGAATCGCGCTACCGCCGAAGCCGTCGTCCTCATATTCGTCCGACCACGGCAACTCTGACTCGTCCTCCTCGTAGAACCCGAACGCCTCGCCAGATTTCACCTGTTCAACGCCGGCCTCATCCATCACAGCGCGGGCCTGTGCGCCGAGCTCGGCACTCACCGGCACAGTCAGGTCCGAGAAAACGCGCGTCGGCCAGCCCAAACGCAACGAATCCAGCGCGGTTTCCTTCACACAGTGTGATTCGGCAATGCCAACCACGTCCACAGCCTGGATATCCGCCCCGCGCAGGATCTGCTCCAGCGACGTACCTTCTTTATCCAGGCCTTCGAACCCGGAGTAAGCTGCCTTGTATTCGCCTTTCTTTACCGACACGTCGATCGGTAGCGACGCGATCGCCTCGTGCAACTCCGCTTCCGCTGTGCCAGCCACGCCGTGCGGCGGCCAGGTATCGACGAAATCGGGGTTGTCGGAGAAGTGCTCGCCGGGATCTACATGCCAGTCTTGCGTGGTAACGATCAGCTCGTACTCGTCCGCATGTTCGGTCACAAAGTCCGCGATCCGCTCGGCAACCGCGTTACCGCCGTCGACTCCGAGCGCCCCGCCTTCCGTGAATGTCGGCTGAACGTCGACAATCACTAGCGCGCGAGTGGGGTTTTCCATGGCGACCTGCCTTTCTGCTGGGTGTGGGCGGCGGCGTCGGCGCCCGGTTGTCTGCCTCCAGTTTAGGCCGGCAAGCGCTCCGAGCGCACCCCTCGGTTGTGTGCGTGCAGTACTCAATCAGTTGCGTGAGGGGTTGCGTATAGAGCAACGCCTGGCCCGATTGATGGAGTTGTGCACGGGCTCCCGACGCGGGGGCGCAACCTGTGCGGACGCCGGGGCTGGCTTGCGTGCAGTGCTCAATCAGTTGCGTGAGGGGTTGCGTATAGAGCAACGCCTGGCCCGATTGACGGAGTTGCGCACGGGCTCCCGACGCCGGTGCGCGGGTTGTGCCCGCCTGCCGCCGAAAGTCGCGCTTCGTGCGCGCGGGTTCTAAACTTGAGGCATGTCAAAAATCCTTTCTGCAGTTGCATGGCCCTACGCCAACGGCCCGCGTCATATCGGACACGTGGCTGGTTTTGGCGTCCCTTCGGACGTTTTTTCGCGCTACATGCGAATGCGCGGGCACGATGTGCTGATGGTCTCGGGCACGGACGAGCACGGCACCCCAATCCTCGTGGCTGCGGATAAAGAAGGCGTCACGCCGCAGGAGCTGGCGGATAAGAACAACCGGATCATCGTTGAGGATCTGGTGAATCTGGGCCTGTCCTACGATCTGTTCACGCGCACTACCACCGCCAATCACGAGCAGGTGGTCCAGGATCTGTTCCGTGGCTGCCGCGATAACGGCTACATGGTGGTGCAGGAAACCCCGGTCGCGATCGATCCGCAAACCGGCAACACGCTCCCGGATCGGTACATTGAGGGAACCTGCCCGATCTGTGGCGCAGCCGGTGCACGTGGCGACCAGTGTGATACGTGCGGCAACCAGCTCGATCCGCAGGATCTGATCAACCCGATTTCGAAGGTTTCTGGCCTTCCGCCGGAGTTCAAGACCACGGAGCACTACTTCCTCGATCTTCCGCAGCTTGCTGGCGCGCTGGGTGAGTGGCTGGATTCTGTAGAGGAAGAGGGTAAGTGGCGTCCGAACGTGATTTCGTTCTCGAAGCACCTGCTCGAGGATGTGCGTCCGCGCGCAATGAGCCGTGATATTTCGTGGGGTATTCCGGTTCCGGGCTGGGAAGACAAGCCCAACAAGCGCCTGTACGTGTGGTTCGACGCCGTCGTCGGGTACCTTTCTGCGTCGATCGAGTGGGCCCGACGTCGGGCCGCAGCTGGCGAGGGAAGCCCGGAGGATTGGAGCGAGTGGTGGACGAACCCGGAAGCGTTGTCCTACTACTTCATGGGGAAGGACAATATTGTGTTCCATTCCCAGATTTGGCCGGCGGAGCTTCTTGCCTACAACGGTGAGGGTGCGAAGGGCGGCGAGCCGGGTGCGTTTGGGCGCCTGAACCTGCCCACCCAGGTGGTGGCTTCGGAGTTCCTGACGATGGAGGGCAAGAAGTTCTCCTCGTCGAAGAACGTGGTGATTTACGTGCGCGATCTGCTGTCGCGCTACCAGGCGGATGCGCTGCGCTACTTCATTTCGATCGCCGGCCCGGAAACCTCCGATTCGGACTTCACCTGGAGTGAGTTCGTGCGCCGTAACAATTCGGAGCTCGTGGCAGGCTGGGGCAACCTGGTGAACCGTACGGGCGCGATGATTGCGAAGAAGTTCGGCGAGATCCCGGCGGCGGGCGAGCGCGAAGAGATTGACAACGAGCTCTTGGCCAATATTCGCGCCGGTTTCGACACGGTGGGTGATCTGATTGGTTCACACCAGCAGCGCGGCGCGCTCGCGGAGTTGATGCGTCTGGTGGGCGAGGCAAACGCCTACGTGGCACGCACCGAGCCGTTCAAGCTGAAGGCGCCGGAAGAGCAGCCGCGCCTGGCAACCGTGCTGAACACGCTGATCCAGGCGGTGTCGGATCTGAACACGATGATGAGCGTATTCCTGCCGCATTCGTCGAACGTGATCGACAAGATCCTCGGCGGCGATGGCACGATCGCGCCGATGCCGCAGCTAGTGGAAACCGAGGATCTCGATAATGGCCACCCGTTCCCGATTATTACTGGCGATTATTCGAACGTTCGCCCGTGGGAGCCGCGCGAGGTTGTGCCAGGCACGCCGATCGCGAAGCCCACGCCGGCGTTCCAGAAGCTGGATGAATCGGTGGTGGGCGAGGAGCTCGCCCGCCTGGGCCTCGTTGAGGAGTAAAACTTTGGGCAATTCGGCCTCGAAGAAGCGCCGGCGGAGCCTCCTTCCGGAGGTTCCGCCGGCGCTTGCGCATTCCATCGTGGACAATCACACTCATATTGAGATCGACGGCCCGGGGCGCAGCCTGGATCCCGCCGATCAGCGCGTGAGTGAGGATCCGCCGGGTTGGCGTTATCCGCCCACGCTCGGTAACCAACTCGTGGCGATGGAGAGCGCGGGGATTCGTGCGGCGATCACTTCGGGTTGCGAGGTCCCGGCGCTCGATCCCACGCTCGCTCTCGCTCAGCAACAACCGAACATTTGGGCGGCGCTCGCGATCCACCCAAACGAGGCGGCGATGCACGCGGGCGTGCGCGAGATTGCTCCGGATGGTCTCGAGCCGAACCCTGAGCCGCATCACGAACAGTTTTCGCTCGACGAAGCGATCGCGCAGGTCGCGCAGCTGGCGAAGGCTCCCGAGGTCGTTGCCGTCGGCGAGACGGGCCTGGATTATTTCCGCACCGGCGACGCCGGTAAGGAGGCCCAGATCCGCTCCTTCCGCGAGCATATCGCGCTCGCGAAGGAGCTCGGCAAGCCGATGCAGATTCACGATCGTGATGCCCACGCCGACGTCGTTGCCACTCTCCTTGCCGACGGCGCGCCTGAGGGTACCGTTTTCCACTGTTTTTCCGGCGACGCCGAGCTGGCGCAGATTCTCGCGGAAAACGGCTGGTATGCGTCGTTTGCAGGTACCGTTACGTATCCGGCGAACGAGTTTCTGCGCGAGGCGCTAGCCGTGCTGCCGCCCGAGCTCGTACTCGTCGAAACCGACGCTCCGTATCTGACGCCTGTCCCGTATCGTGGGCACCCGAACGCCATTTGGGGGAGTGCATACACAGCCCGTGCGCTCGCCGAGTATCGCGGCGTGAGCGAGGCGGAGTGGTGTGCGCAGCTGGACGCGAACACGCGCCGCGTCTACGGCATCTGATTGCTCTTAAGCCCCGGTTTTCTGCAGAAAACCGGGGCTTTCTCTGCGTGAGTTGCGTATCGGGTGGTGGTGAGCGAACGAAACTCGGCCACCGGCGTCGGGCGCCGCTGCGGCGTCGTCGGAAACGGGCGAAACCCGCGCCACTAGTGGGATATCTCCTAAACCACTTGCGTAAGGTCACGATTTGGTTACAATCGGTAACTAGTAAATAACGCACACGTTATAGGAGTGACCTGTGGCAAACGAAAACTCGGTTGAGAGCATCTTCGGCGATCATGCGCTTGATGCGCCGATCCGTCCCGGCTCTCGCAGGGCCCGCCGCGCCGCTGAGCGCGCCGCCGCCCGGCACGCCCAGGAAGCAGAAGCGCAAGCTAGCGCTCTGCTTGGCGAGGATGTGCCGACGTCGGAGGCTGAACTAGCGCCCGTCGCGGACGTTGCACCGGCGGAAGAACCCCTGCAGGCCGAAGAGCCAACGGAAGCTGAAACGGACGCCGTCGAGAGCGAGGAGCTCGCAGAAGCTACCGACGTCGCCGAAGCTACCGACGTCGCCGAAGCTACTGATGCTCCGACGTCGGAGGTTTCCGTTGAAGCCGAGCCTGCTCAAGCGGCGCCCGCCGCCGTTTCTGCAGACACCGCCGAGATCCCGGCCGTCGTATCGATCGAACAGGTCGAAGCGGCCGAGGCAGAGCTTGAGGATGTGGAGCCCGCCCGTCGCTTCGTCCTATGGCGCCGCGCAACCGCTGCCGGTATCGTGCTGGCTTCGGTGGGAACGGTGTCGTCATTCATGCTGTCGAACGTGGATCCGAGCGCGCAGGCGCAGGCCGCCGCGAAGGGTGATCGTGCGGTGCTCGTGCATGCCACGCCGGAAGCTTCTCCGAGCGAGGCAACCGTCGCGTTCACTGTCCACATTGGCGGTAAGGATGTTCCGGTGCGCGCTCTCCCGGGCCAAACCTATGGTGAGGCGCTCGCCGCCGCCAAGGTTGCGGTGGACGGTGACGATGAGGTCTCGGTTGGCCTTGGAGCGCAGGTCAAGGATGGCGAGAAGGTTACCGTGGTGAAGGTGGATGTGCGCACCGAGAGCGCCGCGTTTACCGAGAAGTTCTCGACCACGGAGAAGAAGAGCGCCGATCTACCCAAGGGTGAGAAGAAGACTGAAACCGAGGGTAAGGATGGCAAGGGCGCCCGCACGCTGCAGGTCGTGTACCGCGATGGCAAGAAGGCCAGCGAGTCGGTGCTGTTTGAGTCGGTTGCTCAGAAGAAGGTCGACGAAGTCGTTGTAATTGGCACTGGTGAGGCGGAGAAGGCCGCAGCCCAGCAGGGTGGGGCCGCAGATTTCGCCCCGGCGTCTGGCCCGGCACCGGATCCGGGTAGTGCTCGCGGGATCGCGAAGGCAATGCTCGCCCAGTTCGGCTGGGGCCCAGAGCAGTTCCCGTACCTTGATTACCTGTGGCAGCGTGAATCGAATTGGCAGTACAACGCCGATAACCCCACATCGAGCGCGTACGGTATCCCACAGGCGTTGCCTGGTTCGAAGATGGCCTCGGCGGGCGCGGATTGGCGCACCAACCCGGCCACCCAGATCAAGTGGGGCCTGGGCTACATTAAGGGCCGCTACGGTAGTCCGCAGAACGCGGCCGCGCACTCGCGCGCAACCGGCTGGTACTGATCCAGGCTTCCGGCCGGCGGCCCGCGCAAAGCGAGCCCCGGCGTCGGCGGTGCTGAAAATGTGTGGTGTGGTGGGAGAGCGATCGCTCTCCCACCACACCACACATTTGGCAAAGTCACTCGTAAATTCGGCTCCTGTGGTCGACCTCAATCACCAAAATTAACAGTTTGTCCTCATAGATATCGCAGATAATCCGGTAGTCGCCAACGCGGTATCGCCAGAGCCCAGCGAGATTCCCGGTGAGGGATTTTCGTCGTCGAGTTCGGCAAGAGAAACGGCGCTTCGTTCGCCGGCACGCGCAGCCATTGCCTTCGCTGCGATGTGTTGCTCCCACTCGAGCTGATCGACAATTCGTTCCATTGCCTCACGAAGCACGTCGCCACGGGAGCGGCGAGAACTTTCAGCAATCGCTTCAACCCGTTTTTGTAGAGATTCTGGTAGGCGTACGGAGACCGGCCGCCCTAAAGTTTCGGTAGCCATGTGCACATTGTTTACATTGTGTACGGCTGGGTAAAGACTCTGGTTTCACCGCGTCGATTCGGCGAGTTGGCCGGTATACTGCCAATTATGCAGTTACTTGGTCCGGTTCAGATCCGCGAGCTCGCCGAGCGCCTCGGCGTTTCCCCCACGAAAGTTTTGGGGCAGAACTTTGTGCACGATTCGGGTTCGGTGCGCAAGATCGCTCGCGACGCCGCAGTGACGGCGTCCAGCCGCGTGCTCGAGGTCGGCCCCGGGCTGGGTTCGCTCACGCTCGCGTTGCTAGAAACGGGCGCGCAAGTTTCCGCAGTGGAGATCGATCCGCCGCTCGCGGCTGCCCTCCCGACGACGGTCGCCGAGTTTGCCCCGGAAGCGCGCGAAAACTTTGCTGTGGTGTTGCGTGATGCGATGACGATCGCTGGGCCGCAGTCGCTGGCCGTGCCGCCGGCGTCGTCGGAAGCGGGAGTGTTTGAGCCGACGCATCTGGTGGCGAACCTACCGTACAACGTGGCTGTTCCGATTCTGCTCACCGCGCTCGAGGCGCTGCCGAGCCTGGAATCGGTCACAGTGATGGTGCAGCTCGAGGTGGCGGACCGCCTGGCAGCCAAGCCCGGGTCACGCGTGTATGGCGTGCCGAGCGTGAAGGCCGCCTGGTATGCGGATGTGAGCCGTGGTGCGAAGATCTCGCGCAACGTGTTTTGGCCGGTGCCGAACGTGGATTCAGCGCTCGTGCACATGGAGCGGCGAGCGGAGCCGGAGGGTGCACGACGTGAGGACGTGTTCGAAGTGATCGACGCGGCTTTTGCACAGCGCCGGAAAACTTTGCGCGCTGCGCTCGGGGCTTGGGCGGGGAGTCCGGCCGCTGCCGAGGAGATTCTTGTGCGCGCTGGGATCGATCCGAAGCAGCGCGGCGAGAAGCTCGAAATCGGCGATTTCGTGAAGATCGTTGCTGCCCGCGGGATCTAGTCGGCACACGATCGTTGGCGCGCGGGGCGAGTAGTCGGCGCACGAGGTAGGTAACGAGCGTCGGCGTGGTCGGCGCACTGCCGTGAGCCAGGCACCGGCGTCGGGCGGGGTGCCGGCGTCGTGCCCGCAACCAGGCGTTTGGGAAAATTCCCAGATTGCGAAACTAAGGTGAACAAACACATCATTTCGCCGTAGAATATGTGCCATGCGCTACGTTTCAGTTACTGTCCCGGCAAAGATCAACTTGGCTTTGCGCGTGGGTGGCGTGCGCGACAATGGCTACCACGCACTCGATACGATCTATGAAGCAGTGGACGTACGCGATGTGGTGGAGGCCTGGGCGGCGGATGAACTTTCGCTGGAAATGAGCGGGCTCGGCGCGGATCTTCCCACAGATGAAACGAACCTTGCGATGAAGGCTGCGCTGTTGATGAAGCGCGAATTCGGCGCGAAAAAGGGAGATCCGGCGTGCGGGCTGGGCGCGCGCATGAAGGTCACGAAGAAGATTCCGCTGGCTGGTGGCATGGCCGGCGGCAGCGCAGATGCCGCCGGCGCGCTGGTTGCGCTCAATGCTTTGTGGGAGATTGGCGCCCCGCTGTCCCAGTTGGAAAAGCTCGCGGCGGAACTTGGTTCGGATGTGCCGTTCGCAGTGCGTGGCTTTGTGGCTCACGGGACGGGGCGCGGTGAGAAGATTTCGCCGGTGCGTGCGGGAACGAAGCACACGTGGGTGATCCTCTCGCAGAACGAAGGCCTACCCACCCCCGCGGTTTTCCGCCATTTCGATGTGCTCAACCCTGATGCCGCAGATCCTGCCTCCACGGAGGAACTGCGCCGCGCGCTCAACTCGTCACAGCCGCAGGATTTTGCTCGCCTGCTGATCAACGATCTGGAGGCCCCGGCTCGCGCCCTGCGCCCAGATGTCGCGGCGCTCCTGGACGATCTCAAGCACGCTGGTTACGCAGTGCTCCTTTCCGGTTCTGGCCCCACAGTTTTGATTTTGTCGGATATGGATGCGGCGCCGGAGCTCGCTGAGGGCCTGCGCCACGATTTCCCGAACTACACGATTACGGTGGCGCGCGGCCCGGTCCGCGGCGCTCACGTGACTCACGCGGAGTAAAATTTTGGCTCATATTCTCGGTTTCGAGGGCGTTAGTGTGTCCCTCGGCTCGCGCCCGATCCTGGGCGATTTGAACGTGTCTTTTGGCGACGGCGCCCGCATCGGTATTGTTGGCCCGAACGGCGGCGGCAAGTCCACGCTCCTGAAACTGATGACGCATGCCCTCGAGCCCGACGTCGGGCAGGTCACGATGGTGTCCGGCACGCGTTTCGCTGTGCTCACGCAGGCGGATTCGCTTGATCCGCTCGCTGAGGTTGCGCAGGCGATCCACGGTGATTCGGAGCGTTTCGAGTGGGCGTCGGACGCGGCGATGCGCGCCCTCCACGACGGCCTCATCCCGGATATTCCGCTCGATAAGCGCGTGGGTGAGCTTTCGGGCGGCCAGCGCCGCCGCGTTGCGCTTGCCGCAACGCTCGCCGCGCCCTCCGACGTCGTCGTCCTCGACGAGCCCACCAACCACCTGGACATCGAGGGCATCACGTACCTCGCGCGCTACCTCAACGAGCGGTTCGGCCGCGGCGAGGGCGCGCTCGTGGTGGTCACGCACGACCGCTGGTTCCTCGACGCCGTCTGTGACCGCTTGTGGGAAGTGGTGCCCGGCAACGACGGCGCAGGTGGGCGTGATCCGCAGCCCGGCCACGTTGAAGAATACGAGGGTGGCTACGCGGCGTACGTGTTGCAACGCGCCGAGCGTGCACGGCTTGCGCAGGCGGCCGCTGAAAAGCGCGCGAATTTGTTGCGCAAGGAGCTTGCATGGTTGCGCCGTGGCGCCCCGGCGCGCACCTCGAAGCCGCGTTTCCGTATCGAGGCGGCGAACGAGCTGATCGCGAACGAGCCACCTCCGCGCGACACGATCGAGCTCGCGAAGATGACCACTTCACGCCTGGGCAAGCAGGTTGTGGATCTGGAGGACGTGTGGTTTTCCTACGACGCCGGTGCGCGAGAAGCGATCGAAGCGGGCGAGCAGCCGGCGCAGGTAAGCGCGGAGTTCACGCTTCAGGATGTGACGTTGCGTCTGGCTCCGGGCGAACGTATCGGCATTCTTGGCGGGAACGGCGCAGGTAAATCCTCGTTGCTGGGCCTGCTTAACGGCACGTTTGAGCCGACGGCTGGGCGGATCAAGCGTGGAAAAACCGTTGTGCTGGCAACGCTTTCGCAGGAGACGCGCGAACTCGACGAAATCGGTGAGCGCCGCGTGGTTGAGGCTGTGCATGACATTGCCTCGCATGTCATGGTGGGAAAGAAGGAGCTCACGGCAGCGCAACTCGTGGAAATGATGGGTTTCACGCGTGAGCGCGCGTGGACGAAGGTCAGCGAGCTTTCGGGCGGTGAGCGCCGGCGTTTGCAGCTGATGCGTCTGATGATTGGCGAGCCGAACGTTCTTCTCCTCGACGAGCCCACGAACGATCTCGATACTGATACCCTCGCCGCGGTGGAGGACCTGCTCGATTCGTGGCCGGGCACCCTCGTGGTGGTCTCGCACGATCGATACTTCCTCGAGCGCACCACCGACCATCAGGTGGCCGTGATGCACCACCGCGTGCGTGATCTGCCTGGGGGAGTGGACCAGTACCTCGAGTTGCGTGAGGCGGAGATCGCCGACGCCGGTGCGCAAGGCGCGGGATCGGCGTCGGGAAGCACTGGCTCGGGTGAGGTGTCGGAGCCAACCGCGAAGAAAACCTCCGATCCTGCCAAGGAACGCGCCGCGAAGAAAACGATGGCGCGGCTTGAACGTCAGATGGGCAAGCTGACCGAGAAGATCGAAAAGCTCGGCGTGACACTCGGCGATGTGAGCGCGAGCGTTGCCGAAACCGGCGCCTACGATCAGCTCGCGGAGCTTGGCCGAGAGATCGCAGAACTGAAAGATGAACACGAGGCGCTCGAGCTGGAATGGCTCGAGGCCGCGGAAGAAGTCGAACGCTGGGGCTGAACGCTCGAGGTTTACGCCGGAATTTCCTTCCGGTTGCGAGCTGGAGCCGGCGTGCCAAATTGCGCCCCGGCGTCGCTCACCATGAATTGAATTTCTTTTCCGACCGCTTCGGCATAGTCGCGAAGGAAATCGAGCCGCGGATAGGTGACGAAATTTTCGAAGCGTGAGATCGTTGCCTGATCCACCTCGAGTTCCGCAGCCATGTCGATTTGGGTGATCTTCATGTCCTTGCGAGCCTTGACGAGCTCTGCCACAAGATCTCGTGCCCGATTGTTCTGTGCACGTAGGCGTGCAATTTTTGCGCGCCGATTCTTTGACAACTCCACAAACATGCACCTCCTGCATATGTAGAATAAGCATATTGAAACACCTATCGCTGGGTCAAGATCGCTTGTGGATGAGCGACTCCCAATGAGGGAGCCGTGTGCATGCGGCGTGTTCCATAAACGTATTTTGGAGTTCGTCCAACCCTGCGATTGAGTGTTCCTTGACGTGGAAAAGAAGCATGACAACACCGTCAAAATTTTCTTCTCGAGGCTCGTGCATATAGATTCTCCCTTTCACACGTCGTCCGTTAGTTTGGCGCGGTTTCGGAAGTCGGAGTTCGTAGAGCCCTTTTTGAGATTTGACCGCAACGACGTCACGAGGAACCGACTCAGCATAGACCAAGCTGCCATCTGAGGCACGATCGACGGCGGTGCCGATCTCTGCGTAAAGACGGTCGTTCTCGCGTTCAGAGAGGGAAAGTATTTCGGCAGCTGATTCCAAGTCGGTCAAAAGCCATGAATCGTCGGGAAGATCATCGCCGTGAAAGAGGATATGGCGTTCGGAGATTCCCGGAAGGTCGATCGGATTGCTTCCGGTGAGATTTCTATTCGTACAACGCAGGCTTTCCATATCTCCCAACATTTCTCTATTTGTCGTATGTTCCAGAGCGTCTGGTTTCTATTTTGGTGAGTGTGAGCTGGACATGTCAGCCGCCAATATAGCGTTGTGGAAAGTAGTGGCAGTGAGGAGATTTGTGGAAAAATTCTGCCCTCGGTCAGCGCAGTGCTGGGGTTAAGCGGGCTCGGTGCCTAGTTGCAAAGCGAGGGGCGGATGGCCAACCAAAAACGGTTGGTCACCCGCCCCTTAGCTGAGCGAACAGGGCGCTGAATTACTTCGCGCGGAAAGCGTCTGTGAGCTTGATGCGCTTACCCGTGCGCAGTACCGACCCCTTGTAGATGCGGCCCGCAACCCATGCGAGCAGCGGGAACACTGCGATCGACACGAGTGCGGACAGTATCTGGCTCCACAGCGGCACCGCGCCGAACGCCTCGCGCATCGGCATCATGAACGGCGAAAGGAACGGCACGTAGGACAGCGCCGTGGTGACGGGCCCGTCTGGCGACGCCGGGACCAGGTACAACGCCACATAGAAGCCAACAAGCGCGGTGAGCGTGAGCGGCATATTCGCCTGTGCCAGATCCTCTTGGCGAGAAACCGTTGCGGCGATTGCGGCCGTGAGCGTGGCGTATGTGAAGAACCCGATCACCACCCAGATCAGCGACCAGCTCAGCAGCGACGTCACCGAAATGTACGAGCCCAGACCCGCGATATACACGGCGGCGATGATCGACGCCATCGTCGCCGTATAGTACAGAAGCGCGTACGCGCCGATTCCAAGGATCTTCCCCGTAAGCAGCTGGTTCGGCTTCACGGATGAGAGCAGGATCTCCACCACGCGCGACTGCTTCTCCTGTACCACGCCGGCGCCGATCTGCGATATCCCCATCACGATCGCCATCATCAGCAACGTGAGAGTGACGAACGCGGGGATCATTTTCGACGGGTCGTCGAAAATGTTTGCGATTCCGCCGTTGCTCACCTGCGTTGAGGGGAGTGCCGACGCCGAAGCGAGGGCTGCGATCTGCTCCGGAGTTGCGGGGTTGCCTGTTGCCTTCTCAACCACCCAAGCTGCTGCCACCTGAGAGAGGAACGCGCGCGGGCCAGCGTTACGCCCGTCCTGCCCAATCTGGATCGTCTCCGGCGCACCCGGCTTACCTGCGAGAACAATGCCAATCGTATTATCGGCGTCGTCCTTCTCCTTCAGCCACGCTTTAGCCTTTTCGGCCGTGACCGATTCGAACGTGAGCGGACCAGCCGCCATCTGCTTCGGATAGCTTTCCGCGACCTTCTGGTACTCGGCCATCTGAGGTTCGACGCCGACCACCAACACGGTCTCATCCTTCGGCTTTTCCGCGTTCTCGCTGAAATCCGGCAGGAAAATTCGGCCCACGACGCCCAGGATCAGGATAATTCCGATCGTCACGCCCAGCATCACCTTGGATGCCTTGGCACCCGCAACAGCGGCGAACTCGTGCTTCGTAATTGTGGCGATCATTTGCGGCCTCCAAACAGAGCCGCGAGGCCCTTCTTTTTCTTCTGCGGTTTCGGGGGAGCGGGCGGCGGAACGGTGACCAGGTGCGAGAACAGTTCGGTCAGGTGCGGACGGTACGGCGTGAACGACTCCACCGGACCCGCCCCAAGCAGGGCCCGCAGAACGTCCTGATCCGAAACGCCACCCTTGAGCGCCACGCGAAGCGCGCCACCGGCGTCGGTGACCTCCACCCCGAGCGGCAGCAAAGCCGCCCGCGCGGCAGACTCGCCCGCACCGGAGACGACGTCGACGAAGGGGACGTCGGTGGTGCGCAGCTCGTCGAGCGTGCCGCTGGCGACGATCTTTCCGAGCGACGCGATCGCCACCCGGTTACACAGCCTCTCCACCAAATCCAACTGGTGGGAGGAGAAAATCACGGTGGCACCGGCGTCGGCCTTCTCGCGCAGAACCGAGCTCATATCCTCAACCGCAAGCGGATCCAGGCCGGAGAACGGCTCGTCCAAAACCAGCACCTGGGGATCGTGAATCAGCGCCGCCGCAAGCTGCACGCGCTGCTGGTTACCGAGCGAGAGCGCCTCGACGGCATCGCCGCGGCGGGCGGAGACGCCCAGGCGGTCGGTCCAGTACTCCATCGACGCCGTGGCATCTGCTTTGCTCATGCCCTGCAATTCGCCCAGGTAAACGAGTTGCTCGCCGACCTTGAGTTTCGGGTAAAGCCCCCGTTCCTCCGGCATGTAGCCGAAGCCGTGGCGCGCATCGAAATCCAGTGGGTGCCCATCGAGGCGAACCTCGCCGGAATCCGTGGAAAGTACGCCGAGCATAATGCGCATCGTTGTGGTTTTGCCCGCGCCGTTCGAGCCCACGAAGCCGAACACGTCACCGCGTTCCACCGTGAAACTCATCCCGTCAAGCGCCTGCGTGCGCCCAAAGCGCTTGCGCAGGTTATCGATTTCTAAGGTCATGAAGAGGCCTTCCTCGTTGAGGGTCATTCTCTCCAAGGCTACCCCAGGGCGCTGGCCAGGAGAAAGCCCGCGCCCGGCGTCGGCGTGCGGCTCGGCGAGTACGTGCGTAACTCAATCAGATCCGTGAGACGTTGCTATATGCGCAACGCCTGAGCGGATTGACGGAGTTGTGCACGCGTCAAGTCGTGGCGTCGGTACCGTGTCGTCGGCGCAACTTGCGCCCCGGCGTCGGGAGCCCGCGCGCTACTCGATCGTGCCCAGGCGTGGCTCGCGCTCGAGCGCGTGCAATCCGTTCCAAATCAAATTGACGACGTGGGCCGCCAGCTCGCGCTTGCCCGGCTCACGCACGCTCGCCCAACGCTGGCCCGTGAGCCCCACGAGCCCGGCGAGCATCTGCGCGTAGAGTGGCGCGGCGTCGTCATTCAAGCCGAGCTGCGTG
This sequence comes from Arcanobacterium wilhelmae, assembly GCF_029632765.1. NCBI lineage: Bacteria > Bacillati > Actinomycetota > Actinomycetes > Actinomycetales > Actinomycetaceae > Arcanobacterium > Arcanobacterium wilhelmae. The sequence continues at coordinate 345,010 of NZ_CP121247.1, forward strand.
AAATACGGGGTGAGGAGGGACGTGAGATAGTCGCCGATATCGGAGAGGATCGTGGAGAAACCGGCGCCGTCGCGCGCGTTCGGCGACTGATGAATCAGGAGGGAGAAGCCGTCGGGGTTGGCGTCGATGTAATCGAACAAGCCGTAGATTGCGCGTTCGAGCGCGGCCCGCGGCGCGATGTCCGGCCCGAGCGAATCCGCGAGGAGCGCGCCAACGGCTTGCGTTTCGCGGTCCACGATCACCTGGTAGAGGCCTTCTTTGCCGCCGAAGTGCTCGTAGATCACAGGCTTGGATACTCCTGCGTTCGCGGCGATTTCCTCGATCGACACGGCGTCGTAGCCGTGGCCCGCGAAGAGGGCGCGTGCGATACCGATGAGCTGTTCGCGGCGCTCGAGCCGCGACATCCGTTGGCGTTTCTTTTCCGTCATGCCTCTATTATGCCAGCGCGGGTGTGCACAAGGGGTTGCCGACGCCGGGGTGGGGTTGCCGACGCCGGGGTGGGGTTGCCGACGCCGGGGCGGGGGTTGTGTGTGAGTACGGGCTTGGTGCGTAACTCTGTCAGTTCGCTTGGACGTTGCGTATACAGCAACGCCTGGCCCGATTGACAGAGTTCTGCACGGGTGTGATTGTGCTGGGGTGGCGCGGCGGGCCGAGTTTTGGCACAATAGTGGGGTGCTTTCCCCCATGGTGTAACGGCAGCACACGGGTCTTTGGAACCCTTAGTCGAGGTTCGAATCCTTGTGGGGGAACTGCGGCGCAGGTGTACGCCTAGCGCCGCACACGCCTATTTACTGGGAGGAAAAGTGGCAAAGCTCAGCGCCGCGATCGTGTTGGCCGCAGGTAAAGGTACTCGTATCAAGTCCTCGATCCCGAAGGTTTTGCTTCGCATGAATGGGCGTTCCCTTGTGGGGCACATGCATCACGCGGTTGCAGGGTTGGAGCCAGATCACGAGGTGTTCGTGGTGCGTCACGAACGCGAGCGCGTGGTGGAGCACCTGGGCGAGATCGCGCCGAATGCGCTGATTGCCGATCAGGATGACGTGAAGGGTACGGGCCGCGCCGCCTGGTGCGGTTTGCAGGCTCTCCCGGCAGATCTTGAGGGCGCGGTGCTGATCGTTGCTGGCGATTCGCCGATGTTTACCACCGAAGCGCTCGCGGATCTTCTTGCGGCTCACGGCGAGAACGCCGTCACTGTTCTGTCCACTCGCGTCCCGGATCCGGACGGTTACGGCCGTATCATGCGTGATTCCTTCCCGGGCTCGAGCGAAGTTGCGGGTACTCCGGAGGCTACGGGCCCGATCGTCGGGATCGTGGAAGAGAAGGATGCCACGGATCTTCAGCGCACGATCAACGAAATTGGCACCTCCACCTATATTTTCGATGCGAAGTTCCTCCGCGAATCGCTCGGTACGCTTGGCACGGATAACGCGCAGGGTGAGATGTATTTGACGGACCTGATTGCGAAGGCGGCGGAAACCGGCGTCGGCGTCGGCTCATTTGTGCTCGAGGATTCCATCCAGGCCGAGGGCGTGAACGATCTCGTGCAGCTCGCTACGCTCCGTGCGGAGAAGAACCGCCGCATTCTCGAGCACTGGATGCGCACCGGCGTCCACATTATCGACCCGGCCACAACGCACGTTGGTTGCGAGGTCACGCTTGAGCCCGACGCCGTCGTCGAGCCTGGCACCGTGCTTTCGGGCACTACCCATATTGGCGCTTTTGCGCATGTGGGCCCTCATTCTCAGCTGGAAAATGTGGAGGTCGGCGCAGGTGCGCGGCTTGCGCATGTGGTTGCGAGCAACGTCACCGTGAAGGAATCGGAGCAAGTTCCGCCTTTCACAGTGCTAGGCGGTGCAACCGAGTAGGCTGAGGGTTGAGGTAACAATCGCCGGCGATTCCCAAGGGAGAAGTTTCGTGACCAACGCGGAAGAGACAACCGAAAGCCCCTACGACGTCCATGTGACGGGTATTCACAAGAAAGGCGAGAAGCACCTGGTGGTGGCCGCAGGCCGCGGTCATCAGGCGCTTGCGCACGATGTAGCGAAGGCGCTCGGGACTGATCTGGTTCCCGTTACGGCGTATGACTTCGCGAATGGCGAGATTTATGTGCGTTTCGAGGAGTCGCTGCGCGGAACGGACGTGTTTATTATTCAGTCCTTCGAAGGGCTGATTAACCAGCAGATCATGGAAGCGCTGATCATGCTGGATGCGGCGAAGCGCGCCTCGGCGAAGCGCATCACGATTGTAGTGCCGTCCTACCCGTACGCTCGCCAGGATAAGAAGCACAAGGGCCGCGAGCCGATTTCGGCGCGTCTGATGGCGGATTTGTTCACGACGGCGGGCGCGGACCGCATCATGTCGGTGGATTTGCACGCTTCGCAGACCCAGGGCTTCTTCGATGGCCCGGTGGATCACCTCGTTGCGATGCCGACTTTGTGCGATTACGTGCATACCAAGGTGGATGCGTCGAATGCTGTGATCGTTTCGCCGGATGCTGGCCGTATTAAGGTGGCGGAGCAGTGGGCTGCGCGCCTGGGCGGTGCGCCTCTGGCGTTCGTGCATAAGACGCGCGATATTACGCGTCCGAACGAGACTGCTTCGAACCGTGTGGTTGGCGATGTTGCTGGCCGTACCGCGGTGATTGTGGACGATCTGATTGATACTGCGGGCACGATCGCGGGTGCTGTGCGCGTGGTGAAGGACGCTGGCGCGAAGGACGTGATTATCGCGGCCACGCACGGTGTGCTTTCTGGGCAGGCGCGTGAGCGTTTGGCGAACTCGGGTGCGTGTGAGGTGATTTTGACCGACACGGTGCCGATCCCGGAGGAGAAGCGTTTCGATACGCTCACGGTGCTGTCGATCGCCCCGGTGATCGCGAAGGCCATCGCGGCAGTGTTCAATGACGGTTCTGTGACCAAGCTCTTCGAGGAGCAGGGCGCCGAGAAGAAGTAAACACTCGGGGTTTTAGCGTGGGGAAGGCCGCGGCGGGAAGCCGCGGCCTTCCCCTTTGCTCGAGCGAGATACGCGGGGGCGGGCTCCGAGGAGTGAGTTTCAAGCCTCTACAAAACCCCAAATAGAACCCCTGCAAATTCATCAATAGAGTGCCAACAATTTCCTAAATAGAGAGCTGATATTGTCCTGAATAGGGGCTCGCGCAAGCGCAGGACGTTCCGCGTGTTTGCGCGGTAGGCTTTTGGTATGCACAGTGATGATTTTCCACGTACTGATGGGCCTGAAGAGGGTCCGAAGTTTGTTAATGATGGGCCGGTTGAGGGTTCGAATTCGCCGGCCGTCGAATTAGGGACGGGCGTAATCCTGCCAGTCCCGCCTACACAGTCTGTCCCGCCCGTCCTGCCCACCCAGCCGGCTCCTGCAGACCTGCAGGTTCCGCCTACCGCGCGCGAGGGGCGCGGGAGTGTGTTGTGGTTGAAGGTTGTGGCCTCGCTCTTGGCTGTTGTGCTGGTTGTGCTGGTTGGTTTGTTGGTGTGGCGCTTGTCGGGTTCGGGTTCGCAGTCGGGCGCGACGGCGGGGTCGGTAAGTTCGGCGACGCCGGTGGCGCAGCCGACGTCGGGTGGTGCTGCGAACGCAACGCCGGTGGTGGAGCAGTCTACGCAAGCTCAAGTGCCAACATCCCAGTTCCCGGACGCGAACAAAGACGCAGCGGCAGCCTTTAGCAAGGTGCTGGATAAAATTGATCCATCTCGGTTTAATCACAGCGTGCTGGGGACGTACGACGAGAATCCAGAACCGCCGCACGAATTTGCGTACGCGCTTGTCGATATTAATGGCGATAGCTTGCCTGAGTTGTTGATCAATGCTGGCTACGGTGGCGGTGACCGTCTGAAAGAATCTGGTGATTACGGTGTGCAGGTCTACCAGTTTTCGCCTGAGAGTGGGCGCGTTAACCGACTTAAGGGTGATGCAATCTTCGGATCGCAACCTGACGGAATGAGGTATGTACTCTATGGCAACAAGGATCACAACAAACTTGTAGAGATCGCGGAGGTTGCAAAGAATCCCGATCAGCCGAAGCACTATGGCCAGTACGCAGTGAATGCGGGGAATCTTGAACGTGATCGCCTGTTCGCTATTGAGTTTCCTGAATTAACGCCTGAGGTTCAGGCGAAACTGGTGAAGCTGACGTGGCATGATCGTGCAGATCGTGGAGCTGTGAAGGAACTCGGCTCGAAGCTGTCCGAGTACGTGGCGGTAGAACCAGATCTGGGGATCAGTGGGAACCGGTTGCTGGGCCATTTGAAGGGGAAGCTCTTCCAGAACAACGAGGGTTTCCCGGTTCGTAGAGAAATAACTTTCGGTGACGATGGGAAAGCTTCAGGCACCTATTTCGGTGTTTATAACATTGAACGAGACGATATTACCAATTTCGATATTGATGTGAAGTTTGGGTCGCCGCGGAAGATAGATGAGGATAGCTACGAATTGACCCTAGAATCAGCGAAGGTGCACGACGCGCGAAATGGGGAGAAGCCCGCCAATGAAGTGGCACTTGGGTCTCTTGCTAACGTTGGGAGTAAATGGATCTTGTTGCTTCCAGAGACTCCGATCCGAAAACTTCCGCAAGACGCAATCCAATCATTGCTTCCCGGAGATGCTGTAGACCCACATGCGGAAGCGATTGAGAGCTATATGTTGTACCAAAAAGAATTCCCTTCAGCTGTGCTGCATGGTCATACAACGAGCGTGGACGGCGGGAACTGATCTTTCTGTGTGAGCATTCGCTTCGGCCGTGTGATTGTCCTTGGCCTGGGGCCGCGGCGGAAGCCACAGCTCCTCCCGGTTCATTTCGGACAGACGGTTTCGTGTGTGCGGCGGTGATCTGCCGTAGTGGGGCGAATTGGGGTGTTGCACGGGCTGGGCCGTGTCACGCCTCGCGGCCCCTTCCGTGCCCGACGTCGGTGTTCCGGCTCACGCTCCGCGGCCAGGCTTTCGCTTTACTTGCGCGCCTGTAGGCGGGTAAACTAAACAAGTTGCCTCGGCGAGGGAGCTCACGCTCCGTTATCGACGCGGTGTCTATGTTCCTTCGGGGGCCTAGCCCGTACTGGGGCCGTTTCGCCGCCCGCCGGGTGGCCCGATTTGAAGGAGAGTAATTATGGCAGATCGCCTCACGCTCGTTGGTGAGAAGCGCACTGAGTTTGGTAAGGGCTTCGCGCGTCGTATGCGCGTGGCTGGCAAGGTTCCGGCTGTTGTTTACGGTCACGGTGTGGATCCTCTTCACGTGACCCTCGATTACCACGAGACCTACATGGCTGTGCGCGGCAATGCGAACGCCCTGATCTCGCTGGAACTCGAGGGCGAGAAGCACCTCGTGCTTCTCAAGGACAAGCAGGTGAACCCGCTGTCGCGCAAGATCGAGCACCTTGATCTTCTTCGCGTGAATGCGAAGGAGAAGGTTGAGGTTGAAGTTCCGGTTGTTATCGAGGGCGAGCCCTTCGGCGACGCTGTGGCAACCGTTGAGCTCATGCAGATCCTGGTGAAGGCACCGGTGATCGATATTCCGGAGCAGATCGTGGTTTCGGTTGAGGGCCTCGAGGATGGCACCACCGTTCGTATCGCTGATGTAAAGTTCCCGGAGGATGTTGAGACCGAGCTGGATCCGGAGGATCCGGTTGTTGTGGTGGCTGTGCCGCAGGTTGATCCGGAGCTCGAGGCTGAGGCTGAGGCGAACGAGGCTGGCGACGCTGATGCCGAGCCGGCTGCTGAGGCTGAGGGCGACGCCGAGTGATTTTGTGATCTGCGAGCTACCCGCATGATTGTGGTGTAGTAGTGGATTGTTCGGGTGGGCGGAAAGCGAACGCTTTCCGCCCACCCCCATTTTCCCCGCTAGAATTGACCCCGGTTCGGCCGTTCCTCAAACCGTAGGGGAAGGCACCTGCGGCGGCAATGGAGGATGCGCCAGGTCCGGCGAGTGAGGATGGTTCATTCTTCTCGTGGTGAGGCGTGGTTCCAACCGGTTTCGGAGTGAGAGTGGTTTCGGCTGGGCAGGGTGTGGTTCCGCCACAAGACTAAGGATTGGACAATGTTTGCAGTGGTTGGCCTGGGTAATCCGGGCGTGAAGTATGAGGGTACGCGGCACAATGCGGGCCATATGGTGATCGAGGCGTTGGCGAAGCGTGCTGGGGCCACGCTTTCGGCGCACAAGCAGACCCAAACGTTGCAGGCCACCACCCGTATCGGCGTTGGCCCGGGCCGCGACGGTGAACAGGTGGTTTTCGCGACCCTCATGAGTTACATGAACACCTCGGGCGGCCCCACGTCTTCATTGCTCAAGTACTACAACATCCCGCCGGAGAATCTGATCGTGGTGCACGACGAGCTGGATATCGATTTCGGCACTCTCCGCTTGAAGCGTGGTGGCGGCGAGGGAGGCCATAACGGCCTGAAGTCGATCACGGCCTCGCTCGGCTCGAAGCAGTACATCCGTATGCGTTTCGGCATTGGCCGCCCGCCGGGCCGCCAGGATCCTGCCGATTATGTGCTGTCGCGTTTCGCGGCGTCCCAGCGGCCCGAGCTCGAGATCCTGATCGAAGAAGCAGCCGACGCTGTCACTGACGTGATCGAGAACGGCCTGGAGAAGGCCACGATGCGCCTCCACACCCGCTGAGCGTGTTCTTCGGCGGGGGCGCACCCTGCCTTGTCATCGTTCAAGCGCGTTGATACTTGATCCATCTGCTTTTTCGCCAACCTAAATTGCGCGATAGCGCTATATACGCCTAAAGATCGATTGAGGTTGGCGAAATTGTCACCGCGGCGAGTAGCCCATCCGTCAGCGGCGAGCGCCGCCGCTGACGAGTGTGATGCTCGCCCGCCGGTTTTCCGAAAACGTCCCGATTACCTGCTGAAATGAGTGTTCGATGGATTTGCGTCCGATTTTGCCTCTGATTGATTCTGGCGAGTTAGCGAGCGTCGCCGCCCAGAAGGCGATCGACATTGCTGCTCCCCGTGGCGCCGCGGTGCCGATCCTTGCCTCCGTGGCGACCCCGGACCGCCTCGAAGTGATCGTGACGGCTTCGGGCCGCGACGCCGATGAGTTGGCTCGCGCTCTACGCGCCTTCGCTCCAGCCGAAGCGATCGACGTGTTCCCCGCGTGGGAGACTCTTCCGCACGAGCGGCTTTCGCCGCGTTCGGATACGGTGGCGAACCGCCTGCGGGTGCTTCGCCGCTTGGCCCACCCGAGCGAGTTCTCCCCGCTTCAGTACCTGTTGATTCCGATCCGTTCGCTGCTTCAGCCGATCGCCCCGGGCCTGGGTGATTTGGAGCCGGTGCGCGTGCGCGGGGGCGATTTTGCGGACATGGAAGAACTGACGAAAGCCCTGGTAGCGGCCGCGTATTCGCGTGTGGATATGGTCGAATCGCGCGGCGAGTTCGCGGTGCGCGGCGATATTCTCGATATTTTTCCGCCGACGGAGCAGCATCCGCTGCGCGTGGAATTTTTCGGTGATGAGGTGGAGGAGATTCGCCAGTTTTCGGTGGCGGATCAGCGTTCGATGGACGGCGTGGACGAACTCTACGCGCCCCCGTGCCGCGAGCTCCTGATCACTTCTGATGTGCGCGAACGCGCCCTTGCGGCGATCCCGCAGCTCCCGGGAGCAACGGATATGCTCGAGCGGATTGCAAATGGCATCGCGGTGGAGGGCATGGAATCCCTGGCCCCAATCCTGCTGGAGCGCTTGGTTCCTGTGGTGAGCCAGCTTCCGCCGGCCTCCCGCATTACCTTGGTGGAGCCGGAGCGGATCGCGGCTCGTGCCGAGTCGCTGATTGAAACAACGCAGGAGTTTCTTGCGGCGGCGTGGACGTCGGCGGCGGCGGGCGGCGAGGTGCCGATCCAGGTGGATGCTGCGTCTTTCTCCACGATCGAGGACACGCGCGCCCGTGCCACGAAGGCGGGCCATGCTTGGTGGACTCTCGGCGGCTTCGCCACCGATTCGTCTGTCACGCTCGGCATGCGCGAGCCGCAGAAGTTCGCGGGAAAGGTAGACGACGCCGTTGCGGCTCTTGGCGCCCTCGCGCGCGAAAACTACACGCTGGTTCTGACGGTGGAGGGCGCTGGCCTGGCCCGCCGCCTCCTGGATGTGATGTCCGACGCCGAGGTCCCGGCTCGCACCGCGGATCACCTGGACACTCCTCCCGCATCCGGCGTCGTGCATATCGTCACCGCCCCGATCGCAACCGGCTTTATTAACGAGAAAACACGCCTCGCCGTTGTCGGTGCGCAAGACCTGCTTGGTCGGGTGCGCGGCTCCGGAGCCGAAGCCCGTAAGATGCCGAAGCGTCGCAAGAACGCGGTGGATCCGCTGGCGTTGAAGCCGGGGGATTACGTGGTGCATGAGCGTCATGGCGTGGCGCAGTTCGTGAAGATGGCGAAGCGTAGCCTCGGCGGCCCGGGCGGCACGCAGCGCGAGTATGTGGTGCTGGAGTATGCCTCGTCGAAGCGTGGTGCGCCGCGCGACCAGCTGTGGGTGCCTACGGATCAGCTCGATCAGGTCACGCGCTACGCGGGCGGGGATTCGCCGTCGCTGAACAAGATGGGCGGCGCCGATTGGGCGAAAACGAAGGCGAAGGCGAAGGCCGCGATCCGCACGATCGCGAAGGAGCTGGTGCGTTTGTATGCGCAGCGCCGGGCGACGAAGGGGCATGCGTTCGCTCCGGATACTCCGTGGCAGCGTGAGCTGGAGGACGCGTTCGAGTTCGTGGAGACGCCGGATCAGCTGTCCACGATTGAGGATGTGAAGCGGGATATGGAATCCCCGGAGCCGATGGATCGTCTGATTTCGGGCGATGTGGGCTATGGCAAAACGGAGATTGCGATCCGTGCCGCGTTTAAGGCTGTGCAGGACGGCATGCAGGTGGCGGTTCTCGTGCCCACAACCCTCTTGGTCCAGCAGCACTTGGAGACGTTCGAGGAGCGTTACGCGGGTTTCCCGGTGAAGGTGGCGGGCCTGTCTCGTTTCCAGTCGGAGAAGGAGTCTGAGGAGATTAAGGACGGCATCCGCAACGGCAAAATCGACGTGGTGGTGGGCACGCACCGGCTGATCACGGGGGATGTGCGTTTCAAGAACCTTGGGCTGGTGGTGATCGACGAGGAGCAGCGTTTTGGCGTGGAGCATAAGGAGGCGCTCAAGCAGCTCTACCCGAGCGTGGACGTGCTGTCGATGAGCGCTACCCCGATTCCGCGCACGCTCGAGATGGCGGTGACGGGCTTGCGCCAGATGAGCCAGCTGGCCACCCCGCCGGAGGAGCGTCACCCGATCCTTACGTATGTGGGCCGGGAGGAGAATAAGCAGATCGCGGCGGCGATTAAGCGTGAGCTTCTGCGCGATGGCCAGGTGTTCTTTATCCATAACCGCACGTCCACGATCAATAAGAAGGCGGCGCAGCTGGCCGAGCTGGTGCCGGAGGCCCGCGTGGGCGTGGCTCATGGCAAGATGAGTGAGCATCAGCTTGAGAGCGTGATCCAGCAGTTTTGGGATAAAGAGATTGACGTGTTGGTGTGTACCACGATTGTGGAGACGGGGCTGGATATTCAGAACGCGAATACGCTGATTGTGGAGGATGCGCAGAAGCTGGGCTTGTCGCAGTTGCATCAGTTGCGTGGGCGTGTGGGGCGTGGGCGTGAGCGTGCGTACGCGTATTTCTTGTATCCGCCGGATAAGGCGATGACGGAGACGGCGATCGAGCGGCTGCGCACGATTGCTCAGCATACCGAGTTGGGCGCAGGTTTCCAGGTGGCACTGAAGGATTTGGAGATTCGCGGCGCGGGTAATTTGTTGGGCGGCGAGCAGAGTGGCCATATTGCGGGTGTGGGTTTTGACCTGTATTTGCGTATGGTGGGTGAGGCTGTTGCGGAGATTACGGGGCAGGCGCCCAAGGAGGAGGCGTCGGCTCGCGACGTGCGTATTGAGCTTCCGGTGGATGCTTATGTTCCGACGGAGTGGATTTCTTCGGAGCGGCTTCGGTTGGAGGCGTATCAGAAGATTGCGGCGGCGCGTGGGGATTCTCAGCGGGCGGATGTGCGTGCGGAGTTGGTGGATCGTTATGGCGAGTTGCCGGCGACGGCGGAGCGCTTGTTCGCGATTGCGCGTTTGCGGGATCTTGCGCGGAGTGTGGGTTTGGAGGAGATTACGGTGATGGGGTGGAATGTGCGGTTCGCGCCGGTTCAGTTGCCGGATTCGCGCCAGGCGCGTTTGAAGCGTTTGTATCCGCGGGCGTTGTCGAAGCCGGCTACTCGCGTGTTGTTGGTTCCGTTGCCCGACGACTGTGGTGCACGGCTTGGCGCGCAGGTTGCGGTGGAGAATGAGGAGATTGTGGAGTTTGTGCGCACAGTGATTTCCCAGATTTTGGTGGCGGGGAGCGAAGCCTGAATGCCGTGATTGTGAAGTGTGCCACTGATGTGTAATTTGTTGCATTTGATGTCGCAAAGTTTCATGGCGCCATAGCGCGTGCATGGGTAGTTTTCCCATGTGATTCCTGGCATTCTTCTCAAACTGGAATTACTCTACGTAACGGATGTGCCCAATTCGGCTACGGTGGGCGTCGCCAAAAGTTTAAAAAGAGGTAAAAAGTTCGCTGGGAATTTAATGAATGCGCGCCTATAGTTGTTGGTGCGGATGTAACGCACACTTCTTTCCAAGAGGCGTCTCCTCGCACGTGTGGACGCATCAAAGAGGGCACAACTCCGATTGGGTAGATCGCAGAATTTACTGGCGCGATGATTTGCGACAGGCGCCGAGAGCAATCCTCACCGGCGGGCGCAGTGGGGGCTGCGCCCGCCAACTTTTTACTCAGTTCGGTTTTTTCTCACCGGTGCGTGAGTTGTTGCGTGTGCGACATGAGTGTCCGAAATACTATCGAACCGTATCGAACGGTGGGCGTGTGCTGATATAGTGAACGGTTGTCAGGAGCTCTCCTCGCTTTCTTGGGGCCTGATGTAACGCACACTGGTTGGTTTACCAGGAAGGAAGAATTATGAGCGAAACGGGTGCTGCCGTCGAAGTGGAGTTTGAATCGCCGAAAGAGGGGCGTAAGAAAACTCGTCGCGTGCTTGCGGTTGTGGGTGCGCTGTTTCTAGTCCTTTTCCTTGTCGCGGCTGGCGCGTTCGCATGGTTGTCGAACAAGCTTGGCGCGTTGCACACGTTGGGCAATCCGTTCGCTGATGTTTCGAATATTGAGGGTGCGAGCGAGCGCCCGCAGCATCAGGATGAGGATTCGGCGAAGCCCACCACGTTCCTTGTGCTTGGTTCGGATTCGCGTATTTCGGCTGGTGATCCGAAGGCGTGGAAGGCTGGTGCTCAGCGTACGGACGCTTTCATGATTGCCCAGATCGCCGGTGACGGGAAGTCGCTGAACATCATGTCGATCCCGCGTGATTCGTGGGTTCCGATCCCGGGTTACGATAACGCGAAGATTAATGCCGCGTTCTCGTATGGTGGCCCGGCGTTGACGATCGCCACGGTGGAGCAGCTGACGAAGATTCCGATCGATCATGTGGCGGTTGTGGATTTCACGTCGTTCTCGAAGATCACGGATGTGGTTGGCGGCGTTGAGATGACGTCGAAGGAGGGAACGAAGAAGTACAACGGCGAGGAGGCGCTGGCGTTTGTGCGTGAGCGTAAGCATCTGCCGGGTGGCGATTTTGATCGTGTGCGCCGCCAGCAACTGTGGCTTTCTTCGGTGATGAAGCAGACTCTGGCATCGGGCGCGTTCTCGAGCCCGTCGAAGGCGTTGGATCTGTACACGCAGATTTCGCCGTATGTAGCGATTGACGATAAGTTCGGTACCACGGACGCGGTGAGTTTTGCGCTCTCGCTTCGTGGGATGGATTCGTCGAAGATTAACTTTGTGACTGCTCCGGTGACGGGTGTTGGCCGTTCGGCGGATGGGCAGTCGATCGTGAATCTGGATAAGCCGAAGTTTGATGAGATTTCGAAGGCGTTCGCGTCGGATAAGGCAGCGGAGTATATCGAATCTCATAAAGCGGATTTGAAGACTTTGGATTCGGCGCCGGTGAACTGATCGCGGTCCCAGGCTCATTTTTGCTCTGGCGGGGCACCCGAGAGGGTGCCCCGCTTGTTTGTGCTACAGCGTGCACGTTTTCGCTACAGCGTGCGCGGGGTGGGGCGTCACTGGAGTGAAAGTGCGCGAGTGCAATTTGACCTGTGACGCCATGAATATGCGGTGGTGGACCGCCCAAAGGCGGTCCACCACTCGTTACTTGCCGGTGAGGTGGCGCGGCTGGTAGCCGCGTGGTGCGGCGTGAGCTGCTTGCTCGAGGGCTTTCTTTTCTTTTTTCTTCTTCTTTTTCTTCTTCTTGTCTTTGTGCGAGACCTCGAGGGGGACGAAGCCGGTTCGAGCATTGTCGAGGATCTTCTGGGCTTCCTCGGGCTTCTTATCTGCTACCGCTTTTGCCCATGCCTGATAGGCCTTGGAGACGGGGCCTGCGGGGCCGTCGGTGACGATTTGGCCTTGGTTGAGCCAGATCGCACGGTTGCACATTTTTTCGATGAGGCCGGCGGAGTGGGAGACGAGGAAGATGGTTCCGGCGTCGGAGAGCATTTCGCTCATGCGTTCTTCGGATTTTTGCTGGAATGTGGAATCGCCTGTGGAGAGGGCTTCGTCGATGAGGAGGATCTCGGGGCGGGCTGCCGTGGAGATTGCGAAGCGTAGGCGTGCTCCCATGCCGGATGAGTAGGTTTTCATCGGGCGGTAGATGGCGTCGCCGATTGCGCAGAAATCGAGGATTTCTGGGATTCGGGCTTCGGCCTCTTCGGGGGAAAAGCCGAGGGCGAGGAGGCCGAGTTTGGCGTTTTCGATGCCGGAGAGTTCGGGCATGAGTGCACCGTTCACGCCGAGCAACGATGGGCGTGTGGCAGTGTAGACGGCGCCTTTCGACGGCGGCTCGGAGCCGGCGAGTACGCGCAGGAGCGTGGATTTTCCGGCGCCGTTTTGGCCAAGGAGCCCGATGAAGTCGCCTTCGTAGGCGATGAATGAGACGTCTTTGACGGCCGGCACGTACATTTTGGGTGGGCGGCCGAGGAGCGCTCCGAGGATGCGTTGCATGAGCGGGGCGTTCTTTTTGTCTTCGGGTTTTGCCGACGGGGTGAGGTAGTTGACCGAGACATGCTCGATCACCATCGACGGCGTGCGCCCGGCTTCGGGGATGGAGGGGTTGTTCATTGTTTCACTCATCGGCTCATTGCCTTACTCATCTTTTCTTCGTTGCGCCACATCACGAAGAAGCCAATTGCGAACATGCCCAGTGAGCAGATCCCGAGGTAGATGAACTGATCCAGGGCGGGGGTGTTGTTATAGACGATCACGTCGCGTAATAGGTTGAGGTACACCCAGCCAGGGTTGAGGAGCATGACGTCCTGGAGCGTGGGCTGGCCAGCGAACTGTTCGATTGTCCAAAAAATGCCAGAGGCGTAGAACCAAAAGCGTGAAATGAGACCGATAATGAAACGAATATCGGGGATAAGGGTAGTAAGAGTTGCGACGATCGAGGCCATACCCACACAGAAAGGCGCTACCAACAGGTAGATCAACGGGATGTAGAGCCAGTTCAGTGTTGGATACGAGTGGGGTGGCATCAGGATCACGAAGAAAAGCATGGCCACCAAAGTGGGGAGAAAATCGATGTAGGTGCGCAGTGTGTAGGCAGCTACGAGTGAGAATTTGGGGAAATGGAAGGTTCGGACCAGATCGCGCCCTGCGCCCATCACAGAAGCTGCTGAATCGAGGTTTTTTGAGAGCAGCGTGAACGAGATAATGCCGACGACAAGGTAACCAACGAAGTTCGAGTGGCCTCGGGAGAAACCAAGCACGACGGCGAAGATGAAGTAGTACACCGCCGCCTGGAGGAATGGGTCCACGATGAGCCACGCCTGCCCGAGGAAGGTATCTTTAATGGTGCCGTACGCGCGAGCGTTGGATTCCATGATAATGAAATGCCTGCGTGCAAGTACTTGCTGAATATATTCGCCGAAAGATGGGCGAATGCCAAGCTTTTGAAAGTTTTTCGCAGTCACTCGCTTTGGCTCTGAGGCTCCACTGTTCAAAGTGCCCGGGTGTTGCTCGGATTCCATGCAATGTTCCCTTCGTTCAATCTGAACAGATTCTACCGAATTGCCTGCACGGATTTTGTATTCGGTAACGAGGTAGTTACCTGCATAAACGAAGCGCTTGCTCTAGAAGGAGAGACGGTCCCTGCAGTGCGGGCAATTCATCGCCTGCATCGTCGCCACGAATTCCAGTATTCTTGGAATAACGCACAGAAGGGAACACTGAAGTGGAATACGCACTCGTCACCGGTGGGTCGAAGGGCATTGGGTACGCGGTTGCTCGCATGCTCGCGAGCCGGGGTTATTCCCTGCTTGTCACCTACGGCCATGATGTAGCCCGCGCTATGGAGAGTAAAACACTACTTGAGGAAGCGGGTTCTCCCTCGGTGGAGATGTTTGAAGTTGACCAAACCTCGCCTACGGCGGCGAACGATCTCGTAGGCCTGATCGGTGGTCGTGTCTCGGAGTTGTGTGCAGTTGTGCTCAATGCCGGTGTTACTCTGCGTGAGAATTTTGGGCAAATTGATCCGAAGCATTGGGAGGATGTTTTCGCGGCAAATATCCACTTTCCCACGTTTTTCCTCCAGGAGATCGCGCCGCAACTGCCGAAGGGTGCATCGGTGGTCTTCACCGGTTCTCTCATGGGAGTTCACCCACACGGAACTTCTCTCGCATATGGCGTGACGAAATCCGCCACACATGCGCTTGTGAAGAATCTCGTGAAATTCCTTTCCCCGTTTGGGGTTCGCGTGAACGGTGTTGCCCCGGGTTTTGTTGATACCGAGTGGCAGAAGGATAAGCCAGCCGAAATCCGAGCAAGTATTGAATCGAAAACGGCACTCGGGCGTTTCTGCACTCCGGAGGAAGTTGCTGGTGCCTATGCTTTCTTGCTTGAAAACCCGTACATGAACGGGGAGATACTTGTGATCGATGGCGGGTATTCTTACAAGTAGAAACTTTTCCATTGGAGAAATTCGACATCCGATTCACGCACGAGGAGTAATTAATGACCACGGTCATCACGTACGGAACTTACGATCTGCTTCATGAGGGGCACCGTCGCCTCTTGGAGCGGGCTAAGGCGCTCGGTGACAAGTTGATCGTTGGCGTCACCTCAGATTCGTACGATCGCCAGCGTGGCAAGCTCAATGTTCACGATAAGCTTCTCCAGCGTGTGGCGAATGTGCGTGCAACCGGCCTGGCTGATGAGATCGTGGTGGAGGAATACGAGGGGCAGAAGATCCACGACATCGAGAAGTACGATGTGGATATTTTTGCCATCGGCTCAGATTGGCGTGGAAAGTTCGATTACTTGGGTGACTACTGCGAGGTGGTCTATCTTGAGCGCACGAAGGGCATTTCTTCCACTCAGCTTCGTAGCGTGGAAGATGGAATGCTTGCGCTCGGCATTATCGGTGCTGGGCGTAGCGCACGTCGTATGGTGAAAGAATCGTGGCGAGTTTCGGGCGTGCAGATCCTCGGCTTGTATTCTCGCGATATTGAGCAAGCGCTCGAGCTTTCTCAGGAGATGGAGCTCGCGCAGCCCGCGTCGAGTGCGCAACAGATCATCGAAGAATCTGATGCGGTCTACATCGCCTCGCCCCACGGCACTCATTACGAGTATGCCAAAGAAGCTATCGAAGCAGGTAAGGATGTGCTGGTGGAGAATCCGATCACGCTCCACGGTGACGAAGCAGTAGAGCTTTACAATTTGGCGAAAGATCGTGGAGTCGTACTTCTTGAGGCTGCAAAAACTGCCTATTTCACTGGCTTCCGTCGCATGGTGGAGATGGCCCGCAGTGGTGGCATTGGAAAAATCAAAGCCGTTGACGCCACGTTTACGAAACTCATTCATGATGGCCGTGAGGTTGAGGCACCCGACGGCGGGGCCCTTTCTGAGATGGGCACCTATCCGTTGATGGCAATCTTCAAGTTGCTAGGTCTTGAATACGAATCAGCGAGCTGGGATGTGTTCCGGGAGAGCGAATCGGGTGTTGATACGTTCGCGCGCATCTCACTGAAGTATCCACACGCTATCGCGACGGCGACTGTCGGAATTGGCGTGAAATCGGAAGGTGATCTGGTGGTCTCTGGAACACAGGGCTATCTGTATATGCCAGCACCATGGTGGCTCACGGATAACTTTGAACTTCGGTATGAGGATACGCGGCGTAATCGCCACTTCTTCTATCCATTCGAAGATTCCGGGTACCGGTACGAATTGGCGGAGTTTGTGAAGGCGATCCGTGCTGGCAAACTAACGTCGTTCAAATGGAAGCCGGAGGAGTCGATTGCCACAGTGAAGTTATTAGAGCAGGCGCGAAAATCCGATTTGTTGTGACCGTTGTTTCGGCCAGTAGCTTGTGTGAGATCTAGAGAAAGAGACTGTTGTGATGAGTACGAAGCGATTGCTTGGTGGTTTGGCACGCGCCATTGGCGCTAGCGGTGGTGATGCTGCCCTGATCCGAGAAGCGAATATCAAGTTTGACGCCCGTGCATATGAGGATGCGGCGCAGGCGCTCGAGTCGATCGTTCCTTCGAGGCGTACCGTACCTGTCAATTTGAAACTCGCTGAGTCCTACGCTTCTGCAGAAAATTATGAACGCGCATATGAGGTTTTGTCGACGATCGAAGATGTCGATTCTTTGGGTGCAAATCGGGAATGGTATGAGTATCTGAATAAGATGATTTGCCGTCGTATCGACGAAGCTACCAAGTTGAAGGAAAGAGCCCATCCAGTTCCATCAATGAGCCTAGAACAGTTAAAGTTGGCTACCGGGGCTGGCTATTTTTCGATAATTCTCCGTAATTCTTTCGTCGAAACTGCGGAAGTTACTGATGAGGCTATTCTTTTCAAGGAGATTGTCGATAATTTGAAGCTCGATGACGAGCTACTTGGAGATTACATTGAACGTTGGAACAAGCATGACGCCCGCCTGATCGCAAATTCTGCGCTGAAGCTTGTTGGCTCTCTTGATGCGCCGCTGACACATTATGAACTTGCGGTAGCGAATTTCAATAATGGGCACCCGATTGCGGCTTTGAAAGAGCTACACTCGCTCGCGAGCACGAAAATCTCTAAGCTGGCGGTATATTCTGATTTTAAGACAGAGGTGCTAGAAGAGCTTGTTCGGCTCGATATCGATGCTGCGGAAATGCTTGCTCCGCACTTACTCGAAATCAGTGAAATTCGCTCCGAAAGAACTGCAGGGTTGAACCCGGTCAGTTTGTTGACCAAAGCTGATCTCGTAACTGAAATGAAGCAGCTATCCTTGCTTTCCAATTCAAACCTTGCTCAGCTGATTCAGCTTGCAGCCGATGCTCGAGATTTTCGCCTGATCCTTGATCTGGCAGACGACCCCAATGTGTTTGATCGCCTCAACGAAACAAGTCTAAAAGATCTAGCTCGCGCAGAAATTGAATTGCTTGGTGGCGTCCGAGAACAGACATTCGAATCCATCAACTTGAAGTTGGATGCGCGTAAAGCGAAAACATTGTCTTTGCGTGACCTTCTCAACGATTTGGGATACTCCCAGCTCGCTTTTGAGCAATCGATGAAGGATATGAGTAGTGGGAATTCAGACTGGAAATGGTGGGACCGGACGGAACGCGTTGCTGTCACTCAGGGAGTTCCTGACGTTGCCATGGAAACTGCGGTCGTTGCTGCCGCACTCGCTGATCAGACGCACCCCCACTTCCGTGCTGGAATTGTGGCTGAACAGATGGGCAACCCAAAGTTAGCGCTCTATGAGTACATCGAATCTGGAGCGTTGGATGGTGGACAGACGATCGCGAGATTGCGTACGGGGCTTCTTCAATGGAAGGTTTTCCAAGATCGTCAAGAATGCCTTAGAACACTCGCTCCGTTTTGGGAAAAATTTGACTACGACAATTTTCTCGCCCGAGAGCTTGGCTTGACTGGTAGGGATAATGAAGACGGCATCGGGGACGAGCCCTCCGAAAAGTCGGCGCTCCGGACGACGGTCGATTCAGAGGGGCTAAGTTTTCTTTCGAAAGCTAGGAAGAGGATCATGCATACTTCTGACCCCGTCAAATCCGAAGCTCAAGAAGTGAAAGTTTCTTTCCGTGAGCTCCGAATAGCTATCGAAAGTCAGGATTGGGATCAATCACTCAGGATTCTCTGGTCGATGGCACTTTCGATGGTGGAGTTTCGCGCTGATGTTTTCCATGGGTTGGGTTACGTATATGCGGCAAAAGGCGATGACAATCTTGCCTTTGAGTGTTTTAATGCATCTCAACAGATTCCTTCGCAATTTTTGTATGAGACTGCCAAAGCTGGTAAGCGCCAGCTGAAGGTGTTCCGTTATCTTGAGTTGTTCGAGCGGCTCCCTATCCTTAAGAATGTCTGGCTTTGGGAATCGCATTTTGGAAAGAAACTCGACGGCAATCCGCTCGCCATGTTCTCGGAAGCTATTTCGCGTCCTGAATGTGAGGAAGCGATCCATGTTTGGGTTGCGAACCAAGGCGCGGAAATCCCTTTGGTTGTTCGCCAGGATCCGAATACAGTTGTCACTCCTCGCGAATCGTTCGGCTACTGGCTTGCTCTCGCGTGTGCTGAGTATTTGACGAACAATGCATCATTCTCGTTTGAGTACATGCACCGCGAAGGACAGGTGTCAGTGAACACATGGCATGGTACTCCGCTAAAAGCTCTCGGCAAGGATGATAAAGATTCGCCGTACGATTACGGAAACGTGGCCCGTAACTTTATTCATTCGACTCACCTGTTTATGCCGAATGATTTCACAAGTGAAATTATGACTAAGCGCTATCAGGTATCGAATCTTATTGGGTTGGGTGTAGCGGAAACGGTCGGGTACCCTCGAAACGATATGCTTTCGCCGACGCCAGAAAATACTCAAAACCGGGTTGTGCTCCGTACGCGGCTTGGCATTCCGGATGATGGTAAGCCTGTTGTGCTTTACGCTCCAACATGGCGCGGTAGTTCGAAGTCAAAGAAATTTGACGGAGCAAAACTGGTGTCTGATCTTGATCGGCTACAAGCTTCTAGTAGTTGGCATTTAATTTTCCGTGGGCATCCCTTGACACAGGAAATCCTTTCTGATTCGATTCTCGACGTTCACGCGCCGTCTTCAGACATTTCAACATACGAGTTGATGAACATGGCCGATGTCGTCATCACTGATTACTCAAGTCTCGGCGTGGATTTCTTAGCTACTGGACGTCCGGTTATTTACTACACCTATGATGCTGAGGAATATGCTGAAGAGCGTGGCCTCAATATGAAGGTTGAGGAATTCCCCGGGCTAGTGGTCTATTCGATCACCGACCTGCTCAATACTCTTGAGCAGTATGTAGATGGTGAGTTGTTCAAGCAACCAGATTGGGATGAACTGCAGCGCCGGTATGTGCCACAAGATGACGGCAACGTGTCAGAACGTCTGATTTCGAAAATGCTTGAAAGTCAGGGGGTGAATACAGCGCCAAGTGTGGGGAAGAAGAAGGTATTGATCCATTCCACATTCTCAAAGATCGACGAATCCGAAAATCTGAAGCGGCTTCTGGAAGATCTTGATTATTCAAAGCTTGATGTAACGCTTGTTTTCGACCACTTTGAAGTGGGGCTTGATAAAACTCTCGCGTCTGTGATTGATTCTCTTCCGCAAGAGGTTTCCGTGTATCCACGAAAGGGCGCCTTGGTTGCCAAACCGGAAGAGCAGCTCGTCGTCAAGCGGCTGTATTCTGCGGGGGATCAAATTCTGAATGATTTCCAGCGTTCTCGATACTCAAATGCTCTTTTGCGTGAAAAGAGGCGCCTGTTTGCCGATAATGATTTTGACATCGTTATTGAGTGGCAGCCGGAGTCAATATTCTGGACTGCATTCATGGCTCTCGGATTCCGAAATTCCCGCAGGGTTCTGGTCCTGAATCGAGATGTGAACCCTAAATGGGCGCAACAACAATGTAATCTCCTGACGTCAGCGCAGTTCTGGAGTGAATATGATGTAATCGTCACGCCATCTCCAGCGGGGATAGACGAAGCAGTTACTGAAATCCATTCTGCAATGCTCCTCACTGGGGACAGTCCGTTACCGGTCGAGCGTAAGAACGGCTCTGATGGGCACCTTGATTTTTATGCCTTCGGCGGGGTTCGCGATAGTATTGATTTGGCCAAAGTCGATCAAGCTTTGTCGATACTCAATTCCGATCATGATCGTCAGATTCGGCTTACAGTGGTAGGCGCTGGGGCCGCCATGCAGCGGTTGCGGCGATACCCACAGCCTGATCTTCAGTATTTGACGATCGAAGAGACGAATATGCCTTTTACTCATGAAATAGTGCATGCTGATGCAATCGTGAACCTGAGCGATGGAAATTCCCATACAGTTGCTTCGTATTGGGCGGGATTACAGGGATTGCCAGTTGTGGATTTATCGATGCTCAGTTCTGACGATCCTGAAATAATCGCTCAGGCTTTGAAAGCTGCTATGAGTGATGCTCATGCATCGACACCGGAGTTTACAGAGACAAGCACGCTGTCCGATTTGATTCAGTATGTGACAGGAGTGGAGAAATGACTGAATTTCCTAGCCTTGCTGTAATTGTTCCTGCATACAAGGTTGAAGCATATCTTCGCGATTGTGTGGAGTCCTTACTCACATCTGACTACCCAAATTTCGAAGTTGTCATTGTCGATGATGGCTCACCGGATGACACTGGCATGATCGCAGATCAACTTGCAACTGAAGACCCTCGAGTCCGAGTCATCCATAAGGAAAATGGTGGCCTTGGTGCGGCTCGTAATACGGGTGTCGAACAGACTGACTCTGATTTGATCGCTTTCGTCGATTCGGATGATCAAGTTCCGTCGCATGCGTATTCGCGAATGTACGAAGCCATGCAAAAGTCTGGTTCGGGCATGGTTGTTGGCGGTGTTGAACGCTTCAACTCAACGCGTCGGTGGGCCCCGTGGTTCGTTGAGGAAGCGCATTCTGTTGAGCGCCTCGGTATTACGGGGCAGCAGTTCCCGTCGATTCTCTGGAATGTTTTCGCATGGAGCAAGCTGTTTACTCGTGATTACTTCAAGCGTGTGGTTGGAGAGTTTCCAGTCGGCGTTTTGTACGAAGATCAAGAAGTTTCCGCCAAGATGTACCTCGGTGGGGAACCGTTTGACGTGATCCCAGATATTATTTATCGCTGGCGCGAGCGCGATGACGCTAGCTCGATTACTCAAAATAAGACGAGCCTGGATGATCTGGGGCAACGGCTCCACGTGATGAAAGAAACCGAAAAAGTTATTCAAGCGTCTGGCGACGAAGCAACCAAAGAATATTGGTACCGCAAGGCGCTCAACGAAGATCTATGGTGGTACTATCGGGTTGTCCCGCAAGCGTCATGGGCGTTTTGGCTAATTCTCTGTGAAGGCGTCCGCGATATTGCCGCAAATGCGCCGAGCTCATCGATCGCTGGTGGGCCAGCGAAGCGGCACGACTTAATTAGACTCGCGATTCGTGGCGATCGGCAAAAATTTAACATGCGGTTGAGGAAGGCGTAGCTCGTGGCAATTGTTCAATTGATGGATTCGGTCGGGTATGGTCGTGGCGGTCTAACTCGGGTTATGTATCAGCGGCTTGAAGTTTTGAAAGAATACACCGATGAAGAGATTTGGGTAGTTATTACTGGATTGCAGTTTGATGCCTGTTCGGTGTTTTCAAGCTTGCAACGGGATGGGTTTATTCCTGAGGGGGTGAAGGTTCATGCGCTTTTTGATGATGATTATGTTGGGTACTCAATACGCGGGCGAGATCCCGAGTTCTCCTTTGATCCAGGTGACGGCGCATTAGTTGCAGAGGAAAAGGAAGGTCTCGTTCGTCGTTACTACGACATCTCCGGAAAATTCCTGGGGCTGACAAAATACCGGAAGAACGGAACGAGGATTTCGTCGGATATTCATTCGCATGAATCGCCTCAACTATGTTTGAAGACGGTTGAGTACGATGCTCTTTCTCGGCCACGACGAGCTGTTTATCGTGACAGTGAGTGGAACGAGAAGTTCGAGACTGTGCTGACAACACGCGGCGAACTCTTGTATAGTGCGTGGAAGACAGTGTCGAATTATTCATATCGATGCACCTTGTTTAATAATGATACAGGAAAAGCTCAACTGTTTTCGGGATTTCATGAGATGCGTGCCTGGATGTTGCGCGAGTTTTTGCGGGGACTCCCCGGAGAAGTAACAGTGATTTCTGATGAACCCGCAACGGTTCCAATGATCACATTGATGCCCGATTCCAATGGTATAAACGGTATTGGGATGATACATAACACTCACTTTGTCGGAGATGGTTCTGGGGATTCCAAGAACCAACTTCGGGGATGGGCTAAATATTATTCAGAGCCTCGAGGCGCACTACAGAAGATTGCGTGTCTAACTAATGCCCAATTGGGTGATCTCAGGAGCTTGTATCCTGCATGGACTGACAGAAACTCTAGGGCGATCACGAATATGGTGGATATTCGTGATGTAAAAGCTCGGCATGATTTTTTCTACGAAGTGTTATTCGTGGGGAGACTGGCCCCTGTGAAAGGTGTGGGGACGTTAATTCTGGGTGTAGAAAAGGCGCTTGAAACTCTGCCGAACCTAAAGTTCAACATTGTTGGCGGTGGACCGGAAGACTCCAGTTTGCGGGCAATGGTCGAACAGCGGGGGCTCGGCGACTCGGTCATTTTCCGTGGTTGGGACGAAGACGTGTATTCATGGTATGACAGATCTGATTGCTTACTGGCGAATTCAGAATTCGAGGGGGTTCCTCTGACGATGTTGGAGTCATTCTCTTCAGGAATTCCGATTATTACGCGTCCCACACTCTATGGTCCTGTCGAGATAGTTGATGATGGAGTGAATGGATTTATCACCGACGGTACGCCGGAGGGGATCGCGGATAAAATTTGCTCCCTTTATTCGGACGTTAGTGAATTTAGTCGACTCTCACAGGCGGCGATTGACGCTTCGCATCGATTTTCACCCAAAGTGTGGAGAAATAAGTGGCTATCTTTGATTGCTTTGGATATTACTGATGATAATGAAGCGAGTGCACAATGAGCTGCGGTATCGACTGATTTTTGTGGTAGTTTAAGTGATCTTGAAGGTTTGCAGTGGGAATCTGTCATTCTTTCAAGGAATTTTGGGGACATTGCATTGTGTATGTCAATCTTAGAGTTTGTGAAGTTTTGAGTGGTAGACTCCGAGTTTTTACATTCCTAATTTCAGTGGCCGACACTGGCATCTTGAGGAGACCTGAATGACGAGCGCGCAAGAAGTGATAGCGTTTGCGCGGAAAGCTGCGTGGCATTTCCGCCGATACGGCATGGCTGGTGCGCGGCGTTATCTGAAGGGGCGAGGCATTAATATTCCGAGCTTCGAGCAACTCGGTTGGAACGTTAAGCCCAATCCGGTCAAGCTGAATGAATGGGCGGTGCCTCCCGTAGATCAGCCCACTCACAAGATCACCGTTGGAGTAATCGCCGACGAATTCTTCCGTTTTGCCTTCGCTTACGAGTGGGATGCCCTCTATCTCGATTCTTCCTCCTGGCTTGCCCAACTTGAAGAAACGACAATCGATTTCTTGTTCGTGGATTCCGCCTGGCAGATGGAACGCGGTGAAACCTGGAAATACCAGATCCTCGGGGAAAGTGCGCCACGCGCCGAACTGCGTGAGCTCGTTGCCTACTGTAAAGAGCGCGGCATTCCGACCGTGTTCTGGAACCGTGAAGATCCGCCGCATTACGGCGACGCTATCGAAACGGCGAAACTCTTCGACTACGTCTACACCACCGATTCCACGCGCGTACCTTTCTACAAGAACGATCTCGGGCACGATCGAGTAGCGGCATTGCCGTTTGCGGCGCAGGTCGCCATTCACAACCCGATGGCAGTGATGGACGGATACGAGGTTGCGAAGAAGCGTGACGTCGCATTCGCTGGCGCGTATTACGGAATGAAGTATCCAGAGCGCAAAGAACAGATGGATCTCCTACTTGGCGCGGCCTTGGATCCGGAAAAGAAAATGGCCACAGGGCTTGATATTTTCGCGCGTGATATGGGCGGCGGTAAAGACTACCGTTTCCCGCGCAAATTCCGTGCGAAAATCCGTGGCTCGCTCACATACCGTCAAACACTTTCGGCGTACCGCCATTACAAGGCGTTCATCAATGTGAACTCGGTGGTGACCAGCCCAACGATGGCGTCAATGCGGCTTTTTGAGGTGCCAGCGTGTGGCACGCCGATCGTCTCCACACCCACACCTGCAACCGCCAACTTCTTTTCCCCGCAGATGGTGGCGATGGTAGAAACACCGGAGCAAGCGCAATTCCAGATCGAGGCTCTCACACGGAATAAGAACTATTCTGATCGGATGGCGTACCTTGCACAGGGGGAGATTTGGAAGAAGCACACATACACCCACCGTGTGGATCAGATCCTGCGTGATCTGGGGCTAGAGTCCAAGCTCTACACCCCACCTACTGTTGCGCCAATGATTTCAACAGTTCGCCCTGCACAGCTTGAACACGTGCTCGAAACACTTGCTGCACAACGTGACGTGCAGATGCAGCCGATTGTCGGTACCCACGGCTTCGCTGCATCCGATGAGATACAGGCGAAGGCTCGGGAACTCGGGCTTGACGTGATGTGGATTGAAAACAGCCGAGAGCTTTCGCTCGGTGATGTCTATAACCGGCTGATCGAACGAGTAGACGCTGACTACATCGCCAAGATGGACGACGACGATTTCTATGGAGCCGACTATCTCTTTGATTCACTCCTCGCGGCTCGCTACTCGCGTGCTGAGCTCGTCGGCAAGCAGGCGCACTTTATGTATCTTGAGGACGAAGACGTGACTGTTCTGCGATTCCCCACGTGGGAAAACCGTTACACGTCCTGGATCTCCGGCCCGACGATGGTGGCGCGTGCCGACGTCATGAAAGAACTTGGCTTTGCTTCAATGACGCTTGGAGAGGACTCTGACTTCCTCCAGCGCGTCATCAAATCAGGTGGAAAGGTCTACTCGGCCCAGCGCTTCGGGTTTGCCCAAATGCGTAAAGCGCGTGCCAACCATACGTGGGAGATCTCAAGCGCAGAAGTGATCTCCACCGGAAAGATCTCCCACTGGGGTCGCCCGAACGAAACGGAGATGCCGAGCCGCGAACCGTGGGAATAGTCGCCGGGCGACTCTCCGGTAACTATGCGATGAATACGTGACGCTGATTCACGCAACTGAATCCCACACCACCCGAGAAACAAAAGGAGAGAGCATGGGACCACTCTTGCAACTAGTGATCGTGAACGACATGCCGGAATATTTCCGGGCCAGCTTTAACTCTCTCCAAAAAGCTGTGCTCCGTGCCCCCATGGTGGTTGATACGCAGGTGTGCGAACTCGCCGACGTCTCGTCGGTGATTGAACGTTCCGACGCCGACTGGTTCGTCTTTGCGAAAGGGCGCGACGAAGTCGATCCGGACTTCTTCGAGAAGCTCGAGCCTTTCCTCGATCAGCCGCGTGTGATCGCCACGCAGGTACTTCGCAAGCGTGCAGACAACGGTACGGTCTGGGACAACGCGCCGTTCCGCGAGCGGTTTCCCACGCTTCGTCGGGAGGTGGATCTCAACGAGAACCCGTGGGATATGTGGGATTCGTGGTGGGGCGTATGCGTACACCGTTCGCTCATCGACGGTGTGGGCGAACTCGGAGCCGAAGGTGAAGGCCTCCTCGTACACGCGCTGGCGAAAACCGGCGGCCATGCAACGTTCACTGCGGAAGCGAAATACTTAAAGCGCTACTACTTTGAAACACCCACCGAGCCCTTCGAAGACTACACGCCACGCCTGGCCGCCATGGAACACTGGCTTTCCCAGCCCGACGTGCCCACATGGGTCTGGCAACTTGTGATCTGCGAGCTTCAGACCATGATGGAGCGCGATCGCCAGCTCTTCTTCCGCTCACGCTACCTTGAGCCCGAGCAACGCGCCGAGATTGGGCAGCGGCTCCTTTCGATCGCGGCGCAAATCCCGGATGAGCAGATCGAGCAATACGCACTCACACCACTTTCGCTCCATGTCTCTAAAGCGCTCCAAGCCGCTGGAGAAAGCGGGATCGTCTCCGACTACATCGTGCGAGCGAACCCGCGCGAATACCTGCCAGGTTACCGGGTGAGCTACTTCTACTACGGGGAAGTCCCCGAGGAAGAATTTTTCTCAGGCAGTGAGCGAATCGAACCGCTCCAAACCAAGATTATCGACCACTCCTACTACGAGCTCCCATTTGTCTGCGAGCGGGTACTCTGGCTCCCCAAGCGGCCGCGGCTCTCAGCGAAGCTGAACGGGAAGAAGCTCGAGGTTAAATCTTTCACTGGCTACCATCCTCGGCCGAGTTCGGCGCCGATTTCATGGAAGGGTGCGCTCAAGCGCGATCTCACAAACGCAATGAAATCAGCGGTAAAGACTGCAAAGTCACTTGTCCCCGAGCAAGCGCTTGACCGTGTGCGAAATGCCCGTGCGGAAGGTGCGGGAACGGGCGAGATGCTCGCCGCTGCTCTCGGGAAAAATCCGAAACCGGCGTCGGGGGAGAGACACTGGCTTTACCTTGACCGTGAAATGTCCGTGGGCGACGGCGCGATCCAGCTCTACCGATACGCGGCCCCTCGCGTTCCCGGCACCCACTCGTTCGCGCTCTCACTCGATTCCCCACAGTGGGCCGAGCTCGAAGCCGAGGGCGTGAACCTCGTGGCCACGGGCACCCGCGATTTTGACGAAGCGGTACTTTCTGCCGACACGCTCCTGATCGCGGATATCGGCGATTATGCACTGACCGACGTGTGGAGCAAAATCAAGGACCGCAACATTCGCACGGTCTTTCTCCAACACGGAATCACGCTTCGGCAGATGTGGCGCTGGATGAACCGCACCGATTTCACCTATCTTGTCACGTCGCTCGAGGAAGAATACGAGGAGATCGCGCGCGATCACTCGAGCTATTGGCTCATGCCTGGTCAGCTCCTTCACGCCCAGATGCCGCGCTTCGACGACCTCGCCGGGCTGCTCGGGAGAGAATCGCGCTACGTTCTCCTCGCGCCCACCTGGCAAATCGAGGTGCAAAAGCGCCTCCGAGCTGGCGAGGATGTTCACCCGGAAGATACGCACCTGGGCCAGTGGCTCGATCTCGCGCTCAACGCCGACTGGGGCGATCTGCAGCCCGTGATGTTCGTTCACCCGGTGTACGCACGCTGGATGAACCGCGATTACTTCCCACTTCCCACTGTCACAGGTACAGAGGTGCCTGAGGTGCTGGCGCAGTCTGCAGCGGTGCTTTCCGACAAGTCCTCGTTGATCGACGACGGTCACATGATGGGGATCCCTGGAATCATCTGGAATCCCGATAACCTTCCCGATTTCGATCGTTATCGTGATATGCACGTTAAAGCCGGCGCCCACATCGCCACCTCGCGCGAAGAAGCCCTTGCGCTCGCGGACAAGGTTCGCACAGGAGAGATTTCCCGTGAAAAGCCGATCGTGGATGGGCGCGCGCGAGAACGGCTTGTGAATATGCTGCTTGGGAGCGAATACTGGCGTCCTGCGGAACCCGTTGCGTTGCTTGAGCCGACGTCGCAGGAGTTACCGACGTCGGCGAACGAACCGGCGCAACTCCCTGTTCCTCCGAACCAACTGAGCATCACTGCGTCGGCCGAGCTACCGACGCCGATCCGCGCCTCACTTATTTCGCCCGTATACGGGGTGGGCGAGTTCCTTCCGGAGTTCTTCGATTCCCTCGACGCGCAGACGCTTCCGCACGACCAATTCGAGGTGATTCTCGTATGCGATGGCCGGGTGGATTCCTCGCCTGAGCAGTGCCACGAATGGGCTGCGAAGACGGATATCCCAGTTCGCGTGATCGAGATCGAGAACTCTGGCCAGGGCGCCGCCAGGAACGTTGGGCTCACTGAGGCTCGCGGTGAATGGGTCGGGTTCCCGGACCCTGATGACGTGCTTTCCGCGAACTACCTCGCGGAGCTGCTCGGCGCCGCCGATCGATATGCCGCCTACGAGCCGTCCACAGTGACGGCACACATCACGCTCTTCGGCATGAAGAAACCGCGTCGCCACGCGCTCGAGTTCCGCTTTGCGCGCGGGGAGCGGGTGGTCGATCCGCGCGAAGAACCAGCAGCAGTGCAGCTTTCGGCGTCGGATTCGCTGTTTAAGCGTTCCGTGGTCGACGCCGGCAATGCAAAGTTTGCTGAAGATCGCGAGGCCGCAACATTCGAAGATGCCATGTTTGTTGGTGACGTTCGAGAGGTGAATCCGGTCAGCGTTCTCGTGCCTGGCGCGAACTATTTCTACCGCCAGCGAGAAACGTCCACTGTCGGAAGTTCCTGGGCGAACCCCAAGCGGTTCACGCCGCAAATGCTTCGCCGCTACTTGCCGTATTTGAAAGCCCACCCGCATCCGTGGGCGGTTCAGGCGGTTCTCTACGACGTCGCGTGGTATTTCGTGGCTGCTTCCGAGGGTAGTATTCCGAGGAACCTCACTGACAAAAAGTTTATGAGTGCTTTCCGCCAGGTGCTCCGCCAGATGAGCACGGACGATATCGTCGCGTGTCCGTGGGCTCACTTCCGCGGCGGACATCGTGCGGTCGCTTTGATGATGATGGACGTGCGAAAGATCGAAGTGGTTCGTGGAGGGACACTAGTTCGCGACGACGCCGGTGTCCGGCTTATCGGTGGGCGAGCAACTCACCGCAGAGCGTCGCGTAAAGGTCCGAAGTGGATGAAGGTCACACCTGCACGCTTTAACGGACAGTTTGTTAGCTGGAATGTCGTGCGTGGCGGGAAGCTGTGGAAACGGTCGGAGGTTGTTCGTGTTCCCATCAATGTTCCCCAACCTCACCTTGAAGCGTAGGAGTTTGCGATGACGATTTCACAGAGCGTTAACGATGAAAAAGTGACGATTCTGGTGCGTATTCCGCAGGAATACAACACGGAAGCTTTTGCTGCTCGTATTGGCGAGCTTGCGAATCTTCCACGGGTGGAACGAGTGGTACTGGCAGGCATGCCAGCTCAGGATTCAGGCGTACAAAGTAGTGAGAAGGTGAAGTTCGTTCCCGTTACGCACCCGATTCATTGGGTGCAGTGCGCGATCCCGCTTGTCGAGACTGAGTGGGTAATGATCGCGGCGCATCCGATCCAGCTTGAGATGGAGAGCTTCGGGCGGCGTATCGACTATGTGATCCGTCGTCACGTTGTTGCCTCGGTACCGGCACGTGAGGAAGCACCGTTCGCGGCCACGCATCCGTGTGGAAGTATGTTCCGCGCGGAATTCATTCGGGAAGCTGCTGGTGAAGGCATGCTAGCGTCGTCCCGATGGTACGAGGAGCTCGTCGAGGAACTTGTTCGCCGAAATGACGCCATGCTGTTCAATGGCCGTGCTTGCGCAGCTCATCCTCGCGCCGAATATTTTTCAACGGTATGGACATCGGTTCCTCGTCAGGAAATCCATGAGTTTGTGGCTTCCGTTGCGCGTTCGGTCCGCAGGTTTGCTGGTCAGCCAGTTGCTGGCGAACAGATGGCGGTCGAGCTTGTAGATCACGAGTTTTGGTGGTTGTTTCGCAAGGCTGCGGAGCTATCGGACAGCGAGTGGGAGGCTCGTAGTGAGCTGATGAGTGAGGTATTTTCGTTGCTTACGCCGCCGGTGGCGAAGCGCCTCAACGTGTCAATGCGTGTCCTGACCTATCTCTGGGGGCACCATGATCGCGTCATGTTTGACTGGTTCCTCGCATTGTTTGAAGCACCTGGAGCCGAGGGGAAACTTGGCTATGATCGGGAAATCGGATCTTATATTCGCAAATTTCCACTGTTTGATGTGGAGTTTGAGAACTGTGAGTTGCCAAGTCTCGCTGTGATGGTTCCTGCACCATCTGATGAGCCTAATATGCGGCTCGCCTGGTTCGCTCCGCGGCAGGGTGGTGATCTGCGCATGGGTCTCCATCTGGAATGGGCGGATGAGGAGCTCGACCCACGTTCGACCTCTGTGAAGGCCTGGGCAGTGAGTGAGAGTGGCGAAAAAGTACGCCTCCGACTTACTCGTACACCGTGGGCATCGAAAGAACTTTCTCAGGTGCAAGAGGGATACGTTGATGAGCGTTGGGGGATCGCCACGGTGAGCGTTCCCGCACCTGGGAGTGAACTGTGGGGGAGTATTCCTGGCGCACCGGCATCGTTCCAGGTACGCGTTGAGCTGACGCGTGCAAACGGGGAGGCGCGCGAGCTGGAACTCGTTGTTCCTGAAGGGTTTACCTTCCCAAGTGGGCAAGAAGCTGCGGGCTTGTTACTGGTACCAAGTTCTGACGACGCCGGTCACCTCGTCATCGCCGCGACGGTGGCGACCCCAGGGCACGTCCCTGGCGAGAGCTGGTCTGCTGCAGACACTGTTGTTGACGGCGTCGACGCTGTCGTAGCGACTGTTCATGACGGTGGCGTTACTGGACATGATGAAACGTCCCTCGTTGGGGATGAACTTGTACTAGAACTCAGCGAACGCGATAAGGCACAGATCCCGGAAATTCTCGCGTATTTGGCGAAGATGCGTCAGCATCCTGCCGATGCTTACCAGGTCCTCTTCGTCGCTTTTAATGGAAAAACTGTTGGGGATTCGCCATTGGCGCTGGATGAAGAGATTGCTCAGCGTCGGCCGGAAGTGCGCCGCATATGGGCTGTAGTGGACGAGAGCCAGGAAGTTCCTGCCGGCGCGCACGCAGTGCTCGTCGATTCTCCTGAATGGTTCGAAGCGCTCGCATCGTCGCATTGGATTGTCACGAACACCTTGCTTCCGTTCTATTTTCGCAGGGGAGAAGGGCAAAAGATTATCCAAACTTGGCACGGCACTCCGCTGAAGAGGATTGGTCTTGACACACAGATTCAGGGACATTCGCATCTGTTCCGGCAGAGTATCCTACGTCAGGCAAACGAGTGGAATCTCCTCCTTGCGCAGACACCTGCCGCCGGCGAGATTTTGGCAAAGGCCTTCGGCTATACGGGGGAAGTTTTCGATAGTGGCTACCCTCGCAACGATGTCTTGAACGACAGCGACGAATCGTTTATGCGCCGGTTGCGGGTACGAAACCAGTTGGGCGTGCGGATTTCCGATGGTATTACGCCGAGCCGCCGCCCACAGATGGTGGTGTTGTATGCTCCTACGTGGCGTGAATCTGCGCTTCGAGACGGTGAGCGCTCGGTGCATTTGCTCGACATTGCGGAACTTTCTCGCATACTTGGTGACGATGTGATCGTGGCCGTTCGGGCACACCATCAGGATTTCGACCCTAGTTGGGCCGAGTTGGAAACAGCTGGGCGGGTCATTAACGTCAGCGACTGGCCCGATGTGAATGATTTGTTGCTGGCGGCCGACGTGCTTGTCACTGACTACTCCTCGATCATGTTCGATTTCTCTCAACTGAACAAACCCACCGTTCTCTACACTCCCGATCGCGACGAATACGGCACGGTTCGCGGGTTTTACAAGCAATTTGAGCCAATTGTTGCTGAACGGGGAATCCAGTCTCCTAAGGAAGCGGGCGCTGTGATTGCTGGCGCGCTCGAACCCGACTCGTTAGCCCGCAAAACGACGGAACGGATTCGAGAGATTTTGGAACAAGTGCAGGTGCAACAGGTGAGCGGTGACGTTGTCACGCGTATGTTCCAACGGGAGTCGAAGAGTGAATGTTGAAATAGCCGGAGCGAACTAGCGGCTGAGGGGGAGACCCATCAGTGATCAATTCTGTGGCTTCCAGATCATATTTTGAAGATCCAACGAATTGGCTGAGCATCGGCTGATAAGCTAGGAAAGTAGCGAGTGGAAGCTCGTGAATTTTGCAAAAGGAGATAAACAATGCATCGATTGTTAACGCACAGCCTCCTCGTACGTGAGGGCAGCAAGCGTGAGGTTGCGGCCTTCGCGGCTGTTGCGGTTATTGCCTCGGCTTTCGCGGGAGGTGTCCAGCTCGCTTCAGCAGCAGGAACTGACGACGTTGTTCCAGATTTGGCTTTGCGAGCTTGTGTGAATGGGGCAATGAACCCGTGGCTCGCCAAGTACAAGCCGGGTGAGCCTCAGCGTAAGGCTGACGAGCCGGTGAGCGCTTCAGACATGGAAAATATTTTGTCGCGCCTTCAGGTCTTCCACTGTGATGACAAGGCAGTGAAGTCACTTGAAGGTCTCCAGTATGCTACGGGTCTTCAGCGGATCTTTGTCTCCCACGCACCGTCGTCGACGGTTCCGCTGAACCAGCGTGTCTCGGACATTAGCCCAGTTGCTAAGCTTGCTAACCTCGAAGGTCTTTACCTCGGATATAACAACATTTCCCAGCTTCCCGATATGTCGGGTATGAAGTCACTCAAGCTGCTGAATCTTGAGGGCAACGGCTCGAAGGCGTCCGAAGTTCAGGGCGCGAAGCCGCTCCACGCAGGCATTCGCGGTCTTGCATCGCTTAAGCCGCTCGCCGCGGTCTCCACGCTTGAGGACCTCAACGTTGATTACAACGACGTCTCCTCGCTCGAGGGTCTTGAGAATTCGACGAATATGAAGCTTCTCAAGGTGAGCCACAATTCGATTTCGTCGCTTGCTCCGATTGCGGGCCTGACTGGCGTAACTGATCTGCGTATTGATTCGAACAAGATTTCGGATTTCTCGCCACTTGCGGCGCTGAAGAACGTCACCTACCTCGAGATGCAGAACAACAATAACCTGAACCAGCTTGGTTCTGTTCCGGCTCCGGCGTCGATCGATTTCATTGCGAATATGACGAAGCTTCAGGATGCGAACCTTCTGAAAAACGACATTGCGGATGCTGCGCCGTTGGCGAAGTTGACCTCGTTGAAGACTCTGAATATCGGTGACAACAAGATTGCGGATCTCTCGCCGATCCCGGATTCGGCGAAGGTCACGGCGTACCCGCAGTTCCCTGCTGGTTCTGTTGCGCCGTACTCGTACGATCTTGCTAAGGGCGAGACTTACGTCGATCTGTCCAAGCTGAAGGATCAGTTCGGCAAGCAGATCACGCCGAGCAAGATTTACTTCCTGGGTAGCGTGGGTCAGAAGCCGTACACGATCTCCGCTGATGGTACGAAGGCGACGATCAAGTGGGCTCCGCCTAGCGAGGCGTGGATTGCGACATACAAGTACCCGCAAATTCGCGTTGAGTACGCTGGTGGCTCGAAGGTTGATCCGGTTCACGTGTCAACCGTTGTTCCGGAGAAGCCGAAGCCGGCCGACCCGACTCCGACCCCGAACCCGACGACTGAGGCTCCTGCTCCGGTTCCGACGACTGAGGCTCCGAAGCCGATGCCAACGACGGAAGCTCCTGCCCCGGTTCCGACCACGAAGCCGGCTCCAGCTCCGACGACTGAGGCTCCGAAGCCGATGCCAACGACGGAGGCTCCTGCCCCGGTTCCGACCACGAAGCCGGCTCCAGCTCCGACGACTGAGGCTCCGAAGCCAGCTCCGGCTGACAAGATTGTCACCCCGGGTACCCCGGTGTTCCCGAAGGCTGACGATCCGGCGAATTGCACGGTCAAGCCATTCGTGACGGTGAAGTCGACGCCGGGTGTCGCGTACTTCGTTGAGGCCAATGGTAAGCCGGTTGAAAAATACACGAAGAACGGCGATCTCTACACGTTCACCTACGGCTATGGTGAGACAGTGAAGGTGACTGCTACGGTGACCGAAGGCTACCAGCTTGCCAAGGACGCTCAGACCGAATGGACGTGGAAGGCTCCGACGCTCGCTGAGCTCAAGTGCAACACCGCCGCACCGTCGTCGAAGGCGCCGGTTGTTCCGATGAAGCCGAACAACGGCGGCATGAATGCCACGAAGCCCCAGGTGCATCAGTCGATGCCAATGACTGGTTCGAACATCACGTACCTCGCCGTTGCCATGATGGCAACCATCCTTGCGGGTACGACGATGATCGTCCGCCGTCGTGAGAACTGATTAATTGCTCGCGAGTGAGTGGGTGGCAGGCTTTGCCTGCCACCCACTCACTGTTTATCCGGAAAGATTCAGTAAACTGGTAACGAAACAGCACAGTGAGGAGGAAGATAAGCGTTGTGGAAAGGGCTGTGATGGGGCATGAGGGGCCATGCGTTGAGGCAATGTGCGTTTCCGAGGCGGAGCTTCGATCCGCTAACGAGCTTCTGGATATGTGCAACGAAAACTTTGTCGCTGAATTTGTCGTGCTGACATGTGCGGGTGAGAATGTTTCCTCCAAGGCAGCGAAACAGCTGGAAGCATTGCTTGACCAGTATCCATTTCTTGATGCAGTCGCGTTTCCTACACGTATGGATGATACTCAGCCTTTCTTTGCGACGGGGCCGCGTGTTGTCGACCTTCTGAACGAGTGGGATCAAGCTCAGTTTGATCTGTTGAATGTGGTAGTACGGCGATCTGCGCTGGCACAAGGCAGGGACGACGGTATCGGCGTTTTTCCAAGTGCTATACTGCGTCTCATCACCAAGACTTGGCGAATCGGTATCCTGTCGGAACCACTTGTGGAATCTCGTAGCGGTGATATGCGCCTCGAGCAGACCCGCGATAACGCGCTTGACCGTGTGGGAATGCTCCTTGATAGTTACACTGCGGCAACCGCCTTGGTACCCCGTTTTGTTCAAACCCTTGCACTTCGGGAGCTCGCGTATTGGCTACCACTCCAGGATCTTTCCGAACCGCAACTTTTTGAACGCGTTCGTGCCATTGCCAAGCGGTTCGAGCAGCGTGTGATTATGGCAGCTCCGGGAATTGACGTCTCGATCCGGATGCAGATGCTATCCGTGGAACATGGGAACAATGTTGAGCCGTTGTTGAAGCGTGCGGGAAGTCGGTTTTTCCGAAATGGTGTGCCCGTGTGGGTTCCGGCCCGCGATGGTATGGTGTTTCACTTCTGCGATGCTCTGATCGACAACGGAGCGATCGTCGTCACGGGCGAATTCACTGGCTTTCGTGCCCAAGGAATTGAGTACGGCTTCCGTGTCGGTGACCGCTTTGTGCCAGTTGGTAGCGATTCAGTCGGGTCGGCATGGAACACGGATACACACGAATATACTGGTGTGACAGTTCGTGCCGTGCTCGAGCTCGAGGAAGGCGATCGGCTCCTGCCTGCATACCGTATCGACGACGAAGTCACTTTGGTTGCGTACGAGTTTGCTGATGGCGCTTCAATTCAGCCGATCCCAGGTTCACATGTTGTGCTTGGTCGCCTCATGCTCACCAACTTTATGAACCAAGTCTTAGTCGCTGAACGCGTCACGACGGCGCTGCGGGCACGGCGTCGTATAGGGTACCTGAAACGAAAACTCGGAATATCGCCGATTCCGGCAGTTTCCGTCGCGTCGCAATCTCTCAAAAGTGCGGAGAATAACGACGATCTACGTTCGACGCGATCCTTGCCACTGGCGGAGGGAAAATCCTATGTTCGGGTGCGTGTGCGCGATTGGAGCGGACTACTTGGCCAATACCTGCGAGTCTACTGCCGAGGCCAGAAAGTCTACGGCAATATTGTTGAACAGCCCGCGAAGGGAGAACCACTTGAGTACCGTAACATTGTTGGGCCGTCCACAGATCCGCAAGACTACTGTGTGAACCTTCCGGTTCAGGCAGAGATCACGTGCTCGCCCGTCGCATTCACGACGCCTCAACAGAATAATTTCGATGAGAAATACCATGTTGAGCAACACGGCGACGTGTTCTACTCGGTGCGAGGAAACACCGCAAACCCACGGAAAGTGATTTTTACGTTTGCTGGGTGCTCAACATCGACGTCGCCGCTACAGTTCGTGATCTCGTATCTCGGTGGGATTACAGATAGCGAACTTGATACAGCCGCGTTGGTCGCTTTCCAGGATCGTTATCTCGTGGCAGGCTCCTATATGACCGTTGGTGCGGACAACGAGCAGATCGACGGGGCAGTCGATGACGCGATCTCGTCACTGTTGCGCAAGTGGAAGATTAACGAGAACAATGTGCTCTTTTTCGGTGCCTCGAAAGGCGGCTCGATTGCGCTTCGATTCGCAGCTCCTTATCCTCGGGCTGCAGTCGTGTGCGCTGTGCCGCAAATGAATCGGCCCTATTACTTCACGAAACCAGCGTTCAGGGAAAATCTCGGTGAACGCAGGGAACTGGCAACGTTCGGCGAGCCATCCGACTATTTCAATCGTTACCTTTCTGAAGGTCGGTCGGTTGATCTTTTCTACACCACCCGAGACGAGATTTCGAACTTTTCCGTGGTCGAGTTTCCCCACCCGCAGTCCGGCTTGCGTACTCACAGGATCGACGGCATACACACCGACGTCGCCAGACGTGCGCTACCGACAATGCTTGGGAGGGTGAGGACTTTTCTTCGCGACGACGAGTTACCTGCGAGTCCGTGGCCACATGTCCGTGACGTCACGCTCAGCGCGAAAGGAGCCTTGATCTTTGCACGGGTCGAACTCGCTAGTGTGACGCCGGTGGATTCACCGGTGAATTGGTATCTCGAACGATCCTATGGTGAAGCAGTTCGCCGCTACGAGTTGCAGGAGGAAGATGGCGTTCTTGTCACGCCACCGACGTCGGGAATCAACACAGCATACGAGACGATACGTGGACTGTGGTCACTTCGATACATCAGCGAACGTGGTGAGACGTCGTGTGTTCCGCTAGCACAGTGGCCGCAAGCGTTCCGCTCGGCAAAGGTTCCTCACGGGCGCGACGTCGAAGGCCCCTCGCTTCTCCAACTCACTGATGGTGCTCAAAGCCGATATCGCATCGGAACGGGGATGTTCTTGCTGAGTTTGATGTCTGCTACGTAGCAGGCCGCCCAACATCAGTCGTGGATGAAGAAACGCTCGCGGTCGTTATTGCTCGTGAGCACACAGATCTTGCGGCAGTGACTGCCGGGGTCAGTGGGGTGTTCGAAATTCTCGCAAGCGCGCCGAGCCGTGAACTTGCCATCATGGTCAAACGCGCCGCAGCGAATGCGTACGCGAAGCGAATCAGAATCATCGTGGATCCAAAAATTGCCCACTGGCAGATGCGTAAGTTTGCGCGCGATTTCGATTGGTTCGCGGTCGAGGTGGAGCTCCTCGCTACTCCTTAGCCGCAGGAACTAGCCCAAAGTGGGCCGGTAGTTCTAGCTCACTCGGCCCGCCCGGGTGCGCAAACGAACCGTTCGCCTCGAACGTCGAATTCGCCGCCGCCCACGTATGCGAACTCGAGCCGCGATACCTCACAAAACCAAACCTCGACGTCGCGTACACGCTCGAACCCGCCTGCGTACCCCGGCGCAAAAAATCCGAATCCTCGCCCGTCGACAAATGCTCGAAACGCACCTCGCGCGCCAAGTCGCGAGTCGTGAAAATCGTCGGCCCAGCCACCTCGTGAACGAAACGATTCTCATCACCCTCGAAACACGACAGCATCTGGTCCGTATCCTTCAAATAGACGAACGTGGCCCGCTTACCCACCAACTCCGAACCCGAATACCGGTGAGCCATCGCCGCATCCAACAGGTACGTCGAATCGTAAAAATCGTCGTCGTCGATCTTCGCCACAAAGTCGCCATCCGCACGCTCAATCATCGCGTTATACATCGCGCCCAGCGATTCCGACGGATCAAACTGCAACCACTGCACATTCAGCCCCTTGCTCGCCGCAAGATTGCGCAAAATCTGCGTGGCAGGGAAACCGTGCGTGCCAAACAAAACCTGCAGCTCAACTCCGCGCTGCTCGGCAAGCATCCCGAGCACACGCTCCACCTGGAACCGGCGCTTCGACGCGATTATCGCGCTCACCCGCGGCGCTCGCGTCGCCAACTCGCCCAAATCCACATGCCGCAACACCTCGTTCACCCGATGCTCATAACGGTGCTTGAGCCAAATCTCCTGGGTTGCCACGTACGCCATATGGTCGCCAAAATGTGCGTCCGAAATAATCGTGTTCAGCGCGCGAGCCGCCTCATCTGACGTGCGCACCTTCGCCACCATTGCGTCGGTGAAAAAATGATTCACGCCGCGAGTCGGCAACTCAACCAACGGCGCCCCCGACGCCGGAATCTCAAACGAACGCCGAGAGACCACCGTCGGCGAATCCGCCTCGGAATGTACATTCAAAAATGCCTTATACGCGCGGTAAGCCGTGAGCATCTGCGAATACGGCAACGTGCCACGCACCTGGTTCGTAAACTCCGCAGGGAACTGGTAGCGCGGATCACCCGCCGGCTGACGCGAAAAAATATCCAGTTTCGTGCCGATCTGCACGCCGGGCTTGCGCACGGCGTCGAACAGCATGTTCATCTGCTCCTTACGCGCCGGGAAACGATGCGCAAAATACATCCCCGCGAACGCTACGTCCTCACGCGGCACCACTTTATGCCGATGGGTGATCGCCTGCGGGTTATGCAAAACAGGCTGGGCTGCGTACGGCAGGAGGGCGACGTCGGGCACGCCCAGCCCCTCGAAACGCGCGATCGCGTCCGAATCAGTAGTAAAAACGACGTCGAACAGCGACGCCGCCTTCGTCACCTGGTCCACATCTGACGGCTCGTTATTCGCCCAAAAAACAGTGGGAACATCATGCTTACGGCACCATCTCACCAGCGCCCGCAAATCCGGGCCCGGCGCATCGCGCCCCACAATCTGATACTGCCACGCATCATTATTGCCATGCCAGGCAGCCTCCACAAACAACAAATCCGGAGGATTCGAGGAGAGCACATCATGCCAATTCGCTGGCGTGATCAGCTCCTGCTCCCATTCGAACTTCAGTGAATCGATCGTGAACTCGTCCGCGATCACCGCAGCCCGCACCTCGTGCGTCGGCGGGAACTGTGCATCGAGCGCCGGCCAATCCGGGAACGCGGCCCCCGGAGCCTTCTGTGGATCCGTACCCATCGCCATCAATTTGCGTCGCCGAAGAACCTCCACAACGACACGTGGACCACGATGCGTGACATGCCACAGGGCACGTTTCGCCTTGTACGTTGCTTTCAAAAACGACACCATCACATCACCTTTGCTACCCCGGGTTGTGCGCGTGGGGCACGTGCGCCGGCACATGGAACCGGCTGACACAAATATTACATGGGGTACGGCAAAAGAGTGGAGAAACTATTTAACCGGCCACAGGTGACCTTTTTCATCGATTGCGCCGGCTCGAAACTGTTAGGGTTTGAGGAGGATTAATGCCAACGCACAAAAGGAAGGCAGTCGGATGAAGAAGCCAGTGATGGCGGCGCTAGTTATTGGCGCCTTCGTGGCGGCTGGAATCTACGGTCAATACGTACGA
Organism: Arcanobacterium wilhelmae; assembly: GCF_029632765.1. Classification (NCBI taxonomy): domain Bacteria; kingdom Bacillati; phylum Actinomycetota; class Actinomycetes; order Actinomycetales; family Actinomycetaceae; genus Arcanobacterium; species Arcanobacterium wilhelmae. The sequence continues at coordinate 384,423 of NZ_CP121247.1, forward strand.
GCCCAGGATTCTGAGACCTCCGCCTACCACAGCGCCGTCATGAACGAGACGGGCTCCCTCAACGCCCTCGCAGACGCCCGCACGCGCGCCGATTCCCTTGCCAAGAAGTGCACCAGCACCGCCACCCGCCTCCCCGCCTGCGATTCCCTCGCCGCCCTCGTCGCCGATTCGAAGAAATTCAAAGCGCTCCCCGCGGTGGCCGACAACTCGTCGAAGGAAACCTACATCACGCGCACGGAAGATGTTGAGGCCAACGCCGCCGCCGCCGATTCAGTTCGCACCAACATCTCGGCAGCGATCGAAGCCCTCAACGGAGAACTGAAAGCATTTGCCGACGGGCAAAAAACAGTCGCCGAGAAGGATCTCGAACTCGCCAAACTCTATGCCTCCGCGCTCGAAATCGCGCCCGAGCCGCCTGCGCCCACCGCGGAGCCCAGCGCCGACGTCGCGAACCCATCCACCCCCGCCGACGAGGCGCCCGCCCCTCAGGCGCCAGCCCCACAACAGCAGGCTCCCGAGCCGCCCGCCTCGAACAACGACGGCACCTACTCGCGTAACAATGAAAACCAGCCGCCGGCGCCGCCCGCGCAGCCAGTTCCGCCGGCCCAGCCCGAGCCAGCCCCGGTGCCCGAGCCTGCGCCAACAGCCGAGGCGCCTGCCCCGCAGGTTCCACCCGCAGACGGCGGCACCGGAACAAACTAGGCTGATCGCCACCGACGCCGGTCGCGCAACTCGCGCACCGGCGTCGGTGCGTGTTCAGCGGGAGTTGGGCCGGCGACGTCGGGCGGTGGCGTTTCGTGCGCGGGTGTCGGGCGCCGGCGTCGGGCGGACGTACAACGCAACACCGGCGTCGGCGTCGGGAACGCGCGAACGGAACCCCAACCACACGGAACTTTCGTCCCGCCCAACGTCCCAAATCATGCGCAAGACGCTTCGCCAAATGCTGAATCCGGGGCACTGATCGGGCGCTGGGGGTGCCATGCGAGCCGAATCGTAGGACAATGGAAGAGATGGCGCGGGTCGCCAGATCCGCCCTCCAGAGGCGTCCGCCTCTGGGCAAACCTTTCAAACGAAGGAGTCCATGTGGCTAGCATTGAAGCAGTAGCTTCCCGTGAAATTCTTGATTCCCGCGGCAACCCCACCGTTGAAGTTGAGGTCCTGCTCGACAACGGCGTTTTCGCCCGCGCAGCAGTTCCGTCCGGCGCCTCCACCGGCGCGTTCGAGGCAGTTGAGCGCCGCGACGGCGACAAGTCCCGTTACCTCGGCAAGGGCGTGCAGGATGCTGTTGAGGCAGTCACCGAGATCATCGAGCCGGAGATCATCGGCCTTTCCGCTACCGATCAGCGCTACCTCGATCAGACCCTGATCAACCTTGACGGCACCGCCAACAAGGGCAAGCTCGGCGCGAACGCCATCCTCGGCGTTTCCCTCGCAGTGGCCAAGGCTGCCGCTGGGACCGCCGGCCTCCCGCTCTACCAGTACCTCGGCGGCCCGAACGCACACGTTCTCCCCGTCCCAATGATGAACATCCTCAACGGCGGTTCGCACGCTGATTCCAACGTTGACATCCAGGAGTTCATGATTGCTCCGATCGGCGCTCCGTCGTTCAAGGAAGCTCTGCGCTGGGGTGCAGAGGTCTACCACTCGCTGAAGAAGGTTCTCCACGAGCGTGGCCTCGCCACCGGCCTCGGCGATGAGGGCGGCTTCGCGCCGAACCTTGAGTCGAACGCTGCTGCTCTCGATCTGATCATCGAGGCTATCGAGAAGGCCGGCTTTAAGCCGGGCGAAGATTTCGGCCTCGCACTGGACGTTGCTGCAACCGAGTTCTTTAAGGACGGCGTGTACCACTTCGAAGGCGGCGAGAAGACCGGCGCCGAGATGATCAAGTACTACGAGGAGCTCGTCGAGAAGTACCCGCTCGTGTCCATCGAGGATCCGCTCTCGGAGGAAGAGTGGGAGGATTGGACCAAGCTCACCGCTGAGATTGGTGACAAGGTCCAGATCGTCGGCGACGATCTCTTCGTGACCAACCCGGAGCGCCTCGCCAAGGGCATCGAGCTCAAGTCGGCGAACGCTCTCCTGGTGAAGCTCAACCAGATCGGTACCCTTTCGGAGACCTTCGAGGCAGTCGAGATGGCACACCGCAACGGTTTCCACTCGATGACCTCGCATCGTTCGGGCGAGACGGAAGATACCACGATCGCGGATCTCGCGGTTGCCACCAATGCTGGTCAGATCAAGACCGGCGCCCCGGCCCGCGGCGAGCGTATCAACAAGTACAACCAGCTTCTGCGCATTGAGGACGAGCTCGAGGATGCAGCCGTTTACGCCGGCCGTTCCGCGTTCCCGCGCTTCAAGAAGTGAGTATGCTGAAGTGAGCCGGCTGGCTCGCTAGTGCTCAGGTGGGGCACCCGAAAGGGTGTCCCACCTTTTTGTGTTTGGTTGTCTGTGTCGGGCGTGTGGGGGTGTACCGGTTTTGTGCTGGGGTTGCGTGAAGTGCAACGTCACGAAAAATTAGGAGTTTTTCTCACGGAATGCAGGGGCGGTGCGAGCACTGTCCACCTGGGCACTATGGGGGCACTTTGTAGCGGTGTGCAACGCCTTGCATTAACTGGGCAAAAGCAGAGAAAAAGGCGTGTGGATTCAATAAACTGGATTCACAGGCCAATGTTTTGAGAATGGGCTCAGCGTTGGACAGCGCGCGGCGAACGGACTCCGTGTAAACGCTTGCAGAGAACGCGTTTTTGGGTGTGCAAGAGAAAGGAGCACGCGATCGCAACACGCACGCCCTGCATGGGCGATTCTGCTGGCATTCGCTAAGTTTCTTTAGTGCAGGAGCGGTAGCGAATGAACAAGTGGAGCGTACTCCGAATTAAGGTTATGGAGCTCATGCCCCGGTGTCGGCGTTTCAACCTTCGGGGGGATAACAATCATGTTTGTGGGGCACCAACGTCCGGTAGGATTTTTGCGTTCCCGTGAGCCTTCGTGCTCCACACTTTAGAGAAAGACAATTCATGACCACTTATAACGCACGCCGCTCCGCGGCCATGGTGATTGCCTTCGCGCTCTCCGCCGGCACCGCCGGCACTTTCGCTGCCACCGGCGTCGCACACGCCGCAGATGCGCAGCCCACAAAGCCCCAGCTGACGTTCAACTTCGACGCGACTGAAGAGCCTGCGCCTTGCCTGAACGAGGGCAAGTGGCGTGTTCAGCTACTTCCTCAGGATTCGAGCACCTGGTTCCCGAACTACGAACTGCAGGATCAGGGGAATGGTAAATATTCTGTGACGGTGGATCGTCCGAATCGCAAATTCCAATACGTCTTCTACAAGGGAACGACCACTCCGGAGGGGTACCTGGTAGCTTCCACCTCGCCGACCTCGAATGAAAAGCTTCGTGGAACCAACTCGACGCCGTATGAAGGCCAGACAACAATTGAAAGTTCCTACGGCCATATCGACGTAACCGGCGCGAAAATGTTCCGTACAGCAACCGGCCTTACCAAGAAGATTTGGGCGAACCAGTGCTCTGTGCGAGCTAAGGGCATTGAACCAGTTGGTGTTGATGTAGACGCGAAGGCGAAGGGTGCTGACGAGGAGCTTGCAAAAGCTCAGAAGGCCCAGAAGCTGATCAACCACACAAATGAGCTCGCCGCTGGCGCAGCCGAGCGTGCAGCTGAAATTGGCAAGGGCATCGGCGAAGCCAACGGCCCGGCCGATACCACCGCCCCCGTGATCACGACGCGTTCGCAGACCGTCTACACGGTTGAAGAGATGAAGCCGCTCGCAATCGAGGTGAAAGACGATCGTGACCCGAACCCCGTCGTCGTGCTCAAGGGTACTCTGCCCGACGGCGTTACTTACAATAAGGCGACCCACCAGATTGAGGGTACGCCGAAGGCTGGCAGCGAGGGCGAGTACCAGCTCACCGTCGTCGCGACCGACGCGGCAGGCAACGAGAAGAAGCAGCCGATCCTTCTGAAGGTGATCGACGGCGAGAAGCCGCAGTTCGAGGTCGAGAACCAGACGGCCGTGGTTGGCGAAGAATTCCGGTATGAGCCCACCGCCACCGATAACTCTGGGGAGGTGACCGTGTATCTCGGCCGCGAGCACCCGGCTTGGCTCACGCTCGTTGACGGCGTTCTGTCTGGAACGCCCACCGAGGCGGGCACGTTCACGGTTGAGCTGACGGCCCAGGATGAGGCTGGCAACGACGTCGAGCGCCAGCTGACGATCACGGTGAAGACGGTTGTTGGCAAGTGGATGGACCTGACCAAGGCCACACCGATCCCGCAGCCGAAGGCTCCTGAGGGCGATCCGGCTCCGAAGAAGGATCTTCCGGAAGCTCCGGAGACTGAGCCGGCCCCCAAGACGGAAGCTCCGGAGACGAAGATCCCGGATGCTGCGCCGTCGGAGCCGGAAGCACCGAAGGCTGACGTTCCGTCGGCTCCGGAAACGAAGGCTCCTGAGGCTCCCAAGAGCGAGCCGGCCCCCAAGCCGGAGGCCCCAGAAACTGCGATTCCGTCGGACGCGCCGTCCGAGCCGGAGCTCAAGCCGTGGACCGACCTCATTGATCCGGCTCCGAAGACTGAGCCAGACCCGCAGCCGGAGGTTCCGGAGACTAAGGCTCCTGAGGCTCCGAAGAGCGAGCCGGCCCCGCAGCCGGAGGCTCCGGAGACCAAGGCTCCTCAGGCTCCGAAGACTGAGCCGGCCCCGCAGCCGGAGGCTCCGGAGACCAAGGCTCCTGAGGCTCCGAAGAGCGAGCCGGCCCCGCAGCCGGAGGCTCCGGAGACTAAGGCTCCTGAGGCTCCGAAGTCGGAAGCTCCGGAGACGAAGATCCCGGATGCTGCTCCGTCGGAGCCGGAGGCACCGAAGGCTGACGTTCCGTCGGCTCCGGAGACCAAGGCTCCTGACGCTCCCAAGAGCGAGCCGGCCCCGCAGCCGGAAGCCCCGGAGACCAAGGTTCCGGATGCTGCGCCGTCGGAGCCCGAGAAGCCGATGGCTCCCGAACTTGAGTTCGTTCCGATGATGAAGCTCCTCCCGTCCACGTTCACGGGCGCGGTGTACGCGGATTCTGAGGCGATCGAGGCTGCGATCGCCGCAGGCAAAGCAACTCTCGCCGGCGAGTACACCGTAACCCGCGGCGACAAGCTTGAGGTCACGGTCAAGGGACTCGAGGCAAATAAGGATGCTCGCGTGTTCTTCTACACCAAGGCCATGCTCCTCGCGAAGGGAACCGCGAACGCGGCCGGTGAGCTTGCGTTCACCCTCGCCCCGACGTCGTCGACCCCGCTCGGAACCCACTACCTTGTGGCAACGTCCACGGTACCTGGAGTGCAAAAGTCCGTGATCTACAAGGTCACCGTGAACCCCGCGAACGCTCCAGCTCCGAAGCACCAGGCTCCGAAGCACCAGGCTCCGAAGGGTAACGCGCCGCAGGTCCAGGCCCCGGCGCCGCAGAACCAGGCAGCGCCGTCGGTGAAGCCAATGGCTCCGAAGCCGGGCCACAACGGTCTACCCAAGACGGGCGCCGGCGTGCTCGGCACTGCGTTCGCCGCTGTCGCGGCTCTCGCGGCAGGAGCAGGCGCGATGATCGCTCGTCGTCGCGAGAACTGAAACATCAGGCTGACATAGCCGTGAGAAAAGGCGGGTTTTCACGAAACCTATTTCGTGAAAACCCGCCTTTTCTCCTTGCAGGCAGACGGCGTGTGGACAACCACGCCTATAGTGTGGCGCGTGATGCGCCGAACTGCCCAGCTAGCCCCTAGACTAGGATGCATGAATTCCCGCCGCCCATCTTCCGCTCCGCACGGCCGCCCCAAGCGCCCGCGCGGGAATCCGGCGTCGGCAGCGGAACGCCGGGCCGCGAGCAAGCGTCGATCCCAAGCCGAAGCGGCAGAACGCGAGCAGGCGGCCAAACGCAAACGCGACCGTCTCAAGAAAGCAGCCGAAGAAGAAATCCGCGCGCGCGCCTTCAAACCGCGCGCAGCGAAACCTGGCGCGTCCCAGCGCGGCGGGCGCGAACGACGTCGGGAAACGACTCCCACAGGCCCCCAATTCAACTCCAAACGCTACTTCGTGTACCAGGGCGCCAGCCGCACGCGGCGGTTTTCCGTGCGCGCCTTCATGGTGCTCCTGTTCCTCGCGATCGGAGCGCTCATCGTGGCCTCGCCGCTGGCAAGCTATCTCAACCAGCAGGAGCAAAAACGCGCCGCGTCGGCTGAGCTGGCGCAAGCGACCCAGCGGGCCGACGAACTCGAACGCGAACTCGCCCGCTGGCAAGATCCGAAGTTTGTCCAAACCCAGGCACGCGAACGCCTCGGCTACGTGATGCCTGGCGAGACACTCTACGTGGTGCCCCGCGAAGGCACCGAAAGCGCTGAAGACCGACTCAAGAAGCAGGTGGCGCAAGTGAATAAGGAACGCCGCGCCGCGACCCCGTTCTTCATCACTCTGCGCGATTCGATCAACATTGCAGGTAAGGCGTCCACGAAGCCGGTCGAAAACCCGTCCGAAGTGCCCATACTCAACGCGCCGAAACCTGCGCCGAGTGCGACGCCGTCGCAGGCGCCGTCTGCTCCGGCGTCGGGGGCGCCGACGGGCAAGTAACGCCGACGCCGGGGCGCGAGTTACGCTGGGGCGCGGCGGCCCGGCGAGAGCCCGGTGCTCCGGACGAGAATCGAGCACCGCCGTCGTTCCCCGCGAACAGGCCGGACCGATAGCGTGACGTGAGCTACGCCGTCGCGCCGGGGAGCGCCCGGCCGGTAAACTTGCACCAGCAAAGCGAACAGGAGAAACAGTGGAATACCCCAAGCTTGACGTGTTGAAGAAAGTGGCGGCGAATGCCACGGAAGTTGCAGGGAACGACCGCGAGGTGCTCACCGCCCAGCTCGGGCGCGATCCGCGCGGGCTTGTCGGCATCGGTGCACGGTGCGCGTGTGGCGCGCCGGCGGTCACGATCACGTGGCCGCGCCTGCTCGACGGCTCGCCGTTCCCCACCCTGTTCTACCTGTCGCTGCCGTGGGCAGTGAAGCAGATTTCGCGCGTCGAATCGCGTGGCGATATGGCGCTGTTTAACGAGCGCCTTGCTACCGATCCCGAATATGCAGCTGCTCATGAGCGCGCCCACGCCTCCTACGTGGCTCGCCGCGACCTGCTCGAGAAAGTGCCAGAGATTGCCGGGAAATCCGCAGGCGGCATGCCCGAGCGAGTCAAGTGCCTGCACGCGCTCGCAGGGTATGCCTTGGCTGTTGGGCCGGGCGTGTGCCCCGCCGGCGACGACGCCCTCGAGATGATCGGCTGGGACCCTGCCGTGTGCCACTGCGCAGATTCCGACGACGCCGGTGCTGGGCTTGCGGAGCCAGGTTCGGGCGCTACTGGCGGTTCGGGCGTGGGGCTCGCTTCGGCGTCGGGTGCGCAGGCGCAGGCATGAGAGTCGCGGGAATCGACTGCGGGACCAACACGATTCGCCTCCTCATCGCGGATGTTCCTGGGGAGGCGGGTGCGCCGCTCGCCGACGTCGTGCGCGAAATGGAAGTGGTGCGGCTCGGGCAGGGCGTGGATCGCACCGGGCAATTTGATCCTCAGGCGCTCGAGCGCACGCTCGTGATGGTTGATCGGTTCGCGGCGCAGTGCCGCGAGCACGGCGTGGAGTCGGTGCGGTTTGCCGCCACCTCGGCCACGCGCGACGCCTCCAACCGCGCGCAGTTTATTGACGGCGTGCGCGAGCGGCTTGGAGTGGAGCCGCAAGTGATTACGGGGGAGCAGGAGGCGGCTGCGTCGTTTTCCGGCGCGATCTCGGTGCTGCCCGCGGGGGCGCCCTCGCCGCTGATCGCCGTGGATTTGGGTGGCGGTTCGACGGAGCTGGCGTTGGGAACCGCCGAGGGGGAGGTGCTCGCCGCGTTCTCCATGAACGTGGGGAGCGTGCGCATGCGCGAACGGCACTTGGTGTCGGATCCGCCCACCGCCGCGGAAGTGGCAGCCGCTCGGGCGGACGTGAACGCCGCGCTGGATGAGGCCGAGGCGCACGTGGATCTGGCCGCCGCGCGCGGCGTGATCGGGCTGGCAGGCACGGTCACTACCGTGACAGCACAGGCTCTCGGGCTCGATTCCTATCAGCCTCAGCGTATCCACGGTGCGCAGCTGAGCCTAGAGCAGATCGAAGAAACTTGCGAATGGTTTATTGCGGCCCCGTTCGAAAAGGGTGGCACGCCCGGGTACATGCACCCGGGGCGTGTGGACGTGATCGGCGCCGGAGCGCTCGTGTGGGAAGAAGTAGTCAAACGGATCGCTGCGCGCACCGCGCAGGCGGGGCATCCCATCACACACGTGGTGACTTCCGAACACGATATTCTCGACGGCCTTGCGCTGTGGGCCGCGCGCGAACCACAAGCGCCGCAACTGTAAAACGCAAAACGACGTCGGGGCTCGGCTGGAAACCGAGCCCCGACGTCGTCGTTTCGTACTGCGCGCGCCGTTAGCGGCCGCGGTTTCGTTCGTCGGACGGGCCGTCCGAACGGCGAATGTTCGTCTTATCCGCCAGGCGCATGTGGTGGTGTGCGCGCACGCGAGCCGCCCAGCCGCCCAGCACGATCGCCAGCAGCGATCCGAGGATCACCGACACCGCCGCGTGAGCCCCATGCGAGGAACCCTCGGGGAACGACAGCTGTGCGATGAGGAGCGAGACGGTGAAGCCCACGCCTGCGATCAAGCCCATGGCTGCAATATCGGGCATCTTCACACCACGGCCAAGATGGCCGTTGAAGAACTTCACCATCACCCAAGTCGAGAGCGTAATGCCGAGCATCTTGCCCAGCGGCAGGCCGAGATAAATGCCCACCGACACGTGATCGGCCAGCAGCTCGCCCAGGCCGCCCTTGTCCACCACGTTCACGCCGGCAGCGAAGAACGCGAACGCCGGCACGACGAAACCCGCGGAGAACGCGTGGTACTTCTGGGTGAAGAACTCCGTCATCGGCATGGTGATCTTGCGGTTCTTCACCTTCTGGATGGCCGGGACTGTGAGGCCGAGCGCCACCGCCGCGATCGTTGCGTGGATGCCGGAGAGGAACATGAAATACCAGGCGAGGATCGCCAGCGGCCACAGGATCCACCACTTTGTGATGCGCTTTTGCACAACGAAACCGTAGATCGCGATCGTTGCGAGCGAGGCGGCAAGCCACAGAAGGTTGATGTTCTCCGAGAAGAACACCGCGATCAGGATGATTGCGAGGAGATCGTCCACCACTGCCAGAGTCATGAGGAACGTGCGAAGCGCCTGCGGTAGGCCCTTGCCCACCAGCCCGAGCACGCCTAACGCGAACGCGATATCGGTTGCCACCGGGACCGCCCAGCCGTCGTAGATGGGCTGCGCAGAGAACAACTGGATCGACGTGTACACAAGGATCGGGCCGATCATGCCGAATGCTGCCGCGACCATCGGCACCATGGCGAGTTTACGATCGCGCAGCGAGCCGATCGCGAATTCTTGCTTCAGTTCCAGGCCCACCGTGAAGAAAAACACAGCGAGGAGCGCGTCTGCCGCCCAGTGCGCGAGGCCGAGGTGTAACCCGAGCGCTTCAGGGCCAACCTCCCAGTGCGCAAGATGTTCATACGTTTCGCGGAACGGCGAGTTGGCCCACACGATCGCGATGACGGCGGCCACCATCAGTACCATCCCGGCAAAAGTTTCGTTGTGCAACGCACGCGAGTAGCGAGCGAGGATGTTCGGGTTTTTCGACATATATTCGTATCTTTCTTTTTGTGACTGCCCTCCAGTTTAGCGAATGTCCGAAACGTGGCCATTACCTGTTTCACTTTGTGGCCAGAAAGTTTTAGCGACGCAGCCCAACGCCGGAGCGTGGGTTGGTGTGAGCGGAGGGGCTTGTGCGTAACTCTGTCAGTTCGCGCGGGCGTTGCTATATGAGCAGGTAGGTTCTTGGGGTCAATGCACTATCTGATTGGGGTGTGTTGGTATGGCCGGGAAGTGGCTTTGTGTGAAGCCTGTGGTGTTGGAGTGTATTCGGGGTGGGGAGAGCGCGTCGAGTCTTTCTCGCCGGTTGGGAATGTCACGGGAAACGATCCGCAGGTGGTGTCGTGAGGCGGGTCTAGTCCTCGCGACGGGCCCGCATGGGTCTCTTGCCTAGGTTCGTGAGCGTGATCGTCAACGTGCGGTCGAGTTGATTGGCCAGGGATGGACGAATACTGATATTGCGCATGAGCTTGGGTATTGCCGTGAATGGGTCCGTCAATGCAGGGTAGCGTTAGGCGACATGGAAAATGCGTTACGACGAGGCCGCCGTGGCGGGACTCGTCATCTTGCAAGTGTGGACCAGGTTGGTAGCGGCAACGTTGGGCGCGGGCGTCGTATCACGAGTAAAGAACGTGTCGCGATCGCGTTGCTGTTAGACCAAGGATACTCTGGCCGGCAGATCGCGATCCGCCTCAAACGCTCCCCGTCAACGATCACGCGTGAGATTAACCGTTCCCAACGCGTGGATGGGTCCTATGATGCGGGTGTGGCTTCACGCAAAGCATTCGAGCGTAGGGCACGTCCTAAACCATTGAAACTCCAGGCCAACACGCGTCTTCGGGAGGTTGTGGTGGGGTTGCTCAATCAACGGTATTCACCCCAGCAAGTCGCGGTACGGTTACGACACTTGTATCCAGATGATAGGGAGATGCACGTGAGTGTCGAAGCGATTTATCAAGCCTTATATGTTCAAGGGGTAGGTTCACTCGCGCAGGAACTGAAACGTGAAAAAGCGTTGCGTTCGGGACGGAAGAATCGTATTCCTCGGTCGCGTCTTGCAGGGCTTCCGGGGCGTGGGAGGAAAACATGGGTCGAAGGTGCCCAGATCTCGATGCGCCCTCCCCAGGCCAGTGATCGGGCTGTTCCTGGGCATTGGGAAGGCGATCTGGTTGTTGGTGGTGGTAAGGATGGGCATGGGACAGCGTTGATCACGCTCGTTGAGCGGCGTTCACGGTTTGTGTTGATGCACCGGCTCGGAGCGGGACGTGACTCGAAGACTGTGGTCGATGAGTTGGTCACGATGGTGAAGTCTTTACCCGGGAAGTTTGAAACGATCACGTGGGACCAGGGCTCGGAAATGGCTCAAACCCAGTCCTTCACGATCGCGACGGGAGTGAAAGTGTTTTTCGCTGACCCCCACTCTCCCTGGCAGCGGCCCTCGAACGAGCGACTCAACCGTGACATCCGCGAGTACTTCCCCAAAGGAACGAACTTCGCCACCATCACCGATGCCCAAGTCCAAGAAGCCCAAGACGAACTCAACAACCGCGCCCGCGTCGTCCTCAAAGGCGCCACCCCACATGAGACACTAGCCCAACAACTAAATGATGCATTGACCGCCTGAACCCGCCGCAACGCCTCGCGGATGTGATTGAGTTGTGCACGGGCTTGGCCTGTGTGTGGCTTGGCTTGTGCGCGGCTCGGCTCGTGCGCGGCTCGGCTTGAGCATTATTTGACGTGGTCCGACGTCGGGGGCTGGTTTCGCGTAGAATAGGTGGGCGCGCCCCCGTAGCCCAATGGCAGAGGCAGCAGACTTAAAATCTGCAAAGTGCGGGTTCGAGTCCGGCCGGGGGTACAAAGAAGGCCCAGGAAAATCCTGGGCCTTCTTGCATGTGTGGGCTGGTTCAAATATCGCGGGCCTTGAACAGTGCGAGGCCGGAACCAAGAGCCACCGCTACGTAGACACCGAGAGCCGCGAACGCCTTCGCCGCGTTATCGAGTAACGGGCCGCCCATCAGCGGCGGAACAGCCTCGTTGGCAAGTGCGAGCGTACCCACCGACTGCGGCATGAACTGAGGAATGTTCTTCATGATCCACTCCACCGGAACGAGCGCCACCATGCCACCAAAGATGAAGAACACCATGACGACGGCGATCGCTCCCGCAGTAGATCGCAGAATGTATCCCAAGCCCAGCGCGATCAACGCGAAGCACACGAGCACTCCGACGAAACGTCCAGCCGTGAACCAGGTGGTAGCCGTGAAATCTGCCTGCGAACCCAACCGTGCGGTGGCGACGCCGATCTGCGTGCCCGCCGTGACGACGGCATACACTGCTGCATAAACCGCCACAGCAGTAGCCTTCGCAAAATACGCGTGGCCGCGCCCGGCAACAGACAGCGCGGTAGTGCGCATCGTGTTGTGAGCATATTCGCTGGTGACGGCAAGAGTGCCGACGACGATCATTACGAGACCCGAAATGCTCCACAAGATCAACACGCCCTCGGGTTGAACCGCCGAGCCGCGGTCGTTCATTTGTGCGCTCGCCACCACGAGCGAAAGCCCGGCAACGATTAACAGCCCAACAAATGAGGTGATAAGGATCGAGCGGATCATTAGCTTCTTCAGCTCCGAACGCACCGTTCCAAGAAAGTTCACGCGGCGATTGGCAAAGCGCGAGGTGTACTGGGTTGCCATTGTGTTCATCGGGCCCCTCCCTGCGTCGTGGTGTACTCAACTTGATCGGCCGTGAGCTCCATAAACACATCCTCAAGCGACGAATGCAGCTCAGACAGCTCGTGGATCTCCACACCCGCCTGGTGCAGCAGGTGCCCAATCTCCCCGCGGCTCACGCCCTTGACCTGGAAGGAACCCATGGGGAATTTGTCCTCCGGGGCGACCTGATCGAAGACCATATTGGCACCGCGCAGCGCATCGCCGATCGCCAGCGCATCAGGACCGGCCACGCGGACCGACGAACGTGCCGCACTCTCCGTAAACTGCGTGATTGGGCCAGCGTCGATCAACGAGCCCTTACCGATAATCACCAGATCATCGGCAGTGAGCGCCATCTCACTCATCAAATGGCTCGACACCAACACCGTGCGCCCCTGCGCCGCAAGATCCCGCATCAAAGAACGCACCCAGCGAACGCCGTCGGGATCCAAGCCGTTCACCGGCTCATCGAACAGCAAAACCTCAGGATCTCCCAGCAATGCCAACGCGATTCCCAAACGCTGCCCCATGCCCAGCGAAAAACTCTTAAAACGCTTATTCGCAACCGCCGCGATGCCCGTGAACTCGAGCACCTCCTCAACGCGTTGCTTGGGGATGCCATGCGTGGCGGCCACGATTCGCAGGTGCCCGCGGGCGCTCCGCCCTGGATGGAACGCCTTGCCGTCCAACAAAGCTCCCACCTTCGTGATCGGCGCGGTGAGTTTGCTGTATTCGACACCGTCGATCGAGGTGTGCCCCGACGTCGGCGAATCCAAGCCCACAATGCATCGCATCGTGGTGGACTTACCTGAGCCATTCGGACCCAGGAAGCCGGTCACGCGACCAGGCTGGACCGTGAACGACAAATTATTCACAGCCACCTTCGAGCCATATTTTTTCGTTAGGTGGTCAACCGTTATCATCTCGCTCCTTTGTGTGAGAATTATGACCAGTCTACAGGCCGTGCGTGGGAAAACCTCTGCGCCCGCGGTTGTACTGTACATGTACGCGAACGGCGGAAAATAATGCGACTGCTGGGCTATTGCGCACGGTTACGGTTCCGTTAGGATGGGTACTAGTTCGCCGAGAGGGTGTACTTCCCGACGTTTTGAGATCCCAAGGAGGGATAATGTCCAATCCGATTATGCAGCGCAACCCCTACTTCCAGGGCGCTTCACAAAATGCTTCGCAGGCGCAGGCGGGCTACCAGCCCGGCGCCGGCTACGATCCGCGCGCAGGCTACGCGGGCCAGTACGGTTCGCCGCAGGCCGGCGCCGATTACGCCGCGGCCCAGGGTGCCTACCAGGCGCAGTTCCAGCCCCAGGTAGATGGCAATGCGTTCGAGCAGGCTCCGGCCGCGAACCGCATGACCTACCAGGATGCGATGAACAAGACGGCCGCGATGCTCGGCGCTACGGTGGCGGCCGGCGTTGCTACCGCGTTCATTGTGCCGCTCCAGTTCCAGATGCCGCTCGCGATCGTCGCGATGATCGCGGCCTTCGTGGTGGGCATGGTGATCGCGTTCAAGCGCATGGTGGGCCCGGGCCTCGCGCTCGGCTACTCCGTTCTTGAGGGCGTGGCACTCGGCGCGATCACGTTCGGCCTTGATCGCGTTCTTCCGGGCGTGGCGTTCCAGGCAATCCTCGGCACGCTCGCTGTTGTGGGCGTAACGCTTGGCCTGCACTACTCGGGCGCTGTGCGCACCACTCCGAAGGGTCGAAAGATCGTTCTCGCAGTGGCGCTCGCTGGTCTGATCTTCGCTGTGGTGAACATGCTGCTCATGGCGTTCGGCGTGACTACCGGTGCGTGGGGCCTGCGCTCTGTGACCGTGATGGGTCTGCCGCTCGGCATCATCCTTGGCGTGGTGATGATTGTTGTGGCTTCCTACATGCTGATCGGCGATTTCGAGGATGTGAACACCGCAATCGCCAACGGTGCTCCGAAGGAGTTCGCGTGGACCGTCGGCATCGCCATCGTGATGACGATCCTGTGGATCTACGTTGAGGTTCTGCGCCTCGCGGCGATGCTTGCCTCGGATCGCTAAAGCGATGGCATCCTGGTTCTCGCCAGCCTGCGGGCAATGAAAGCAGGCGGGGATGAACGAGGGCGGCGGAAGCTCGAAGCTTCCGCCGCCCTCGTGATATTTTCATGTTGCTGGTGTAACAAACGGGGTTTGTGGAGGATCTCCATCCTCCACAAACCCCGTAAATGTTCCCGCTATCACGCGAGTCGTGGCCCCGGCGTCGCGAATCAGCGCTGGTGCACGCGGACGATGTCCACAACGAAAACGAGGACGTCGTCGCCGTGGATACCCGCGCGCGGGTTGCCCATCGGGCCGTAACCCTTCTCCGGCGGCACCGACATCACCAGGCGCGTACCGACCTGCTTGCCGACCAACGCCTGATCCCAGCCCTGGATCACCATTCCCACACCAATCGGGAATGATGTGGTCGAGCCGCGATAGTACGACGAATCGAACACCGGGCCATTCCAAATCTGGCCGTGGTAGTTCACCTCGATCTCCGAGCCCTTCGTCACTACCGGGCCCGATCCCTCCTCGAGCACCTCAACCGCGAGGCCCTTCGGGGCGTCGCCCTCCGGCCAGGTGAACTCCGGCGCGTCACCGAACTTGCCCGACACCTCAGGAAGCTTCGACATTATGTGTCCTTTCGTTGCGTTAACATTTGGCACCAGTCTAGCCGACGCCGGGGCGTAAGCCGCGCCTAACCGCGTGAGCCGCGCACCGACGTCGGCGGGTAAACGTGTGGGGCGGAAGGAAAACCTTCCGCCCCACACGTCGCATACACCGCTCGGACTCAGCCGGCGTTGCTCGGCGCGAGCCGCGCACCGGCGTCGGCAGCTATCGCGCCAAGTCGACCCGGCTCAGATCCCGGCCAGCGGGCCCGAACCCGGAAGCGGGCACGGCAACCCCGACTCCGAATGGCAACGGTAGCCGTTTGGAACCTTGTGCAGGTACTGCTGGTGGTCCTCCTCGGCGAGGAAGAACGGGCCCGCAGCCTCCGCAGCCTTGTACTCCGTCACGATCTCGCCCTTGCCGGCCTCGCGCAGCACCTTCTCGTAGGCGTCGCGCATCGCAACCGCCGTATGGCCCTGCTCGTGGGTCGTGTAGAAAACGGCGCTACGGTACTGCGTGCCGATATCGCCCGCCTGCTTGTTGAGCGATGTCGGATCGTGCATCTCGTAGAACGTCTTAAGGATCTGGCCCACATCGGTTTTCGTCTTATCGAAAACCACGCGCACGGTTTCCGTGTGGCCGGTTTCGCCCGTGCACACCTCGCGGTATGTGGGGTTCGGGGTGTAGCCGCCCATGAAGCCCACCGCCGTCGACACCACGCCCGGCATTTGCCAGTAAATCTCTTCAACGCCCCAGTAGCAGCCGCCCGCCAGGTAAATCACTTCCTGGTTCTCGGCCGGCTCCGCCAGCAGATCCGTGCCGAGGATCGCGTGCGGCGCTGGATTCGGGTTGATCGCGTTCTCGCGCCCGGGGAGCGCATCCTCAGGCTTTACCATTTCTGGCCTACGGAAAAGAAACATTTAGCCCTCGAAAGCTTCGATCTTGATGATTTCCACGCTGAACTCCTTGCCGTTCGGCGCGATGTAGGAGGTGGTGTCGCCGGCCTTGAGGCCGAGGATCGCGGCGCCCAGCGGCGCCGACTCAGGGTAGACGTCGATCTCGACGTGCCCGGCGGCCTCACGAGAGCCGAGCAGGAAGTGCTTGTCCTTGCCGTTCACCTTCGCAGTGATCACGGTGCCCGGCGCGACAGTTTCTGCTGAAACCGGCTCGTCCGAAACCTCCGCATGCTCGAGCAGGTACGTGAGCTCCTGAATACGGCCCTCGAGCTTCGACTGCTCCTCGCGCGCCGCGTGGTAGCCGCCGTTCTCCGACAGATCGCCCTCCGCGCGCGCCGCCT
This sequence comes from Arcanobacterium wilhelmae, assembly GCF_029632765.1. Lineage (NCBI taxonomy): Bacteria > Bacillati > Actinomycetota > Actinomycetes > Actinomycetales > Actinomycetaceae > Arcanobacterium > Arcanobacterium wilhelmae. The sequence goes on from NZ_CP121247.1 coordinate 400,819, forward strand.
CGATACGGGAGACGATTTCCGCGCGGCCTTCGGTCTTCATCGACTCGAGCTCCGCCGTGAGGCGATCGAAGCTCGCCTGCGACATCCAGGTAGTTTCTGCCTTTTCTGCCATCATGCACTCCTTCATGGCCGCGCGGGCCATTACACATAGAAGCATGCCCACGAGTGTGGGCATGCACTTGCCGTCCCCGCATTCTAGCACCGGTTGGGGTGCGGTTGGCATGGGAATCGGCTGGGGGCGTACGACGCCGGCGCCGGGGCACAGCTTGCGTGCAGAACTCAATCAGTTTGCGTGGGCGTTGCGTATATAGCAACGCCTGGCCCGATTGATGGAGTTGTGCACGGGTGCACCGGGGTTGGGGTGCGGCGGCTGGGGTTGTGGCGGTTGGGGGCGTACGACGCCGGCGCCGGGACGGGCGTTGCTGATTCTCTGCCTGCGCGCTAAAGTAGTTGAAAGCAGAAATTACTAAAAATTCAACTACTTGAAACGGAGGGTTCGATGACCGACCAGCGAAGGCTCATGGCCGTTCACGCGCACCCCGATGACGAAGCCTCAAAAGGTGCAGGAACGCTCGCAAAATACGCTCATCTCGGCCGCGTCCGCGTAGTAACCGCCACGGGCGGCGAGCGAGGAAGCATCCTCAACCCGGCCCTCGTCGGGAACACAGAAATTGCCGCCGACCTGCCCGGCTACCGACGTCGGGAAATGGCGGCGTCGGTGGCAGCCCTTGGGGTGGAACATGTGTGGCTCGGCTTCGAAGATTCCGGCCTGCCTGAGGGTGACCCTCTCCCGCCGCTGCCGGCGGGGTGCTTCGCGGCGATCGGGCTCGACGCGCCGACCCGCGCGCTGGTTGCGCAAATCCGTGAGTTCCGCCCGCAAGTGCTCATCACCTACGACGAGCGCGGTGGCTACCCGCACCCCGACCACATCCGCACACACGTGATCTCCATGGCCGCCGTCGCCGCCGCGTCCGACCCGAACTACGCTCCCGAAATTGGCGAACCGTGGCGTGTGTCCAAGGTGTACTACGACGCCGGTTTCTCGGTGCAACGTATGCGCACCCTCGATTCGGCGATGGTTGCTGCCGGGTTGCCGGCGGTCTTCACTGAGTGGGTGCATCACGCAGAGGGGCACCCGTCGGTGGCAGGAGAGGCGTCGATCGACGTTGCTGAATTCTTCCCTGCGCGCGACGCCGCCCTCGCGGCTCACGCCACCCAGATCGACCCGAATGGCATTTTCTTCGCGGTTCCGCGTGACCTCGAGGCGCGCGTGTGGCCGTGGGAGCAGTTCCACCTCGCGCTCAGCTCGGTGGGGTGGGCCGACGCCGAAACTGACCTTTTCGAGCGCATCGACGGCCTGGAGCCGATCGGGTAACTGGGGCTACTTAGAGTGTGTGAACGACGCGGGGATTGTGACGGTGGGCTCACGCCAAAAATAGCATGAGCCCACCGTCTTGTCTCCAGTTAGCACTGACCAGTGCTGGTGCGGGCCACCTAGCGCCCCTTAACCGCCTTCGCCACAGCCTTCTCAAAGTCCGCGATCGCGCCCTTGACCTTTTTCTTCGTGCCGTCGAGCGCGGCCTGCGTCGCCTTGCGTTCCTCCTTTGTCATCGTCGAACGCAAGCGCTTCTTTTCGGTGGTCAGATCCCACTCGGGGACCGGCCACTCCTGCTCGAAGCCGATCAGCGCCTGCGTGAGCAACTCGGTGACGGCGAGGCGCGCGTACCACTTGTGATCCGCGGGCACCACGTACCACGGCGCGACGTCGGTGGACGTGCGGTCGAGCACCGCCTGGTAGGCCTCGAGGTAGTCGGGCCACTTTTCGCGCGTGTCCACGTCCGACGGGTTGTATTTCCACCACTTGTCGCGGCGGGCGAGGCGCTCGGCAAGGCGCACGCTCTGCTCGGCGTGGCTCGGCATCAGCGCCACTTTGATGATGGTGAAATTCTCGTTTTCCACGAGGTTGCGTTCCCAGGCGTTGATCTCCTCGTAGCGCGGTTCCCACACATCCTGCGGTACGAGATTTTCGACGCGTACCACGAGCACGTCCTCATAGTGGGAGCGGTCGAAGAGGCCGATTTTTCCAGGTGTGGGCAGTGCGCGCTCGATGCGCCACAGGTAGTGGTGGGCGCGTTCTTCCTCGGTGGGCACCCCGAAGGATGCGAGCTGCACGCCTTGCGGATCCACCATCCCGAGCACGTGGCGCGCGATCCCGCCCTTTCCGGCGGTATCCAGGCCCTGGACAACAAGGAGGAGCTTGCGTGGGTCACCTTCTTTCGCGTTTGCGAAGAAGCGCTCCTGGAGCTCGGAGAGGAGTTCGCCTCGCGCGGCCATGAACTTCTCGGCTGCCGCCTTGCCGGCCGACCAGCCGGGGGTTGCGCTCGCGTCGAAATCGGCGAGGCTGAAGCCTTCGCCTGCTCGCAGTGTCTGTGTCGGTAGCGCCGACCACTTTGCTTTTGCCATTTTTTCTCCTCACGTGTGCGGACGTATCCGCGCCCTGGGCGGGTTGCGTTGTGGCCCGGAGGTTCCTGCGCGAGGGCGGCGACGGCGTCGTGCCGTTAAACCCACACTCAGGCGTGTCCTGGCTCACGTTTGGGGATAGTTTAGGCGGTTTGTGCGGATTGCTCTACCGGTTTCCACGCAGTGGTCTGCTGTCAGAGGGCTGAGGCGGGGTGAGTATGCCATTTTTGGCATACTCACCCCGCCTCGTCTCCGGTTTGTTGGTGCCAAGCCTCCGTTACGACAAAATCGCGAGCCAGGTGGCCACGCAGTGGCAGGCGTACCCGACTGCAGTGCCGGTGTGGAAGAACTCGTGGAACCCGAAGTGGCGCGGCCACGGATTCGGCCAGCGCGTGCCGTAAAACACCGCGCCGATGGTGTAGGCGATGCCGCCCGCGGCGATGAGCCACACGATCGCTGCCCCGCCCGCGGCATAAAAGTGCGGCACGAACCAGATCGCAACCCAGCCAAGCGCCACGTACGTGAGCGTGGTGAGCCAGCGTGGGGCCGACGGCCAGAACAGTGCCATCCCGATCCCGATCGCCGCGCCGCCCCACACGAGCCCGAGTACGAGCCCTGCCATCCCCGGGCTGAGCAGCGACACCGAGAGCGGCGTATAGGTCCCCGCGATCAGGATGAAAATATTCGAATGGTCGATTTTCTGCAGGATCCCTTTCACGCGCGGTGCCCACGGCCCGAGGTGGTACACAGCGGAGTTCCCAAACAGGATGAGCCCTGCGATCATGAACACGATCGCGGCGAGCAGCCGCCCAACGGTCGGCGCGAAGATCACGAGCAGGATTCCGTTGGCGAGGGCGAGCGGCGCCGTGAACGCGTGGATCCAGCCGCGTGCTTTCGGTTTCGGTGCGGACGCGAGGTACGCTTTGCGCTCCGCACGGCTCATGGCGGACAGCCGCTTCGTCGTCGGGGTGGTTGAGGTGCGTCCCGGCTCTCGGCCGGCGACGGCGGTGCCCGTGCCCGACGTCGGGGCTGGGGCTTCGTTGTGTGTTTGCGTGTTCGCGTTCATGGTTCTCCTTGTTCACCACAAGGCTAGAGGCGAGGCGCGCCTGACGCAATGTGCGGGTGACGTTCCCAACCGGCAAACGGCGTGCGCTCCGCAAACCGCCGACGTCGGACGGCGCCCGACGCCCGTGCCGCCGCCCGACGTCGGGCCCGCTGGCGGCGTGTGCGCGTCGCTTGCGAAGTTGCAAGCGTGCACGTTCCGCGGCCTGCGCCCGGTAGAATAGGCACGAAGAAAGGAGCCGCCTGATGTGGATACCCGAGTTTTTGTACTCGTTGTATGAGCGCATGCTCGAGGCTGAGATTGATTCCGCTGCCGTGCCGGCGCATGTGGGCATCATTCTGGATGGGAATCGGCGTTGGGCGAAGGCGCTGGGTACGTCGGCGGCGAACGGGCACCGCAAGGGCGCGGACCATGTCAGTGAGGTGCTCGGCTGGTGTGAGGCGGCCGGGATCAAGATTGTCACGTTGTGGATGCTGTCCACGGATAATCTGTCGCGTGCGGCGGCGGAGCTCAATGATCTGATCGGGATTATTGGTGACGCGGTGGATACGCTCGCCGATTCGGGGCGTTGGAATGTGCGCGTTTTGGGGGATTTGAGCTTGTTGCCCGAGCAGGCGGCGCAGCGTCTTGAGGCGGCGGCGGCGCGTTCGGTGAAGGCGCCTGAGGCGATGATGGTGAATGTTGCGATTGGCTATGGCGGTCGCCAGGAGGTGACGCAGGCGGTGCGCGAGTATCTGCTTGAGCGTGCGGCCGCCGGCGAGACGCTCGAGGACGTGGCGAATTCGCTGTCGATCAACGAGATTTCGGACCACATGTATACGGCGGGTCAGCCAGATCCGGATCTGATTATTCGTACGTCGGGCGAGCAGCGGATGAGTGGCTTCATGCTGTGGCAGACGGTTCACACGGAACTGTATTTTTGCGAGACGTACTGGCCTGATTTCCGCCGGGTCGATTTCTTGCGCGCGATCCGCGATTTTTCGACGCGGGATCGTCGCATGGGCAAGTAGCGCTTGCGGTTTCAGCGGTGTTTGCGCCGGGCCGATTCCCAACGGCGGTGCGCAAGGAGCGTACGAGACCGGCGCGGTTTCGGTGCGGGTTGGCGCCGATACTAGCGTGCGTAGAGTTCGGATTCGGCTTGCAGTTCGGCGCGGGTTGGCGGGTTTGCGCCGGCGCGCGTGATGGCGATGCCGGCTGCGGCAGCCGCGTAGGCACCGAGCGAACGAAGCACGGGCGCGGAGAGATCAGCGATGTGTGCGGTTTCTTCGCCGCCGAGTACGGAGAAACGGCCGAGGCCGTCGATGAGGGCTGCCGTCATGGCGTCGCCTGCTCCAACCGTATCCACAACCTCAACCATCGCCGCGGGTAGTGCGACTGATTCGTGGGAGGTTGCGAGGAGTACGCCTTCTGGGCCGCGCGTGATCACGGCGAGTTTGGCGCCTCGGTTGAGGAAGTATTTCGCGGCTTCTGCCGGCGAGATTTCGCCAAGGAGCGCCGCGATATCTTCATCCGATGCTTTCACGACGTCGATGTAGGGCATCATTTCGTCGATTTGGGCGAGCACGGTGTGCGCGCTTCCCATGACGTTGAGACGAATGTTCGGATCGTAGGTGACGGTTGATCGGCCAGCGTACAGCTTGAGCCATTCGAGCACGGCTTGGCGGCCGGGTTCGAGGTGGGCGCCGAGGGAGCCAACGTGGACGGCGCGGGGCGCGTGTTCTTGGATTTTTGCGCGGAGCGCGGGATCCTCGGGTGGCATCGGGAAATCTGAGACGAGTGAGAACTCGTAGGATGCGGCGCCGCGTTCATTGATGGTGGCGTGAGCTGTGGAGGTGGGGCGATTGTCCACAGATCCGTTGACGAGTTCGACTCCTGATTCTTCCAGGCGCGCACGCAGGAGCGTGCCGTCGGCGTCGTCGCCGATGCGGGTGAGGAGTTGTGTGCGCCGGCCGAGCAGTGCGAGCCCGACGGCGGTGGCGAACGGGGAGCCGCCGGGGTGGCGGGTGACTCCGGCGGGGGAGTGGATGACGTCGACGAGGGATTCGCCGATCACGAACGTGCTCATTGTGGTGTCTCCTCACCCTCGCGGGTGGAGGTGTGTGCGGCGGCGAGACGCTGGCGGGCGCCGTCGAGCCAGCGTTCGCAACGACGCGCGAGTGCTTCGCCGAGTTCCCACATGGTGAGTGCGTCTTCGAGTGGGAGGTTGCCCTGCTCGAGCCGGGAAACGATTTCGACGAGTTTTGCGCGGGCGTCTTCGAACGACAGCCCTGCTACCTTGGCGTCGAGTTCTTCAGGGGTGAGCGGAGCAGAGCTCGTTGCTGTGGTGGTGTCTGCCATGTTCTCTCCTATCCTGAATGCGTTATTTATGAGGGTGGGTGCTGGATGTGAGATCCAATGAGCCCTCCGCCAACGTTGCCGTGAGGCTCTCCCCAGGAGTGACATCCCGAGGGGAGCGGACAATATGGCCCTCATGTGTCCTTAACACAGCGTATCCGCGGTTGAGCGTGGAAAGTGGGGACAAAGTCCGTAGTTGGCGAGTTATCGCCGAAATATCGGCCCTCCGAGTTTCTACATACCCATTGATATATTGTGCAGCCCACTCCCGCAAGCCGGAAATATCTTCTTCCCTCGCATCGACCATGTGTTCCGGCGTTGCCATCACTGGGCGTGAGCGGAGGGTGGAAATCTCGTTGGTTGCGCCGTCGAGGAGACGGTCGATCGCGAGGCGGCCACGACGTAGGCCGACGGCGAGATCTTGGCGCAGTTCGCCGACGTCGGGGACGACGTTTTTTGCGGCGTCGGTTGGGGTGGAGGCGCGGAAGTCTGCCACGAGATCAAGGATTGGTGAATCGGTTTCGTGCCCGATCGCGGAAACGATGGGCGTGTGTGCGGCTGCGACGGCGCGGGCGAGAGTTTCGTCTGAGAAGGGGAGGAGATCTTCGACCGAGCCTCCGCCACGCGTAATGATGATGACGGAAACCGTTGGGTCCGCATCGAGTTCTTCGAGAGCGGGGATGATCTCGGCCACGGCGTTTGTTCCTTGGACGGCGACCTCGCGGATCTCGAACTGGGCGTCTGGCCAACGGTTGTAGGTGTTTTCGAGTACGTCGTGTTTGGCTTTTGCGTTGCGGCCGCAGATCAGGCCGATCTTCGCGGGGAGGAACGGGAGGGGCTTTTTCCGGCGCGCGTCGAAAAGGCCTTCGGCTGCGAGCTTGGCCTTGAGAGCTTCGATGCGTGCAAGGAGATCGCCAAGGCCGACCTGGCGGATCTCTTGCGCGAAGAGTGAAAGGGAACCGTTGACTTTATAGAAATCGGGTTTCGCCTGAACTACCACGTGTTGGCCCACCTCGACTGTGGGGGCGAGAGCATGGGAGAAGATCTTGACGGTGATGGAGGCTTTCTCGTAGAGGTCCGTGAGAGTGAGGAACTGGACCTTCGATCCGGGCCGGCGCACGAACTCTGTGATTTCGCCTTCCACCCACATCATCGACATGGCGGAGACGTATTCTTCGATCTTCTTGTTGAGGAGCGCGAGTGGCCACGGCCGCTCTGGCGTGGTGGCGGCCGCTGTTTGAGGCAGATCTGCAGGTACGGGATACTTCACGGTTTCTATCCTAGAGGGCTGACATTGGTGGCGGGTGAGTAGAAAGGCATGCTCAGGGTGACGAGACGGCGGTGCGAGAGGGGAGGGGGTGCAGTGGATCACGGGCTGGTTGCCGAGTATATGGGGATGATGTGTGCGCACTCTCTCGCGTGACGCCAGATTTTCCCTTAGGGTGGAGGCGTGACTGAGAATACTGTTTCGCTTGCTGGTTCCTCCGCTTTCCCTGCCGATATTCCTTCTGAGGCATCGGCAGACGGAAAGCGTATCTTGATCGCAACCCCGCGCGGGTATTGTGCGGGTGTTGATCGCGCGGTGGACACCGTGGAGAAAGCCCTCGAGCTGTACGGCGCTCCGGTGTATGTGCGCAAGGAGATTGTGCACAACAAATTCGTGGTGGAGACGCTCACCAAGCGCGGTGCGATCTTCGTTTCCGAGACTGACGAGGTGCCCGAGGGTGCCCGCGTGGTGTTCTCGGCTCATGGTGTTTCTCCCGCGGTTCACGAAGAAGCACAGCGCCGGAACCTGCTGACGATCGATGCGACCTGCCCGCTCGTAACGAAAGTGCACAAGCAGGCGGTGCGGTTCGCGAATGATGATTACGACATCCTCCTGATCGGTCACGATGGGCACGAGGAAGTGGAAGGGACGCAGGGTGAGGCTCCCTCGCATATCCAGGTGGTGAACGGGCCCGAGGATGTGGATGGGATTGAGGTTCGCGATCCGGATCGTGTGGTGTGGATTTCGCAGACTACGCTCTCGGTGGACGAGACGATGGCGACGGTTGAGCGCCTGCGCGCAAAGTTCCCGAATCTGATTGATCCGCCCTCGGATGACATTTGCTACGCCACCCAGAACCGCCAGGGTGCGGTAAAGAAGATGGCTCCCGAATCCGACGTGGTGATCGTGGTGGGTTCTGCGAATTCCTCGAATTCGGTTCGCCTGGTTGAGGTGGCGCTGGAGGCTGGTGCTGGTAGTGCACAGCGCGTAGACAAGGCAGATGAACTTCGTCAGGAGTGGTTCGAGGGTGCGACGACGATCGGCGTGACGTCGGGTGCTTCCGTTCCGGAGATCCTGGTTCGCGAGGTTGTTGACTGGCTCAAGGCTCGCGGTTTTACGGCTGTGGAGCCGGTCTCGACAGTGACTGAGGACGTGCATTTCTCCCTCCCGAAGAATCTCCGTGGTGATCTGAAGGCCACCGGTGTGGAAGTGGATCGACCGCACAAGGTACGCGACCGTAAGGCAGGCGTTTCCAACGCCCGCTCGACTCATCGAATCGGCGAGGCGAACGAGAGCTGAGGCTGTGGGGTGTCACACCCCACACCATTTCCAGCGGCAAGATTTTCTTTTTGTGTTGCCTCAGAGGTTGAGCGATCGCAGATCAGGGTGAGTGCGCTTGAGGTTTCATAACTCAGGGGCTGTGGCTTCGCGGATCTGAGCCGCCTCGCTACTGATTTGCGGTGGTGCTTGTAACGCTTTGGCCTTTTCGCCCAGGGAATCGAACTTCCGGTAGGACACCAGGACGCGACTCTCAAGCGAGGCCATCGCCGAGTTGTATGCCTTCACTGATCCTTGGAGTGATTTGCCGAGCTTGGCAAGGTGATCCACGAACACGCTCAGGCGATCGACGAGTTCACGCCCGACGGCCACAATTTCGGCTGCTTCCGCTGAGGCAGATTCGCTGCGCCATACCGCTGCCACAGAACGCAATAGAGCCAGGAGCGATGCGGGGGAGGTAGGGATGACTCCTTGGCCGAGCGCGTATTCGAGCAATCCTGGATCCGAATCGAGTGCCTGTGAGAGCAGCGCCTCGGACGGCAAGAACATCACGGTGAGCTGCGGTGAATTTGCAAAATCGCCCGGATAATTGCGCTTGACCAGCGTGTTCACATGGCTTCGCACAGCCTTCGCGTGATCAGTGAGGTGCCCGGCACGCTCCTTCGCGCGCTCGAGATCCGACGGTGAGATCTCCATCGCCTCCAGGTATGCGCCCATCGGCACCTTCGAATCGATGGGGATCTGGCCACCGCCAGGCAGATGAATCAGCATATCTGGGCGGCCCTTACTCGGCGCTCCGGACACGGCGTTTCCCGCGCCTGAAGCCGATCCGGAATCGACAAATCCTGCCGAGGCCTTTTGCTCGTCGAAATCCATATGAGCGAGCATCCCCGCAGCTTCCACCACGCGCCGCAACTGCACCTCGCCCCAGGCGCCACGTGCCGAGGAGTTGCGCATCGCTGATGCGAGTGACTGTGTAGTGGATGCCAGCTGGACCGTTGTTTTCGCATCGTTCGCCAGTTGCTGGCCAATGCGTGCAAACTGCTCCGCATTCTTCGCATCGAGCGAGCGCACATACCGATCCACCTGCCCCAATTGATGCGCAATCGGAGACAGGGCGGCCAACAAGGCAGATTCCTCCTGCGATTTCTCCGCCAGACGCTCAAAATCATCTTCGAGCCGTGCCTGCTGCCCCTGCGCCACCAATAATTGTTCGCGCGATGCCTGGGCGGCGGCGCGGGCGGAATCCGCCTCCGCCCGCGCCGCATCCACCCCCGCGCGGCCCCGACTTGCGGCAAAAGCCCAGCCCACAGCCGCGCCGCACGCCAACGCCAGCGCGATGATCACCATCAAAAATCCCACTGAAATGTTCATACCCCCAACACTATCGAGGGGGTATGACAAAAAACGGCGATCACTTTCGCGCGCCGCGCCCCGGCGTCGTGAAAGAAACCGGGTAGCGGTGATTGAGCAGGAGGAAGCGCCACTTCAGGGCGTAAGGGGGAGGCTCCGCGCCGCAGGCGTGGAGGGGAACTCCCAGGAGCCCAGAAGTGGCGCTTCCGTATGCGTACGCCATCCACACCCAGGCGTCGGACACATCTGGGGCGTGGGCTGGGAACTGTGCCACCACGCCACTACAATGGAGCCGTGGCTTTAACTATCGGAATTGCAGGACTCCCCAACGTGGGAAAGTCCACCTTGTTCAATGCGCTTACGCGCGCAAACGTGCTCGCCGCGAACTACCCGTTCGCAACGATCGAGCCCAACGTCGGCGTGGTGCCGCTTCCTGATCCGCGCCTGAATAAGCTCGCGGAGATCTTCGGCTCGCAGAAGGTTCTGCCGGCAACGGTCTCCTTCGTGGATATCGCGGGCATCGTGCGCGGTGCGTCGGAAGGCGAAGGTCTCGGCAACCAGTTCCTCGCGAACATCCGCGAGGCGGATGCGATTTGCCAGGTCACGCGCGCGTTTGCTGACCCGGATGTCACTCACGTGGACGGCAAGGTGGACCCGGCGTCGGATATCGAAACCATCACCACCGAGCTGGTGCTGGCCGATATCCAGACCCTTGAAAAGCAGCTCCCGCGCCTGCAGAAGGAGCTCACGGGCAAGAAGATTCCGAAGGAATACGTCACTACCGCGCAGGAGGCGCTCGCGATCCTCGAGGAGGGCAAAACCCTCTTCGCGGCCGGAAAGCACCTCGATCAGGACATCCTGAAGACTTTCCAGTTGATGACGTCCAAACCTTTCATCTACGTCTTCAACACCGACGACGACGGCCTGGCCGACACCGACATGCAGGCCAAGCTGCGCGAACTTGTTGCGCCCGCGCAGGCGATCTTCCTCGACGCCAAGTTTGAATCCGAGCTCATCGAGCTGGATGAAGACGAAGCTCGTGAAATGCTCGAATCCACTGGTCAGACGGAATCGGGCCTCGATCAGCTGGCGCGTGTGGGCTTCGATACCCTCGGCTTGCAGACGTATCTGACGGCCGGCCCGAAGGAAGCCCGTGCGTGGACCATCCACAAGGGCGATACGGCGCCGCAGGCAGCTGGCGTGATCCACACCGATTTTGAGCGCGGCTTCATCAAGGCCCAGATCGTTTCCTTCGATGATCTCGTCCAGTACGGCTCGATGGCCGAAGCAAAGGCCCACGGCCACCTGCGCATAGAGGGCAAGGACTACGTGATGCAAGACGGCGACGTCGTCGAGTTCATGTTTAACGTCTAAAACACAACTTTTCAGTAGGGTCGCCCCACCGGGGCGGCCCTACTTTTTGGCCTTTAAGCCCCGATAGCTTGGAGCCGTGTTTCGACGAAGTCAGCTGATGTCTGTGGCAGATCTATCGCCGATGTCGAGGCTCGTGGCAGGAGCATCGCAGGGGTATTGCAGTTGTCACTGCTCTCGGGGATGATGGGGGATATGCATCATTTTTCGTTCGCGTGGGTGGGAATTAAATCGTGGAGTGCCCGAGCATGGCTTGTTGCGGCCGCGGGCGCGCTCGGAACGGCTTTGTTGATCGGTTTCGCTACGGTTCTGATTCCAAATTCTGTGTTCGGCCGCGATATTGCGCCGGTTGCGTGGAACTATCCGGTCTGGATCGCGACGGCGGTGCTCACCGGACTCTTGCTCGGCACATACGTTGGCACGCCAGCTGGCGACGTCGGTGCGCAGCCGTCGACAGACCGCGGCTCGCTCGGCCTGCTCGGTACCGCGTTGGGTTGGTTTGCGGTGGGTTGCCCGGTGTGTAACAAAATTGCATTGCTAGCGCTGGGCTATTCCGGTGCGATCAGCTATTTCGCGCCGCTCCAGCCGCTTCTCGCTGTAGCTGCCCTGGGGTTGCTTGTGTATGCGCTGATTCGCAGGCTTTCCGGGCAGGTTGCGTGTACGGTGGCAATTCCGAGCGTACGGGAATAATTTGCGCACGATTCTCATTAAGGCTTGTGAGTTGCGGGCCACGCGCTCGCGCTCGCTGCGGCTTCGGACGTGAGCGTCACCGGCGTTCCTGCAGGGCTTGTCGACGCCGAACTCCCCAGCGACTTTGATTTGGTGGTCGCCATGTACCCGGCTTTGCGCCGCACCGACGACGGGGCTGCACAGGCGCGCCTGCTCGACGTCGTCGCGCCCGGCGGGCACCTGGTTTTCGTCCACCACGCCGACGTCGCGCCAGGACACGGCTGGAACCCGGAGGACTACGTCGGTCCCGACGCCGTTCTCGCCCTCGCGCTCGAGCGCGGCGGTTGGGACGTCGTCACCAACGAGCGCCGCCCCCGGAATGTGAGCGGCGGCGCCGGTGCGCATCACCGTGACGATCGGATCATCCACCTGCGCCGCGCATAGTGGGAATATTCCCGCGCTTCTTGCACGCGATCCGTACCCGCCGCGGGTGAAAGCGCTGAAAGGCCGGCCAGGATTGCGGGTACGCGTTGGTGATGATCGGATCATCTATGCGGTGGAAGATCGTCGCCTCGTTGTTGCGGTGGTAAAGATCGGCAACCGGCGGGACGTGTACCGCTAGGTGGGACGGGGCTTCCTGGCGAGAGCTTTAAATGCTATCGTTGATGATAGCAATGAGGGGAGGCGTGATGGCGTCAATTCTTGTGCGTGGCCTTGATGATGCGGTGAAATCTGGCATTGCACATCGTGCGAAAGAAAACGGTCGATCAATGGAGGCCGAGGTCCGCGAAATTCTGACACAAGCTGTTCGGCGGCCGAACATCGGCGTGGCCATCCTCGATGCGTTTAGCGGTGGACCCGAAGGGGATGAGTTCGTGGTCCCTGCGCGTAATGATCAAGCGCGGGTGGCGATCTTCGAGTGATTGTTCTCGACACAAACGTTATTTCGGAGCTTATGCGAGGAAACCCGAACGAATCGGTTGTCTCGTGGGTGCGTTCCGTGCGTGATGACTTCGCGATCACATCGATTACGTTGGCAGAAATCAATGCGGGTTTGGCGTTGATGCCTCAGGGGAAGCGCCAGCGCTATCTTGCAACAACTTTCGCCACCGTCGTCGAGCCTTACCTTGGCACGCGTGCAATTCTTCCTTTCGGTGAAGCCGAAGCAGCTATCTATGCGCAAGTTGTCAAGGCTCGCTCGCGCGCGGGGAGGCCGATCTCGACGGCCGACGCGCAGATAGCTGCGATTTGCCTAGCAAATGACGACGTGTGTGCAACCCGGAATGTGAAAGATTTCCAGGGGACCGGGGTGAAACTCGTTAACCCTTGGGAGATGTAACCGACGACGTCGGTGTGTTAGGGAAATCGCGAGCGAGGGTAGGTGTTTCTGGCTACCCATTGCTAGCATGATTTTCGCTCATGGAATTCGGGTTCGTTGCGGGACTGAGTTGCTGCCGTAATGCGTTAATTTCTGCTCGAAGTGCCGTAATCTCATCCTCGAGAGTTGCTTCACGAGCGTCGGAATTAGTTTCAATCGTTTCTACGATCCATGACGCTATCGAGGCGGTGACAACGCCGATCAATGCGACGCCGGCAACCATCATGCAGACCGCAATTGCGCGACCAGTCCACGAAATTGGGTAAAGGTCACCGTAGCCGACTGTTGTGATTGTGCAAACCGCCCACCACAGAGCATCGGGAAAATCATGGATAAGAGTATTTGGCTCTCCCCGTTCGGCGTCGAGAACCGCGAGAGATCCCACGAGCACGAGAAGGAAAACGCTTGCACTTGAGTAGAGCGCAAGTTTCCCTCGAAAAGTGGCGCTGGCACTCTTACCTAGGATCTTGACCAGATTGATCAATTGAAGCAATCGTAACGGCCGCAAGAGAGGTAACGCCACAATAGCCAGGTCGACAAGATGGTGTATGAACCAGTGGAGCTTTCGTTTTGAAAGCGCCAGTCGGATCACGTAATCGACCGCAAAGATTGCCCAAATTGCAGGTAGGTTCTTGGGGTCAATGCACTATCTGATTGGGGTGTGTTGGTATGGCCGGGAAGTGGCTTTGTGTGAAGCCTGTGGTGTTGGAGTGTATTCGGGGTGGGGAGAGCGCGTCGAGTCTTTCTCGCCGGTTGGGAATGTCACGGGAAACGATCCGCAGGTGGTGTCGTGAGGCGGGTCTAGTCCTCGCGACGGGCCCGCATGGGTCTCTTGCCTAGGTTCGTGAGCGTGATCGTCAACGTGCGGTCGAGTTGATTGGCCAGGGATGGACGAATACGGATATTGCGCATGAGCTTGGGTATTGCCGTGAATGGGTCCGTCAATGCAGGGTAGCGTTAGGCGACATGGAAAATGCGTTACGACGAGGCCGCCGTGGCGGGACTCGTCATCTTGCAAGTGTGGACCAGGTTGGCAGCGGCAACGTTGGGCGCGGGCGTCGTATCACGAGTAAAGAACGTGTCGCGATCGCGTTGCTGTTAGACCAAGGATACTCTGGCCGGCAGATCGCGATCCGCCTCAAACGCTCCCCGTCAACGATCACGCGTGAGATTAACCGTTCCCAACGCGTGGATGGGTCCTATGATGCGGGTGTGGCTTCACGCAAAGCATTCGAGCGTAGGGCACGTCCTAAACCATTGAAACTCCAGGCCAACACGCGTCTTCGGGAGGTTGTGGTGGGGTTGCTCAATCAACGGTATTCACCCCAGCAAGTCGCGGTACGGTTACGACACTTGTATCCAGATGATAGGGAGATGCACGTGAGTGTCGAAGCGATTTATCAAGCCTTATATGTTCAAGGGGTAGGTTCACTCGCGCAGGAACTGAAACGTGAAAAAGCGTTGCGTTCGGGACGGAAGAATCGTATTCCTCGGTCGCGTCTTGCAGGGCTTCCGGGGCGTGGGAGGAAAACATGGGTCGAAGGTGCCCAGATCTCGATGCGCCCTCCCCAGGCCAGTGATCGGGCTGTTCCTGGGCATTGGGAAGGCGATCTGGTTGTTGGTGGTGGTAAGGATGGGCATGGGACAGCGTTGATCACGCTCGTTGAGCGGCGTTCACGGTTTGTGTTGATGCACCGGCTCGGAGCGGGACGTGACTCGAAGACTGTGGTCGATGAGTTGGTCACGATGGTGAAGTCTTTACCCGGGAAGTTTGAAACGATCACGTGGGACCAGGGCTCGGAAATGGCTCAAACCCCGTCCTTCACGATCGCGACGGGAGTGAAAGTGTTTTTCGCTGACCCCCACTCTCCCTGGCAGCGGCCCTCGAACGAGCGACTCAACCGTGACATCCGCGAGTACTTCCCCAAAGGAACGAACTTCGCCACCATCACCGATGCCCAAGTCCAAGAAGCCCAAGACGAACTCAACAACCGCGCCCGCGTCGTCCTCAAAGGCGCCACCCCACATGAGACACTAGCCCAACAACTAAATGATGCATTGACCGCCTGAACCCCCCGCATTCATGCCGAACGATGCCCACGAGTGGCCGGCACCTTTCAGATCACCAATGACATCCCACCCGTACAATGTGAGGAAAATAAGGGCGAAAGCGGTGAGTGCCCATTGTGAGTGGCGTTCCCATCGGTTGGATGGCACGATATGCGTGTCGAGGCTACTTTGTGCTTGTGAAGAGCCTTGCGATTCGTTGTTCGTCATGTGAGTAATTGTAGATCTGTGCAGATTACAAAATAAGCTCAAGAAATCTCGATCAGATCATGAGATTGTTGATGAGCGAAGGGAGCCTGCGACCATTAATTTAATGTACAAATCGTGGTACGAATTGTACAATTTTTGTATGACGGTAACGAGTGTTTCTGAAATGCGAAAAAATCTTGCGTCCGCCATCGACGCGGCTCAGGAGGAGGCTGTTTTCGTTGAGCGGCACGGCGCCGCAGAGGCGGTGCTCATTAGCGCGCTTCGATATGAACAGCTGATGGACGCTCTCGAGGAGATCGAGGACATTGCTGATTTTGACGAAGCGATGGCTGAAGAGGGTGAAAACATCCCGTGGGACGTGGTGAAGGCTGAACTCGGATGGAGCTAAGCGGGCCGTACTCGATCGAGTTTCGTCCTGCGGCTCTGCGGCAGCTGAAGAAAGTTCCTCCCGAGGAGCAGGCAAAAATCCGCGGAGCAATCGCGCTTCTTGCGCGCGATCCGTACCCGCCGCGGGTGAAGGCGCTGAAAGGCCGGCCAGGATTGCGGGTATGCGTCGGCGATTATCGGATCATCTATACGGTGGAGGATCGCAGGCTCGTCGTCGTGGTAGTCAAGATCGGCAATCGGCGGGACGTGTATCGGTAGAAGCGGCTGGTGTGTTTCTCGATATTGTCGCCTCCGAGCGTGGTTGAGGGGTGACGGCTTGCTACCGTCACCCCTCAACCACTCATGTGAAAGGCTTTCTTCCATTCAGTTGGCTTCGCTCTAGCGCGGCTATTGGTGCGTGCGCAAGATTGCGGTTACTTCCGCTTGCGCAGGATCGCGATCACCACGCCCGCGGCGAGGAGAACCAGGCCAATCACGCCGACCACGGCCACCGACGCGCCCGTGAACGCCAGGTTCCCGCCGCGTTGCGGGCTCGCACTCGGTGAGTCCTGGCTCGGCACTGCCGACGACGTCGGGGCAGCCGACGTCGGGGCTGTGTTCGTTGCGCTGGTGGTCGGCGTGGGATCCTGCGTCGCCTTCTGCGTCGGCTCAGGCTTCGTCGTCGGCGAAGGTGTTGCCGTCGGCTCACCCGTCGGCGCGGGTGCCGGCTTTGCTACAACCGTGGCAGGGAACTGCAGATCCGCGTACACGAGGCGATGATCCGACGTCGGCAGCGGGTAGCTGTAGCCCACGAGCCTCTCAAGCTCCGAACCCGGAAGCGGCCAGAACACCTTCGCGTCCAACACCTTCGTGCCCGCATTCGGCAATACATAATCCACGCGCAGGTTGCCCACCGACTTGTCCGAGAAGTCAGCCGTATCGTACTTTGGATCACTCTTGTGGGTATCGTTCGCCTGGCCCTGCAGTTTCGCGGCCGCCGGGCCACCCTCCGACGTCGGCAGCGTATCGACAACCCGCGGGTTCTCCAGAAGCTGCGCGATCGCACCCGGCCACGAACCGCCGTCGATCGGATCCGAGTTGTGATCGCCAACGATCACGAAGTTCGCATCCTTCGGCAAGGAACCCTTCTTGCCGGCGTCGTCGTACAGGTAATCTGCCGTACCGGAAATGTAATCGGCCCACAGGCGAATCTCGTCGAAGTTACGGTGCGAGTTGCGCTTCTCGGGGCCATCGATCGGGGGAGTGGGGTGATCGGCGAGCACGTGCACGGTCGTGCCGTTCACATCCACCGGGATATCCGCGTGGGTCTTGGATGACAGCGGGAAAGCGGCAGTCTCGTCCGGCGAGTAGAACGGTGTGCCGTCCGGATTCATCGGCATGAGGTTGCCCGGCATGTCCTTCCACAGGAACTTCTGGAACGTGCGCACCTGATCCATCTTGATCGGATACTTCGAGTACACCACGAAGCCGTATTGGCCCGGGAACAGGCCGAAGCCCCAGCCGTCGTCTGGCTCGCCGAGCTTACCGTTGTTATTCAGATCGAAACCGGAATCGACGCCCGTGTTCACTGGCCCGTGCCACGCGTACGGGTACTTCTGGGCTGGCGCCCCATTATGGCTGACCTCGAGATAGTTTTTGCGGAACAGATCCACGGAGGTGCCGGCGGCGTCGTAATCGAACTCGTTGACAAGCACAATATCGGGCGCGTTGCGCTGGATCGTTTCTGCGGCGTTCTTCGCCTGCTGGTTATCTGGGCTGGACAGATCGCGTTGCAGTTCGCCGAGCGAGTTGCGGTTCAGTGACGCGTTGAACGTTGCCACCCGGATCGTTTTGGTGTGGGTTTCTCCCGACGCCGGTGCGGGGGTTTGCTGGGCAGCAGCGATTGGCGCTGTTGCCATGAGGGGGAGCGCTGCTGCGATGGCGAGCGCTCGGGTGTATTTCTTCATTGAAAATCCCTTGAGTTTTGGGGGGGGGGTAGGACGCATTCATTCTAGCAACCGCGAGTATACGGGAAAATGGCTGTTTGTATGCGATTCTCGGGGGATTTTCGTGGGTGAAGGCACGTTATCGTAGACAGGCGGGGCCGGGTTGGCGTGCCAACCCGGCCCCGGTGATTCAGGTGTGTGCCTGAACTATTGGCTGTGGCGCATTACTTGCGTGCCTTTCGGACGCTGATGGCGGCGCCGCCGAGGCCGAGGAGCACAAGCATTGCGAGGCTTGCGGATGCGGCGTCGACGCCGGTCATCGGCATGGAGCCGGTGTTCGGCTTGCCATTCGCATTGGTGTTCGGCTTGTCACCGGGGTTGTTCCCGTGCTGAGACTTCTGATCCTTTGTGCCGGACTGATCGTCCTTGTTCGGCTGGTCGTCCTTCTTCTGCTGATCATCCGTACCGGACTGATCGTTCTGACCGCCCTTGTTCTTATCGTCAGCCTTCGGAGCCGCCGGGCACATCGCGTCCATGCCCAAGCCTGCGGCCGCGGAGACGATTTCGGTGCCATCCGGTGCCGTCACGGTGAGAGGCAGATGGACTGTGCCGCCAGCAGGTGCGGTGCACACAGCCTTTGTCTGAAGCATGACAGGCTCAGTGAAGCCCACGCCGTCAGCCGTGATCACGGCGTTCTCGTTGGCGGCATTCGCATCCTCGAGAGTGTTGTTCACTGCCACCTTCGCCGATGCGTCACCAAGCTTAATGGTGACCTCCTTCGGCATGAACTCGCCTTCATGCGTGAAGGACAGGCCACGAAGCGCAACAGTGGCTTCGACGTCGGTGCCCTTGACGGTGGGCTCGAACGTGATACCAGTGGATTGAGTGACCGTGCGCGGCTGAACCTTCGGGTTCGCCTTCAAGTAGCTTTCCATCCACTCGCGGTCCAGAGCGAGCGGGTTGGAAACGGTGGTGAGAGTCTTCGCGATGGATGGATCCTTCAAAACGTCGAACGAATCACCGCCGGCGAGGAGGAAGGTGACCGATCCGACCGAGTAGACCTTCGCCGGATCGATTGGCATATTGTCAATCAGCACCGAGGTGATGCGCTCACCCATCGGCTTGGTGGGATCGTAAGTGTACTTCACGTTCGAGGACAGGCCGAGCTTGAGCATCGGGCGTGAGGAATCCTTGCCCAATGTCTTCCACTGCTGCTCAAGCAGCGTTGTAAACTGCGCGCCCGTCATCTTCACGTAGCCCACTTCGTTCGAGAACGGCATGAATGCGAAAATATCACCAACAGTGACCTTGCCGTCCTTTGGCTCGAGATCTGCGCGGATACCGCCGGCGTTGATGATGCCGATGTCGATCGGCTTTCCGTCCAGATCCTTGAACGCGCCCTTCATCGCATCGCCAATGAGCGATCCGAGCGTGGATTCGGTACCGCGGTTCTCTCCAACAGTGACCTTGCCATCCTTCGTGGTTGTTTGGATTCCGCGATAGAAATTACCGGTTCCCTCAGTGACAACCTTGGCCTTGGCTTCCTTCGCCTTTGCGACCGCCTTGTCCACAATCGCCTTCACGGCCGGATCTTCACCGCAACCAACCAGCGTGGTGGCGTCGATCTTGATGGCCTTCGACTCCACAACCTTGCCGGTTGCTTTGTCGAACTTAATCTGCAGGTTGGACATATTGTCCGTGAACGAGCCGGACGCGGTTGCGGTAATCGTATGGCCATCGTTCGCCTTGACCATATTGAAATCAAAGTACGGCTTGTGGGTATCGCCGCCCATGATGCCGTCCACATCCTTACCCATGAGTGGGTAGGAACGCTCCACATCGTTATCGAACATGGCGATCACAACATCGGCCTTCTTCTCGGCCTTCAGCTTGGTCGCCAGAGAGTTGATGATCGGCACAGGCTTGTTGAACTTGAGCATGTCCACGGTTCCGGGAGCGAGCTTGGTGGCGACGTCGTCCTCAATGGCGCCAATGAAGGCGACCTTCACGCCCGACGGCGACGTCCAGATCTTGTACGAGCCGAGTTCCTTCAGGCCCTCAACATTTGCGCCGAGGTAATCGAACTTGATCTGCGTGAACCCGTTCTTACCGGCGAAGCGATCCTTGAGCGCCGGGACTCCCTTATCAAACTCGTGGTTGCCGATCGTGGAGGCGAATACTTCCATCTCGTTGAGCGCTGCGATTGTGGGGTTGTCGTTATCGGAGCCTGACGTGAACGGCGATGCACCGATGTTATCGCCCAGCAGCGTGAGCTGGGAGTTCGGATTCGCCTTCTTTGCCTGCTTGAAGTAACACGACGCCGCGGCGAGGCCTGCTTCCTTGTAGGTGCCTTCTGCCTTTCCGGGGACGGCTTCAATATGGCCGTGAATATCGGTCAAGTTGTACAAATCCAGGGTGACGACGTCGGAGCCGCCGGTTGTTTCGCTCCCCGCCGGTGCTGCCATGGCGGTCAGTGGAGCGAACGCGAGGGCTGCGGTGGCAAGTGAGCCGACCGCAAATCGTGCATGATTCCTCATTGAATGTTCTCCTCAGGTTAGGTTTGCCTAAGATTGCTCTGTCATCCTAGCACCGGGAATCGCGAGTTTGTGGCGGAAATGCAAACGAAAATCAACAAAACTATTGTATTAATTCTCGGAGCGTGGCCAGGGCAGTGGCGCCACGGCCATCATTCGTACGTCAAGCTTTCGTAGGACGAGATCAGCCACGGCCGGATCCACATTGAGTTCATCGCGGGCGCACAACACTTCTTGGCGTGCTGCATCGGTGGCGATGCGAATCATCTGGTTCACCTGTGCGCGCCGGGCGCGCGATTCGCTTGTGGAGAGGCGGGAATCCCCGAGCGCATCGGGTTGATCGCCGGTCTCCTGTGGCAGCTCGACCTCGAGTTCCTCGCGAAGCGTCGTGAAGCGGGTTTGGAGAACTTTTGCCATGCCATGATCAAAGCCATCCCGGCCAAACTCCTCCCGTACAGCCTTCAGTGAGGCATGCTGGGCGCGCCGAATAATGGTGGTGAGTTCGTGGTGGAACGTGGAGGGGGATTCGGGCAGAATGTGCCGCGCGAAGAATGGCAGGCTCAGCCCGGTGGGAACGAGCGTGACGAGCAGAACCGTGACTGCGATGACGATCGCTGCGTCGCGGTGCGGGAGTGGAGCTCCGCCCGCGGTGGTGGGGATGGCGAGCGCGAGGGCGAGTGTTGCGAGCCCGCGCATCCCGCTCCACACGAGCAGGATTGAGTGCCTGGCGAGAGTTCCCCAGTTTTCACGAGTTTCGACTCTTCCGAGCAGCATGACGACCACGAACCGTAGAGCGAACACTGCCATGCACACCGCTGCGGCTGGCAGGATGAAGGTGACCCAGCGCGTATCTTCAGTGGCAACAATTGTTCGCATCTCCAGGCCGATTAAGCCGAAGGCTGCGCCCGTGACTAGCATGTTTGCGATGTCCCAGAAGGCTGTGCGTGCAAGGCGTGCTGCACCATCTTGTGGACGCCCGCGCCGGTTTGTTTCCAGTGCGGTCACCACGACGGCAATCACGCCCGATGCGCCGAGATGTTCTGCCGAGAGGTAGGCAGCGAACGGTACAACGACCGAGGCGGCTACTTGAGCTTCAAGATTCGGCGTGATTCGCCCAACCGTTCGGTACAAGTATCCGAGAATGAACCCGATGAGAGTGGCGATTGCAACCCCATAGAAGAAGGACAAGACCACGGTTGCTGAGACGGAATCTTGCTTCGCCACAGTTGCCGCGAGCGCGTACTGGAAGAGGACGATTGCGACGGCGTCGTTAAAGAGGCCCTCCGTTTGGAGGACGGTCATCAGCCTGCGTGGCATGCCGGCGGGCCCGGCGACGGCATCAACAGCAACCGGATCCGGTGGCGCAACGATCGCGCCGATCAGGAGCGCAAACGGGAAGCTGATCCCGGGAATCAGCCACCACACCACGCCAGCAACAGCCAACGCTGTGAGTGCGGTGAGGATAAATGCCAACGTCAGTAGCACTTTCCAACGTTGGCGGAAGATTGCCCAGCTAGTGCGTTGTGCTGTCGCGAACAAGAGCGGGGGAAGGAAGAGCGGGAGGATGATTTCCGGATCTATCGCTGGCGCCTCGATTCCTGCGACGAAGGTGAGGCCCATCGCGGAAAACAGCATGAGGATGGGGTAGGGCAAGCGCAGGCGATCACCGAGAGTGACGGACGCTACCGTGACCGCCAAGAATACCACGATCAGAACGAGCATAAATTCTCCCTTCCTTTCTCTGAAGCTAGCCGCTGATGTTTTTGCGTGGTTCCAGTATAAAACGGGGCTATGACAGTTTTCTGAAGTCAGTTTCGTGTGCGCCGGCGCCCGGGCTGACGCCCTCGCGGTGGGGGCCATTTTTCACAGTTCGAGCAAGGGAAAATGGTCGAACTCAGGCAATGTGGGGGATGTGATCCCTCCCACGAAAACGATGAAAAACTTAGGTTACCCTAATTACGCAACATGAATGTTTGCTAATGTGTTTCTCACTTAGCGACGAGAAAGGGCTTAGCTGTAATGGAAAATCTTTCGCTTGCCGGCGCAATGCGCGCCGCAACCGCCACCGCCCACAACGAGGCCGAACACACCACCTTTATGGAGGATCTGGTCTCCGGTAACGCGCCGAAGGAAGCGTGGGGCGAGCTCTCACTCCAGATGTTGTACGTGTACCGTGCCCTCGAAACCGCAGCTCGCAAGCACGCCGAGCACCCCGTCCTCGCGCCGATTTTCGACGAGCGCCTGGAGCGCCTCGCCGCAATCGAACAGGACCTCGCCGCCCTCGGGCTCACCGAGCGGGCCGCAGATCCGGCGTCGCAGCTCGCCTCGACCCGCGCCTATGTTGAAGCAATCGAGAACGCTACCCCGGGCGCGCTCGTCGCTCACCACTACGTGCGCTACCTCGGGGATCTCTCGGGCGGGCAGATCATCGCAACGATGCTCCGCCGCAACTACGGCCTCGGCGACGACGTCCTCAACTTCTACTCCTTCCCTGGCATCGACAAGCCGAAGGTGTTCAAGGACGAGTACCGTGCCGCGCTCGACGCGCTTCCGGCGGACGAGGCGGCTCGCGCCGAGATCATCGACAACGCCGTTCAGGCTTTCCACTACAACCAGGCGGTTTTCGTGGAACTCGAGAAAACTCTCGCCTGAAACCGAGTGGGAAACGTGAGTAGAGGAGGGAAGCGCACTTCCCTCCTCTACTTCTTGATTCGCGCCACCAGGCTTGCGTCTCCTGACGTCGGTCGGCTGATTGCTTGCGTACTGTGTGGTTGACGTTACACCAACAGGCAGCCTTCGTGTGGGGAATAATTTAACCTTTAATTAAGTTTTCCTCTGTAGTTTTACAGAGATAACAAAGGTCGCAATTATGTCGAATTCACTCACCGGGCGTGCCGAGTCAGCCGCCCAAACCCCCGAAAAACTCGCCCAAGAAAACCGTCTAACTGGCGCAACAGCGGCGGCGATGGAATCGGACACAACCGAAACGCCGGCGTCGGCGGAAAGGGGCACCAACTCGCAGGGCCAACCTGCCTGGAGCGGGCCCACCGAAATCACCCCCACCGCGAAGCGCGCCATCGCGATCCTGCTGGCCGCGTCGTTCGTCGTGCTCCTGAACGAAACCACGATGAACCTCGCGCTCCGTAACATCACCGCCGACCCGCAGCTCGGCATCGGCGCCCGCTCGGCCTCGTGGCTCACCGCAATCTTCATGCTCGTCATGGCGATCGTCATCCCCACCACCGGCTGGATGCAGCGCCGCCTGAACACGCGCCCGATGTTCCTCATGTCCACGATCTCGTTCCTCGCAGGAACCGTCATCGCCTTCGCTGCCCCCACATTCTCCGTGCTCCTCGCCGGCCGTGTGGTGCAAGCTTTCGGCACCGCCATCGCGATGCCGCTCCTGATGTCCACCGTGATGGCCGTGGTGCCGATGGCTCGCCGCGGATCGATCATGGGCATCGTGTCCATGGTGATCTCCGTGGCGCCAGCGCTCGGGCCCGTGGTAGCCGGCGTCGTGCTCCAATTCGGATCCTGGCGCGCGGTTTTCGGCACAATGATCCCCATCGCGCTCGCCGTGATCGCAGCCGGCTACGCCTGGCTGCCTAACCTCAACGAGTTCATGGGTAAGGCGAAGCTCGACTACTTGTCCGTGCCGTTCTCCGCGCTCGGATTCGGTGGCACGATCTACGGCCTGTCGTCGATCTCCAACCCGGACTTGCCCACCTGGCTCGCACCTACTGTTTTGGTGATCGGCCTGCTCTCGCTCGGCGTGTTCGTGTGGCGCCAACTCCGCCTCGCGAAGGGTGGCGAGCCGTTGCTCGACGTGCGCGTGTTCGCGAACCTGCGTTTCACGGCGCCAGTTCTGATGGTGATGCTCGCGATGATGGGCATGTTCGGCGTGCTGATCACCCTGCCACTCATGCTCCAAACCTCATTCGGGCTCGAGCCCTACAAGGTAGGGATGTTGCTTTTGCCTGGTTCGGTGATCTCCGGGCTTCTCGGCCCGATCGTTGGAAACCTCTACGACCGCGTCGGCCCGCGCCCCCTCGCAATCCCCGGCACCGCCGTCGTCGTCGGCTCCTTTGCGATGCTGCTCGGCATCTCCACCTCCACGTCCGTGTGGTACTTCCTGGCGTTCCACATCATCATGAACATCGGCCTGGCCTTCACGTTCAGCCCGTCGTTCACTACCGCGCTCGGCTCGCTGAACCCGCGTCAGTACGGTTACGGCTCGGCCTCCATGTCCACAGCTCAGCAGATCGCAGGGGCTGCAGGTTCGTCGATCTTCATCGCGATTATGTCTACCGGAATGGGGGCGGCGATCGCGGGCGGAGCCACTGAGGGCGCCGCGATGGTGACCGGCGCGCACCGCGCATTCATCTTCGCGCTCGTCATCGAGGCGATCGTTTTCGCGCTGTCCTTCACGCTACGCCGCCCGCGCCACTGAGCCGAGGCCGGGCGCGTAACATAACCCGTCACCGTTGAAGAAAGCCCCTCGACCCCGGTTGCGCAGTATGCGCCGGCGGCGTCGGGAACGGCAAATATTGATTGGAAAGGAAAAGGTCATGGAATCGATTGGTCATTTTTTGTTGCGTCGGCTGCGCGAAGTAGGAATCAGTCACGTGATCGGAGTGCCAGGTGATTTCAACCTGCAGCTGCTTGAGCAGTTCAGTGAGGTTGAGGGCATCGAGTTCGTGAACTCAACGAACGAGCTCAACGCTGCCTACGCTGCCGACGGCTATGCGCGACAGCGCGGAATCGGCGCACTCCTCACCACGTACGGCGTGGGGGAGCTGAGCGCACTGAACGGCGTTGCCGGTGCCGCCGCCGAGCACGTGCCGGTGGTATCGATTGCGGGTGCGCCGCCGCTCCACGCAATGCGCTCCGGCTTGCCACTACACCACTCGCTCACCGACGGCAATTACATCAACGTTGAGCGTGCCTTCGGTCAGTTCGTTGCCGGAACTGCGCGCCTGACCCCAGGCAACGCCGTTGCCGAAATTGACCGCCTGCTACGCCTCGCGATTCTTGAAAAGCGGCCCGTGCACATTCAGGTGCCGTCCGATATTTCCTACCTCGAGATCGACACCCCGAGCGAGCCGTTCCAAGCGCCGCGTCTTACCTCCGACCCGACGAATCTTGCCGACGCCGTCGTAGCCATTGCCGACCTGGTGAACGGCGCCGAAAAGCCCGCGCTCCTGATTGATCTGGAAGCCAAGCGTTACGGCTGGGCGGATGTACTCCTGCGCATTGCCCGAGAGAACGGAATCCGCTGGGCCACACTCGTCACGTCCAAGGCAGTCCTGCCGGAAACTGACCCGCTGTTTGCGGGCGTGTATGGAGGCGCAAACTCTGCGCCTGAGGTGAAGGATCTCATTGAAGGCTCGGACGCACTGCT
Organism: Arcanobacterium wilhelmae; assembly: GCF_029632765.1. Lineage (NCBI taxonomy): Bacteria > Bacillati > Actinomycetota > Actinomycetes > Actinomycetales > Actinomycetaceae > Arcanobacterium > Arcanobacterium wilhelmae. The sequence goes on from NZ_CP121247.1 coordinate 426,516, forward strand.
TGCGATTTCCCCGCGATTTATTGAAGTCAACTCAGGTATTTTCACCCAGGCGCTTCCCGAGAACACTGTGAAGATCTATGCCGACACCACGTTCGTGGGCACGCACGTGTATGAAGGCGTGGCCGCAGCCGACCTGCTGAGCAAGCTGGCCGACTCCCTCCACCGTGCCCCGGCGTCGCTGGCACACAAGCCTGCCCGTACGTTCGAGGCGAAGGCGGATGCGAAACTGGACCAAAACTCCGGCCGCCTGTGGGAGCAGATCACGGATTTTGTGCGTCCTGGCGACGTCGTCGTGGCTGAAGCTGGTACCTCCTACCTTGCGCTCGGCGGCCAGACGATGCCTGAAGGTGTGGACTACACGTCCTCCAATATTTGGGGTGCGATTGGCTGGACCTTGCCGGTCACGTTCGGCTCGCAGCTTGCGGCGCCGGATCGCCGCCACCTGCTCGTGATCGGCGACGGTTCGTTCCAGCTCACCGCTCAGGAGCTTTCGACGATCCTCGCCCGCGGCCAAAAGCCCGTGATCGTGCTCATCAACAACTCCGGTTACACGATCGAGCGCTACATCCTCGGCCACGAATCGCACTACAACGACATCGCGCCGTGGGACTACGCCTCGCTGATCGCAGGGCTCGCACCGAACGCGGATTTGCGCACATTCCAGGCGCGTACGGAAGGCGAGCTAGCCAGCGCGCTTTCGGCCGTTTCCGACGGAGAGGGCGGTTTCATTGAGGTGATTGTCGACCCACTCGACGCCCCTGACGCCCTCGTGAAGTTCGGCCCCGCCTCCGCCCGTTTCGACTACGGCCGGCGTGGCCCGGAGCTGCCCAACCTCGGCTGAGAGTTTCGCGACGTCGGTGGCGCGAGATGCGCTAACGGCGTCGGTGTACTCGAGTCACGTTTTCGCGACGTCGGGGCGCAATTCGCCGCCCCGACGTCGGCTCGCGTGTGCGAGCAGAACGTCCGCACTGTGATCTATCACGCGTTCACAAAGCGAAACGCGTTCGCGCGTGGCCTGTTCACTGCGATAATTTTGAGGACATGTCTGAAATTTCTAGCGAACCGAAAACATTGGTCAGGCGCCTGACTCACCGTCAGGTCTCGATGATCGGTCTGTCGGGTGCGCTCGGCACCGGCCTGTTCTTAGGGTCGGGTTCCGTGATCGCACTCGCGGGCCCGGCAACGATCCTCGCCTATCTCATCGCTGGAATGTTCGCCCTCGCTGTGGTGTGGGCGCTCGCGGAAATGGTGTCCGTCCACCCCGTTGCGGGTGGGCACGGCACAGTGGCCGCCGGATACCTCGGCCGACGCGGCGGCTACGTGGCACGCTGGAACTTTGCGATCCAATCCCTTGTGGCAACCGGCGCGGAAGTCACCGCCACCGCCACTTACCTCCAGCTCTGGTTCCCGAACCTGCCGCTGTGGGTGGGCACGATCGGCTGCGCAATCGTGATTTTCGCGTTCAACGCGTTTTCCGTTCGCCTGTACGGTTCCTCTGAATACTGGTTCTCGATGATCAAGGTGGTGGCCGCGGTTGCATTCATCTTGCTCGGCCTGGCGCTGATTATTGGTGCGGTTCCGGGGCAATCCGCTGTTGGGATTTCGCACTTCTCCGACGGAGGCGGCTTCTTCGCCAAGGGCCTGGTGGGCGTGCTAGCGGCCTCGGCGATGGCCGTGTTCTCCTTCGGTGGTATTGAAAATGTTTCCTCCACCGCGGCCGAATCGGAGAATCCTGCGCGCGACATCCCGCATGCCGCCTCCGCCATGATCTGGCGAATCATCATCTTCTACATTGCGGGCATCGCCGTCGTGCTGGCGCTCCAGCCGTGGAGCGCCACGGCCGCGCAGGGCAACGCGCTCACCGAATCGCCGTTCGTACGCGCCTTGCAGCTCTCCGGCGTCGGCGCGGCCGCCCACATCATGAACGCAGTGCTGATCGTGGCCGCGCTCTCCTCCGCAAACGGTTGCCTGTACGCGGCGACCCGCATGATCCACGCACTCTCCCTCGACGGCGAAGCCCCAGCTTTCGCGCGCAAACTCAACCGAGCGGGTGCTCCAGTGGGTGCTATCGGGATCGCGGCGATCGGCGTTGCCGCTACTGCCGTGCTTTCGATCGTGGCGCCGGAAGGCGCGTTCGCCTACCTCATCGGTGCAACGATCGTCGCCATCTTGATCACGTGGTCCATCATTATGGCCACGCACCTCGCATTCCGCCGCGAGCGCGCCCGCGCAGGGCTTACTCTGCCGCCGCGCCGCATGTGGGGCGCCCCCGTGGTGAACTACCTGGTGATTGCCGCGTGCCTGGCCATTTTCGTCGCATTGCACTGGCTGATGCCGCTCACTTGGTGGGCAGGAATCCCGTACATTATTATTCTTCTCGGCAGCTACGAGGTATTGCGCCGCGTGCGCAGCCTGCCGCAGCCGCCGGATCTGCTCGCTTCTTCCACGGAAACTGGCACCTCCGACGTCGCTCGCCAGTAAGCCGCGCGAAAGAAAGAAGCTTTATATGCAGATACGTACCTTAGTGGTGACGGGCCTGGCGCTGTTCGCCATGTTTTTCGGCGCCGGAAACCTGATCATCCCGGCGATGATCGGGGTGGACGGCGGCAGCTCGGCCTGGGTGGGAGCCATTGGCTTCCTCTCCACCGGCGTGCTCTTGCCGGTGCTGTCGATGGTGGCGCTATCCACGAAGCGTGCTGATGAGCCGCGGCTCGCAGACCGTATGGGCAAAACCCTTGGGCTCGCGGTGACCACCCTGATCTTCCTGTTTACGGGCATGGTGTACGTGATTCCGCGCGTGGGTGCAGTGAGCTTCGAGATGGGGGCTGCGCCGCTGGTTGGCTCGAGCCCCCTCACCCTGCTCGTGTATTCGGCGCTGTTCTTCGCTGTCACACTCGCCCTCGCGCTACGCCCGAACCGCATCGTGGCGCACATCGGGATCGTGCTCACTCCCGCGCTTCTTATTCTTTTGCTCGTGCTGATCGTTGCGGCGTGGAACGCGCCCGTGGTGAACATTGAGCCGAAGGGCACCTTCGCCACCTCGCCGGTGGTGGCGGGCTTCATTCAGGGCTACTTCACGATGGATGCACTCGCCGCGCAGATGTTTGGCGGCGTGATCCTGGCCTCGCTCGCGGCCGCCGGATTCACCGGGCGCAACCTGCACCGCGGAACCGCGATCGCCGGCGTGATGGCCGGCGCGATCCTCGGCGTGATCTACCTGGGGCTCGTGGCCGTTGGCCTGGTAGGAACTGGCGCGAACGGTGCCGCCGTGATCGCGAATGTTGCGCACGCGATGTTCGGACCAGCCGGCCAAACAGTGTTCGGTGCGATCGTGTTGCTCGCCTGCCTCACCACGGCGCTGGGCCTCACCGGTGCATCGGTGGAGTACTTCCACTCGCTCGTTCCGGCGATCTCGCGTCGCAACTGGCTTTACATCTGCATCGGAGTGTCTTTCGCGCTCACGAACCTCGGCCTGGAGCGCATCCTCGCCGTCGTCGCGCCCGCGAACCAGCTCCTGTACCCGATCGTGATCGTCCTCGTGGTGGTCACGCTGATCGCCGCTGGCATGCGGCGCGATCTGTACTGGGCCTACCGTCTGCCCGCGTGGGTTGCTGGTTCGCTGTCGGTGCTCGAGGCTGCCTGGTCCACCGGCGTCGGCGCATTCGCACCGCTTCGCTCCGTGCTGGACGTGTTCCCGCTCGGCTCCCTCCAAATGGCCTGGGTTGTGCCCGCGGCTGCCGCCCTCGCCGTCGGGCTCCTTCTCGACCTTCGACTTACCAGGCGCGCCGACGTCGCCTGAGCCCCGACGTCGGCCGTGCGCCTCGCGCTCGAGCCAACCCGGAAGTCGAAGAAAGAGAAAAATAATGACCACCCACATGCGCTCCATCGTGATCGCTGCCTTCGCCCTGTTCGCCATGTTCTTCGGCGCGGGCAACCTGATTCTTCCCGCAATGATCGGCGTGAACGGAGGAGGGAGCGCCTACGTGGGCGCCACCGGCTTCGTGATCACCGGCGCGGCGCTGACCGTCGCTGGCATGCTCGCCGCCTCCACGCTACGCCCGGGCGAAACCCGGATCGCAGATCGTATCGGGCCGCGCTTCGGCCTGATCTTCACCTCGGCGCTCTACCTCGCGATCGGCATGCTCTACCCCACCCCGCGCGTGGCGGCCGTGAGCTTCGAAATTGCGATCGCGCCGTGGACCGGATCCGGACAGCTTGCGCTCTTCCTCTACACCCTCGTCTTTTTCGGCGCGTGTTATCTCCTTGTTCGCCGCCCGCACGCGGTGGTGGGAAATATTGGCGGCTGGCTCACGCCCGCGCTGATCGTGCTGCTCGTGGTGATGGTGGTGATGTCGTTTACCTTGCCCGATCGCACCCACGTAGCCACCGGAGTGTACGCTACCTCGCCGTTTGCGGCTGGGCTGATCGAGGGTTACTTCACGATGGATTCGCTGGCCACGCTCATGTACGGCTCGGTGATTATGGCGGCTTTAGCGAGCGCCGGGCTGGCGGGGGAGAAGCTGCGCCGCGGAACCGCGCTCGCGTCCGTGATCGCGGGCGTACTGTTGGCGGCCTGTTACTTTGGCCTGATCAATGTGGGCGCTGTTGGCGAGGGCAAAAACGGCGCCGAGGTGATTACTGGCGTTGCGGCGCGTCTGTTCGGTACCGCGGGCCAAGCGTTCTTCGGCGCGATGATTATCCTCGCCTGCATGACCACGGCTATCGGCCTTCTCGCCTCGGGTTCGCGCTACTGGCACGAGCTGATTCCGTCTGTTTCGGCGCATACCTGGCTGCTCGTACATTTGGTGGCCGCCGTCGTGATCTCGAACCTGGGGCTGGAGGCGATCTTGGCCGTGGTGGCGCCGATCTGCCAGCTGCTCTACCCGGTGACGATCTGCCTGATCGTCGTGGCGCTGATCGAGTCCGCGATGCGCTCGCAGCTCGCGTGGGCCTACCGCCTGCCCGCGTGGGTGGCCGGCGCGCTATCGGTGCTCGAGGCGCTGAACTCGACGGGGCTTGCGCTGTTTGCGCCGTTGCGCGCCGTGCTGGATGTTTTCCCGCTCGGCTCCCTGCAAATGGCGTGGGTCGTCCCGGCGCTCGTTGCGCTGGGCGCGGGCCTGGCCGCCGACGTCGTGCGCTCCAGGCGCGCTGTGAGCGCCGAGTGAGATTGCATGAACGAATCCGAACGCCCGCCGCCTTGGCGGGCGTTCGGCTTTTTCGAGTGCCACAATTGAAGAATGGAGCAGATCGACGCGTTTAACAAAATGTCCGCCAGCGAGCAAATGTTTACCTATCTCGGCCTCACGCCTTTGCAGGCGCTTGCTGTGGTGCTCTCCACGTGTGCGATCTACGGGTTCTTTCTGCTGGTGACGCGACTGATGGGCCAACGCATGTTTATGAAGCTCACGGGCTTCGATATGCTCCTCGTGATCGTCCTGGGCGCGGTGATGGGCCGCGCGATGATGGGGTACACACCCACGTTCGGGGCTGCGGTGATCGTGATCGTGGTGCTCATCGTGCTTGAGCTGATCTTCGGCCGGCTTTCAGGGCGTCCGCGCCTAGCACGCATGATTAACAACCGTGCCGTGTGCCTGGTGGCGGGTGGGCAGTACGTGGCGCGAGAGATGAAGAAAGCACATATCACTCGCACCGAGATTCAGGCAGAGCTGCGTAAGAAGGGCGTGCACTCGATGAGCGAGGTAGCGGCCGTGATCTTGGAACGCACGGGCGATTTGTCGCTATTGCGGGCCGGTACGCCGATCGACCGCGAGATGTTGCTTGGCGTGCGATCAGCCGGCATGATTCCCGAGGAGTACCTGGCAGAGCCGAAGTGAGTGGCGCATAGGCGTACAAATTTTCTATACACACGTTGGTGGCATGTACCCACACGACGGGCCGGCCGGCTGCATGGAACGCGTCGGCGAGTTGCGAAATTTTTGCGACGAGCCCGGCGCGCGCGCCGTCGGGCATGAAACCGAGGATGCCCTTCTGGGCGTCGATGACGACGAGGGCGGCGTTGGTGTGGTTTTCCATGTTTCTCCTTCGCAACGTTCAAAGTACTAGTGCTCCAACGCGTAGTTGGCGTTTTTTATTTCCAGTTTTCAGCTTGTAGCCCAGGCGCGTGCGCATGCCGACTTGAGGTGCGTACGGTGAACGTATGAAGAATATGAAGATTTTTGGAGGAATTGCACTGTCGGCGCTTTTCGCGCTTTCTGCGTGTGGGCAGGGTGCCCAGCCCGGCGCTAACGCACCGATCAAGGCAACGGCCGACGCGAGCGCGAAGGCTGAGGAGAGTGCGCCTGCGAAGTCGACGACGGCCCCCGAGGCGGCGAAGATGAAGGGGCTCGACGCCGGTGCCGCAGCGGCCGCGTTGGACGCGGGCGCGAAGGAAGGCACGGTCGTGTCGCTTGAGTCCGACGCCGGTGGCGTGAAGATGGACGTGGTCAAGGATTCGACGACGACGGAGCTACGCTTCGACGGCGGTGCGACGCGCGCAGGAGAGTCTGAGCCAGCGGAGAAAGCCGACACCACTGCCGTAGGTTCGAAGGTTGGGATTGGTGACGCGATCACCACCGCGCTTGATGAAGCGAAGAAGCGTGAAGGTAAGGATTTCACGGTGGATTCGGCTGATTTTGAACTCGCACGCAACGCGTGGGAGGTTGAGCTGCGATCGGATGGCGAGTTCACGGCAGTGATCGACGCTGTGACGGGAGCGGTCAAGGAGTTCCGCGCGGATCGCTGAGTTAATGTGAGGAGACGAAAGTGAGGGGGCCGCGGCCCCCTCACTTTTATCCAGCATCACTTATTTCGTGATGACGACCTTGCCGTGCACGTGGCCGGCCATCGAGCGGTCGATGGCTTCGCGGAAGCGCTCGAGCGGCACGCTCAACTCGATCGGTACGTAGATCTCGCCTGCCGCGATGCGCGAGACGATGTCGGCGCGGGCGTCTGTGCGGGCGGCGGCGTTTCCGGAGGCCTTCACGCCCTCGGGGAGCTCGCCGCCCGAGATCGCGGTGATGCGCTCGGCGGGCACGCCCAGCTCGAGGGCCGCGCCCACAACGTCGGTGTTCACCAGGTCTGCGGCTGCGGCGAGCGTATCGGAACCGAGGGCTTCGCGTACGCGCTGCGTCAGGCCGTCGCCGTAGGTGACTGGCTCGGCGCCAAGTGCGCGCAGCTCAGGCGCGGAGCTTTCGGAGCCGGTGGCGAGCACGCGGGCCCCCTTGGAAACGGCGTATTGCACGGCAATCGTGCCGACTCCGCCGGCGCCTCCGCCGATGAGGATGGTCTGACCGTTAATGTCGCCGAGGTCGTCGATCGCGCCCACCGCCGTCGAGGAAACTGTTGCCAGCGCGCCGGCCAGCTCGAAACTCATACCGTCTGGGATTGGCAGGAGGTGCAGGTTCACTGGCTTGTTGACGATGTAATCTCCGAAGCCCTCGCCGATTCGGTTGCCGAGCACGCGCTGGCCCACCTCGAAGCCTTCCACACCCTCGCCGACCTCGTCGATCACGCCCGCGAAGTCGGAGCCGAAGCCGAGTGGGTACTCTCGCTTGACGTACGACAGTGGGAAGACGCCGGTGGCGAGCTTCCAGTCCATCGGGTTCACTCCGCCCGCTTCCCAAGCAACACGGACCTGACCGGGCCCGGCGTGCGGCTCTTCGACGTCGGTGAGACGAATGTTATCGAGTCCGGTTTCGTTCTGCATCAGCTTGCGCATGGCGCGCCTCCTTTGTTCCGACGCCGGTGCGCGGCGTCCGTTTACTCATTCACTGGTTGTGTGAACGCGGGTGGGGGCGGGGGCATTCCTGGGCATGAAAATCGCTGCACGAGGGGAGGGAAAGAGGTCCCAGAAGTGGCGGATTTTTGCCGGTCAGAGGGCTAAAATTAGAAATGCTAGTGTACCGATTGTTCAAAGGAGAGAAACGGTGAAGGCTGCACGTTACTACGATCGCGAAGATATTCGTATTGAAGATATTGAACCCCAGGAGCTCACACCCGGCACGGCGCGCGTGAAGGTTGCGTGGTGTGGAATTTGTGGAACGGATCTGCACGAGTTCAAGGAGGGCCCGATTTTCATTCCGCCGCATGGCCACCCGCATCCGATTTCGGGTGAGGATGCGCCGATCACTCTGGGCCACGAGATGTCGGGCGTGATTGAGGAAGTGGGCGAAGGCGTTGAGGATCTGAAGGTTGGCGATCACGTTGTTGTGGAGCCGTACCTGGTTCACGATGATGTTGATACCTCTGAGGCCAACATGTTCTACCACCTGTCGCCGGATATGAACTTCATTGGTCTCGGCGGCGGTGGCGGCGGCCTGTCGGAGAACATTGTGGTTAAGCGCCGCTGGATCCACAAGATTCCGGATTCGATTCCGCTCGATCAGGCTGCGCTCATTGAGCCGCTGTCGGTGGGCTATCACGCTGTGGAGCGCGCAGGCTACGCCTCGGAGGAAGTTGCGAAGGGCAAGGTTGCTCTTGTTGGTGGCGCCGGCCCGATTGGTCTGCTCACCGCTGCTGTGCTCAAGGCATTCGGTGCAACCGTTGTGATGTCGGAGCTTTCGCCGCTGCGTCGTCAGAAGGCGCTTGAATCTGGTGTTGCTGATTATGCGCTCTCGCCTGCTGAGGTGGACGTGGTTGAGGAAGTGAAGAAGCTCACCGATGGTAAGGGTGCAGATGTGGCTTTCGAGTGCACCTCGGTTCAGGTTGTCTTCGATACCCTGATGAATGCTCTGCGCCCGGGCGGCGTGCTCGTGATCGTGTCGATCTGGTCGCACCACGCAGATCTGGATATCCACCAGCTCGTGATGAAGGAGATCGATCTGCGCGGAACGATTGCCTACGCTCACTCGCATCCGGCCACCATCAAGTTGGTCTCTGAGGGCAAGGTTAATCTTGAGCCGTTCATCACCGGCAAGATCGGTCTGGAGGGTCTCATTGATGAGGGCTTCGATACCCTGATCAATCGTAACGAGACTGCCGTGAAGATCCTCGTCTCACCCTCGGGCGAGGGCCTATAGGGCGGCGCTGAACCACGCGAGGAGATGATTCTCGCAGGCGCGCGTGTGGGTGTGGGTCGGCGGACAACCGCCGACCCACACCCACCGAGTTTGTCGCGAGATCACATGAACGCGGGCGTCCACTGCCAAACTGGCAGTGGACGCCCGCGTGTTTGCCTTGTCTGCCGCTTCTAGGCGGCGGCGATCGATTCCTTCGTGGCGTCGATCATCGTTTTGCCGAGCGAGCGGTTGGTGTAGCCTCCCACAGCCGCCCCGATCCCGAAGGGGAGGAGCTTGCCGACGAACGCCGTGGCCTGCTTTGCAGTGAAGCGTCGGAAGATCCGCTTGCGCATCGAATCCGTGAACTTGCGCAGTGCAAGCCCCTGAAGTGATTTGATGAGCCCGCCACCTGAGGTGGTGATCCCGGCCTGCTTGGCGAGCTTCTTCACGCCAGTGGCACTCACCCCGCCCATGAGCACGGTGAGGACAAGCGCGCGTTCTTGTTCAAGAGTGAGCTCACCTGGGCGCATCACTTCGAGCACGGCAAAAACGTGAACCATCGTGGCCGTCATGAACACGCCCGTATCACCCACGGCCGCCGCAAGCCCCGCGATCGTCCCCACTCCAGGCATCGCGGCAGCCCCGCCGACCACGGCCCCCGAACCCGTCACGTCACGCAAGTAGCGCTTCTCGAGCACCGCCACCAGCGCCGTCGTCGTCGCGCTAGAGCCGAGCTTTTCGCGAGCCGTCACCACACGGTCGCGTGCGAGCTCGCGCGCAGGGGCAAAACTCTTATCGAACGAGGCTTCGAGTTCGCGTGGATCAGCACCCGAACGCACCGCATTGTAGGCGGCGCCGGCGGTACCGGCCGCAAGCTTGCCCGCGTTGACGAGCTTGCCGGTAAGGGAAAGATGTTCGGCCATGATGCCTCCAAAAAACAAGGAAATTTGTACACAGTGTATGGGCGAAACTGGCGGTGAGTATAGTGCTCGCCGCCAGTTTCGCCCAGCGCGTGCACGGCTGGTGTTACACGCCGGCACACCTGTGATTTCCGTGGGTCTTGCCGGAGGGTTACTTGCGAGCCGCGCGGACGACGTCGGCGACGGTGATGAGTTCGTGGCCGAGGATATCGTACAGATCGGTCGCGTTGCTTTCGAGTGAGCCGTTGGCTCCCGATACTTCGACGTCGGTGTAGAACTGAGCGACGGCGTCGGGCATCCCAGCCGACACGAGGTTATCCTTGTATTCTTCGGGGGTGACGTTGACGGCCTCGATGGCGATGCCGGTTGCTTGTGAGATCTGTGCCGCGATCTCGCTGTAGGACAGGGGTTCGCCGACCAGGTCGTATGTGCCCGGTGTGACCTGTGCGCGGGCGGCTTTTGCGGCGGCTTCGGCGAGGTCGGCGCGCGCTGCGCCTGCGATTTTCGCCCCGTTGAGAGCGCCAATGAGCTTGCCGGTTTCGAGTGCTGTGTTCAGTCCGCTGAGCAGGTTCTCGTAGTAGTAGCCGTTGCGCAACACGATCACTTCGGCCAGCGATGACGTTGCCAGCAAGTCCTCGGTGGCCTTGTGTTCGGGTGTGAGTGGGTTGTCTGGGTGATCTTGTGCGCCCACAAATGACGTGTAGACGAGGCGAGTGACGCCGGCGTTCTCGGCTGCGTTGATGAGGTTGCGTGCCTCTTCGGCTCGGTTGCCAAGCTGGTTGGAGGATACGAACACGAGTGTGCTCACGCCGTCGAGTGCTGCTGGGAAGGTTTGCGGGTCGGTGTAGTCGAGGTGACGCACCTCGATCGCCTGGTCCGCGTAGCCGGCGGCTTTGTCCGTATCGCGGGCGAGGGCAATGAGAGGCTCTTCGTGTTCGGCGGCTGCGAGGTTGGTCAGGATGAGCGAGCCGAGGTGCCCGGTTGCGCCGGTAACTGCGATGGTCATGTTTTCTCCAATCGTTAAAACTTCAACAGTGAGAGAACGACGACGGCGGGTCACCTATTCCCGGACGTTGGCGAAAGTTTTCCCCGACGTCGTCTCCGCGCCCGACGTCGGGGCTCGGTTTCGCCATCGTGACGGCTATCGTTGGCGAACGTGGTCAAGTGGAGGCTCGGTTCGAGGTGTTGGGAATGAAGTGATAGGATGAGCGCGTCAATAGTTGTACGTTTCCAACGGTGGAAAAAGTACACGAAACTCACTCAGAAGGTCCAAAGGAGGGCTGACCTGATGAAAATGAAGAAGATTGCTGCGCTCGCTTCCGTGGGTGCAATCGCGCTCGGCGGCTTTGCTGCGTGCTCATCGTCGGGATCGTCGTCGGCAGATGGCAAGGGGAAGGTGTACTTCCTCAACTGGAAACCGGAGCAGGAGCAGGCATTTAAGGCGATCGCCCAGGAGTATTCGAAGGCGAAGGGCGTGGACGTCAAGGTGGTCACCGCGGCGTCGGGCACCTACGAGCAGACGTTGAAATCTGAAATTTCCAAGTCTGATGCGCCAACCCTCTTCCAGATCAACGGCCCCGTTGGCCTTGCCTCGTGGAACAAGTACGCACTCGATCTCACCGATACTCCGCTGGTGAAGTCGCTCAAGGATCCGAACCTCGCGCTCAAGGGCGAGGACGGCAAGGTATACGGCACCCCGGCCGCTGTCGAGGGCTACGGCATCATCTACAACAAGGCGATCATGGACAAGTACTTCGGCCTGGAGGGCGCAAAGGCGAAGTCGATGGACGAGATCAAGGGCTTCGATAAGCTCAAGGAAGTTGCCGATGATATGCAGGCTAAGAAGGCCGAGCTCGGTATCGACGGCGTGTTCGCCTCCACCTCGCTCGCGAGCGGCGAGGATTGGCGTTGGCAAACCCACCTGTCGAACATTCCGATGTACTACGAGTACAAGGATGCCGGCGTGACGGACGAAAAGACCGTCACCTTCAAGTACAACGAAAACTTCAAGAAGCTCTTCGATCTGTACCTCACCGATTCCACGGTGGAAAAGACGCTGACCCCGTCAAAGACGGTCACGGATTCCATGGCAGAGTTCGCGCAGGGCAAGGCTGCGATGGTGCAGAACGGCAACTGGGCGTGGAGCCAGATCAAGGACGTCTCGGGCAACGTGGTCAAGGAAGAGAACATCAAGTTCCTCCCCATGTACACCGGTGTTCCTGGTGAAGAGAAGCAAGGCCTCGCGGTTGGCACTGAGGCGTTTATGGCTGTGAACAAGAAGGCCTCCGAGGCTGATCAGAAAGCCACGCTTGATTTCATGAACTGGCTCTACACGGACGATGCAGGCAAGAAGCATGTGATCAACGATCTCGGCTTCATCGCCCCGTACTCGAACTACGCGGAGGCTGATACGCCGAAGGATCCGCTGGCCAAGGAAATCGCCACCTACATCTCCAACAAGGATCTCTACGCGGTGCCGTGGGTGTTCACCACCTACCCGTCGCAGAAGTTCAAGGATGATTTCGGCCAGGCCCTCGCACAATATGCCTCGGGCAACCTGGATTGGCCCAAGGTTGTTTCCACATTCGTGGACGGCTGGGCCGCAGAGAAGAAGTAATCCACTTTCTGATCAGTGAGGGCCTCGGGTCGCCCGACCCGACGTCGGTGGCCTCGGGGCCCTCACGTTCGATGGGGGCAACATGCAAGCTCAGTTAAAGAAATACTTCCCAATATTCGTGCTCCCCACCTTGATCGCCTTCGCGATCGCTTTCCTCGTGCCGTTTGTGATCGGCTTCGTGCTCTCGTTCTTCGAGTTCACCACCATCACCGATGCCACGTGGGTGGGGCTCGATAACTACAAAGCTGCGTTCGAGCAGCGTTCCGGATTCATCTCTTCCTTCGGCTTCACGCTGATGGTGGTGGTGGCCTCCGTGATCCTGGTGAACATTTTCTCGTTCGCGATCGCCTGGATGCTCACGCAAAAGCTGCGCGGCACGAACTTCTTCCGAACCGTGTTCTTCATGCCGAACCTGATCGGCGGAATCGTGCTGGGCTACACCTGGCAGGTGATGATCAACGCTGTTCTCGCTCAATACAAAACCACGATCATCGCGAACTGGACCTACGGCTATCTCGGCATGATCCTGTTGATCAATTGGCAGCTCGTGGGCTACATGATGATCATCTACATTGCGGGCCTGCAAAACGTTCCGCCGGAGCTGATCGAGGCTGCGGAAATCGACGGCGCTGGCCGCTGGAGTGTGCTTCGCCACGTCACCATTCCGATGGTGATGCCGGCGATCACGATCTGCCTGTTCTTGACCCTGTCGAACACGTTCAAGCTGTTTGATCAGAACTTGGCGCTCACGAATGGTGCACCGCAGAGCCAAACCGAGATGGTGGCACTCAACATCGTCAACACCATGTTTTCTCGCGTGGGCGAGGAAGGCGTGGGCCAGGCGAAGGCCGTGCTGTTCGTCGTCGTCGTTGTGGTGATTGCGATGGTCCAGCTTTCCGCGACCCGCCGGAAGGAGATCGAGGCATGAAAAACACTGTCGGAAAAGTGGTCGTCTACGTGCTCCTGGTGGCGCTCACTGTTGTGTTCGTCGGTCCGATCCTGTTCATCCTGATGAACTCGTTCAAGGCGAAGTTCTCGATCGCCTCCAACCCGTTTGCACTTCCGCTTACGGACATGTGGGTTGGGCTCGAGAACTACGCCACCGGCCTGGCGCTGTCGGGCTTCTTCATGGCGATCGTGTGGTCTTTCGTGATCACGATCCTCTCGGTGGCCGCGATCGTGTTCTTCTGTGCCATGACGGCCTACTACATCACCCGCGTGAAGACGTGGTACACCTCAGCCCTGTACTACATGTTCGTCTTCTCGATGGTGATCCCCTTCCAGATGGTCATGTTCCCCACCGTGAAGATCGCGGATTCACTCGGACTGAACAACCCGTGGGGGATCGTGGTGCTCTACCTCGGATTCGGCGCAGGTCTATCGGTGTTCATGTTCGCCGGCTTCATCAAGTCGATCCCGCTGGAGATCGAGGAGGCCGCAACGATCGACGGCGCGGGCGTGCTCAAAACATACTTCCTGGTGGTGTTGCCGATCCTGAAGCCAACTGCGATCACGGTGGCGATCTTGAACGCCATGTGGGTGTGGAACGACTACCTCCTGCCGTACCTGACGATCGGCCTGTCCACCGATTACAAGACCATCCCTGTGGTGATCCAGCAACTTGTCGGTTCGAACGGCAACCGCGACATGGGCGCGATGATGGCGATGCTCGTGTTGGCGATCGTGCCGATCGTCATCTTCTACATTGCGATGCAGAAGTACATCATTAAGGGCGTCGCTGCGGGAGCAGTGAAGGGTTAAAGTGGCGAGCCGCTTTTTCTCCCAGGACTCAGGCTTTGCCCGAGTCCTGGCCCTTGTTGCTGACGTTGCGATCGTTTCAATGGCGCTCACGCTCACGGCGATCCCGGTGGTGACCCTCGGGGCTGGCCTGGCCGCCGCGAACGTGGTGGCGGGCCAGCTCGTTGCAGAAGACGGCGCCCACCCGTGGCGTACGTTTTGGCGCGTGTTCTCTCGCTCGCTGCGCATCGCGACGCCGGGGTGGCTTGCGTTATTGGCCGTGGGCTTCGCAGTGGTATACGAGCTCATGCTGTTGCGCGCCGAATCAGGGATGATCGTGGATGCGATGCGGATCGGCCTGATCAGCGCCGCGATCCTCGCGGCCCTGGTCGCGCAGTGGTTCTTCGCGCTCGCGGGGCACGCTGCGATCCGCCGCCCGACGTCGGGGGCGCGGCCGAGTGAAACCGGCGCGGCAGTGTTGGTAGAAGAGAAGCGCGTAACTCGCGCACCGGCGTCGCTGGGGGAGATCGCGCAAGCCGCAATGTTCGCCGCGATCCGCTACCTGCCGCTCAGCGCACTTGGCCTGGCGAGCTGGCTCGCACCGCTCCTCGCCGCCTGGTGGTGGCCGGCGGCCGTGCCAACGCTCATCTTCTTTACTCTCGTGTTTATCCCAGCGTTCGTGATCTACGTGAAAACCCTGGCAATCGGGCAGCTCGTGCGCGAGATTACTCAGCTCCCGTAGTGTCCGATCACGGCGCGGTTTGCCGGATCGAGCGTGATCTCGCCACCATACGGCAACACCACTTGCGGGCGGGTGTGCCCGAACGGAAGATCCAGGCACACGGTGAGATCCTCGCGATAGCGGGAAATATTCGCCAACAGGTACTCGTAGTAGGCCATACGCTTCGCTGCGAGCTCAGATTCAGGAACTTCTGGGTGGTCGCGATCGGCCACAACCGGCCGGGCGAATGCGAGCCCGGCGGCGGCATCGAGGTAGCCTCGCTCGCCCATTGCGCGCACCCAGCGCCCCACAAAATCTGCTGGTGGGATCTGCTCGGATGTTTCAAAAATCAAAATCGCGCCTTCGAGCTCGCTCGCCGCGGGTAGGCGCCCGGCGAAAGCGAGCTGATCGAGAACCTCCAGGCAGCCGCCCCATGTGCGTCCGCGAACGGGTTCCTCTTTGCCAAAAAACTCGATGGGAAGCGCAGGGCCGCGCGGAGAGGGCTCCGTGAGTGCGCGCGGATCGAACCAATCCCACCCGTAATCCTGCGAGGTCTGCGACGCAGGAATCACCACATCGCCCTCGCCAAACAGCGCGGCCCGGAGCGTGTGAATATGCGCCGCGTCAATGTGGGGGCCAGTGAGGTGAACCATCGTGGAACCGCCGTGATAGGCACCAACGCCCAGGCCCCATAGCCAGTTCAGGATGTTCGTGTTATCCGAATAGCCGAAAAATGGCTTCGGATCCGCAACTGGTAGCGCCGGATCGAGAAGTGGCACCACCTGGATTTGATCGTCGCCGCCAACTGTGGAAAGGATCGCGCGGATCGACGGGTCCGCGAAAGCTGCGTTGATATCGGCTGCCCGCTCGGCCGGCGTCGCCCCCATTTTCCGTGTGGTCGGATACTCCACTGGCTCCAACCCGAGCTCGGTGCGGATGCGCTCGAGTGCCTGCTCGTGAACCTCAGAGAAGTACGCGGGCGCGGCCCACGCGGGGGAGAGGACTGCGACGCGATCGCCGGGCTGAACAGGGGTAGGTGAAATCATGTGGCCTCCGACGGCGGAAAGGTGGGCATTTATCCCCATGCTACGCCCTTGTCGGGAGGCGTCCTCAACAATATGATGTCAGTATCACCATACTCACATGCACTGAACTGAGGAACTCACTGTGATTTCACTGAAGCGCATTGGCGCCTATGTACTGGCCATTGTTGTGCTGTTTGCCGGGCTGGTTGCTGTCTCGTCGCAGGCCCGCGCCGCCACTGACGTCGTCGTCAAGAGTGCGACGGAGCTTGCCGACGCCGTTCGCGCGGCTGGCACCAACGCCACCACGATCGGTGTGGACGGCACGGTGGAGCTCGCGGAAACGCTTCAGCTGCCTGCGGGTGCGAACGTTACCCTGGTGGCGAACTCGGAGGGTGCGCGAATTCAGCCAGCTGCCGATTTTAACGCTGGCCAGTTGATCTCGGCGCCGGCCGGCTCCTCACTCACCATCGGCGCGGCACCTGGTACAACGCCGCTCACCATTACCGCGAACAAAACCCCGCTGCCGCTTGTTGTTTCGCGCGGAGCCGTCACCTTGAATGAGGGCGTGATCACCGGCGTCGAAGGCAAGTGGCCGAGCTACGGTTCTGGCGCGCTCAGCGTTTCGGGTAAGGAGGCGTTGCTGACGATGAACGGTGGCGCCGTGAAGGATAACCATATTGGCGCCGATTCGAACCAGTTCTCAGCTGCCGGTGTGCTGGTCGACGGCGGGGCGCGGTTCGTCATGAACGGCGGCTCGATCACCGGCAACTGGTACCAGGGCAATAGCTCGAACATTGGTGCGGGCGTGCTCGTGTCACAGTCGGGCAAAATGGAGATGAATGGCGGAATGATCGCCGCGAACTGGGCGCCGTACAACTGGGGCGCCGGCGTTCTGCTTCACTCGCAGTCAGGCTACTGGTTCACTGAGAAAGAATGGGCAGATCCGGCCAAGGGCGTGGAGCTGACCGTGAACGGTGGCCGGTTTGCGAACAACGTGGCCGGAGGCCAGGGCGGCGGAGCGATCATGGCTGTCGGTAAGGCGAAGGTGAACGTCAACGGCACTGGGAAGAACGCGCCACTGTTTGACGGCAACAAGGCCACCCAGGGCGGTGCGATCGCCACCTACGATTTCTTCGTGACTGTGGGCACGAACTGGAAGGTCATTCCCGAGCAGGGCGCGAAGATTGTTGGCGGAACCGATGCTGCGGCAATCGCGAAGTGGCACGAGATCACAGGGTCCGAGCTCAATATTTCCGGAGGCGTGTTCGAGAAGAACACTTCCTCGGTTACTGGCGGCGCCGTGTATGTGGGTGCCGAGGGTGCGAATATTTCTGGCGGCGAGTTCCGCAATAACTCCACCGGCCGGCTCGGTGGCGCGATTTATGTGGCGTCCCAGCCCTACACGCTTCACATGAGCCGTGTGTTCGTGGAGAAGAACTCGGCTAACAGCAACGGCGGCGGCCTGTGGGTGTGCCCCACCGGCGATACCGTGATCTACACGAAGGACGGCCTCGCGCTCGCCGAGAATACTGGCGCCGACGCCGGTGACGACCTGTCGGTGTTTCCATACGGCTACAACGCGGGCAAGGCTCCGGTCCAGGCCGATTTCTCGCGCCGCCAGCTCGGCGGCGGATCGGCGGACTGGTTCGTCGATGGCTACCGCAACTATGCCAAGCAGCCGCGCTACTCGAAAGACCCGGAGAAGCAGATTCCATACGCTATCGAGGAATACGCCGCAAAGCCGGAGTACGTGGCACTTCACGGCGAGCCGATTGGTGATACGGTGGCGCTTGCGGCAGCGAACTCCGCGGTTCATGTGCACTCCAACAGTGCCGCGTTCGGTGGCGGCATCGCCACGAATGGCAATATTGTGTTCGGCGAGGACGAATCCACCCAGCTCCAGGTGGTCAAGCACTGGGACGATTCACGAACCGGCGAGGGCCTTCCAGCCGATCAGAAAGCGCAGCTCCCGAAGGAGCTGAAGGTTGAGCTTGTGATGAGCCTTGAGGGTTCGGATAAGCAGTACGTGGTGGATCACGCCACGCTCACCGCTGAGGGTAAGTGGACGCATCTGTTCAACGATCTGCCATACACGGTTGGCGGCAAGAAGGCGACCTACTCGGTGCGCGAGGTTGCTGTGCCGGGCTGGAGCGGAAAGCTCACCACGAAGCCGATCACGCCCGCCGATTCCGACGAGGCCACGTTCACGTTGATGAACGCCTACCAGCCTACGTTCATCGCCTGGAACAAGAACGACCTGGACGGCAATGCGCTCGCCGGCGCCACCTTCACCGTGACCGATCCGAACGGCAATATTTTCGACGTTTTTGACAACGACAATCGCGATCTGGACAAGGCTGACGGCCGTTTCCGCGTGCACGCCACAGAAACCGGCACCTACACGATCCGTGAGCAGAAGGCGCCCGAGGGCTACAAGCTCTCGGAGAAGCAGCTTACTGTGAAGGTTGAGCCGAACCATCCGGCCAAGGAGCGCACGCTCGAGGCCGGCACCGTGGTGAACGAGCCCGAGCCGATCACCGGCGGCGGGTTTGTGGAGTTTGACGAGGACGGTTCGGTTCCCCCGGTTTCCGGTTCGAATCCGGGCACGACGACGACTGAGGATTCCGAGCAGCCGTATGTTCAGATTGGCTCTGGTTTTGTTGAGTGGACGGACACTCTTCCGGGCGTCTCGGGCGAAAACGGTGTGACGACGGAGGAGGATTCCGAGGCGCCGTACGTTCAGATTGGCTCTGGTTTCGTGGAGATTGAGGAGACGTTGCCGCCGGAGTCGGGTTCGAATCCGGGCACGACGACGACTGAGGATTCCGAGCAGCCGTATGTTCAGATGGGCTCTGGTTTTGTTGAGTGGACGGAGACTCTTCCGGGGGCTTCTGGCGAGAACGGCGTAACGACGGAAGAGGATTCGCAAAAGCCGTGGTTTGAGCTTGGTTCTGGTTTTGTTGAGTGGTATGAGGTCACTCAGCCTGGGATGAGTGGCTCGAATGGTGCCACGATTCAGGAGGATTCGGAGAAGCCAAAGATTTTTGTGCATTTCCCGGGCCCGTCCGAGTCGCCGACGCCGACGCCGTCGGAAACCCCGACGCAGACTCCGTCGGATACGCCGACCCCGTCGGGAACCCCGACCCCGTCGACGCCTCCGGCGCCGCCGTCGTCGACGCCGAGCATTCCGGCTCTGCCGAAGACGAACACTCCGCCGCCGCTGGCCGCGCCGAAGCTCCCGATCACGGGCGCGAACGTTGCTGGCCTCGGATTCGTTGCCCTGTTGCTCGCGGGCGCGGGTCTGGTACTGAATCGACGTAAGAACAACTGAATCAACGCAAGAGAAAACGAAAGGTTCCACTGTGACGACATTTCGCAACCACGCGCGAGTGCTCGCCGCCTCCACTGTGGCCCTAGGTACGTTCCTGGGCTCCAGTGCCGTTGCGGCGCCGGAAGCGACGCCGGGGCAAACCCAGCTCGCGTACCCAAACTCGGCGACTGAAACGCCATTCCCAGGCGATTTCACCGACGTCATCTTCGACGACGGCAAGGACCATTCAGGCGAGTATGCGCCCGAAATCCGCGAAACGCTTCGCCCCGACGGAAACCGCGATATCACGATGCCGCTCAGCGATGGCCGCGTCGTCAACCTCACGCGCACGCTCGACCGCATCTACAAGGAGACACAGAAGGCGCTCACTAACCCGGCCACTCCGCCGTCGGTGAAAAATCTCCTCCAGTCCGAGCTGTACAAGAGCCTCACTCAGCCGCAGATTCTCGCCGAGGGACGCCAGTTCGGTTACCAGGTGACGTGGAACCTTCGGGAGAACCCGAACACGCACGCGGTGAAGTTGCTGGTGCCCTCCCACTATGACGGCCTGGCCCCGGCGATGAACGCCGAGCCTGGCGACATTCTGCACCGGATTAGCCTGCTGACTGTAACAGCCTTTGAGGACAAGCTCGATCCGCAGTCGTTCGATCCGAATTTCCGCCGTACTGGAATCCGTCGTGCGTGGATCTCACCCACTCTCTACTCGCGCACAGTCGTCGTCAACGATAAGACGGGCGAAACGGAAATTGGTCCGTACGAGGATCTCGGTATTCACGATCTGAAGATGGACGGCGTGCCCGTGAGCGGCAACGGTTCGTTTGGCGATAAATGCTCGAATACGGACCAGGGATCGAACTGTTTCTTCTTCTGGAATCGTAACGCTGATTCCTCGAACCTCAACAAGCAGTACGTGATGACCTACTCGGGAACGGTACCTGATCACGATAAGTTCATCTTGTTGCAGTACCGCCAGGCGTCTGGGACGGTGGGCGGTAATTCCGTGTCCGCAATCACCTCCCGCGACACCATCAAGCCCTATGCCAACGTGGTGATCCACCCGGTGTTCGAAAAGGATTACCGCAAAGCCATGGGGTACACGATGGAACCTGCGAAGGATCCGATCGTGGAGCGCCTGGAGAAGAAGTACCCGGCAGAGGATCCCGCGAAGGCAGGTTTCCACACGCGCGCCCAGAAGCGCGACGATCTATACGCGCCCCTCGATGGCCTCAAAGAGTTCGATCAGCAGTTCCTCACCCGAGACGCTCACGAATGGCCGGCGTACGGTCCGATCGAGAACGTGCGCGAGGACGGCGTAGTAGATGGCACGAAGACCTTCCCACTTGCTGGTTTCAAGGCGGGGCTGTGTGCCGAGGGCGATAAGTCGTTCGCACAGATTTGCGAAGATGGCGCGCGCATGCGCGATCGTCACATCGATTTGCATTACCCGAATTTCGAGCCGGTGCAAAGCAAAGAGGCATGGGACGCCCAGATTTCGCGCGTTCCCGAAGGCTACGTGCTGACGGCAACAGACCTTCCGAAGGATCCGTTCACCACTTCCTACCTGCTTAATCCCGATGTTGCGCCGGATAACCAGATCCTTGACACCAAGCACTACTACCGCATGATCCGCCCAATCCCGGGCGACGTGAAGCTGACGAAGGTGGACCAGAAGGACGCAGGAAAGCTCCTTCCGGGTGCGGACTTCCAACTCTATGCACACAAGGGCGACGATAAGCCGCTCGTTCCGGATACTTTCACTACCGGTGTCGATGGCACGTTCTCGCTCTCTGGGGAAACGGATCTCAAGGAGCTGCTGACCGACGATAAGATCGCGAAGATGCCGTTTTCCGACGACGCCGGCGTCATCACGCTGGCGAAGCCCGGCGACGACGGTCGTGGAAAGTACCTGCTTGAGCCAGGGGAGTATTGGCTCAAGGAGACGAAGGCGCCGAAGGGGTACTCCGATCCTGAAGATCCGTGGACCAAGGTAACGGTTCCCATGCGGACGAACGACAATCGCTTTGCGCCGGTCGAGGTGCAGGTGGAAAACGAGCCGCCAACCACGCACTCGAACCTGGTGGAGTTCCATGAGTTTGGTCAGCAGCCGGGCGAGTCTGGCGGCTCGGGCGGCATGATAACGGAGGAAGATTCGTCGCGTCCGTGGTACCAGATTGGCTCTGGTTTCGTGGATTTTGAGGAGACGTTGCCGCCGGAGTCGGGTTCGAATCCGGGCACGACGACGACTGAGGATTCCGAGCAGCCGTATGTTCAGATGGGTTCTGGTTTTGTTGAGTGGACGGAGACTCTTCCGGGCGTCTCGGGCGAAAACGGTGCGACGACGGAGGAGGATTCCGAGGCGCCTTACGTGCAGCTGGGTAGCGGTTTCGTGGATTTTGAGGAGACGTTGCCGCCGGAGTCGGGTTCGAATCCGGGCACTGTGACCACTGAGGATACGCCGAAGTCGTGGTTTGAGCTTGGTTCGGGTTTTGTTGAGTGGGATGAGGTCACTCAGCCTGGGATGAGTGGCTCGAATGGTGCCTCGACGCAGGAGGACTCCGAGAAGCCAAAGATTTTTGTGCATTTCCCGGGCCCGTCCGAGTCGCCGACGCCGACCCCGTCGGATACGCCGACTCCGACGCCGACTCCGTTGGATACGCCGACGCCACACTCGCCGGCACCGCGCCCTGAGCTCCCGATCACGGGCGCGAACGTTGCAGGTGTGGGTCTGGTGGCTCTGATGCTCACTGGTGCGGGTGCGGTACTGGCAAGGCGTCGTGAGATGAACTGACGTTGCGTGTGTGCATGCTCTGGGGAGCAGCTGGAATTGCCCAGCTGCTCCCCAGTTTCGTCGGGCGCTCGTGCATAAAATACGGATCCGCCAACTCTTTCACAAATGTGATACGCGACACGCAATCGGTGTGTTTGGGTGCTAAATTTCCCGATCAGCGACCGCTGTGAAACTGGATTTCACTAGCAAAATCAAGGAAAACTGACACTTTTGTTCAATGTGGCGCATAAAAATTGTTCATCTTTTCAGCGTTTCACATATTGATACGGAGCGGGTTTTCAGCGAAAGACGTGTTTCCCTAGGAGGAACCTGACAAAGGAGAAGGTATGAAACGATTCCGTCGATCGTTCGCCGTCGCCGCTGCGCTTGCCACCTCACTCGGCATGACGCCCACCGCGATGGCTGCACCGTCCACCCCGCCGTCGGACGGCGACGCGCAGGCGTCGAACCTGTCGTTGAACGACATGAAAAGCCTCCTCGATGCCGCAGGCGAGCAAGCCTCCGGCACCAAGGACGTGCTGATTATGCTCGATCGCCAGCCCAAGCACCCCAGCAAGGCGGGCGAAAAAGCGAACCTCGGTTCCCAAAACGAGCTGATTGCCACACTCGGCAAAAAATACGGCCTGAAGGTCAAGCGCCAACTCGGCTTCCTTGTGAATGGCTTCTCGGCCACGGTTCGTGCCGACAAGATCGCAGCTCTCGCTCAAGAGCCCGGCGTGAAATCGGTGAAGGAAGAGCAGACTTACCAGCGTCTCGAGCACAACGCTCGCAAGATGGAAGGTGTGCCAACGGCTTACGAGCGCCACGGCCTTGATGGCACAGGCACCGTCGTGGCTGTGATTGATTCGGGCATTGATGTCGCTCACCGTGATCTCCGCCTTGATGACGGCGTGTGTGAAAAGTCGAAGTTGAAGCCAGATACGGCCCACGGCTTTACCTGCAAGGTTCCCGCTGGCTACAACTTCGCCAACGAAAACTATGAGGTCAAGGATGCGCAGGAGAGCCAGCACGGCCAGCACGTGTCTGGCATCGTTGGCGCGAATGGCTCCGGCC
Source organism: Arcanobacterium wilhelmae (assembly GCF_029632765.1). Classification (NCBI taxonomy): domain Bacteria; kingdom Bacillati; phylum Actinomycetota; class Actinomycetes; order Actinomycetales; family Actinomycetaceae; genus Arcanobacterium; species Arcanobacterium wilhelmae. The sequence continues at coordinate 449,704 of NZ_CP121247.1, forward strand.
GCGACGGCAACAACGATCCGTCCGTCGTCACCGACAACTCCTTCGACGGCGTTGCACCGAACGCGCAGATCCTCGGCATGAAGGTGTTCTCGAACGTTCCGGGCGAGAAGGGTGCGACCGATTCGGATATCATCGCCGCAATCGAGCAGTCGGTGAAGTTAAAAGCTGACGTGATCAATATGTCTCTCGGTTCGCCGAACGGAAACCGCAACGCCTCCGACGGCGCTTACCGCGCAATCCAGGCGGCTCGCGACGCCGGTGTGATGGTTGTTGTTGCCGCCGGCAACGAGGGCTTGAACTTCGACCAGGCTGGCGAGCTCGGCGATTCGCGCGGTCAGCTCGACGACGGCACGCTCGGCTCCCCGGCGTCGTCGACGGCGGCTTTCTCGGTTGCCTCGATCGACAACTCCGTGCACGTGGTGCCGGTTGCAAACTGGAAGAGCGGCGAGAACGGCGAAGAGCAGCACATCAAGTACTCGCTTGCAACCGGCAAGCCGGACGATCAGTACCACCGCATCTTCTCCGCGGGCCTGGGTACCCAGGAAGAGTTCGACAAGGTCGCAGCCGATATTAAGGGCAACTTCGTGCTTGTTGCTCGCGGCAAGGAAACCTTCGCGAACATGTTCAAGCGCGCCTCGCAGGCCCAAGCCTCGGGCATCCTCGTGTACAACAAGGATGGGCTCGAAGAGTTCATTGGCATGGCCGGAACTGACGGCTACACGTTCTTTGGTGCCTCCACCTACAACTCGATCGGAAAGGCCATCCGCGCCTCGATTGATGCCGGCACAGAAACCTATGTGAAGTTCACGAACGAGCGCAAGCTTGAGGATTTCGGTGCGCCGTTCGGCATGCGCCCATCGGCATTCACCTCATGGGGTGCCACCCCGAACCTTGATTTCTCGCCGCAGATCGCGGGAATCGGTGGCGAGGTGTACTCCACCATGAATGACAACAAGTACGCCAGTGAATCGGGTACCTCGATGGCGTCCCCGAACGTCGCTGGCCTTTCGGCGCTTCTGATCCAGCACTACAAGACGGTCTTCCCGGATCTTTCTGGGCCACAGCTGGTGGAGCGTGTGCGTACCGCGTTCATGAACACTGCCCAGATCCCGCTGGACGAGAAGGGCACACCGCATGCTCCGCGTCAGATCGGCGCCGGCCTGGCCCGTATTGATCTCGCGGCCGAAAACCGCGTGTTCGCAACAGTGAATGGTGAGCCGTCGGTGGCTCTGCGCGAGGTGAACGGCCCGCGCACCTTCACCGTGGATCTTCACAACCTTGGCGAGAAGGACGTCACCTACCGCCTGCCGAAGCAGACCGTGGTGAACGAGTCGAACGAGAAGGGCAAGAACATCACCACGTCGGTGTCGAGCGAAACCCTGACCTCCGACGTCGCCACTGTGACTGTGCCGAAGGGCGCAACTGCGAAGGTGAACTTTACGCTTGCCCCGAATACGGACACCCCGCACTTCATCGAAGGCTGGGCACGCCTCGAGGGGACCGCGGGAACGCCGAATCTTTCGATCCCGTACCTTGGCTTTGTGGGCGACTGGAACAAGGAGCAGATCGTTGAGAAGCCGGGCGTCCCGTGGGGCGATCCGGTGGAGTACGATACCTCAACCGGCCTGATGACCTTGCGCCAGGACACGTCGGTGTTCCTCGATACGCTCGACAAGACGAAGGACGATCCGAAGACCGGCCGTGACCTGACCCTGTGGATCTCGCCGAACGGTGACAAGATGCAGGATGTTGTCTTCCCGTCGTTGTTGCTACGTCGTAACGCTTCCGACGTCGAATACCGCGTATACAACGCCGACAAGTCGGTTGACATGGTGCTCGGCAAGGAGCAGGACGTGCGCCGTCCGCACACGAATGTGAACTTCAAGGAAGACGCCACCCCGATGTCGATGATGCATTCGGCATCCTCCTACGCCTTCGACGGCACCCAGTACGATCCCAAGGATCCGAACTTCAAGCCTGTTCCGGACGGAAAGTACACCTTCGAAGTCAAGGCCCGCCTGTCGGACCAGTTCGGCTGGCAGACCACCGCAATGAACTTCGGTATTGACACCGTCAAGCCTGTGCTTCACATCGGAGATCTCAAGGACGGCTACGTGTACTTCACGGCGGCCGATTCGGGCTCGGGCGTGCAGGTGAACCCGGTGGTCAACACCGACAAGGAATCGAACCTGGTGGCTGAGCGCGTGGGAGAAGCGGATTCCGAATTCCGCGTCAAGGTTGCCGACGGCACCCAGTACGTTGAGGTGACCGCGGGTGATATGGCTTCCAACATCGCCACGGCCCATAAGATTCTCGACCCGGCAAACCTCCTCGCCGTGGCGTTCAAGGACGCTATCAACGACGAGCCGGTGGGCCCTGTCAAGCCGTACTTCGTGGCCGACAACGGCCCGCAGCTCGATGTGTCGGGTTACACGGATCCGTCAGCTGCGAAGGTCCTGGTGAACGGGAAGGAAGCTGACCTGGACAAGGATGGCTACTTCTCCGGCGTCGCCGATCTCAAGCCTGGCGCAAACGAGGTGACCGTGGTCGCGCTCGACGCCGACGGCAAGGAACTCGCGAAGGTCGTGCTCCATCCCTACTACGATGCGAAGCCGCCGGTTGTCACACTCAATCCTGAGGCCGCGAAGCTTTCCGACGACGGGAAGTCGGTAACCGTTTCCGGAACGATCACCGACGAACATCAGGGCGCCCCGCTCACCGTGAAGGTGGCCGGCAAGGACGCCGTCGTCGGCCTGGACGGTCGCTTCACCGCTACCGTCGACGTCGAGCCGGACGCGCTCGCGGTGCCGGTGGTCGGCTCCGACGGTGCGAACCTCGTGACCGTCGCCGCTCCCATCGAGGGCCGTGCGCCAGCGGGCCCGCCGCTTCCGCCTCCGCCGCCGCCGGCTCCGCCGTTGCCGCCGTCGCTGCCGGGCTCTGACGCCCTGCCGACGATCATCAACGCTCAGTGCCTGCCTGGGCTCATCGCCTGCGGCGTGAGCGGTGAGACCACCGATTACGACGCCGCTGCGAAGCTGTTCACTGTTCGCGGCATGCTCGATCCGGACGTGATCGCCAAGGTGCGTTTCGTGCCCGCCGCGGTTGCTTCGAACGGCGCGGTGAACGAGCCGGCTCCGATCGACGCCGTGATCAACGCAAAGGAAGGCACTTTCGAGGCGCCGCTTGCGGTGGTCTCGGGCGAAAACCACTACCGCATGGAGGTCTACGTCAAGGGTGAGAACGGCAAGGATGTGCTGACCAAGGCGATCCCGTTCAAGCTCTACTTCGACGTGGAGCTGCCGCACATCGTGTTCGACCAGCCGCACGTGGTTGCGGGCTCGATCTTCACGAACACTGACGGTGTAGACTTCACCGGCAAGATCTCCGACGACGCCTGGGGCTACACCTTCTCCATCAACGGTTCCGTGGTGGAACAGCGTTCCAACAATTCGGGCCTCGGCCCGAAGTCGAACGAACGCACGTTCAAGTACCACCTCGACGCGATGGACGGCGACAAGGCGCTCATCACCGTTGAAGACTTGAACGGTAACAAGCTCATCGGCCTCTACCCGATCGTTGTGGACAAGGACGATCCGGTTCTCGGCTTCCTCAAGGGCGGCGGGCCGTTCCTTGATGGCTCCACCATCCGCGACGGCGAGCCGGTGGTTGCCACGGCAAAGGACCCGCACCTCGGTTCGCTCGCGGTGAAGGTCACCGGCCCGGACGGCTACACCTGGGACGCTTCGGCAAAGTCCGACGTCGACACGACGCCGCTGCCGCTCGAAGAGCTGTTGGTCGACGTCGCGACGATCGCTCCGCACGACGGCGAAGCGCCGGCTGAGCCGGAGCCGACGCCGTCGGCTGAGCCCAGCGCCGAGCCGAGTACCGAGCCTTCGGCTGATCCCAGCGCCTCGGCGTCGGGTGCGATCGCGATCGAATCGGCGAAGGACACCACTGTTGCTGCTGGTAACGAGGCAAAGGTGACCGACACCGAGCTGTTGATCCCGTTCGCAACGAAGGATCTGAAGGCGGGTATGTACACGATGGTGTCGACGTCGACGGATCTTGCGGGGAACTCCGTGACGAAGGCCGTGACGTTCTACGTGGATCGCATGCCTGTGATCGCTGGCCCGCAGCGCGTTGAGCTGACTCTGACTCCGCAGGAGCTTGCCAACCGCGCCGACGTGATCGCGAAGGTTCTCGCGAACTACTCGGTGACCGACGACGGCTCGGCCGACTACGCTGGCGACGGCTCGCAGGCCGGCGATCCGAAGCTCGCCATCAACCCGACCACGTTCTTCACTAACGGTGAGAACCTGGTGGCGGTGCGCGCGGTGCAGCCCAACGGCGTGGAGTCGCGCATGCTCGTCAACGTGGTGATTACGGTCAAGGAGCCGGCGGCTGCCGAGGTTCCTGCTGAGCCTGAGAAACCGGGCGAGCCGCAGGCTCCGAACTCGAGCCCGCTCGTTCCGATTGGTCCGTCACTGAACATCACTGATGGCGTGAGCGCGGACGACGTTTTCGCAGGCATCGATCAGATGATCGAGAACTCGGGCAAGCTCGACCTTGGCGAGCTGTTTGGCCACAAACCGAGCGCGGGCGACAAGCCGGCACCGGGTGTGGGCGACAAGCCGAACGCGGGCGACAAGCCGGCACCGGGTGCGGACAAGAAGCCGAACGTGGGCGACAAGCCGAACGCTGGTGACAAGCCGGCACCAGCGCCGAAGGTCAGCCACGTGACGCCGAAGTCGAACCTGGCGTTCACCGGCGCGAGCACCCTCGGCCTCGCGGCCGCGGCACTCGCAATGGTCGCGGCTGGCGCGCTGATCGCGCGCAAGCGTGAATCCTGACGCGAGATAAACGGCGGGAGGGGCAAGGAAATCCTTGCCCCTCCCGCCGTTTTTGGCCAAGCAATGCCGAAAACCATAAAAAGGCGCGGTAGTATTAATTCTCGGAAAATTGAGCACACCGGTATCACAGATTGGAACACTTTCATGAATCACTCGTTCTCGGCCAAGGCTGCCGCCTGGGGCGTGCACGCCTTCACCATGAGCGGCCTCGCATTCGCTTGCCTCGCCACGCTCGCTCTTATGAACGGCGAGCTGAAGATGATGTGGCTCTGGCTCGGAATTGCCATGATCGTGGATGGGGTGGACGGCACGATGGCCCGCGCTGCCCGAGTCAAGGAAGTGATCCCGTGGTTCGACGGCGCAGTGGTGGACATCGCGGTCGACTACATCACCTGGTCCTTCCTTCCCGCGATCTTCATGTACCTCTACCTGCCCTTCGGGTACGGGTGGCTCGCGGCGGTGCTCATGATCGCCGTCGTCACTTCCTCGATGTTCTGCTACGCCAACGAGGGCGAAAAGTCTTCCGACAACTACTTCGTCGGCTTCCCAGCCGCCTGGAATATCGTCGCTGTCGTGCTCTGGGTGCTCTCCAGCCCGGCCTGGGTGAACGTCTTTATCGTGCTACTTTTCGTGGTGCTCACGATCGTCCCCACTTATTACACGCACCCCTTCCGCGTGAAGCACATGATGATCCCGAACATCATCGCCGTGTCGATATGGACCGCCGCCACAGCAGGTATGGTCGCCACCTACGGCAACCAGCCCACCTGGCTGCTCGTGATCTTCTGGATCTCCGGCTTGTGGTTCCTCGCCACCGGCGCGCTACGCACGATCACCGGCCGTCAGTAGGACGAAAGCCGCGCATCGGCGTCGTTGGTTACTCCGGCGTCGTCGGGCCGGCTGATCGCCGACGTTGGGCAACCAGCCAATCAGCGACGTAAGCGCGGCCCCAGCGTCGGGGAAACAGGAGGAAAAGCAATGGCTTTCGTGATCGGACACCGCGGGCTGTCCGCGCTCGCACCAGAAAACACTCTCGCGGCCTTCAACGCCGCGCTCGACAACGGCGTGAACTGGATCGAAACGGACGTGGACGTGCTCGCCGACGGCACGCCCATCCTCATCCACGATTCCACGCTGGACCGCACGACCAACCGTACCGGCCGCTACGACCCGCTCACCGCCGCGGAACTCAACGCCGACGCCGGTGCCTGGTTTGCGCCCGAATTCGCCGGTGAAGGCGTGCCTACTTTGGCTCAGCTCATCGACCTGATGAACGAGCGCGGGCTGAATGCCAATTTTGAGCTGAAATCAAACGAGGCAGGCAAAGCGAGCACGCTTGCCCTCGTGGAGGCGGTTGCGCGTGAGCTTGAGCGCCTCGAGCCCGGCCGCGAGGTCATCGTCTCCTCCTTCAACCACCTACTGCTCTACCTTTTCACGCAGCGCGCTCCGCAATGGGCCATCGGCCTGCTCTATGAGGTTGCAATTAATCCGGATTGGCGTAGCACCGCTGAAATCGTGGGTGCCCGTTATATTCACCCCGACCACACGCTCCTCACACCGGAAAACATTGCTCAGTTCCACGCCGCAGGGCTTGGTGTGAACGCGTGGACAGTGAATGATCGCATGCGCGCCAACCAGCTCATCAACTGGGGTGTGGACGGCTTAATCTCCAACGTTCCTCACGAGCTCGCTGATCTCGCTCAGCGCTAACCTGCGCCCGAAGAGCACCGCCGCTGGTGCGTAACTGCGTCAGTTGGGTGAGGCGTTGCGTGTGGAGCAACGCCTAGCTGGATTGATTGAGTTGTGCACGCGCCTCGCGCGGCTCGCTAACCGGCGTCGCACCTTGCGCACCTGCGTCGGGAATGACCAAAACGAATGGGGGTCGAGTTTACTCGACCCTCATTCGGCGCATGTGTGATTACGACAGTACCGGCAACTGGAACGGGTAACGGTACAGGCGGTTATTCGAGGTGGCGATCGTGGCGCGCAGATGGCCCCAGATCAAGAGCACAAACGACAGGAAGAATAGGAAGAGCCCAACAGGGATCAGAATGATCGTGAAAATGCAGATCCAGCCAATCCAGCTCATGATCTGCGTGCCGAGGTTGAAGTTGAACGACTGTGCGGCCGCGGATCGCACAAACGCGGAATCTTCCTTCTTCACCAACCAGATCACAAGCGGGCCAACGAACGCGAGCCAGCCCGCTGAAACGACCCAGCCAATCAAGGCCGAGAGGTGAGCGGCGATCGCCCAGGTGCGATCCTCCGACGAGGGCGGAACAGGAGAAATGTGCTGTGTCATGCCTCTATTTCACCACGTTGCCGGCAGCGGGCGAAAGCCTGCACGTTCGTTCGTCGTACAGCGGAATCTAGGCGAGCATTCAGGAACGGTGGATAGGATTGGCGTTAGCGGCGTCACAGTGGATGCCTCCGAATCGGGCAACGAGGCCCGGGAAGGAATGATGATGAAGAAACTGATGAATTCCCCCGAACAGATCATTGCGGATGAGCTTCGCGGAATCGAGTATGCGCATCCGGAACTGCGTGTGGATCATGAGGCGCGCGTAGTGTTCCGCGCGGGCGGGCCGGTTCAGAACAAGGTCGGCCTAGTTTCTGGCGGAGGGTCAGGGCACGAGCCGTTGCACGGTGGTTACGTGGGGGAAGGCATGCTGGATGCTGCGGTTGCGGGTGAGGTGTTTACCTCGCCGACCCCGGATCAGATCGAGGCGGCGACAACGGGCGTGAACGCGGGCGCGGGCGTGCTCCACATCGTCAAGAACTATACGGGCGATATTTTGAACTTTGAGATGGCGGCGGAGCTTGCGGCCGCCGACGGCGTTGAGGTGGAGTCCGTGGTGGTGGACGACGACGTCGCTGTGCAAGATTCGCTGTATACGGCCGGGCGCCGTGGCGTGGGCGGCACGGTATTCGTGGAGAAGATCGCGGGCGCGGCTGCCGAGGCGGGCCTGGATCTGGCGGGTGTTGCGGAGTTGGCGCGCCGCACGAACGAGAATGTTCGCTCGATGGGCATGGCGCTCACGGCGTGCACGGTACCGGCCGCAGGCACACCGTCGTTTGATTTGGCCGACGACGAAATGGAGATTGGCATTGGTATCCACGGCGAGCCGGGGCGTGAGCGCGTGAAGGTTGCGCCGGTAAAGGATATTGCACGGATGCTGGTGGATCCGATCCTCGCAGATCTGGATTACACGGGTGCGCCGGCCGTGGTGATGGTGAACGGCATGGGTGCCACGCCGCTGATCGAGCTGTATGGCCTGTATGCGGAGGTGGTGGATTACTTGCGTGAGAAGGGCATCGAAGTGGTGCGCAACCTCGTGGGGAATTACATCACGTCGCTGGATATGGCGGGCGCGTCGGTCACGATCATGCGCGCGGATGAGGAATTGCTCGGTTACTGGGATGCGCCGGTGGTTACGCCCGGCCTGCGTTGGGGGAAGTGAGAATGGACGTTGCACAGATTGCGGCCTGGATGGCGGATTTTAACGATCAGATCCAGGCGAATAAGGAGTATTTGACGGAGCTGGATCGCGAGATCGGCGATTCGGATCACGGCGTGAACATGGCGCGCGGCATGGCCGCAGTAGTGGCGCTGGATCCGGGGGAGTTCGCCGACGCCGGTGCGTACGTGAAGAAGATCGGTATGACTCTCGTTTCTACGGTTGGTGGCGCTTCCGGCCCGCTGTATGGCACGTTCTTTTTGCGCTTCTCGGCGAAGGTGGGCGACGGCGTTGTGGCGGCTTTCCGTGCAGGGCTTGACGGCGTGGTGGCACGCGGTAAGGCGGAGCGGGGGGAGAAGACGATGATCGACGCGCTCGGCCCGGCCGTGGATGCGATGGAGGCAGCAGGCTCGGAGACTGAGGCACTGGCAGCTGGCGCTGAAGCCGCCACGAAGGGGCGCGACGAGGCGATCGAGTATGTGGCACGCAAGGGCCGCGCCTCCTACCTGGGTGAACGTTCGAAGGGGCACATGGATCCGGGTTCGGCCTCGGCAACGTACCTGGTGGAGGCGGCCGCACGGACGTTGGCCTAGGCTGGCAAAACGCACGCTGGCGTCAGCCGTGCGGTGATCTCACCAACAGTGGTGATCGATGGCGGTGGGCGCGGGTGAATCTGCCCGCGCCCACCCACACAGGAGCGAGGTAAGAATGAGTGTAGGAATTGTGGTGGTGAGCCACAGCCACGCGTTGGCTGGGGCGGCGATTGAACTTGCAAACGAGATGGTGCCGGAAGATCGACGTCCGATGGTCGTGAACGCGGGCGGTCTGGACGAGGAAACTTTCGGAACCGACGCGATGACAGTGATGAGCGCGATCGAGGAGGCCGATTCACCAGATGGTGTTCTCGTGCTCATGGATCTCGGCTCGGCGGTCCTCTCGGCACAAATGTCGCTCGAGTTTGTGGATCCGGAGGTTGCTGAGCGTGTCACGCTCACGGCCGCGCCGTTGGTGGAGGGCCTGGTTGCCGCCGTCGTGACGGCATCCACCGGTGCCTCCCGAGAGCAGGTGGCACGCGAGGCAACCCGCGCGCTCACCGCGAAGGCGGAGGCAGTTGGCGACGACGTCGGGGCTGAGGCTGTGGACGAGGCGGGCTCGGGTGATGCGTGGGATGCCGTCGGCGAGGTCACGCTCGGTGATCCTGCCGGTATTCATGCGCGTCCGGCTGCTCGCCTGGTTGCCATCGTCGGCGGGGCTGGTGTTCGTGCCGAGCTCGAATCTGCAGGTCAGCGCGCCGCGGCGGATTCGATCAGTGAACTCGTGGCATTGCCTGGCCGTGGTGGGGCGGTCGTGCAGGTTCGTGTTGCGGGAGAAAACGCGCAAGCAGGCCTCACGCAAATCATCGAGTTTCTCGAGTCCGTGCCCGCACAGGAAACTGGCGCCCCGGCGTCGGCGGACGGGCACGCTGGTGCCGGTCACTCGCCCGGCGAGGAGGAACCCGGTGCGGATGGTACTGAAACTGGTGCCCCGGCGTCGGATAATGCGGAGGTTACCGACGTTGCCGAGTTAGCGGAGACCACTGTGTTTGTGGTGAGTCGTCGCGTTGACGCGGCCGAGCATTCGGCCAGCGCGGACGAGGAGGCGCGCGTGGAGAGCGCCACCGCTCAGGTGAGCGCGTACCTCGCGTCGCTGGGGGAGCGCACGCACGTAGAGATTTTCCAAGCGCAAGCCGCGTTGCTCACAGACCGTGCGATCACGAAAAAGATCGCTGCGCTACTTGCCGAGGGAAGCAACGCGCTCGATGCCGTGAGCGAAGCGTTCGGTGCTGCTGCGGAAAAGTTCGCCGCACTGCCCGATCCGTATCTTGCCGCGCGTAGCGAGGACGTGCGCGAACTCGGCGCACTCACGATGCAGGCATTGGCTGGTGCCGAGCTGGGGCTTGAGATCCCACACGGTGCCACGGTGATGGTGCCCGAGCTCGACGCCGCAACAGCCGCCGAGGCAGCGTTCGCAGGTGCTCGTGCGATCCTTACGTCGGCCGGCGAATCCTCCGGCCACGGTACGATCATCGCCCGCGACCACGAGATCCCGGTAATCCCGGCAGTTCCGCGCAACTGGTAGAACAGGGTCGCAGATATTGAGCGAGGGTGGCGGGTTGTCTCACGACAACCCGCCACCCCCATCACCGAGGCTCCGCCTCGATCGTGCGATCACACAACTGCCCGCAACAGCTTCCTCCCACTGCGAGCAGCGGCCCCGCCGACGTCAGCGCTGGTTCTCAATCGCCGCCTTGATCAAGCCTGCGAACAGCGGATTCGCGCGGGTCGGGCGAGAAGTGAACTCCGGATGCGCCTGCGTAGCGATGTAGTACGGGTGCAACTCGCGATCAAGTTCCACATACTCCACGAGCGAACCATCCGGCGACGTGCCAGAAACCTTGAGGCCCGCAGCCTCCAGGCGCTCACGGTACTCCTGGTTGTACTCGTAGCGGTGACGGTGCCGCTCCGCCACCGACGTCGTGCCATAAACTTCGGCCGCAAGCGAGCCCTCCGCCAGATGTGCCGGATAGGAGCCCAGGCGCATCGTGCCACCCAGATCGCCGCCGTCGACGAACTGCTTCTGCTCCTCGATCGTGGAGATCACCGGGTCGGGAGTCGCCGGATCGAACTCGGTAGAAGAAGCACCCGAAAGCCCAAGCAGGTTGCGGGCCGCCTCGATCACCATCGACTGCAGACCCAAGCAAATCCCGAGCGTCGGCACGCGATTCTCACGAGCGTAACGCAACGCACCAACCTTGCCGTCCAGGCCGCGCACGCCGAACCCGCCCGGGATCAGCACGGCGTCCACATCAGCGAGCTGGTTGTGCGCATCTTCAGGGGTGCGGCACGTATCGGCAGCCACCCACTTAATCGACACGTCCGCCCAGTTCGCGAAACCGCCTGCGTGGAGAGCCTCGACCACGGACAGGTAGGCGTCCTTGAGATCGATGTACTTGCCCACCAGCGCCACGCGCACCTTGTGCTTGGGAGAACGCACCCGATCGAGCAACCCCTGCCATGCCGACCAGTCCACATCGTGGGTGGGCATATCGAGCCGTCGCGCCACGTACGAATCGAGGCCCTCGTTGAACAACGTCACCGGAACCTCGTAGATCGAGGAGGCGTCCTTGCACTGGACCACGCCGACCTCATCCACGTCGCACATCAGCGCGATCTTGTCCTTGACCGACTTGGGCAGGTCACGGTCGCAACGCAACACGACGGCGTCGGGCTGGATACCCACCTGGCGCAGCGCCGCCACCGAATGCTGGGTCGGCTTAGTTTTCAGCTCGCCGCCTGCCGCCAGATACGGCACGAGGGAGACGTGCACGAAGAAGCAGTTATCGCGCCCGAGCTTCTGGCGCACCTGGCGCGCAGCCTCAAGGAACGGCTGGGATTCGATGTCGCCCACGGTTCCACCGATTTCGGTGATGATGACGTCGGGGCGCGCGGTGCCTTCCTCTGCCTGCGCGCGCATGCGGTCGATGATCTCGTTCGTGATATGCGGGATCACCTGCACACATTCGCCCAGGTATTCGCCCGCGCGCTCGCGGCGGAGCACATTTTGATACACCTGGCCGGTCGTGGCGTTCGCTGCGCCGGTGAACGCTTCGTCGAGGAAGCGCTCGTAGTGGCCGATGTCGAGGTCGGTTTCAGCGCCGTCGTCGGTGACGAACACCTCGCCGTGCTGGAACGGGTTCATTGTGCCTGGATCCACGTTCACGTACGGATCGAGCTTTTGCATCGCAACGCGCAGGCCGCGGGCTTTCAAAAGTGTGCCAAGCGAGGCCGCTGTGATGCCTTTTCCGAGAGAAGATGCCACACCGCCAGTGACAAAAATGTGGCGGACCGGGCGAGTAATTCCATGGGTATCAAAAATTTTCTCCATGGAACTTCAGCTTATCGTGCCGTCTGGCCTGAGCGCTAGGTGGCGAGTGTAGATCGGCGAGTGGGCTACGCGACAGTCCCGCGCGTCACCAACCAAAATTGCGTGACTGGATGAGGTTTGTTAGAGTTTACTTCGGTAGCAGAGCATGAAATAGAGGCTCAGAGCGCCACTTCGAAAAGCCCGGAAACGGGCTTTTCGCATATCATCACAGAAACTCACCTCAACCACGATTATGTATATTGCTTACCTCGATGAAGTCGGCGAAGCCGGTGAATTTATTTCACTGAATAATCCCAAATACCGAACCAGCCCTTGTTTCGGATACGCCGGCTGGTTCGTGCGGGCTAGGCCAAGTCGGCCCGCGCGTCGTATCCTTAAAGGATGGACCAAACGTTTGGACTGCTTCGTTTTGTGAGCCCGGGATCGTACGCGCGCGGGGTGGTGTATGCCAGCCAGCGGCGTGCGAAAGTGACCGAGCACGACGCCGGTGCGGGCACGCTTCGCGGCCGCACGCTCGGCTCCAACCAGCGCAGTTACGACGAGGTGGTTCACTACGCGTTCGACGAGGCGGCGGGGCAGTTTACGAAACTGACGTCGTCGTGTTCGTGCCCGGTACGTAGCGACTGTAAGCACGTGGTGGCACTGCTGCTGACGGCCTTGGATCTGCTTCCGCATGCGCTCAAGCCGGCGAACGCGGCGACGGCGCCCGGGCGGGTCGCAGCCCCGGCGCAGCCGGCACAGGTTCGGGGACCGATCCAAGCGTCGGGCCGAGTTGGCGCGGATAACCCGTACGAGTGGCGCGGCCCTCGCCGGCCCGAGCCGACCTGGGAAGGCCGCCTGGCCACACTGTTCCCACAAAAGCCCACCGAGCGCCGCGATCTGGCGCTGGTGCTCGATTTCCGTGAGCCGGAGCCGGGCCGCGAAGCCACGCTCTTTTCTCGCGGGCATCTGCAGGCCACGCCGATGAAGCGCGGGAAGGCGAAGGCATGGGTGAAAACCGGGGTGTCGATTGCGAATCTGCGCGCGGGCGCGGCAACGGATATCGAGCCTCAGCAGGCAGCGGCCGTGCGCTCGCTGATCCAGCTGTGCGAAACATTCGTGCCGTATTCGGGCACGGCGAAGGATTCGCTGCGGCTGGACACCGTGAACTCGGCGCTGCTCACGCCAGTGCTGCGCGAGGTTCTGGCGAGAGGCGTCACCCTGATCGACCCGGATTTCCACCCAGTTTTCGTTGAATCTACCGACGCCGTCGCGGAGGTTGCGATCGAGGAGCGCGACGCCGGCGCGCTGGCTTTGGGGGCGATTTTCACGCATCCGCAGCTCGGGTCGGAGATCGCGCTCGGCGTTGGCGCGCCGCCGCAGCTGATCGCGTGGAGGGACCAATCGCTTCATCTGGCGTTCCTTGCGGAACCTCCGAGTGATCAGTGGCTTCAGCTGCGCTCGGGCGGTACGCTCCTGATCCCTGAGAAGGGCCGCGCGCGTTTTGAGACCGAAGTGTTTTCGCGCCTGGCGCGCCAGCTGTGGAGTTCCCCGGACGGTTCGTTCGAGGCGCCGCCGATCCCGGCTCCGCGCCTGCATCTCACGCTCGACCTTTCGGATCCGGCAGCACCGGTTCCGCTGGTGAACGCCACCTGGACCTGGCGTTACGGCGAGGGGGATGGCGAGCTTGGCCCCTACGGCCTGAGTTTGCCCAAGGGTGCGGCTCGCGGCGTGCGCGACGTCGAAGCGGAGGCCGACATCGTCAGGCAGGTCACGCCGATCGTGGCTGAGCACATGCCGAGTTTCATGAACGGCCAGGCGATCACCCCACACGTGAAAGTCACCGGCGGTGAGGTCCTCGCCCTTAACGCGCTCACCACCGCTCTTCGCGAGGCCGACGTCGAGGTCGAGGAAAACCTGCCCACTTACACGCCGGTGGAACTCAACAAGGTAGGGATCGACGTCGGCGATACCACCCGCGATTGGCTCGATCTCAACGTGCGCGTGGAGGTTGGCGGCTCGGTGGTCCCCACGGCCCTCCTGATCCGCGCGCTCACGCTGGACGAAGAATACGTGTTCCTCGAAAACGGCTCCTACCTGAGCCTGGACCGCCCGGAGTTGGCGAAGCTACGCGCCCTGCTGAAGGAGGCGCGTTCTCTCACCGACCAGCGTGGCGGCGGAATCCGCGTGCCGAAGGTGCGCCAAACCTGGTGGGAGGAGCTACTCGAACTCGGGATCGTCGACGCGGCTCAGAACGCCTGGTTCGACGCCGTTCGCTCGGCGTCGCTCGCGCCCGTCGTGCCGGCAGAGGTACCAGCCGAGGTGAACGCGCAACTGCGTCCGTACCAGGTGGAGGGTTTCCGATGGCTGGCGCGGCTTCGCGACCAAGGCCTGGGTGGTGTCCTCGCCGACGACATGGGCCTGGGCAAAACCCTCCAAATCCTCACCATGATCGCCCGCGATCGCTCCCGCACCCCCGACGCCGGCCCGTGGCTCGTCGTCGCGCCCACCTCCGTCGTCGCCAACTGGGTGAGCGAAGCGGAAAAGTTCACTCCGCACCTGAAAGTGGTCGGAATCGATTCGACGGCGGCGCGCGCCTCCTCGCAGATCGCGGCGCTCGCGGCGGGTGCAGACGTCGTGGTGACGTCGTACACGCTGCTGCGCCTGGACGAAGACGTATACTCGCGCCTCGAACCCACGGGCCTCGTGCTCGACGAGGCGCAAAACGTGAAGAACCACGCGTCGAAGGGGTTCGCCGTGGCGGCGGCGCTCGGTGCGCCAAGCACATTCGTAGTCACGGGCACGCCGATCGAAAACAATCTGTCCGAGCTGTGGGCAATGTTTGCGCTGGCCGCGCCCGGGCTGCTTGGAAGCCCGCGCCAGTTTGCCACCGCGTTCCGCGGGCCCATCGAGGAGAACGTGGCCGGGGGAGACCAGGCCGTCTCCGCGGAGTATATGGCGCGCCTGCGTCGGCGGATCGAGCCGTTCCTGCTGCGGCGCACCAAGCGCTCGGTGGCGCTCGATTTGCCGGAAAAGGCCGAGCAGGTGGTGCGGGTCGAACTCGCACCCGACCATCGGCGTCTCTACGATCGCCAACTCCAGCACGAACGCCAGTCCGTGCTCAAGCTCACCGCCGACGGCGAGGAACACCGCTTCCAGGTACTCGCGGCCCTCACTAGGCTGCGGCAGATGGCGATCGACCCGCGCCTCGTAGATGCCGATTCGAAAGCCACGCCCTCCAAGCTCGAGGCGCTCATGGAGCTGCTCGGGGAAGCCGTGAGTGAAGGCCACCGCGCGCTCGTGTTTTCGCAGTTCACGTCGTTCCTCGCGCTGGTTCGCGAGCGGCTCGAGGCCGAAGGGATCGCGTATTCGTACCTCGACGGTGCAACGCGCGCTCGTGCGAAAGTCATCGACGAGTTCGCGGGTGGGGAGGCGCCCGTGTTCTTGATTTCGCTCAAGGCCGGTGGAACCGGCTTGAACCTGACAATGGCCGACTACGCGATCCTTACCGACCCGTGGTGGAACCCGGCCGCCGAGGAGCAGGCGGTGGACCGTACGCACCGCATCGGCCAGACCCGCCCGGTCCACGTCTACCGCCTCGTTTCCGAGGGAACCGTCGAAGAGAAAGTGGTGGCGTTGCAGGATCAAAAGCGGGCGCTGCTCGCGGTTCTCTCCGACGATCCGGCAGCCAGCGCCGGCGGCAAGGCACTCTCCGGAGAGGAGCTGCGTGCCCTCCTGGCGTGAGCCGGCTGCTGTGCATGAACTGTCCGTCCGGGGTGAGCTACTTCTGGACACTGGGAGGCCCCTCCACGCCTTCGGCGCGTGCGTAACTCTGTCAGTTGGGCGAGGCGTTGCGTATATAGCAACGCCTCGCGGGATTGATTGAGTTGTGCACAAGCCTGGCGACGGCGGTGCCCGGCGGCTCCGTGGGGAAGCTCACGCGGTTCGTAACGATTAAGTTACTGTTTTGGCGAAAACTAGCCAGCCGGCGTCGGTGGCGAGCACAATGAACTGGTACGTGTTGTCGAGGGAATGAGGGCTGATGTCTGAATCCACTGCGGCTTCCCCGTCGAGGGAAGAGGAGCAGAAGGTTTACGACAACCTTCTTGCGTTGCGCGTGGAACCCGACGGCACAGAATCGTACGGAACTAAAGCCGACCAATTCATTGAGTGGTACGGCCCCGAGGGTGCAATGGTTGTGACGTTGCTACATGGTGGTTGCTTCCGTGAGGATATCGGACTGGATTTTGCGCGCCCTGCCGCGTTTGCCCTGGCAGAAGCCGGGTATCGTGTGGCGCTTCCCGAGTATCGCCGGCTCGCTGGCACGCCCGAGGTGACGTTCGAGGATGCGCGTTTGTTGGCACAGCACCCGCTGATTGGCCCGTCGACGTGGGTGGGGCATTGCGCCGGTGCCACGATGGCGCTCGATGTGCTGTTCTCCGGCGAGTACGAGTTGCAGCACGTAGTTGCGCTGGCTCCATTATTTGATTTGTCGCGCGATGTACGCGAGGCCGTGGCCAGCGGGGAAACGGCCACTGTGGATTTCATGGGCGGCACGCCCGTTGAGCAACCGGAACGGTACGCCCGCTTCGATCCGATGCGCCGCTGGCGCGAGCTTGGCGAAGCACAGTTCGCGGCGCGCGGCCTGCGCCTGGACATCATCCACGGCACTGCGGACGCCACGGTTCCGGCCGTCCGCTCCAAGGATCTCAATACCGAGCCGTTCAACGTGGCGCTGGTTCCTGGCGCAAACCACAACGATCTGATTCGTCCGGGCGACGACGCCTGGATTTTCCTCCTCGGCGCCCTCGGCAACTCCGCCGCCTGAGTTTGTTGCGCCGCTCCTGGTTCTCGCGCCGACAATTTCTGTTTGATGTGCTCAGTTTGCGTGTGCAGAAGTCAATCAGTTCGCGCGGGCGTTGCGTATAGAGCAACGCCCGGCTGGATTGATTGAGTTGTGCACGGGCTTGCCGTTGTGCACGGGTTTGACTGCGACGACGGTGCCTGGCGCCCGACGTCGGGGCGCTCGACGTCGGGCGCGAGTTTCGCTACTGGAGCCTGATCCGCTCAGCGGGCATATTGCGCAAGAATAGAACGTATGAAGATTGCACTGGTTCTTGGTTCTGGCGGCGCTCGCGGATATGCGCATATCGGCGTGATCGAGGAGATCAAGAAACGCGGCCACGAGATCGTGGCGATCGCGGGCTGCTCGATGGGCGCGGTTGTGGGCGGCGTTGAAGCGGCCGGGCACCTAGACGAGTTCACAACGTGGGTGAGCGGCCTGTCGAAATTGGACGTGCTGCGCCTGATCGGGTTTACGATCCGTGAGCCCGGCATTGTGAACCCGCGCAAGGTGATGGCCCGGATTGATGACATGGTGGGCGGCGTTCGCATCGAGGATCTGCCGATCCCGTTCACGGCGGTGGCCACGAACCTGATCACCGGGCGTGAGGTGTGGTTCCAGCAGGGGAGCCTCGCAGCGGCGATCCGCGCGTCGATGGCGGTTCCGTCGATCGTCACGCCCGTGCATCTCAACGGCCAGCTCCTTGCCGACGGCGGTCTGGTGAACCCGGTTCCGATGGAGGCGGTTGCGGCCGTGAAGGCGGACGCGACGCTCGCGGTGTCGCTCGCGAAGGGCCGCACGGCAAACGTGGACGATCCGCGCATGTTCGCAGGCGGCGCTGCCGGCCCGGTTTCTTCCGACGACGTTCGCGAGGAGAGCGAGGAACACCCCGCGCTTCCCGTGTGGGAGACGTACCATAACCTGCCGAAATCCCTGCGCACACGCGATGTTGCCGACCTATCGATTTCCGCGATGCAGGCGATTATCGAGCGTTTTCGTTGGGCGGCGAACCCGGCGTCGTATGTGATCGAGATTCCGTACACGACGGCTGGCACGATGGACTTGCACCGCGCGGCCGAGGTGATCGAGGTGGGGCGCACGGAGGCGATCGCCGCTCTCGACGCCTACGGGCTCTAGACGCAAGCCGCGCCCCGACGTCGGCGGCTTGGCTCCCGACGTCGGGGCCAGGGTTTCGGCGTGAGGGAGCGAAAAGCGGGGTGTTCGTTTGGGAAAACGAACACCCCGCTTCGCCTG
The DNA here is from genome assembly GCF_029632765.1 of Arcanobacterium wilhelmae. Taxonomy (NCBI): domain Bacteria; kingdom Bacillati; phylum Actinomycetota; class Actinomycetes; order Actinomycetales; family Actinomycetaceae; genus Arcanobacterium; species Arcanobacterium wilhelmae. The sequence goes on from NZ_CP121247.1 coordinate 468,012, forward strand.
TTGGCGTGAGTTTACACGTAGATTCGCGTGGTGTACTCCACCGTGCGGCCCACCGGCATCTTGCGCAACCAGCGCGGCGAAGCCGAGAAGCGCGAGAGCTGCACGAACAACCAGCGGAAAATATTCGGGAACTTCCCGTGGTGCGGCGCCTGCTCGATCTGCAGATGATGGGCGAACACCATGGCATCCTCAACCGAGAAATCCGGCACGTTCGCCGGCGTCGGCTCCGGCGCCTCGCGCAGACGCTTCGTGTACAGCTCCAGATCCGCGATCGGATCGCGAGAATCCATGAAGCCGTAGGTCACAGTGAGGTGGAAGAAGCCGGGCAACGGGCACGCGATCGGCGAATTCTTCACGCGCTGCTCGGGCGGAACGTGCGCGAGCGCAACGGTCTTGACCGCGAGGATTACCACGCGCTCGTGGATCGCGTCGTTGAACTTCGTGTTGATCAGGAGCGGGCGCGGCGTGGAGGTGAACAGCGAGTGTGGATAGATCGCCGTGCCGGGAATACGCCAGTGAACGGGCTTCTTGGCAACCTCGTCGAAGTATTCGGCCAGCGGGAGCTCCTGCTCGGTGCGCTGGCGGTACACCGCCTGGGAGGTGGTCTTCCACGAGAGCATGATTGTGGACAGGACGATCGCAATGGACACCGGCAGCCAGCCACCGGAGAAGAACTTCACGATATTCGCCGTCCACAGCGGAATCTCGATCGAAGCCAGTACCAGCCCTGCGAGGGCCGCGACCCAGCGTGGCTTCTTCCAGCCGTAGCGGATCAGCATCACGAGCATCGCGGACGTGAAGAGGAATTCCGTGGTGACGGCCAGGCCGTAAGCTTCCGAGAGCGATTCGGAGCTGCGGAACGTCACCACAATCACGGCCACCGCGATATAGAGCAGGAGGTTCACGGCCGGGATGTAGATGTGGCCGCGCTCCTTCTCCGAGGTGTAGACCACGCGAAGGTGTGGAAGATAGTTGAGATGGATCGCCTGGTTGACCAGCGCGAACGCGCCGGTGATCACGGCCTGGGAGGCGATGAGCGTGGCGAGGGTTGCGATGACCACCAGTGGGATCGTGGCCCACGTGGGGGCGAGCAAGAAGAACGGGTTTTCGAGTGCGGCGTTGTCGCCGAGCAGGAGCGCGCCCTGGCCGAGGTAGTTCACCACGAGCGAGGGGAGAACGAGGTAGAGCCAGGCGTCCTGGATCGGGCGGCGTCCGAAGTGCGAAAGATCAGCGTAGAGGGCCTCCGCGCCGGTAAGCGAGAGGACGATGGCGCCCATCGCAATGAACGCCACCGTGGGGTGGCCGACGAGGAACTCTGCCGCACGCCACGGGTTGAGTGCGAGGAGGATCCGCGGGTTTGCCACGATGTGTGGCGCGCCGAGAACGGCGAGCAGTGCGAACCACAGCGCCATAATAGGGGAGAAGTAGGAGGCCACCTGGTGGGTGCCGCGGTACTGGATCGCAAACAGGCCGGTGAGGATCACCAGCGCGATCGGCACGATATAGGTGGCGATACCGGGAACGGCCACGTCCAGGCCTTCCACTGCCGAGAGCACGGAGATCGCCGGTGTGATCACGGAATCACCGAAGAACAGCGAGGCGCCAACGATACCGGCCACGGCCGCACCCGCCGAAAGCCGCGACGGCGACTTCACGAACCGGCGCACCAGCGCAGAGAGAGCGAGGATGCCGCCCTCGCGTCGGTTGTCGGCGCGCAACACCACGCCCACGTACTTCAAGGTCACGAGCGCCACGAGGAACCAGATGATCGCCGACGTTACGCCGATCAGGTTGTACTCGGTCAGGGAGACGCCGTCGAGCGTGAACACGGCGCGCATCACGTACAGTGGCGAGGTGCCGATGTCGCCGTAGACCACTCCGACGGCGCCAAAAGCGGCGGCCGCACTGGCCGCCGACGCACTTGGCACGTGACTTGCGTTCTTACGCCCGGCAACAGCGCGGGCGGTTCCTCTGGTTTTTTCCACGAGGGCAAGCATAGACCCCCTACGCCTAATTGCAACACCATGAGCCGATTCGTGGAAGTTCGGTGGGGCTTCTAGACTTGTGGCATGAGTATTTCACTTCCCACTGTTGACGCCGGCGCGCGCGAGTTCGCTGCCGGTTTTGCTGATTTCATTACTGCCTCGCCGACCTCTTTCCATGCGGCGGCGAACCTGGCGCAGCTTTTCGAGGCTGCGGGTTTTGCGCGCCAGGAGGAGAGCGAGGCGTGGGCGGGCGAGCGCAACGGTTTCGCACTTCGCGACGGCGCCGTGATCGCCTGGCGCATCCCCGAGGGCGCCCAGCCGGGCACGGGCGTGAGGATTGTGGGTTCGCATACGGATTCGCCGTCGTTCAAGGTCAAGCCGAATTCGACGTCGACGTCGGTGGGGTACGACCAGGTGAACGTTGAGGTTTACGGCGGCCCGCTGCTGAATTCGTGGTTGAATCGCGATCTGGGGATCGCGGGCCGCGTGGTGACCTTGGACGGCGAAGAGCACCTGGTGAAAACTCCGGCGATCATGACGATCCCGCAGGTTGCCCCGCATCTGGACCGCTCGGTGAATAAGGAGCTGAAGCTGTCGGCTCAAAAGGATTACCACCCGATCTGGACCACGGGTGAGGGCGAGCTGATGGAGATCATCGCGCAGAATGCGGGCGTGGAAGCGGATCGCATCGCCGCTGTGGATCTGTTCGCTTACGATACGGCTGCTCCGCAGATGTTTGGCGGCGCTGAGGGTACTGATTTCTTTGCGGCTGGCCGCCAGGATAACCTGACGTCCGTTTTCTCCTCGCTCGTTGCGTTCCTCGATCCGAGCATTGAGCTGGGTGAGGATATTCAGGTGTTCGCTGCGTTTAATCACGAGGAGATTGGCTCGGATACGTACTCGGGTGCGGCTGGCTCGTTCCTTGAGGCGATTTTGCGCCGCATGGCCGAGGGCCTGTTTGGCTCGGGTGCGGAGGCATTCGAGCGGATGCTCGCGAACTCGTCGGTGGTGAGCGCCGACGCCGGGCACGCGATTAACCCGAACAAGCCCGAGCTTCACGATCCAGCTCACCAGCCGGTGCTCGGTGGCGGCCCGCTGTTGAAGATCAACGCGCGCGGTGCGTACGCAACGGACGCCCCGACGTCGGCGATGTTCTTCCGTGCGGCCGCGGGTGCGCACGTGGCGGTGCAGGAGATCGTGTCGAATAACGATGTGCCGTCGGGCACCACGATCGGCCCGATCACGGTGACCCGCCTCGGTATCCCGACTGTGGATTGTGGCGTGCCGCTGCTGTCGATGCATTCGGTGCGCGAGATCTCGGCCCCGGCGGATCTGATCGCCCTGGCGAAGCTGCTCAAGGCCTACCTCGAGGATTAATCGCCTCAGACATGAGCGTGGAGGGGACAAACCGAAAAGGTTTGTCCCCTCCACGCCTCTATTCATTCACTCAGCCGAGCGTTCGAGGATCGAGCTGGCCTCCTGGTAGGCGGCCATGTCGGTGGTGCCGATGCCTTGGAAGCGCTCAGGGATCTCGAGGCCCTTATGCTTCATTGCGCGGGCCCACAGTGCGCCCGAACGGTACGAGGAGCGCACGAGCGGGCCGGCCATAATGCCAGCGAAGCCCATCTCGTAGCCGATCTCGGAATACTCCACGAACTCCTCGGGCTTCACCCAGCGGTCGATCGGGTGGTGGAGCGGGGAGGGGCGCAGGTACTGGGTGATCGTAAGCAGATCACAACCGGCGTTGCGAAGATCGTGCATTGTGGCGATCACTTCGTCGCGTGTTTCGCCCATGCCGAGGATCAGGTTGGATTTGGTGATGAGCCCGGATTCCGCAGCGAACGTGATCAGATCGAGTGAGCGCTCGTAACGGAACGCGGGGCGGATCTTCTTGAAGATGCGCGGCACGGTTTCGAGGTTGTGTGCGAGCACTTCGGGCTTCGCGTCGAACACCTGCTTGAGGGCGGGCGCGCCGCCGCGCATGTCGTCGATCAAGAGCTCGACGCCGGTTTGCGGGCTCATCTGGTGGATCAGGCGCGTCGTTTCCGCGTAGAGCCAGGAGGCACCGTCTTCCAGATCATCGCGGGTCACACCCGTGATCGTGGTGTAGTTGAGGTTCATTTCCTTCACCGACTGCGCCACACGCAGCGGCTCGCCACGATCGTAGGTATCTGGGCGGCCGGTTTTGATGAAGCAGAAATCGCAGCGGCGGGTGCACGTATCGCCGCCGATGAGGAAGGATGCTTCGCGCGATTCCCAGCATTCGTAAATGTTGGGGCAGTTCGCCTCGGCACACACGGTGTGTAGCGAGGCGCCGTTCACGCGCGAGCGCATGTCCTCATACTCGCTGCCCACGGTGGCCTTGGTTTTCAGCCAGGCCGGACGATCGTGCTCGATCGGGGTTGCCGAGTTCTTTTCCTCGATGCGCAGCAGACGCCGGGAGCCCGGGTTGATGCGCTCGTTGGACATGTGGTGGGTGCCGCCGATGGGGGCTGGGGTGGTGGTCATTTTGCGTCCTTTCGGGGGTGCCACGCGACACCCGTGTTCTGGGGCAGAGTGTTTGCGTGGGCTGCAACTTCTTCGAGAAGTGGCGCGACGTCGTCGTGCACCAATTCGAGGTTGTTACGGCCTTCGCGGCGGAAACGCTGGTAGGCGTTCGCAAGATACGGGATGAGGAGGCGGGCAACTTTCTCCAGGGAGTAGCTGTAGCCTTCTTGGGCGAGGGTGGCGACGCCGGCGTCGGCGAGCCCGCACGGGATCACCTGCATGAAGCGCTCGAGATCCGTGGTGACGTTGAACGCCATGCCGTGCATCGTGGTGTCGGAAGCGAACTTGATGCCGATGGCGCACAGCTTGCGATCAATGTCGCCGTCGCGAACGATCCACACGCCGCTGCGGCCCTCCACCTGTGTGGTTTCGAGGCCGATGAATCGCATCGCCTCGATGAGCGCCTCTTCAGTGCCGCGAACGAACGCCACCACGTCTTTCGGGGGAGTGACGGCGATGATCGGGTAGATCACCAGCTGGCCCGGACCGTGGTAGGTGACCGAGCCGCCGCGATCCATCGCGATGACCGGTATCTCACTATTTGGAATGTCCTGCGGCTGTGTGCGACGCCCCGCAGTGTACGTATCTTTCGCCTCCCAGACGATGAACGTATCCTCGCGCTCGCCCGCCGCCACCTGCTGATGCAAATGGCGCTGTAGTGCGTCTACAGCCATGTAATCCTGTGGCCCTCGATCGAGCAGATTCACAATATGCACGCGTTCAGCCTATTCCTTTAGTCCTAGGTATTCGAGGTGGGAAAGTGTGAGCCTGACCAATCCGGAGTTGCTTCACTGCCAGCGGAAAACTAGGCTGTAAAGGTCCTGTATCGCATTTTCATGCACAGATATGGATACGGAACGCGAGGTGGAAACGAACGGGGAAACCGCCTCGCGCCGGGTGGAGATCAGCGGTGTTGCCGTAGTATTTCCACATAAATTGCACCCATCGGAAGTGGGCGATCCTCGCGGGGCCGCGCATTTCCTTCCCCGAGTCAGGAAGCCTCGCATGCTGAGATACCTTTTGCGGCGAATCGCGAATTACGTGTTGTTGCTGTTCATGGCAACAACGATGGCGTACTTCATCGCCGGCACACAGTTGAATCCACGAGCTAAGCTCATTCAGGAGCGTTTGTCGTCTGGAAAGAATCAGACGCGCGCTGAGATTGAGGCGTCGGTTGATCGTCTCCTCAACGGATACAACATCAACCCGAATACCTCTATTTTCGAGCGTTACTGGAACTGGCTCAAGAACGTTGTGTTCCATTTTGATTGGGGCTACGCTCCCGATGGTTCGCATGTGAATACGGAGATCGCAAACCGTGTGCCACTTTCGTTGCAGCTCGTCTTTCTCGGATTCTTCATCGGTATCTTCGTTGGCGTGGCACTCGGTGCGTATTCCGCGGTGAAGCAGTACTCGGCATTCGATCGCGTGACCACCTTTATCGTCATGCTCTTGATCTCGACTCCGAGTATCGTGTTGGCGATCCTCTTGCAGATGCTCACCATCAAAATGAACCAGACGCTCGGCACGGATCTGTCATTCTCGGGGCCATACTCCGTGCCTCAACCTGATGGCACTTTCGCAGCCCTCATGGATCGCCTTGAACACCTTTTGCTTCCCACGATTGCGATGTCCCTCGGCGGTATCGCTGTCTATTCGCGCTACCAGCGCAACCTCATGCTGGACACCCTCGGCGCGGATTATGTGCGCACGGCCCGTGCGAAGGGCCTGCGGTTCGCGAAGGCCGTTCGCCTTCACGCGCTTCGCACCTCCTTGATCCCGGTTGCTACCTACTTCGCGTTCGGCATTGCGGGCCTGATTACGGGTGCTGCTATTACCGAGCAGATTTTCGGCTGGCAAGGCATGGGTATCTACGCAATTAACACCATCCAGCTGATGGACATCAACGGAACGGTTTCCGTTGTGGCATTTGGCGGCGCGTGTACGCTCACGGGTGCACTGCTCTCCGACATGTTGATTGCAGCCATCGATCCGCGAGTGCGAGTGGGGTAAGACAATGAGCAACATGATGCAAACTAGCCAAGTCGCCGAAGTGAAGGCGGCCCTCAGTAAGCAGAGCGAGGAGCGCGCGAAGAACGATAAGCGCTACACTCGCAACCAGCTGATCCGCCGTCGCTTCCTGCGTTCGAAGTCTGCAGTCGGCGGCCTGATCGGTCTCGTTATTATTATTCTCGCTGCGATTGTGGTTCCCTACGTTCTTCCCTGGAGCTACGATGTGGCGGACGATCTGAACTTCCTCACCGAGCCAGGTATTGGCGGCCACGTCTTTGGCACTAACCAGGGCGGTTATGACATGCTGGCCGTCACGATGGAGGGCCTGCGCAAGTCGCTGATGATCGGTTTCGCAGTGGCTGCGGTCCAGGTGTTTATCGCGGCCATCGTGGGTGCGTCGATCGCCTACTTTGGTGGTTGGGCCGACAAGGTTGGCACCTGGGTGATTGATCTTTTGCTCGTTCTGCCGAGCTTCCTGATGATCGCTGTGATCTCGCAACGTTTTGCGGGTTCGAAATCGTCAACGCTCCTACTGATTATTTTGCTGGCGGTCTTCTCGTGGATGTTGACGGCGCGAGTGGTGCGCGCGCTGACGATGTCGATCAAAAACCTCGATTACGTACATGCGGCAAAGTACATGTCGGTTCCCTCGTTCGTGGTGATCGTGAAGCACATCTTGCCGAATATTTCCTCGCTTCTCATTATTGATTTCACCCTGTCTGTTGCGGGCGCTGTTCTTTCCGAGACCAGCCTTTCCTTCTTCGGTTTTGGCGTTCAAAAGCCGGAAGTTTCACTCGGTTCGCTCATTGGTGATGCTCAGACCTCCGCACTGACCCAGCCGTGGCTGTTCTTGCCACCGGCAGGTGCGCTGGTTCTTATGCTGCTGTGTGTGAACTTCGTTGGCGATGGCCTGCGCGACGCTATTGATCCCAGCTCGAAGTCTGGAGGAGACGCATGAGCAAGAAAGAAACTCAAGAGTTTGAATCTGCTGAACTGCCCGTGGCGAAGCCTGGCGTTCCGGTGGTTGAGGTCACCGATCTCCATGTGAACTTCCCGTCCGAGAACGGCGTGGTCCATGCCGTTCGTGGCGTGAATTTCTCCGTGAACTCCGGTGAAGTGATGGCGCTCGTGGGCGAATCGGGATCCGGTAAGTCTGTTACTTCGATGTCGATCATGGGTCTGTTGGACCCTTCTGCACGGCTTTCGGGCTCCGTGAAGGTACACGGCACTGAAATCCTTGGGCGCGGTGATCGCTACCTTTCGGATATTCGTGGAAAGACCATTGCGATGGTGTTCCAGGATCCGCTTTCTGCGCTCACCCCGGTGTACTCCATCGGCGACCAAATTGTTGAAGCGCTCATGATTCATCAGCAGATGGATAAAACGGCAGCATACGAGCGTGCAGTTGAGCTTTTGAAGATCGTGGGAATCCCGAACCCAGAGATCCGTGTGAAGGCATTCCCGCACGAGTTCTCGGGCGGTATGCGCCAGCGTGCGATGATTGCGATGGCCATCGCCAACGATCCGGATCTGATCATCGCCGATGAGCCGACCACAGCTCTGGACGTGACCATCCAGGCCCAGATCCTGGACGTGCTTCGCAAGGCACAGAATGAGACTGGCGCGGCGATTATTATGATCACCCACGATCTTGGTGTGGTTGCTGGCATTGCCGATAAGGTTGCCGTGATGTACGCGGGCCGTATCGTGGAAAAGGGCGATGTGTCCGAAATCTTCCACCATTCGGCAATGCCGTACACGATCGGCCTTCTCGGCTCGCTTCCTCGTTTGGATTCAAAGAAGGAATACCAGCTTGCGTCGGTTGAAGGTAATCCGCCGTCGATGCTCGTTGAGCCCACGGGCTGTCCGTTCGCGGCGCGTTGCCCCGTGGCAAAGCTTGAGTGTCTCGAGGGTGAACCGGATCTGAAGGGCGTTCGTTCGGCTTCGGATCAGCCACACGAGGTGGCGTGTATCCGCGCGGACGAAATTCGCCACGAGGATTCGCACTACACCGATATTTACCCACGCCCGGAGGTTCTGCCTGCGCCGTTTGCAACTCCTCGTGAGGAGCGTGAGCAGGTGCTCAAGGTGGAGAACCTGCGCAAGTACTTCCCGCTAATGAAGGGCGCGGTGTTCCGCCGTGAGGTGGGCAAGGTTCACGCCGTCGATGGGGTTTCATTCGATATTCGCGTTGGTGAAACGCTTGGACTCGTTGGCGAGTCCGGCTCGGGTAAGACCACCACACTGATGGAGGTGCTCAACCTCGTCAAGCCGCAGGATGGCACAATCGTGGTGCTGGGCGAAGATACCTCTGGGCTGGGGAAGGCCGATCGTAAGCGTTTGCGCAAGGATCTCCAGGTGGTGTTCCAGGATCCGATGGCATCGCTTGATCCGCGCATGCCGATTTTCGATATCCTCGCGGAGCCGCTGAAGTACAACGGTTACTCGAAGGATCAGATTGAGGGCCGCGTGAAGGAACTCATGGCCATGGTGGGCCTCGAGCCCGCGCACGTCAACCGGTATCCACGTAACTTCTCGGGTGGCCAGAAGCAGCGTATCGGTATTGCTCGCGCGCTTGCTCTCGAGCCGAAGCTGATCGTGCTTGATGAGCCGGTCTCGGCGCTTGACGTGTCGATTCAGGCTGGCGTGATCAACCTACTCGACGAACTGCGTTCGAAGCTCGGCCTATCCTACCTGTTCATTGCTCACGATCTGTCCGTGATCCGCCACATCGCGGATCGCGTGGCCGTGATGTATCTGGGCAAGATCGTGGAGATCGGCGATGTGGATTCGGTGTTCGATGATCCAGAGCATCCGTATACGCAGGCCCTGCTTTCGGCGATCCCGATTCCGAACCCGGAAAAGGAGCGTACTCGTGAGCGAATCTTGCTGGAAGGGGATCTCCCCTCGCCGGCAAACCCGCCCACAGGTTGCCGTTTCGTCACCCGCTGTCCACTATATGAGACACTTTCTCCGGACCAGAAGGAACGTTGCGAAGGTCAGCATCCAGGATTCGAAAATCTTGGAAAAGACCATGAAGTGGCGTGTTATTACCATCGTCCGCTAAAGGTTTTCTGATCATAAATATGCACCGAAGAGTTTCCACATTCTGAACAGACGCTCCAAGCGAGAGTTTCGTTTGATAAAGTTCGTGGAAACTCTTCGGCGTATGCACAACTGAAGGTTTCCGCTTTCCGGTATCCCGGGTAGGGGAGTTCGATGAAAGTCCTAAAGGAGGACCAAGAATATGCAAGTTAAGAAGACAGCAGGCATCGCCCTCGTGGCGGCTACCGCTCTCGTACTCGGCGCTTGTGGTGGCGGTACGACTGATGCGAAGAAGTCCAACTCGAACGAGCTGAAGGCTTCTGATTACGACAAGGTTGATCCCGCGAACCTTCAGGATGGTGGAAACCTCCGCCTCGCGCTGAGCGCTATGCCAGTCAACTACAATGCGATGAACGTGAACGGCAACACTAGCGATGTTGCTTCGCGTCTCTACGGCTTCATCGCCCCGATTAACTGGGTCTATGACGCAAAGGGTCAGGCTGAGCCGAACAAGGATTACCTCCTCTCCGCCGATGCGGCGGGTGACGGCACGGATGCCTCGCCGTTCACTGTGAAGCTGAAGCTCAACGACAAGGCAAAGTGGAACGACGGTACTCCGATCACCGCCGCCGATTACAAGGCAACGTGGGAGGCCTGCAACGGCGAGGCGCACAAGGATTATGAGTGCACCTCCACCGATGGTTGGACCTCCATTAAGGACGTCAAGGCTGGCGCAACCCCGTTTGATGTTGAAGTGGACTTCAAGACTGCTTACCCGGATTGGAAGAGCCTCGTTGGCGGCCCGATGCCGGCCAAGGGTATCTCGAACGCGAAGGACTTCAATGAGGGTTGGAAGACCATTGATAAGGCCCGCGATCTCATGACCGGCCCGTTCAAGCTCAAGGCCATTGATGACAAGGCTGGCGTGATCACCCTCGAGCGTAACCCGAACTGGTGGGGCTCCAAGCCTAAGCTCGAGAATGTTACGTTCAAGGTTCTCGATGCTAAGGCTCAGGGCACTGCGTACGCGAACAAGGAGCTCGATGTGGTGGAGACCATCACGGATGCGGCTACTTACGAGACTGCGAAGAAGCGCCAGGATGGTACTGTCCGTGTTTCCGCTGGTACTCAGTGGCGCCACTTTACCTTCAACTCGCGTGCAGATTCCCTGAAGGATGAGGCGTTCCGTAACGCGATCATCAAGGGCATCAACACTGCGAAGATCGCTGCCTCGGATCTCGCTGGTCTTCCGTCTGCCAAGTATGACGTTGCTCTTGGCAACCACTTCTTCATGCCGAACCAGGCCGCTTACAAGGATAATTCGGTGAAGTACGATCCGAAGGCTGCGATGGCTGATCTCGAGAAGCTTGGCTACAAGAAGAATGGCGATTTCTACGAGAAGGATGGCAAGAAGGCTGGCTTCTCCTTCCTTTCAATTCCGGGTGTTCCGGCGTCGGAGAACGAGGCTCAGCTGCTCAAGGCTCAGATGAAGGAGATTGGCGTTGACGTGACGGTGAAGACCGAGCCGTCCGCTACCTTCTTCGACAAGGTGATCGGTGGCGAGTTCGAGGCGACGGCGTTCGCATGGCAGGGTACCCCTTACCCGATGGCGAATGTGAACCAGATCTACGGCAAGCCGTTCGATGATAAGGGTAAGTTGCAGAACTCGAACTTCACTGGCCTTGAGGTTCCTGAGGTTGACAAGCTGATCCCACAGATCGCGAAGGAAACCGACAATGCAAAGCGCGTTGATATGACCAACGAAGCTGACAAGATCATCTGGTCGAAGGGTATGGTTCTGCCGCTCTACTTCCGTCCGCTGATCCAGGCTCAGCCGAAGAATCTGGCGAACTACGGTCCAACCGCGTTTGAGACTATGCTCCCAGAGAATATCGGTTTCACGAAGTGAACCTGAACGCATTAGCGTGAACCACTCAGAGGGTGAGGGCGAAGGAGAAATCCTTCGCCCTCACCCTCGTTATATGGGCAAATGTGTATATTCGTTTGCGTTCCAGGGATATGCTCCTGTAACCTAGGGTACATGATGAATCTTCTCTTCTCCTGAGCGCCGCCCGGCCCACACGGCCGCTGAGCCATTGCTCCCGCTACTACGCGGTTTATTTTTCATGTCCTGGCGCCGTGCGCCGATGAAATAATGCCCCTCCAGATGGGCGAAGAGATGTATGCCCGAGAGGGCTTAGAGAGAAACACACATGCGGCAGAAGAAAACGACACCTGCATCCATTAACCTCCGCGAATTTGAGGTTGGCCCCGCTCCGCGCTTCCCGCACTGGATGAGCGTGGATTCGATCCCCACCTACGATCCTGCCAACCCGATCCGCTCCACGATTACCCAAAACTGGCGCTTACTTACTATCGCTTCACTTGCACAAATCGCAGTGTTCGTCGGCTCGGCACTGATTCCCTGGGCGCTCGGAATCCTCCTCGATTCGGGCATCGAACGCGGCCTCACGGCCGCCCTGATTCCTGGCTCGCTCCTCCTGCTTGCGGTGATTCTGTTCCGCGCAGCCGGCGCTCTCGCTGAATCGCTGAGCATGCTCGCGTGGATGCGCGCAAACTTCGGCTGGCAAAAGCAGATGGTTGATGCACTCTCCTCGGCGCGCGACGGCGGCCGTGAGAAGATGCCCACCGGCGAGGCCGTCGCCGCCCCCACCACAGATTCCCAAAAAGTTGGCTCGCTGATGTACGGCATCACCAACGCGTTCGGTGCGGCCTGCGCCTTCATCGTGATCGCGGTGCTCATGCTCCTCACGGATCTTACGCTCGGCCTGATCGTGGTGATCGGATTGCCACTGACGATTCTCGCGATGGCACGCATGGTGCGCCCACTCCAGGAAAAACTCGATGCCAACCGCAAAGAACGCGGCGCCCTCACAACGCTCGCTGCCGACGCCGTCGCGGGCCTGCGCGTTCTGCGCGGCGTGGGCGGCGAAGACATCTACAACGAGCGTTACGCTGCCCAGTCGGCGAAAGTGGAAGAAACCGGTATTGACGCGGCCCGCCTCCAAGCTACGCTTTTCGGCTTGAACGCGGCCATTCCCGCCGTGTTCGCCGCAGTGATCGTTGGCCTAGGTATCGCAGAAGTTGTGGACGGAACACTCACGATCGGCTCACTCGTCGCCTTCTACGGCTACTCGGCCTACCTCGTCGTGCCAGTCTCCACGGCCACCCAAATGTTCCAAGGCATCTCCGACGCGCGCGTCGCCGCAGACCGCATCGCCAAAGTCGCAACCCTCACCCCACTCACGTCGGACGCCGCGGCCGACCCCACGCTCCACCCGCGCTGGGAGCTCACCGCTCTCACGGACACGGCAAGCGGCGTGAGCGTCGCACCCGGCCGGCTCACGGTGCTGGTGTGCGCCAACCCGGCGCAGTCCGCGGCGCTCGCCGAGCGGCTCGCCCGCGTCAGCGACGAGCACGAGATCCGCGCAACCTGGCCCGCTGGTTCCGCCGACGGCGGTTCTGCCGACGCCGGTTCCGCCGACGCCGGTGCTCCCGCCTCTGACGCCGGTACTTCTCTTTCCGACGCCGGTGCGGCCGGTTCTCTACCGGGGACCGTCACCGCCGACCTGCGCCACATTCCGCTGGCCGAGGTTCGCGAAAACCTTGTGCTTTCCGACGCCGTTGCGCAGATCTTCCAAGGCCGCCTGCGGTCGAACCTCAATGCCGGCAACGCCGAGCGGCCCGTGGTTCGCACGATCGCCCAGCAGATGGGCGACGTCGCCGGCGGCAACGCGCGCCGTTCCCACGAAGAATCGCCCGGTGCGGCAAGCGACGAGGAGCTGACCGCGGCTCTCGACGTGGCCGATGCTGCGGACATCGTCGAAGGTCTCGAGCGTGGCCTCGACGGCCAGATCGCCGAGCGAGGCCGCGACCTCTCGGGCGGCCAGCGCCAGCGCGTGGCCCTCGCCCGCGCGGTGCTCACGCGCGCGCCGATCCTCGTGCTCGTCGAGCCGACCTCCGCCGTCGACTCCCACACCGAAACCCGCATCTCCCAGCGCCTCGCGATGGCACGGGCAGGCCTGACCACCGTGGTGGTCTCAGCCTCGCCGATCGTGCTCGGCATGGCCGACGAAGTGGTGCTCGTTGGCACGCCCGACGTCGGCGCGCCAGCCGCAACTGACGAGCCAAATGACGCCGGTGCGAACGACGCGTCTGAGCCCACCGGCGTCGTCGAACTGGCTCGCGGAACGCACGAGGAGCTCCTCGCCGACCCGCGCTACCGCGCAATCGTCCACCGAGCCGCCGGCGAAGAAACCACCGAGGAGGCCACCCGATGAAGCTCCCCATCGCAACAAACCGCACAATCACGCGCCGGCTCCTGGCGCTCCTGGCCCACTTCAAGGGCGAGTTCGCGTTCGTGATCGCGATCCAGCTCGTGATGGCCGCAGCCGCCGTCGTCACCCCGTGGGTGATCGGCGCAACCTTCGACGCCGTCGCCGCCGGCAAAGGCGGCGACGTGGTGCGCTGGTACGTGGGCGTGCTCGCCGCCGCGGTGGTGCTGCAGTCGCTCACCGCCTGGCTCGCGGACTACAAGGCGCGCGTGCTCGGGCAGAAAGTGTTCAACCTCCTGCGCGTCCAGCTCGTTGAAACGATCACGCACCTGCCGCTGTCGGTGGTCGAAGCCGCCGGAACAGGCGATCTGCTCGGCCGTACCACGGCCGACGTGAACCGTGTGGAATTCTTTATCCGCTCCGGGCTCTCGCGCCTGATGGTGGTCTCCATCCAGGTGATCGCCACCGTGGTGGCCGCGTTCCTCGTGGCGCCAGCGGTGGGAATCGTCGTGGTGGTTTCGTTCATCCCGCTCGCGATTGTGCTGCGCAAATACCTGCGCCGCACTGTTGCCGGCTACCTCGCCTCCTCGGCACTCATGGCCGAATTCTCGGGCGACATCACCGAAACCGTGGAACAGTCCGCCACCGTAGACGCGCTGCGCATGAAGCGCGCCCGCATGGGCCGCTTCATGGTGCTCCTCGAAGAATCGTGGAACAACGAACGCTACACCTCGTGGATGCGCGTGATCTACGTGGCCTCCACCGTGATGGTGCTGTGTGCGCCGATGATCCTCGCGGTGCTGTGGGGTGCGTGGATGGTGGGTCTCGGGCTCGCCACCGTCGGCGCCGTCACCTCCGTGGCGCTCTACGCACAGCAGCTGCGCTGGCCGCTCGACGAGTTCGGCTGGTGGATCGACGAACTCCAGTTCGCCTCCGTCGCACTCGCGCGTATCTTCGGCGTGGGTGAAGTTGCGCCCGACCGCGTCGCCACCGCCTCTGCTCCCGACGCCGACGACGTCGTGATCGAGGATGTTTCCTTCTCCTACCGCGACGGGCGGCCTGTGCTGCGCAACGTCAGCCTGGATATTCGCCCAGGTGAGCGGCTTGCGATTGTGGGCCCGTCCGGCGCCGGTAAATCCACACTCGGCCGCCTCATCGCGGGCGTGAATGCGCCCGGTTCCGGCTCGATCACCGTGGGCGGAGTGGAAGTGACACGCATCGTGGAGAAAGAACTGCACTCCACGTGTGCGCTCGTCACCCAAGAAAACCATGTTTTCGCTGGCACCATCGCCGACAACCTGCGTTTCGCAAAAGCCGCCGCCACCGACGTCGAGCTCCAACGTGCGCTCGAGATCGTCGACGCCGGCTGGGTTGCGTTGCTACCCGACGGACTGGAAACGAAAGTCGGCTCGGGTCAGAAGGACCTCACGCCCTCGCAAGCGCAGCAACTCGCGCTCGCACGCATCGTGCTCCTCGACCCGTCGATCGTCATCCTTGACGAAGCGACCTCGCTCCTGGATCCGACCGCGGCCCGCAGCGCCGAACAGGCAATGAACCGCGTGCTCGACGGGCGAACCGTGATCTCCATCGCCCACCGGCTCTATACCGCCTACGACGCCGACCGGGTAGCCGTGATGGTGAACGGCCAGGTGCGCGAACTCGGATCGCACGAGGAACTGGTGGCTACCGGCGGGGAGTACGCCTCCCTCTGGCACGCCTGGCAACAGGATTGACTACCAGGTGCGGATCATGATGTAGGTGGCCGTTGCCGTTCCTGCGAGGAGCAGGAGTGGCAGCGGCTGCCAGGTTGTTGTAGTGGTTTTCGGGAAGTCGATCGCCTGCGCGTCCAGGCGGGTGCGCGCCTCACGATTGTTGCGGTAGAGCGCCAGGCGCTCCTCGATTTCTCGAGCAGCCCACGAGAGGGAGACCGTGCGATGTTCGGTGCGATCCGACCAATCCCAGTTCACGGCAGTCTCGTTATTGAAATTGAAGTTTTTGGAAAAGTTCGGCGTGTTCTCTCCGCGAAGCGTTCGCGAGATTTCCTTGTCTGACGCCGGCCCTTCGTGATGCCCGCCCTCACCGCGAACGCCACGTACGCGCTTCGCCGTCGGGCTGGAGAAAACGCCCGCCTTCTGCGGAACCGCCCACACGGAAATTTTGCGGCCCGTGCGCAGGAGAACATACAGCCCCCAGCGGCGCTCCGTGCCTGCGATGTCGTTCCATGGGATGCGGTGCGTGCGGAAAATATTTACCACCGTCAGGCCGCCCGGCCCGATCTGAACGTACGAATGGTACGAAAACACCCACGCGGCGGCCGCGACGAGCGCAACGAGGGGAAGCGTGAGCGCGAGCTCGCGAAAACCGCCGTTGTACAGCGACGCCAGCGCAATCACGCCCGCCAACGCAAACCCGATATATCCGTAGAACCGGTACCCATTCCCCACAAGACGAAGTTTCATGCCACCTATTGTGGCAGGTTTCGCGGCGGCTGGCTCGGGCGGCAGGTGAGTTGATGCTTGGAGTCGTATGACGTGAACAGGTGAAACATTCCACCGGAGTGCGCTCCATTTAAACGTAAAGAGCATCACTATGTGCTGTTTTGTTGTTTAATGGGGATCTTATATATCGTGTTGCTTTGACGAAATATGTACCAAATGCCTCTCAGAGGAGAAATAATGCGTAAAATTGCGTTGTTCAGCACCGCGATCGTGACGAGCATGGCTGTTTTTTTTAGGGGGCAACGAGCCTGGCTGTTGCGGACACGCGGGGGCCGTCGGTTGCTGATTCTCTTTCGCATGGGAAGGGAATCGACGGAAATAGTCCTAGCGATGACGTGCTTGCGGGTATGTATCCGCACTTGTTTGGGAGTGATGCTCCGCAACCCGAGGTGACTTCACGCGGTCGGGAGATCCTTAAAGAGCTCACGAGTGAGAAACAGGTATCGAAGCTTGGTAGTCGGGTGGCACCGACCCTGACGCTTTACGGTGGGCTAGCACATACTCGTGGCGGTATGGGGTATCTGGATGTTACTCACGGTAAAGCTGATTTGAGCGTCGATACATCGGAAGGTGAATTGCAGATCGGTCTGCGTGGCCGTGTGATTGGTGATGCCGTCGAATCTGGCGTGAGTCACATCCGTACGTCGAACGGCGTTGACGGGATTTTGCATTTGACGCCTGAGGGAGGTCAAGTGGTTGCTGTCTTTGACTCAAAAGGGGATGGTAATCGGTTCACGCTTGACATGAAAGTTCCCGATGGAACTCGGTGGGTTTCAAATAAAGATGGTTCAATGTCATTGGTTGATCGAGGAACGGGGCAGACAATTGCTGGAATCGATAAACCGTGGGCGTATGACGCTGATAATCGACCGTTGCCAACGCATTTTGTCGTAAAAAATGGGGCGATCACTCAATTGGTTGATATGACGAATGCGAAATTTCCTGTTGTGGCAGATCCGAGTTGGTGGGCTTGGGCTGGGTGTGCTGCAGAAATTGCGCACTTTTTCTTTGTGTTTTTCAAAGCCGCAGGTGTGGGGTTAAGGATTTACAACGTAATCAAGGATTCTCCGCGAGCCTTGCGTGCGTGGAAAAAGGTTGGAGGAATTAAGAATTATGTTCTCGGTTTTAAAGAGTGGATGAATGCCCCGCGCCCTGATGGCAAGGGTTTAACCTGGAGGGCATCCGCGGTTAAAGCGTTCAATCAAACAATCGGGAAATCTATGAAAAAAGAAATATTGAATCTGTTGGGGATTGGTTCATGTTTCGCTCTAGCATTCGGGGTGTAAATGATGTTTGGCACTGTTGCTGCTATATCATTCGTTTTGCTTGGGATATTCATTTGCCTTTATTGTTTAAATGTCTGGTCCGAAGAGGGGCAGAGTGATACTCTGACCCTGCCTATGGCTCTATTGTACTTAAATGCGTGGGGTTTACTTCCATTTGCGCATTTATGTATATGGGTTAAGTATGCCGAACTTAGTTTATATTCAGGTCTTGCGATACTTTTTTGTGTTTGGACGTTGGAAGCCGTTATTCGGTCAGGGCGCGAATATTGGCGGGCGAGACATACGATGCGTTAAAACTGAGGTACCTCTATGTGCAAGTTATGTAACAAATTAAGTGAAAAGCTGGTAAAATATCACGCCAGTGTAACTATTACGGTCTACTCTGCATGGTGGTGGTTTCACTAAATTGTCGGCTCGCCACCAGTATTCAGTGATGATGTACGACTGTCGTTCAGTGGCTACGTGCCGAGGTTGTTCTTAATGTTCAATAATCGTGGGTGTGCCGGCTTGGCGCGGGCCGTCGGACTGTGCGAGGCGTTCGAGCGCGGCGGCAGCGTGCGCGATCATGGTGGGCCCGCCGTGGCCTTCCGTTTCGACGACGGTGAGGCGCGAGTTCGGCATCAGGCGCGACAGGCGCCACGCGGTACCCAGCGGACCGGAAACATCCATGCGCCCGTGAATAATCTCCGTCTCAATCTCGGCAGCCCCGCCCAGATCCCTGAGCAACGGAACCTCGAGGAAGGCGTCGTGTGCCCAGTAATGAGTGGTAAGAATCGCGAAGTCTTGGGAGGAAAGGGTAGTGCCGCCTGGGTACCGGTGGGAGCGCCCCTCCACGCCGTTCCGGCGCGGAGCCTCCCCCTTACGTGCCCCGGCGACACCACCCTCTCCTCCTCGGTCCGGTTGTTCCTCGGCATCGCTTTTTTCTTTTCCGAGGGAGACGTGCGAGTCCTCCCAGGCGAGCCAGGCGTCGATTGCGCGTTCGCGCACGGACGCGTCCGGGTAGGCAACGAGCCGTGCCACGCGTTCAATGAAACGCAAGCCATCGACGTCGACGGCGGGCTCGCCCTTGCGCAAAATGCGCTCCAAGGCCGCTACTTCGGCCTCGAGCCGCGAAACCGCCTGTTCGAGCGCAAAATGCGCCTCGGGGAACACGGTTGCCACGTTCTGGCTGATCCACTCCACTTCCCAACGCGAGGTGGTGGTGAGCGCAAGCAGTACCATGCTGCGAACGCGGTGTGGGAAAGCGCGAGCGTAGGCGAGCGCGAGCGTGGTTCCCCAGCTCACGCCGTAAAACACCCACTGTGCGATGCCGAGCTCAATGCGCAGAGCCTCAATGTCATCAATAAGGGCTGCGATCGTATTGGAGGAAAAATCGTAATCTGGCTCCGAGGCGTGGGGAGTGGACTGGCCGCATCCGCGCTGGTCCATGCCCACCAGGCGCCACACGGCCGGATCGAAAAGCTGTGTCCAGCCGCGCTTGCCGAGCCCGCCGCCGGGCCCGCCGTGCAAATACAGCGCCGGAATCCCCTCGGGATTCCCATGCTCCTCAAAATACACAAACACATCCCCGGCCCCGTTATTACCGCTCGGTTCTTCTTCAGCGCCTCGGCATTCGTTTGGTGAGGGGGTCGAGGTGCCGCCAGGGCACGTAAGGGGGAGGCTCCGCGCCGGAACGGCGTGGAGGGGCGCTCCCATCGGTGCCCAGGTGGTATCTCGACTCCCGTCCTCGGCGGGGCGCCGGAGGAAGCCGGAACGGTACGGAACGGAACGCGGATGTGTCATACACCTCATGGTAGTTCAAACGTGTTTATTCCATCGCACTTTACCCGCGAACTCTTGGGCAAATGCGCCGATCCGCGTAAAGTTGCGCACGGCAAGAATTAATGCAAAGGATGTAAATGAAGCGCAACGGCATTCGCAACGTGGCCATCGTGGCACACGTTGATCACGGTAAGACCACCCTGGTGGACGGCATGCTCTGGCAGGGCGGCGCGTTTGACGCGCACGCGTCGGTAGAGAAAACCGGCGAACGAATCATGGATAGCGGCGATCTGGAGCGCGAGAAGGGCATCACCATTCTCGCGAAGAACACCGCGATCACTTACAAGGGCCCGTCGGCGGAAGAGTTCGGCTCGCCCGACGGCGTGCTCATCAACGTGATCGACACCCCCGGCCACGCCGATTTCTCGGGTGAGGTGGAGCGCGGGTTGTCGATGGTCGACGGCGTTGTGCTGCTTGTCGATTCCTCCGAGGGCCCGCTTCCGCAGACCCGCTTCGTGCTACGCAAGGCGCTCGAGGCGAACCTGCCGGTGATCACCGTGGTCAACAAGGTGGATCGCCCGGACGCGCGCATCAGCGAAGTTGTGGACGAAACTCAGGATCTGTTGCTCTCGCTCGCATCCGATATCGAAGATACCGAGGGGCTCGATCTTGATCGCCTTCTCGAAATCCCGGTGGTGTACGCCTCGGCGAAGGCCGGCCGTGCGGATCTCGTCCAGCCGGCGGACGGCGAGCTCCCGGCGTCGGAAAACCTTGAGCCGCTGTTCCGTACGATCCTCGAGTACGTTCCGGCTCCGGAATACGACGAAGACGCACCGCTCGTTGCGCAGGTGACGAACCTTGATGCCTCGCCGTTCCTTGGCCGTCTCGCGTTGGTGCGCATCTACTCGGGCACGCTCACCAAGGGCGCCTGGGTGGGCCTGATGAACGGCCCGGATTCGGACATGGAGCGCGTGCACATCACCGAGCTCCTGCGCACGCAGGGCCTGGAGCGTATCCCGGCAACGGAGGCTGGCCCAGGCGATATCGTGGCCGTGGCCGGTATGCCGAACATTATGATCGGCGAGACCCTCGTGGATCTTGACGATCCGCGCCCGATGCCGAAGATCCACATCGACGATCCCTCGATCTCGATGACGATCGGTATCAACACCTCGCCGCTCGCTGGTAAGGAAAAGGGCCACAAGCTCACCGCTTCGCAGGTGCGCGATCGCCTCGAGCAGGAGCTGATCGGCAATGTGTCGATCCGCGTTCTGCCCACCGACCGCCCGGACGCCTGGGAAGTGCAGGATCGTGGCGAGCTCGCGCTCGCGATTCTCGTTGAGACGATGCGCCGCGAAGGCTTCGAGCTCACCGTGGGTAAGCCGCAGGTTGTGCGTAAGGTGATCGACGGCGTCGTGTACGAACCGTGGGAGCGCGCAACGATCGACGTTCCCGAAGAGTACCTCGGCGCCGTCACGCAGCTGATGGCCGCACGCAAGGGCCAGATGGAAACCATGACGAACCACGGCACCGGCTGGGTTCGCATGGAGTTCCTCTTGCCCTCGCGTGGAATGATCGGTTTCCGCACCCAGTTCCTCACGCAGACCCGCGGAACCGGTATTTCGGCGTCGATTTCCGACGGCTACAAGCCGTGGGCGGGCGAAATCGAATCGCGCACCACTGGTTCGCTCGTCTCGGATCGCGCCGGCCAGGCCACGGCGTTCTCGCTGCAGCGCCTCGAGGATCGCGGCACGTTCTTTGTGGATCCGGGCGACGAAGTCTACGAAGGCATGATCGTGGGTGTGAACTCGCGCGACGAAGACATGGACGTGAACATCGTCAAGGCCAAGGAAATGACGAACATGCGCTCGGCCACGGCTGACGTGTTCGAAACGCTCCAGGCCCGCCACAAGATGACCCTCGAAGAGTCGATCGAATTCGCGGCCGACGACGAGTGCATCGAAGTGACCCCAGAAAAGATCCGCCTGCGCAAGGTGATCCTCAACGGCCAGGAGCGCTTCCGCGAAGCCTCCCGGAAGAAGCGGGCGGCTGGAAAGTGAAATTCCTGATCGGGGCCCTCCTCGGTGCGTTCACTGGGGGTGTTGGCGTGATCGTTCACGCCGGCACCCTTGCCGCGCCCTGGGCGGGCCCCCTCATTGCATTCCTGCTAGTCTCATCCGGTGCTTGGGTGATCGCCGAGCGATCCGGGGTGGCCGGCTGGATTGGTTACGCGCTGGGTGCGTGGGGAGTAACAGTCTGGCTACTCCTCGCTCCGCCCGCGAACGATATCTACAATTCACTGACCCCCGGCCTTTCCGCCACCTGGATGCTCCTTGCGGCGGTTTCCACGATCGTGGGTCTCATCATTGCTAAACTTTTTGACAAAAAAGGCGAAAAGAACGCACAGATTCACGCGCCCGAGCGCGTGGAACGGGGGTAAGACACGTGTCTGAGAACGACAACCTTCTCGATGCTTGGCGTCGCCGCGCCTTCGGCGACGCATCGAAGGCGCCCGACGAGGACGCCACAAACCCGGGCGAGCTCTCCACGCAAGAGCCGGCCGCGACGCAGGCGTCCGTGTCGGCGCCAGTAAGCGCCGACACGGGCGACGAAGCCGCGGACAAAAAAATGACGGAATCGTTCGGCCCCGCCGCTGCAACCGGCGTCGGCGCCCCGGTGTACGCGCCCGTCGCCGCAGAAGAAACCGAGCCGCAGGCGGCGGGAAGCGAGGAAGAGCCCGTGGCAAAAAAGAAGCGCAAGTGGCCCATCGCCGTCGGCGCCGTCGTAGCGCTCGCCGCCGCCTACACCGGAGCTCAGGCCTACCTCGGCGGGCATATTGCCTCCGGAACCACCGTCGCCGGCGTCCCCGTGGGCGGGCTCTCCCAGCAGGCCGCAGCCGAGAAGATCGGCCCGGCGCTCGCGGATCAGCTCAAGGCAAAGCGCGAAGTTGTGGTGGGCGAGAAGAAAACCTCAATCGACCCAGTCGCAATGGGCATGGAAATCGATGACGATGCCACGCTTGGCTCGCTGACAGGCTTCACCATGAACCCTTCGCGTATCATCGCCGAATTTAACGGCACCAAGAACGAGCCGGCCGTCCTGAAGGCCGACGATGCCAAGCTCGCCTCCGTTCTCGAGGCCGCGGCAAAGGAAACCAACACTGCCCCCGTCGATGCGAAGCTCTCGCTCGAGGGCGGCAAGGCAAGTGTCACGCCCGAGAAGGTGGGCCACGGAATCAAGGTGTCGGACGCGAAGAAGGAAGTGCTCTCCGGCTGGCTCGGAACGAGCGGTCCGATCACTCTTCCCGTCGATGAACTCGCGCCGAAGGTCACCGCGAAGGACCTGCAGGCCTTTGCCGATCAGAAGGTCGCACCGCTGCTCTCAGGGCCCGTTTCGGTCACGGTGGGGGACAAGCTCGCCGAACTCGATCCGGCCGCGATCGCCTCTGTTCTCAAAGTGAGCGATGGCGCGAACCCGGAACTTGCCGTGGATGAGGCGAAGCTTGAGAAGACGGTCGTCGAGAAGGTCGGCGATGCGCTTGGCAAGCCACAGGATGCTCGCATCGAAATTGTCGATCATAAGAGCGTGAAGATCGTTCCCTCGAAGGACGGTCAGAGCGTGGAAGCGAAGGCGCTGGCCGGCGATCTCCTTGCGATGAAGGGCGACCGCACGCTCACGGCGAAGGTCTCCACAAAGCCGGCCTCTTTCACTACCGCCGACGCCGAAAAGGCCGGAGTGAAGGAAGTCGTTGCCGAAATCACCACACCGCTCACTTCAGATTCGGTTCGTACAACGAATCTCGTGGTCGGAACCAAGAAGGTGACCGGAACGATCGTGAAACCCGGTGAGCGTTTCGACCTTGGCAAGGCACTCGGCGATGTTGATGCCGAGCACGGCTTCGTTGCCTCCGGTGTAGTGAGCAATGGATTTAACTCCACGGCTATGGGAGGTGGCCTGTCACAGCTGTCGACCAACACCTTCAACGTTGGCTACCGTTCGGGAATGAAGGATATCGCTCACCAGCCGCACTCAAAGTACTTCGAGCGCTACCCCATGGGCCTTGAGTCCACGTTGTGGGAACCGTCGATCAAGATGATCTGGGAAAACAACACCCCCTACACTGCGGTCCTTGATACGTGGGTTGCCGACGGCAAGGTGCACACCAAGCTGTGGTCCACGAAGTACTGGGACGTGAAGATTCATCAAGGCTCCCCGTACGCGTACAAGCAGCCCACAACCCGTGTGAACCACGCGGCTGATTGCGAAGCATCCGGTGCTGGCGGACCGGGCTTCTCGGTGAAGGTTGGTCGTACAGTTTCTCGCGACGGCAAGGTTGAGGAAAACTCCTCGTACGTGTGGACGTACCAGCCCGTCGATGCCGTTCGGTGTGGCTGATTTGTGGAGAGGTGGCCCCGGAGCGTGCATCGTGCGCCCGGGGCCACAGCTTATCCAGGAAACGAAATAGGGAACAAAACTCTTCCGAAAATATGCCGCTGAGCGCTTGGGTGGCGGAAGTTTCCCGCCTAGACTTGAGCGAAGTGACGTAAGTGGAAGGAAGGTCAACGTGACGTACATTATCGCGCTGCCGTGCGTGGACGTGAAGGATCGCGCCTGCGTGGACGAGTGCCCAGTGGACTGCATTTACGAAGGCGAGCGCACGCTCTATATTCACCCTGGTGAGTGTGTGGATTGCGGCGCTTGCGAGCCTGTGTGTCCCGTTGAGGCGATTTACTACGAGGATGACGTGCCGGAAGAGTGGGAGCCGTACATGGCGGTGAACACCGAGTTCTTCGACGAGCTCGGCTCTCCGGGTGGCGCGGCTAAGCTTGGCCCGACCGGCAAGGATCACCCATTCATTGAGGCCCTTCCACCGAACGCCTGAGCGAACTGAATAATGTGAACTGCGGGGTTTCGCGTTAAATCGCGAAACCCCGCGTTTCGTTGCTTGTAGCGTTACTGCTGATCGAGTAGACGCACGGGTGGCTGGACGGGCCGCGGACGGCCGGCGTCACGCTCCCAGAAATCAACAATGTTCAGCCCTAAACTCACCATCATCTTGCGCACCGTCGGAAGAGAAATCCCCACCACCCCATGGTGGTCTCCCTCGATGGAATCGATGAACGGGCCACCCACACCGTCGATCGTGAACGAGCCGGCTACCTCGAGCGGCTCACCCGTTGCGATGTAGGCCTTGATTTGGGCGTCGCTCATCGCCCCCATGTGGATCACTGCCTTCGATACGGCGGAGGTGGAGCGGCCGGTCGAAACGTCGATGAGCGTGTGGCCAGTGAACAGCTCACCGGAGCGGCCACGCATGCGCCTGAGTCGTTCGAATGCCACCTTCGGCGAGTGGGGCTTGCCCACCACTTCGCCCTGGAACGCGAACATGGAATCGCAGGCAACCAAAGCGTCGGGGACGGGCTCTCCAACCTCGCGGCGCTGTACGACGAGCTGGTAGATGGACTGCGCCTTGGCGTTGGCCAGAGCCGAAACCTGCTCGGTGGGGCTCACCTGCGGGTTTGCGATACGCAGGGCATCCAGGATCGCCTCCTCATCGACGTCGGACACTGCGACCCACGGGTCGATCCCGGCAGAAAGCAACGTTTGCCGGCGGGCGGGAGAAGCGGACGCAAGCAGGAGCTTCATCGCAACACCTTCGCCGTCAGATCCAGGCCGAGCGAGCCGAGCGAGAGCGCCTTCATATGCCACGCCTTCAGATCGAAATCGGCCCCTGCCGCCTGGGCGGCTTCGGCGCGCATTTGTTTCCACAGACGGTGGCCGATCTTGTACGACGGCGCCTGCCCGGCCCATCCGAGGTAGCGGTTGAGCTCGAACTGGAGGAACGAGCGGTCCATTGCCACATTGTCCTTCAGGAACTCCCAGGCCACGTCGCGGTTCCAAGTGGGGGAAATGTGGCGGTACTTCTCGGGGGAGGGCTTTTCGAGGTGAACGCCGATATCGAGCACCACGCGCGAGGCGCGCAGGCGCTCCGAATCGAGCACGCCCATGTAATCGCCCGGATCATCCTGGTATCCGAGTTCGGCCATCAGGCCCTCAGCATAGAGCGCCCAGCCCTCGCCGCTTCCCGAGTTCCAGCACATTTCGCGGCGCCAATCGTTGAGCGAATCGGCGAGGTAGGTGGCCAAGCCCACTTGTAGGTGGTGGCCCGGCACGCCCTCGTGGTACACGGTGGTTTTCTCCTGCCAGAGGTTGAACGTGTCTGTGCCCTCCGGCACCGACCACCACATGCGGCCCGGGCGTGAGAAATCGGACGTGGGGCCGGTGTAGTAAATGGCTCCCGTGCCCGAGGGGGCGATCATGCATTCAATGGTTTTGAGCGGCTGGGGGATATCGAAGTGAACGCCGTCCAGATCGGCGAGCGCCTGATCTGCGGTGGTCTGCATCCAGCGCTGGAGCTCCTCAGTGCCGTGGGCTTGGCGGGCCGGATCGGCGTTGAGGCGCTCCATCGCCTCCGCTACCGACACGCCCTCGCCGTAGAGCGTTCGCGCCACTGCCTCCTGTTCGGCAACGATGCGTGTGAGCTCAGCGACGCCCCACTCATACGTTTCGTCCAGGTCCAGGTGGGCGCCGGTTGACGTGCGGATGCGGCGCTCGTAGCGCTCGTGCCCAAACGCGTCCTTTTGCGCGCCGTGCGGCGCAACTTCCGTCTTCAGGAACTGGGACAGGCGAGCGTAGGCTGCGCGGGCGGCGTCGGCGCCTTCCTTGAGTGCGGAGGCGTTCGCCGGCGACGCCGAAGCTCCGCGGGCGGCCAGCGCCGCGAGTTGGCCTTCTTCGGAGGCTTTCTGGGCGGTTTCCGCGATCGCGAGCTCGATCTGGTGAAGGGCGGTAGGTGCGCCACCTGCGACGCGGTGCGCGAGCGCATCCTCGTAGCCGGCAAGCGCGGCGGGCACTGCGGACAGACGGCGGGCGATCGTTGCCCAGTCGGCGTCTGTTTCCTGGTTCATCAGGTCGAAGATTTCGGCTGTGCCCTGGATCGGGGAGGCGATGTTGTTAATGTCCGCGTATTCGCCGGCTTCGAAGTACTCGACCTCGAGGGCGAGCTGTTCTGATAGGGCCGCTTTGGTAATTTCGTCGTTCTCATTTTCGGGCGTGAGAGCGCTGAGCGCGGTGAGCTGATTGCGGGCGAAATCGGCGCGGGCGGCCTCGCCGGCGAAGGAAAGATCGGAGAAAGTGCCCTCGTCGGCGCCGGGGCGGCCGAGTGAGGTAACGTATTCCGGTTGCGAGTCCAGGACCTTCTGGACGTGCTCGTTGGCAAACTGATCGATTTGAGTTGTCATAGAGCCAGTTTAGCCTGACCTGTGCCAGCCTTTGACACCGTGGGAGCAGTTGCTAAGATTGGGATGTGATGGAAGCCACAGGAACGAACGGGGAGCCGGAGATCGGCAAGGTTGAGCGTTATACGCAACACCTCACCGACGGCGCACCCCAGTACACGCTGAAAGAAGCCGCCGAACGCGCCGGTACCTCCACGGAGATCGTGCGTATGTTCTGGCGCTCCATGGGCTTCCCGGCGATCCAAAGCGAAGAAAAGCCAATTTTCACCGCCTACGATGTGGACGTCATCCGCGCCCACCAGGAGATGGCGAACCTCGGTAGCGCGGATTCCACCGCGATGAACTCCCTGATCCGCGCGCAATCCTATTTTGCGGACCGCCAGGTGCTGTGGCAGTACGAAGCCCTCGTGGAGATGGCGGCCAAGCGCTTCGGCGTGGACGAAATCTCGGCCCGCTACTACGTGCTCGATCACTTCGGTCAATACGAAGAGTTCCTCATGTATCAAATGAAATACGCCTGGCGGCGCCACCTCGCCGCGTTCTTGCGACGCACCGAAGTGGAGCTCGAGAACATGCATTTCGACGAGGACGTCGAGATGCCTCTCATCAGGGCCCTCGGATTCGTGGATCTCGTGAGCTTTACGAACACGTCTGAAAAGCTCACCCCGCACGAGTTGGCTGAGCTCATCCAAACCTTCGAGTTCACGTGCAGAGACGTGATCTCCTCCTATGGTGCGCGCACGGTGAAAATGGTGGGAGACGCCGTGCTCTATATCGCCGACGATCTCCTCACCGGCGTTCGTGCAGTCACCGGCCTGATCAGCGCGCTCAACGACGCTCCGGATATGCCCAACGTCCGTGCTTCGCTCGTGTGGGGCGGAGTGCTCTCGCGTTTCGGGGATGTCTTCGGTCCGAACGTCAATCTCGCTTCACGCCTGTGCTCGGTCGCCCCGCAGGGCGGCGTCCTCCTCGATTCGGAAACCGCCACCGCCGTCGCGCGGCTCGCACGGCCCGGGCTGGAAGTTTCGCCCTCCGACGACGTCGAACTGCGCGGAATCGGAGCGGTTTCAACTTTCACGTTGCGCGAGTTGCGCTAGTTCTGAATTTCTCCTTGTAAACTAGAAAAATGCGTGGAGAGGGGAACAGTATGGCAAAAGTGGTGCTGGTAGAAGATGACGCGGCGATTAGTGGGCCGCTGGTTCGCGCCCTCACGCGCGAAGGCTACGAGGTGGTGGCCGCATCGAGTGGTGCCGAAGGTATCGCGGCAACCGCAGCTCCGGTTGATCTGGTGATCCTCGATCTCGGCTTGCCGGATATGGACGGCCTCGACGTTGCCCGGCGTATCCGCCATGCGGGCCTTGCCGTCCCGATCCTCATTTTGACGGCACGTACTGAAGAAATCGACATGGTGGTTGGGCTCGACGCCGGTGCGGACGACTACGTAACAAAGCCGTTCCGGCTTGCTGAACTGCTTGCTCGCGTCCGCGCCCTCCTTCGGCGCGCCTCGCCGTCGGAAAACTCGGTGGGCACGCTCGAGGCGCAGGACGTGCGCATCGATCCGGTGGCGCACCGCGCCTACCTTGCCGAATCCGAACTCTCACTCACCGGCAAAGAGTTTGAGCTGCTCATGATTTTGGTGCGCAACGCGGGCCGAGTGGTTTCGCGCGACGCGCTTATGGCCGAGGTGTGGGGCGACAGCGCCGACACTTCGACGAAGAAACTCGACATGCACATCTCATGGTTGCGCCGTAAGCTCGGCGATTCGCCGGCCCGTCCACACTATATTTCCACGGTGCGTGGCATGGGATTCCGGTTCGAGAATGCGTAAGATCCTCGTCCGCCAAATCACCGCCGTCGTTGCCGTGACGGTGCTCATCCTTGGCGTGCCTGCCACGCTCTTCGCCGCTAGCTACCTCTCTGCCCAGCTTGCCGAAGAAAACTGGCACTACCAGATGCTGTGGGAAGTGGGTCGCCTTGTGCTTGGCATGGTCGTGCTCTCACTCATCGCGCTCGCGGTGGGCATTGCAATGGCTGTGAGGCGGGCCGGCGAGCTTTCCGCCCCGCTCGTGTATCTCGCGGCGAGCGCCGAACAGCTCGGCGGCGGGAACGTTCGCCCTCACGTCGCCACCACCGGGATCGAAGAAATCGACCTCGTCTATCAAGAGATCGAGCGCACGGCAGACCGGCTCGCGGGCAGGCTGTCCGCCGAACGCCAGTTCTCTGCCGACGTCGCCCACCAACTTCGCACGCCACTCTCGGCGCTCTCGATGCGCCTCGAAGAAATCCAGTACCTCACCGATTCGGACGACGTGCGCGAAGAAGCTGAAGCAGCGCTCGGGCAAGTCGAACGGCTCACCGGCGTCGTGAACGAGCTGATGCGCGGAGCGCAACGCGAGATCACCACGCGCCCCACCGACGTGCGGGAAGTGTTCGTCCAGCAAAAGGCAGAGTGGAGCGCCAAGTTCGCTGCCGAGGGGCGAGCGCTCACATTCGTTGGGGGAGAGTGCTCGGTCCTGTCTGCGCCCGGCTCGCTTTCGCAGATCCTCGCCACGCTCATCGAGAACTCGCTCGTCCACGGCGACGGCGAAACGCGTGTGAGCGCCGTCGCAGCCGGCCGGCACACCAACATCAAGGTGATCGATGAAGGCGCGGGCGTGGCGCCCGAGATCGCGGACGATATTTTCGACAAAGGCTACTCCGGCGCTGGATCTACAGGGATCGGGCTGGCCGTTGCACGCGAACTCGCCCAGGCCGATGGCGGGCGTCTGACGCTCACATCAATGGCGCCGGCCGAGTTCACCATCACGCTTATGTGCGTGCCCACGTCTCTCGCCCCGCAACAGGTGCTACCCACGGGCTCGCTCGTATTCGCCACCCCGCGCCGCAAGCGGCGCTAGTAAGGGCGGCCCGGCCCGCGCAACTTTCTGGCAACAAGTGGAAAGTTGCTTGTCGCATTCCTGGCTCCTCGAGAAGATTGACGTAACAGGCCGATGTGGATTCGGCAAGGAAGTCAATGAGGACCGGATGAAACTAACAATCAATGGACTTGCGGAGCGCGCGAAGTACGAGGCAGCGGGAGTGTCCGTGCCGAGCTTCGATGTTGCAACCATGCAGCAACAGGGGAAAGAAAATCCGCGCTGGGTGCACATCGGCCCAGGCAACATTTTCCGTATTTTTCTAGCACGTATTGCACACGACATGATCGCGAACGGTGAATTTTGGCCGATCGCGGGCGTGCTCCCGATGCAAGCCGAAGAGTTGGACGTGCAGCTCGCCGCCCACGATCTTCTCACCCTGGGGGTGACGCTGAACCCGGATGGCAGCCGCGATCTCGACGTGATCGCGGGCCTCTCCGAGGCCGTCGCCACCCGCCGCGAGGAGGGCTTCGCCCGCTTCGTCGAGCTGATGGAGGCGCCGTCGGTCACGCTGTGCTCCTTCACGGTGACGGAGAAAGGCTACGCGATACACGATTCTCGCGGCGAGCTGCAGGAGGCGGTGCGCGAGGCGTTCGAAGCCGATCCGCTCGCCTACCATCCTCACACGATGGTCCTCGTGGCGGGGGCGCTCTACGCGCGTTTTAACGCCGGAGCCACGCCGATCACGATGCTTTCCACCGATAACTTCTCCCACAATGGCGATAAGTTGCGCGATTCGATCCTCACGATCGCGCGCGGCTGGGAGGCAGCCGGCAGCGTCCCCGCCGAGTTCGTGGACTACGTCGCGGACGATACACGCGTGGCGTTCCCGATCTCCGTGATCGACAAGATCACGCCACGCCCGTCCGAGAAAATCGCCACTGACCTGGCCGAGCTCGGATTCACTGACATGGGCCTCGAGGCGCCCTTCGGCACCCCTCTGGCCGGCTTCGTCAACGGTGAACCCACCGAATACCTGATCATCGAGGACAAGTTCGCGGCCCCCCGACCGCCGCTCGAGGAATACGGCGCCGCGATCGTGGACCGCCAGGTGTGCGACGACTTCGAGAACATGAAGGTCACTACCTGCCTCAACCCGCTCCACACCGCGCTCGCGATCTCCGGCACGCTACTCGGTTACCCCACGATCGACGCCGAGATGCGCGACGGCGCGCTGGCCGAGATGGTGCGCCGCCTCGGATACGATGAGGGCCTGCCCGTGGTCACCGACCCAGGCATCGTGGCCCCCGCCGACTTCCTGCGCGAAGTGCTCGAGGTGCGTTTCCCCAACCGGTTCCTCCCGGATCAGCCGCAACGCATCGCGATGGACACCTCGCAAAAGCTCCCGATCCGCTACGGCGAGACGATTAAAAAGTACATTGACCGCGGGCTCAACCTCGACGATCTTGAGGTAATTCCGCTGGTATTCGCACTGTGGGCGCGCTACCTCATGGGTGTGGCCGACGACGGCGCACCCATGGCAATGCCGAGCGACCCGCTCCTGGAGGAACTGATGGAGTTGCTCTCCGGCGTCGCGCTCGGCGGCGCCGACGAGGAAGGAACCGACGACGCAACGGAAACTCCCGACGCGCCTCGCGCCACCGACGTCGACGTGCACGCCGCCCTCGAGCCCCTCTTGTCCAACCCAACGATTTTCGGGGTGAACCTCTACGAAACCCCGCTCGCGGCCAAGGCGGAAGCCCTGTTCGCACGCATGATCACGAAACCCGGCGCTGTGCGCGCCACTCTGAACGAGGAGATGAACGCATGAAGATGAGCTTCCGCTGGTATGGCGAAGGATACGACCCGATCCCACTGCAGTACATCAAGCAGATCCCGGGCATGACCGGCGTGTTTGGGGTGCTCTCGCAGTACCAGGCCGGCGAGGTCTGGGAAGAGGCGGAGATTAAGAAGCTGGTCGACCAGGTGCGTGGTGCGGGCCTGGAACTCGAAGTGATCGAGTCCGTGAACGTGCATGAGGACATCAAGATGGGCCTGTCCACCCGCGATCAGTACATTGAGAACTACAACAAATCCTTGGAGAACCTGGCGAAGTACGGTATCAAAACCGTGATTTACAACTTCATGCCGGTGTTCGATTGGCTGCGCACAGAGCTCGCCTACGAACATGAGGACGGCGCCACCGCCCTGTACTACAACGACGCCGACATCCAGGGCATGACCCCGCGCGACATTGTGGAGAATACGGCGAAGGAATCGGGCGGGCTCACCCTGCCCGGTTGGGAGCCGGAGCGTTTGGAACGCCTGGACGAAGTGATGAAGATCTACCAGGACATCGACCACGCGAAGTTGCGCGATAACTTCCGCTACTTCCTTGAGGGCGTGATCCCCACGGCCGAGAAGGTGGGGATCAAGATGGCCTGCCATCCGGACGATCCGGCCTGGGATCTGTTCGGCCTGCCGCGCATCTACACGAGCCGTGACGACATGGACATTATCGCCAATCTCTACGATTCCACCTACAACGGCTTCTGCATCTGCTCGGGCTCGCTCGGATCGAATCCGGCCAACGATGTGCCGGCGATTTTCCGCGAGTTCGGCGAGCGTGGGCTGATGAACGCGGCGCACGTGCGTAACGTGAAGTACCTCGGCGATCGCATTTTCACCGAGGCTCCGCACCCCTCCGACACCGGCAACCTGGACATGTTCGCCGTCATGGAGGCGATCTACGATACGAACCCGGATGTGGCGGTTCGTCCGGACCACGGCCGCATGATCTGGGGCGAGACGGGCCGCCCCGGCTACCCGCTGTACGATCGCGCGCTCGGCGCCACCTACCTGGTGGGCCTGTTCGAGGCCGTGACAAAGATGAAGGAGCGTGCGTGATGGGCCGGATTCCCGATGCGCTCCCGTTTTTGAGGGAGAACCCGATCGTTCCGGTTGTCGTGATCGACGACGCCGGTGCGGCTGTTGCGACTGCTCAAGCGCTTGTTGCGGGCGGGATTGGTTGCGCCGAGGTGACGTTCCGTACGGATGCCGCGCCCGAGGCGATCGCCGCGATGGCCGGCGTCGAGGGAATGACGGTGGGCGCCGGAACGGTTCTGAACCGGGCGCAAGCCGAGCAGGCTGCCGAGTGCGGAGCGAAGTTCTTCGTCTCGCCGGGTTGGAGCGCCGGCGTCGCCGAGGTGGCGGCCGAGCGTAACATCCCGTATCTCCCGGGCGTCCAGACAGCCACCGAGATCATGATGGCCCTCGAGTGGGGTGCGACGGCGGTGAAGTTTTTCCCTGGCGGCGAGGCTGGTGGCCTGCCGATGGTGAAGGCGTTGCGTGGTCCGTTCCCACACACGGCGTTCGTGCCGTCCGGCGGAGTGAAGCTGGCGAACATGGGTGAGTGGCTGGCGGATCCGGCGATCGCGTCGGTTTCCGGATCGTGGATGGTGGGCCGTGCCCTGATCGGTGGCGGCGAGTTTGAGGAAATCACGCGTCTTTCGCGTGAGGCGAGCGAGAAAGTGAAGGAGATCCGGCGATGAGCGCATTGGCGATCAAGTCCGAGAAGGAGACGGCCTACGACATTGTCTCTCTCGGCGAGGTGATGCTCCGTCTCGACCCGGGCGAGGGGCGCATTCGCACGGCTCGCTCGTTCCGAGCGAGCGAGGGCGGCGGTGAATACAATGTAGCTCGCGGGCTACGTCGAGCGTTTGGTAAGCGTGCCGCCGTTGTCACAGCGCTGGTGAAGGACGAGGTGGGACGCCTCGTCGAGGATCTGATCCTCCAGGGTGGCGTGGACACACGCTTCATTCAGTGGGTGGAGTCCGACGGTGTTGGGCGAGAGGTGCGCAACGGGCTGAACTTCACCGAGCGTGGGTTCGGGATCCGCGGCGCGGTGGGCAACAATGATCGTGGCAACACTGCGGCGATGCAGATGCGCCCCGAGGATATCGACTGGGAGTACCTGTTCGGAGAGCTCGGCGTGCGTTGGTTCCACACGGGTGGCATCTACGCTGCACTGTCTGACGAGTCGGCGGCGACGGCGAAGGCCGCGATGCAAGCCGCGAAGAAGCATGGCACGGTCGTCTCCTACGATCTGAACTATCGTCCGTCGCTGTGGAAGAGCCACGGCGGGCAGGCACGCTGCCAGGAAGTCAACCGCGAGCTCGCGCAGTACGTGGACGTGATGATCGGCAACGAGGAGGATTTCACGGCGTCGCTCGGCTTCGAGGTGGAGGGCGTGAACGAGAACCTCGACAATCTCGAGGTGGAGTCCTTCCGCGCAATGATTGACCAGGTTGCCGAGCAGTTCCCAAACTTCGCGGCGATTGGCACCACGATGCGCCAGGTGCGCACCGCCACAGTGAACGATTGGGGAGCGGTTGCTTGGATGCGTGGCCAGGGCTTCGTTCAGGCGATCCAGCGTGACGGGCTGGAGATCCTCGATCGCGTGGGTGGCGGCGATTCCTTTGCCTCCGGCCTGATTTACGGGCTGATGGAGACGGGCGATATTGACAAGGCCGTCAACTACGGCGCCGCTCACGGCGCGCTCGCGATGACCACGCCAGGCGATACCTCGATGGCGTCCCTCGAGGAGATCGAGAACGTGATGAAGGGTGGGTCTGCGCGCGTTAAGCGCTAATCGACTTGGTTATCAGGTGAAGGGTTTGCGAAAGTGTCGCAAACCCTTCGCTTTTTATTACTGGAAACTTATGGAAACTATTTCGCATGCGTGATTTGTAGTCGCATAATTGCTGTGACCGTAAACAAAGGAGAAATATGCACGACGTCGTGTCGATTCTTGAGGGATACACAAGCGACCTCGAGAACATTTATCTGCATTTGCACCGAAATCCTGAGCTTTCGATGCAAGAGGGAGATACAGCGCGCTTCATCGGTGCGCACCTTGAAGAATATGGTTTCGAAGTCGCCAAAATTGGTGGCGGAATCGTTGGAATTCTGAGCAATGGCAGTGGCCCGAGTGTGCTCTACAGGGCCGACATGGATGGATTACCGGTGAAAGAAGAATCTGGTCTTCCATACGCCTCCGACATAATGCGCAAGAACAGAGAAGGAAATTCAGTTCCTGCAATGCACGCGTGTGGACATGACTTCCACATGACTGCGGGTCTTGGAGTCGCACGTTTCCTTTCGGAACACACGAACGTCTGGAGCGGGACATATGTTGCGCTGTTCCAACCAGGCGAAGAAACAGCTGAGGGTGCCAAAGCGATGGTTGCCGATGGGTTGGTTGAATATGTCCTTGAGCGTACAGAGCAGGGGCGGCTCGATGTTGCGCTTTCTCAGCATGTCTTGACGGTCCCGTGTGCAGGTCACGTGGGCACAGCTGCCGGCCCGGTGCTCTCAACTGCGGCATCGGTACGGATTGTTCTCAATGGGCGCGGAAGCCATGGTTCTATGCCACACCTTGGTGTGGATCCGGTGGTGCTCGCTTCCTCGATTGTGATGCGCCTCCAAGGAATTGTTTCTCGTGAAATCGCTCCGAGTGAATTCGGAGTAGTGACGGTGGGCGCATTACATTCCGGCACTGCTGCGAACGTTATTCCCTCCAGTGCTGAACTTCTACTCAATGTGCGAGCATACTCAAATGAGACCCGCGCGCAGATCATCGCGGCGATCGAGAGGATCGTCAAGGCAGAATGTGAGGCGTCGCGTGCGCATGATCCTGTGATCGAAATCTACGATGAGTTCCCACTCACGAACAACGACCCAGGCGTTGAGGCCACAATCCGTGAAGCGTTTGTCGCTGCCTTTGGCGAGCACCGTGTGGAGCATCTCGATCCAATCACTGCCTCGGAAGATTTTTCCACAATCCCTGACGCTTTCGGTAGCCCCTACTGTTACTGGGGGCTTGGCGGTTTCGCGGAAGGTGACGAGGTGTACCCGAATCACAATCCGCATTTCGCGCCGACACTTCATCCGACTCTCGAAACTGGGGCCGCTGCCGCGACGGTAGCTGCGCTCGCCTATCTTGGAAAGTAAAATAATGGCATCAAAGAACACTTCGCAGCCGACGTCGGGCACCACGTACCAGGGAACAGAGCGGCTTTTGTGGGGCATCGTCCTGGCTGTTCTCACCTACTGGCTCTTTGCAGGTGCATTGGGCAACCTTGTGAGCGTGGTTGTCCAATCTATTGGAACTGCCCACATCTCCGAAGCAATCGTTTCACTCGCTGCTCCACTGGCAGGTTTGTTCTCTGGACTTTTCATCGTGCTTGCGGGAGGGCTGGCTGATCGGATCGGCCGCGTGAAAGTGACGTTGTGGGGTATTGCGATCGGCGCTCTCGGTTCGCTACTTGTCGCATTCTCTGCTGGAGCGGTGGCAATCCCCTTCATGCTGATTGGGCGCGCTCTGCAAGGTATTTCCACCGCCTGTATTATGCCCGCGACGATGGCGTTACTGAAGACGTATTGGGATGGGGCAGGACGCCAACGAGCGGTGTCAATGTGGTCCATCGGATCGTGGGGTGGCTCCGGGCTCTCAGCGATTTTCGGTGGTTTTGTTTCTCAGCGGCTCGACTGGTCCTGGATCTACATCATCTCTGCGATTGTCAGCGTGATTTCTTTCGCCATGATCTGGGGGACCCCGGAATCTCAAGCAGATCGCGTGGAGCGTAAAGCTTTCGATGGTGTGGGAATGGGTATCTTCATGGTTGGGCTCCTTGGACTCATGGTTGCGCTCATTTTTGGTGCCAAGATGCCCGGAGGTGGCTGGGCAAGTCCGGCCACGGTGGCGCTTTTCTCCCTCGCAGTGGTCAGCACTGGGATTTTCGTGTGGTGGGAAAATAAGGTTTCCAACCCTTTTATTGATTTCTCACTCTTTGAGAACAAAACATTCACGGGTGCCACGATTTCAAACTTCATGATCAATGCGACGATCGGTATCCTCAACGTCTCACAGCTTGTGCTCCTCGGTGCACGTGCACGCACCCTTGAGGACTGTGCCTCGCAACTGTGCCGAACCAATTTTGTGGATGCAAATGGTGACGGAATCAATGATCAGTGGCTGTCAACGTGGGACGCGGGCTTGCTGACACTGGGATATGCGATCATGATTATCGGCTTTATTCGCGTGGGGGAGAAACTGCTCCAGCGATACGGAGCGCGCAAGCCGATGATCTGGGGATCCCTCATTGTCATTTTGTCTGGTCTGTTCCTGACGCCCACTTTTGTTGGGCTCGGAACATACCAAGTGCTCGCAGTTATTGGTTACGCGCTTTTCGGTTTGGGCTTGGCATTCTATGCAACGCCTTCGACCGACGCGGCGCTCTCTAATCTGCCTCCGGAAAAAGCGGGAGCCGGCTCGGGAATTTACAAGATGGCATCGTCCCTTGGCGGGGCAATCGGCTTGGCGATCTCGCTGACGATCTTCAACGCGTTGAAGGGAGGAGAGAACGGAGTGACGTACGCCTTGACGATGACTGGTGTACAGGACAATACCTCATTGCGTTTCGCAGGAATGGTTGTGATGCTCGTGAATATCTGTCTCACACTCATTGCAATCGTGTCGATTGTTGCGACTGTTCCAAAGGAAGAAAAGTCGAAGTCGTGAGAGTTGCATAAAGGAATGCGGCGAGGATTCCCTCGCCGCATTCCTCTCAATCGATACTCAGAACACAGACCCAGATTGCCCCAAGTGGATTACACCGATAGTGATGGGGTTGTGGCCCCCTGTTAGCTGAGCTTGAATGCTCGAGTTGGAATTGTTGTCACGAGGTCGACGGCGACCTCCCGCGCTTCTTCGAGGCTGAGGCGATGCTCGGCCACGAGCCGCGCGAGGTAGCGGGCGTCAATCCGCCGGGCGACGTCGTGGCGTGCCGGGATCGATGCGAAGGCACGGGTGTCGTCGATCATCCCGGACGTCTTGTAGAAAGTGGCGTAGGGGGTCACCTGTTCGCGGTATCGCAGGATTGCATCGGGCTCGTCGAGGAACCACCAGGGCGCTCCCACGTACACGCCTGGGTAGTACCCGGCGAGCGGGGCGAGTTCGCGCTGGTACACGTCCTGGTCCATCGTGAACAACACGACCTGGAAGTTCGGCTGGTCGCCGTATTCGGCGAGCATGGGAGCGAGGTTATTCGTAAATTCGGTTTCCATGGGGATATCGCCCCCGACGTCGGCGCCGAGGCGCGCGAATGCCTTCGGGTCGTGATTACGGGCAACTGCCGGGTGGAACGTCATGATCAGGCCGTCCTCGCACGCGAGGCGCGCCTGGTCGTTGACCATGTGGCGGCGCAACCGGTCGGCGTCGTCGGGGCAGATGCGGCCCGAGAGGGCGAGCTGGTACAGGCGCTCGGCCTCGGCATCGGTCAGGCGCGCGGTGCCCGGGTCGCGGTGGGAGTGGTCGGAGGAGACCGCTCCCATGTCCTTGAAGAACCGGCGACGCAGTCGCATCGCCTCCACGTGCCCGGCGTAGGTGGACACGTCCTGGTCGGCGGCCTCGCCGAGCGCCTCGGTGAGCGCCAGCCAGTCGGCGCGCACCGGCTCGAGGTAGGCATCCGGGCGGAACGTGGGGATGACGCGCCCGCTCCACGTCGGGTCCGCCGCGAGCGCGCCATGGTGACGCAGGTCGGATACAGGATCGTCCGTCGTCGCGAGCACGGCCAGGTTGAAGCGCTCGTACAGTGCGCGCGGGCGGAACTCGTCGCTCGCGAGGCACTCGGCGATCGAGTCGTAGATCGCGTCGGCAGTCTGACCCGACGGAGTCACCTCGATCCCGAACACGTCCGAGAGCTCGCTGGCCAGCCAGCCGGCCACGGCGGTGCCCCGGAACGCCCACCAGTTCTCGCACAGCAGCCGCCAGGCAGCGCGTGATTTCTCGGGCGTCATCGGGCTACCCACCGGCACGCCAAGGTCGGCGAGATCCACGCCCGCCACGCCGTGCAGGATCCGGTTCGTGTAGTGGTCGGGAGTCAGGAGCATCGAGGTGGGATCCGTGAACGGCGTGTTCTCGGCCAGCCATTCCGGAGGGACGTGGCCATGCGGGGAAATGATCGGGTGTTCGTTTGCGGCGGCGTACAGCTCGCGCGCGATCTCGCGCTGCGTCGGGTCGGAAGCGAAATA
The DNA here is from genome assembly GCF_029632765.1 of Arcanobacterium wilhelmae. Lineage (NCBI taxonomy): Bacteria > Bacillati > Actinomycetota > Actinomycetes > Actinomycetales > Actinomycetaceae > Arcanobacterium > Arcanobacterium wilhelmae. The sequence goes on from NZ_CP121247.1 coordinate 506,685, forward strand.
GCGATCTGGATGTGGAGTTGGCATGATGATTCCTTTTTCAATGGCGGTACTGTGCCGGTTTCATTCTTGAGAAGACATCGTGGGCCACGGGGGAGTAGTGGGCAGCAGGCGCGAATAGTCCTCGATCAAGGCCTCCTGGTAGGCTCCCGCAAAAGTGCCGTCGAGGAACTTCGGCAGTGCTTCGGTGCGTAACCGTTCCCAGGATTCAGCTTCGTGGCCAGGGTTGATGGGGTACCACAGCGCCCCAGCGGCGGCAGCTGCGCGACCGTCGCCCGGAGCGTCTCCCAGGAGCAGGATGCGTTCGGGAGCGTACTTCCCGACGGCGGCCGCGGTGAGGTGCTCGAGCTTCGTGCCCATCTCCTGGCCGGCGATCACCTCCACGTACTGTGCGAGATCGTGCTCGGCCCACTCGTGGTGAAGCATCGCCAGCGACGCCGCCGACACCACCATCGTGTCCGCAACCTCGGCCATCCGGGCCATCGCCTCGCGAACGCCAGGGAACGGCTGAGTGTTGTGAACCATCCAGGAGGCCAGCTCGTTGACGATCCGGCCCCACTCGAGGCACGTTTCCAGTTCAGGATCCGGATGGTCGGCCATGAACTGGCGCAGCCCAGCCTCTGATAGTGGCAAACCGGAGGCGACGAACGCATGCAGCGCATCGCCGTCGGGAAGCCGCACCCCGGAGCGTGCCACCTCCGGGCGGTCCTTGAGCAAATCGAAGAACAGCGCCAGGCCGCTCCAACGGTTGATGCCGCGGTAGCCCGAATGCAGATTCATGAAGATCGCGGTTTCGCGCGCGATCGTGGAGATCGGCTGCAGGTCAAACGCCTTAATATAGGCCGGCGCGAAGCATTCGTAGTGCTTGATGTTCATCTGGTCGATCGCGCAACCGTCCGAATCCACGCCGATGAAAAACTCATGACGCGGGGTGAACTCGCGCAACACGTCGATGCTCATAGTCCCTCCTCAGATCCGGGTGTCGATCTTGCCGCAGAACGCATCCACCGGGCTCACGCCCGTGAACTCGCTGGCGCCCTCGAGCTTGTCTACAAGCGCTTCAAGCGTAAACGGCTTGTCGTCGTAGGTGTTGATGTACGTCTTCACTTGCGGCACGTCCACCAGCGCGTACGGGGTGGCGGTGGAGACGTAAATCGTTGGCACTTCGAACACATACCATGGGATATCCACCGTGCCCTTCGTCGCCGGCCACATCACGCGCTCGGTGGGCTGCATCATGCCGTCGATCTTGGACACGAGCAGCACCAGATCGCAGCGATCGGTGAGCGAAGCGATCGGCGCCTTGCCGGAGTACACGTTCTTCACGGCCGTGGCCTGTTCCTCGGGCGTCATCGCCTCGAGTTTGTCCAGGAGTGATTCGTGGCGTTCCACCTCGTAGCCGCGCTGACGAAGCAACTCTGCGACGGCGTCGGCTGGGTGCCCGGCCTCGCCGCCGCCCCCGAACGCTTTCGAGATCGGGTTGCGCGGGCCGGAGACCGCCACCACGAGCACGCGCTTATGGGAGGTAGGGGAGATCGGGAGGACGCCGGCCTGCTTGGATTTCACCAGCGTGATCGCGTGATCCGCCACCTGGCGCGCGACGGCGGTGTTCTCCGGCAGCCCGATACACGCGAGAGCTTCCTCCTTGGGTGGAAGGATCTCCTCGCGGGGCGTGCGATGTAGCCCCAGGCGGGCCTTGAGTCCAAGGATTCGCGTGAGGGCTTCGGTCAGACGCTCTTCGGTGATGACACCGCTTCGGTACCCCTCGAGCATCCAGGCCATGTCTTCATCGGGATCATTGAAGAAGAGGAACATGTCACACCCGGCGGCAATCGCGGCGGGGAGCAGATCCTTGCGTGCCATTGCGCCAGTCAGGCCCACCATATGCGAGGCGTCAGTCACCACAACGCCGTTGAATCCGAGCTTCCCTCGCAGGAGGTCCGTGAGGATCTCGTGCGAGAGCGTGGCCGGGAGTAGATCGTCGTCGGACATGCCTGGGTTGAAGTGGCGCTGGTAGGCGGGCTGCATGATGTGCCCGGCCATGATGGAAGGCAGGCCGGCGTCGATCAGGCCCTTGTAGACCTTTCCGAACGTTGCGTCCCACTCCTGAACCGAGTAGTGGTTCACGGAGGCGGAGAGGTGCTGGTCGCGTTCGTCGAGGCCGTCGCCCGGGAAGTGCTTCGCAGCCGGGAGGATCCCCGATTCCATGATGCCCTTCATGTAGGCGAGCGACAGTTCGAGCACCTGATCCGGATCCGAGGAGAAGGAACGGTTCGAGATGATCGGGTTGCGCCAGTTACGCATGATGTCCACGATCGGTGCGAAGCTCCAGTTACAGCCGATGGCCGAGGCCTCGACGCCGGAGATCCTGCCCATTTCGTAGGCCCATTGTGCGTTGTTCGTTGCCCCGATCTTCACCTCGTAGCCTACGTACGTGCCGTCCGTGCATGCTCCGTTCCCGCCGGCCTCGGTGTTGGCCGCAATCAGGAGTGGGATGCGTGATTTCGTTTGCAGGATATGGTTTTGTTCCCATACCTCTTCGGCCGTGCCTGGGTTATAGCGAACAGCGCCGATATGGTAGTTCTCGAGCACACCGGTGAGGTACTCCTCGCTGCGCGAGGCGCCCATATTCACGAACAGCTGGCCGATTTTCTCCTCGTCGCTCATTTGGGCGATCGTGGTGCGAACCCACTCGATATCGGCGGCCGAGAGGTTGTAGGGGGCTGCGGTCAAGTCAACCATGGATCTACTCCTTATCAATACGCGGGCGGGGCTTTTCTTAGTTGTTGAGAGCATCGGGATGAGGCGTCAGAGTTGTCGTTGCCGAGGTGCACGGCTGCGCGAGCGAATCTGAGGCGACATCGGCCACGAGGATCTGAGGCTCCTCACGGCGAGCGGTCAGGATTCGGTTGTTTTCCTCCACGCGGCTCTTCTTCAGCGGGTACAGGAAGAACAGCGCGGCTGCCACCACCACGCACAAGATTCCGGGCACGAGGTTAGCGAGCATGTAGATCGATTCATTGACGGCAACGCTTTGACCAGTTCCCTGCTTTGCTGCCGTCTCAGAGTAGCCAATGAGGCTGAGTGCCCAACCAATTGCGCCGCCAGCGATTGCCTGGCCCAGCTTGCGCGCCCAGGAGTAGACGGCGTACACGGTGGCGTCGTCGCGCTGGCCGGTGGTGACTTCCTGGTGGTCGATGACGTCAGTAATGAAGGCCCATACGAGGTAGTTGAAGATCGAGATCATGAAAATCGCGACGGCATAGAAAACGAGCCAGACAACCACGCTTTCGACCTTGATGAAGTAGGCGGTGAGAAGCACTGCGCCACCGATCAACATTGCTGTGATGGACACTTCGGTTTTGCCGAAGCGCTTCGCCAGCAACGGGGCAATCACGATCAGAGCCAGCGACGGGATGATACCGACGAGGCCAGTGTAGGAAATGAGTTTTCCGTTGCCGAAGTAGTTGAGGAACAAGTACGAGAGCATTCCGGACAGGAACAGATTTGCGATCAACAAGATGAGCGCAGCGGCAATGAGCCCACCCAGCGCACGGTTTGTCACGACTGCTTTTGCCATTGCGCCGAGCCCATGCTCGGTGGTGTCTGCCTTAACGGGAGTTTGGATGCGCTCGACTGAGAAGACGTAGCACACGGCGTAGCAGATTACTGCGGCGATGGAGCACAGAATGCCGCCCCACATCATGCGTTGCGGATCGAGAACCGAGACTCCCGCAGCATTCGTCACGTAGACAACCAACGGCAGAACAAAGACGATGAAGAGCTGTGCAAGGGCTGCGCCAGTGGAGCGGTAGACGGAGAGCTGTGCTCGCTCGTCGGAATCGGCTGTGATCACTGATGCCATCGAACCATAGGGAATATTGATTGCCGTGTAGAAGATCGAGCCCCACAGGAAGTAGGTGGCACACATCCACACAACCTTCGCCGTGTAGGAATCGAAATCTGCAACGAAGGACATGTACATGAGCGCAGAGGCCACTGCTACCGGAACCATAATGAACTTGATCCAGCGCTTGAATTTCGTACCGCCGTCACGAACCGGCAGGCGGTCAACCAGAACGCCCATACCGACGTCGGTGAAGGCGTCGAGAATTCGTGCCACGAGCAACAAAAGGCCAACGTGCGCGGCTGAAACCCCGACCACATTGGTGTAGAAGACCATGAAGAACATGACCTGGAGGATGAAAGTAAAGTCGTTTCCAAAATCGCCAAACATGTAGCCGATCTTGTCGCGGAAGCCGAAGGGACGCTTGCGCGCGGTCTGGAGCGGAGTGCTCATGATGTTCTCCTTTAAACGTCACGTCTCAGCCTCGTCCGCGGCACCCTCGCCTGCGAGCAACCTTGCTCCCGGCCTTGCTGAGTAACTTGTGCTAGCGATAATTCCACATCGGGAAATCGCCGCCGCTCTTGTTGCCAAAAGTTTCCGCCGTCCCGAAATAAGCTCTGGAATACCGCCATTCTTCATGTGGGCCGTTCGTCCCCTGTCGCAACTTTTGGCAACAATTGCACGCGCTGAGGCAGAATTTGTTTACATGAGGGAAACATCCGCAACGACAGATGGAGATGACGATGACGTCGATTACCCCAACGCGTTCCCGCAACGTTTTTGACCTTTCCGGCGTGTGGAACTTCCGCGTCGATTCCGCAAATTCCGGCTTCGACGAAGGCTGGTTCGCCGGGCCGCTCGATGGCGCCCGCACGATGCCCGTCCCTTCCTCCTTCAACGACGTCACCCTCGATACCGACGAGCGCGACCACGTGGGATACCTGTGGTATCAGCGTTCCGTGGTGGTTCCGCGCACGCCCGACGGCGATCACTTTGTGTTGCGTTTCGGCTCCGCCACGCACTCGGCGGTGGTGTGGGTCGACGGCGTCGAGGTGGCTCGCCACGAGGGAGGCTATCTTCCATTCGAGGCTGACATCACCGAACAGATCGAGGGCAAGGAAGAGTTCCTCTTGACGGTGGCGGTGGACAACCGCCTGTCCTGGCAGACAATCCCGCCGGGCTACGTCGCCAAAGATTCGCGCGGGCGCGACGTCCAAAACTACTACCACGACTTCTACAACTATTGCGGCCTCCATCGGGCGGTCCTGCTCTATACGCGCCCGGACGTGCACGTTTCGGACGTCACGGTGGTCACCGACGTCGACGGCACCACCGGCGTCGTCACCTACGACGTCGTTGCAGACGGTGCTTCGGAGGTGTCTGTTGTGCTTCTCGACGCCGACGGCGCGAGCGTCGCCACCGGCGTCGGTGCCTCCGGCGAGCTGCGCGTGGAAAACGCCAACCTGTGGGCACCCGGCCGCGGCTACCTCTACACGCTGCGAATCACCGCGGATACGGATGTGTTCGACCAGACCGTCGGAATCCGCACCGTCGAAGTCAAAGATTCGAGGCTCCTCATCAACGGCGTCCCGTTCTACTTCCGCGGCTACGGCCGCCACGAGGACAACATCGTTCGTGGCAAGGGCCACGACAACGTGATGATGGTTCACGATTTCGAGCTGATGCAATGGCAGGGAGCGAACTCGTTCCGCACCTCCCACTACCCGTACGCGGAAGAAGTGATGGACTACGCCGACCGCATGGGATTCGTGGTGATCGACGAAACGCCGGCCGTCGGCATGAACACGGGCCTGAGCGGCGGAATCTTCGGCGGCGAGCCAAAGCCCACCTTCTCCGAGGACACCATCAACGCGCAGACCCAGCAGGCGCACGCCCGTGAGATCCGCGAGCTCATTGCCCGCGACAAGAACCACCCGTCCGTGGTGATCTGGTCCATCGCGAACGAGCCCGAGACCAACACGGACGCCTCCCGCGAATACTTTGAGCCGCTGGTGAAAGTGGCCCGCGAGGCGGACCCGACGCGCCCGGTGGGCTACGTGAACGTGATGCTTTCCACCCCACCGGTGGAAAAGATCATGGACCTGTTCGACGTCGTCATGCTCAACCGCTACTACGGCTGGTACGTGAACACCGGCAACCTTGCCGACGCCGAAGCCGCACTGCGCACCGAGATCGACCAGTGGATCGAAAAGTACCCGGGCAAGCCCATCATCTTCACCGAGTACGGGCCTGACACCCTCGCCGGGCTTTCCGACTTCCACCGCCGCCCGTGGAGCGAAGAATTCCAGGCCGACATGCTCGGCATGTACCACCGCGTGTTCGACGACTACCCCGAGGTGATCGGCGAGCAGATGTGGAACTTCGCTGACTTCCTCACCACACCCGGCATCATGCGTGTGGGAGGGAACAAGAAGGGAATGTTCACCCGTGATCGCCTGCCCAAGCGCGCCGCATACGAGGTGCGCGAGCGCTGGCTCACTATGCAGGAGAAGCTGGGCTTCTAGCCCGCACACCGTGGGGCTTCGGGGTGGCCAAAGTGCGTGGCTGCCCCGGAGCCCCTACTTTTTAGCCTCGCCCGTCGATTCGCGTTCCGCAAACTCCATCGGCATGATCAGAGTTTTGCGCTCGCGGTTGGCGTGGTTCGCGATCTGCCAGATCAGGGACTTCGCGGCCTTGCGGCCCACATCGTAGCTGCCGGAGCTCAGCGAGGAGATCGTGGGATCGGAGAACGAGGACATCACCGAATCGTCGATACCGACCACCGAGACGTCGCCGGGAACCGAATACCCCTCGCTCATCACCTCTTTAATGAAGCCCATCGCCATCATGTCGTTGTAGGCGAGGACCGCCGTGGTGGGGTGCTGCATCCACAGGTGTGCGCCGTCGATCCCGCCGAGCAGGCGAGGGGAGAGGTTTGGCGTGTGGCGAAGTGTGATCCCGTACTCGTGGCACTTTTCCTGCGCGCTGCGCCAGCGCATCCCGTTCGCCCAGGACAGCTTCGGTCCGGACAGGTACAAGAGTTCCTTGTGCCCGAGTTCGGCGAGATAACGGCACACGTCCCCGATCCCGCCGGACGTATCGGGCAGCACGCACGTGTGTCCGTCGAGGAAGCGGTTAAGGAGCACCAACGGCTTCGTCTTCTCGATTGCGAGGATCGCCGCCGGGGTGAGGCGCGAGCCCGCCAGCGCGATGCCGTCCACTTGCGGCAACATTTTGCGGATCGTCTTCTCCTCGATCGCCACGTTCTCGTCCGAGTTGATGACGACGACGCCGTAGTTCGCCTGGTGGGCCGCGCGCTGGAAGCCCTCAAGCAGCGTAGCGAACACGGGGTTCGTCACGTCTGCCATCACGAAGCACAAAATCGACGAGTGGTGGGAGTGGGCCGGGTAGGAGGAGCCGGACTGGCGGAAACCAAGCGCCCGGGCGGCCTCGAAGATCTTCGCCGTCGTGTCGGATGAGACGCGCGCTGGATTCGAAAACGCTCGCGAAACGGTGGAGGGCGACACTCCTGCCACCTTCGCCACGTCGTAGATCGTTGCTCGTTTATCGCCGCTCATTTGCCACCTCTCTGTGTTTACAGCCCAGTGTGCCACCGGAGGGGGAAGGTGCGCTACTTCGTGAAAATGAAGTACCGGTAGCCGACGTAACGGAACGCGGTGCCGAGCACAAGGCCGACCACATTCGCTGAAATATTATCCGCAAGCTGGCTGGTTAGCCCGAGAACGTAACGAGAGAACCACAAGCATGCGAGAGCGATCAACAGTCCTCCCACGTTCACGGCAACGAAAGCGGCGAGTTCGCCGCGCGCGTCCTTATCCGACTTGCCTGCGAACGTCCAGAACCTGTTCACCACCCACGAGAAGATCACGGAGACGGATACCGAGATTGTTTTGGACACGAACTGGCCTGTGCCGGGCGTGAAGAACCAGCCCGAGTAGGCAAGAAGGTTGAACAGGCCCACATCCACAACGTAGCTACCGAGGCCGACGATGCAGAATTGAATAAACTCCACCAGCCACTGGCCGAATGTTTGGCCGCGCAGGAGCTTGTTCACGATTGGAGAGTTGTGCACGGAGCTCATCTTACTTGAAGGTCTCCGGAGTCACCTCGCCGTCTCGCACTTTGTTCCAGAACCCGCGGTCGTCGGCGAGCTTCACGGTGGACTGTGTGCCGTAGCGGAAGTTTGCGTCCTCGATCGGGGGAGTGCCCATGTTTTTCGCGTTGGTGGCGTTTTTGAGCGCCAGCCCCGCCTTCGCGACGTCGATGAGCGACGTATCGCGATCGGCAGTGAGTACCTCACCCACCGAGCCAACGAGCGCATACTGGGTGAACGGGTTGAGTGCGTTCGCTGGGGTGAGAGCTTTCGCGAGGATCTTCGACACTACCTGGCGCTGGCGCATCGCGCGCCCGAGATCGCCGAGGGGATCTGAGTAGCGCATGCGTGAGAACTTCAAAGCTGTCACACCGTCAACATCGTGGCAGCCGGCTTCCCATGTGAGCGCTGCGTGTGAATCGTTAAACGACTGGTCCCAGCACAGGTTGATTCCACCGACAGCGTCGGTGAGGTTCTCCACCCCACCCATGCCGATCTCGAGATAGTGATCCACGGTGAGCCCGGTGAGCCCCTCCACGGTTTTCACGGTCAGTGCGGCGTCTCCCAGGGAGAACGCCGAGTTGATCTTGCCCATGCCGTGCCCGGGGATATCCACGAGCGAATCGCGCGGAATCGAAATGAGCGACGGATCCCCAGAATCCGGCACCTGCAACAGCATGATCGTGTCCGAGCGCTGGCCCTTCGTCTTCGACGTCGGGGCGTAGTTTGCGCGCGAGTCTGAGCCGACGATCAGATACGTGGTTCCGGGAGTATCCGGCGCACCTGAAAGCGCGTCTTTACGGCCTAAAGCTGCATTTCCCTTGGAGTAGAGGAAGGTGCCCCAGCCTGCGATCACGAGCAGGACCATGAGCAGGAGGATTCCGATCCGCTTGCCCCAGCTCATTCGGCGACGGCGAGGCGCAGGGCGCGGCGGAAGTGGTGGCTCGGTGCGGTTCGGTTGCATGGCGGCAGGCGCCCTCCGGGTGCCCTCCTGCGCTGGGGCTGGGCGGGTGTGTCCCGCTGGCGCGTACGACGGCGGCTGGGACTGCTCGGGATGGAAATCTTTGGTGCGCATCACGCGGGTCGCGTCGGGACGAGCGGCCTCAGTGCGTGAGGAAGTGCCCTGCGTTCGAGAAGTGGGGTAAGCGGCACGTGCAGACGACGCCGACTGTCGCACCGGCGTCGTCACGTTCGGATCCGGCTCGGTGAAAGCGGAACGCCGGCGTGGAGCGCTCGGCCGCCGACGGCGAGGAGCGACGGGTTCGTCGCCGCGCTCATCGCGGCGATCACGAAAATCGCTCACTACTTCTTCTCCTTAAGGATCGCGAAGCCGCTACCGGCAACCTCTCCGAGGCCGCCATTGGCAGACGAGATAGCGTTGTTCTTCGCGGCCTTGGTGAGCGCGTCCGGCGGAACGGGCTGATCGGCCTTGAGCGCTTCCCATACCTGTGGGGCGGTGGGGGACGGAACTACGCGAGCACCGGCCCAATCCCACGGCATCGTGTAGAAGTTGAGCGAATCGCTCTTGAGCCCAGTGAGATTCGAGGCGAGTGAGGCGAGGAACGAAATATCGCCCAGGCCCTTTGATACGTCGAGGTTCTTGATGACCGACTGCACGGTGCGGTAGAGGGTGGGCAGATCCGAGACAGAGTTTTGCTTGAGCGCCTTATTGATGATCGAGGTGACCACCTGCTGTTGGCGATCGATACGGCCAATATCTGAGCCGTCGCCGATCGACTTTCGGGCGCGAGCCAGAGCGAGGGCATCTTCGCCGCCGAGAGTTTGGCAACCGGCGGGAAGCTTGAGATGAGCAGCCTTATCGTCGATCGGTTCAGCCACGCAAATATCGACGCCGCCGAGTGAGTTGACGATGTCTTGGAATCCGTTGAAGTTCACCACGGCGTAATCGTCAATGTAGATTCCCGTCATCTGTTCCACAGTCGACACGGCGCAGGCTGCGGCAGCTCCGACGTCGCCGGTGGTGCCTCCGACGGCGAAGGCGGAGTTGAACATTGCCAGTTCCTTCGCGGTGCTCTTCGAGCCGTCGGGAAGATTGCAGGAGGGGATAGGAACGAGCATATCGCGCGGAATCGAGACGACGTCCACGCGCTTGCGGTCTTTCGAAATGTGCATGAGCATCGTTGTATCCGCGCGCATTCCGGTGACGTCGGTGTGTGTGGTGTAGCCCTCGCGTGAATCCGAACCCAGAATCAGGATATTCAGCGCGCGGTTTTTCTTATCTGCGTTTTCCGCCACGGGACGGTTTGCGCTACTGACCAACGAATCGAGATCGTGTGTTTGGATCGAGGAGACGAGGTTGTAGTAGATCGCGCCGAAGGCGGATCCGACGAACAACACCAGCGCCAAAAGTGCGAGGGCGAGGCTTCGTGCCCACGGGATCGCTCGACCATTCGTGGAACGATGTGTAGCTGCACGTTCGGAAAGACTGTTCACCTACGCAACTCTACTGGTAAATCGAGTCCCGCGTGTGCGACCTGCGATGGATGGGCCTGTTGTTTCGATCATGTCAGATGCGAACTGGTGGGGTAAAAGACTCAGCGTGCTCGGTGGCGAAGATGCTGTCGGCCGTCGAGGTGGCGCCCACGATCACAAGCGAGTTGCCGCTCGATAGGGTTGAATAGCCAACGGAAATCGCCTCGATCACTGACGGGGACACCAGGCCGATCCGGCCTTGAGGGACGTGAGGTACCGCGTTCGCATAAAACGAGGCGTTCGATTCGTCACCCAAACCGGAAAAGAGAAGGGAATCGGGGAAAGACATCACGTCCGCCGCGCCGTCGTACACCCCGGGGTCGAGTTCCCCGGCCCAGGACAGTGCAAGAGAGCCGAGGGGGAGTGCGACGACGGTGTCGCCTGAATCGAGTTCGATGCCGTGGGGGCGTGAGGTGACGACGACGGTGCCTGGCTCGGCGTCGGCAATCTTCTCGCGCCCAACCACAACGTTTCCGCCCGCGACGAGCGCGGCGAGAGCCCAGGCGAACGTTTTCCAGTGAAGTGGCAGGTCGAGTACGACGCGGCTGCCTGGTTCGAGCTCGACCTCATCGACGAGGAAGTTCGCGATCTTCGCAATGTGGTTCGCAAGCACTTTTCCGGACAGTTCGATCCGGTCCTCTCCATAAACGGTGAGGGCGGGTGAGGTGCCGATTTTCTGCAACTGTTGGTACAGGGAATCCGGGGAATGCATGGGAAGTCCTTTCGATCTGGTACCGAGCGTAGCCGCAGGTCGTGGGGCGTACAGCGCTCTTCGGCGTCGGGCGAACAGGCGGCTGCCGGATCTGGGAAACGGGCGACGTCGGATACGCAACCCGGAGGGAAGTGGCAAAAATCGCGGGGGTGAGTTTCTCATAAAGAATTGACTTTTGGGGGATAACACACGTGTAATTTATAGGGTAAGCAAATAGTCAAGGAGGCCCAACGCATGTGGGAACGGAATCACGCCCGGCTCCAGGCCGCCCGAACTGAGGAAACAGATCCACGCTCCGCACAGAGGTTGATGGAGGGAATCTTTAACCTGGGGTATGGCACAGCTACCCCCGCCGAAGATCTCTCCTGGATGGAAGATGCCCTCTGCGCACAAACCGATCCGGATATTTTCTACCCAGAAAAGGGTGGCTCAACCGCGCCGGCTACGTCGATCTGCCGCAATTGTCCTGTTCGGGCCGAGTGTCTGGACTATGCCGTGACCAACGATATTCGCCACGGAATCTGGGGTGGCACTTCGGATAATGATCGCAAGCGCATGTCGCGTGAGCGTAAAGCGCGAGCTGCGGGGCAGTAAATGAGCCTTGCGTCGCGTGAAAAAGTCACGGCCGTGGTTGTTACCAACGGCCGTGATTTCAGTTATGCCCGGACAACTCTCGATGCGGTGGGGCGTCAAACGCATCTTCCCACGGCCACCGTTTTAGTCACCACTGCTCCGCTCGCTCGCGACCTCGCAGATACCGAGCCCCACGAGACCCTTCCGAATTTTTCCTTCGTCTCTGCCCAAGGCGCACCGAACTTCTCGGCCGCGGTCAATGCCGGCCTTGAAGATGTGGGGCGTGAAGGCTGGATCTGGCTCCTCCACGCGGATTCCGCACCGGAGCCCCAGGCCCTCGATCATTTGCTTCGCTCCGGCGAACACTCGCCGGCCACGGCGATCGTCGGCCCGAAGCAAGTGGCTTGGGATGGCCAGCATCTGCTCGAGGTCGGTATTCGTGCCACCCGCAGCGCCCGGCGTGTTCCCGAAGTGATCGACGACGAGCGCGATCAGGGCCAGCTCGATTCTCGCTCCGACGTTCTCGGCGTGGGCACAGCAGGCATGCTCGTTCGGGCAAGCGTCTGGCATGAGCTGGGAGGTTTGAGCTTAGATCTCGGCCCCTTTGGGGATGGCCTGGAGTTCTCACGCCGTGCGCGCCTCGCAGGGCACCGCGTCGTGGTTGTCCCCTCCGCCGTCGTACGCCATGCGCGCCTGAGCCTTCCACGTTCGTTCGCGCCCCGGCGCAGGGCCCAAATTCTCAACGCTCTCATTGCCGCTCCCGCATGGCTGATGCCGCTGATGTGGGTGGGGTACATCCTTGGCGCTCCTGTGCGAGCGTTGCTCCGCCTGGCCATGAAGGAGCCACCGTTTGCGTTCGCAGAATTGCGTGCGGGAGGGCTGATCCTCGGATCGCTCGGAGCCGTGCTCCGTGGCCGCGCCCAGCTTCCGTCGGCTTCACATGCGGCCCTGCGTCAGCTGGAGGACTCTCCGAGCGACGTACGCGCGTATCGGCGCGAGGCGAAGCGATCGGTGGAGGAAGCCCAGATGCTCGCCCAGCGCCCCTCGTCATTGGAGTTGAAAGCACGAGCTGATCTCAAAGACCGCACATTCAAGTACGGGGTGCTCGCCGCCCTGCTCGGCCTTGCGATGATCGCAGTGCTCCATCTACGCAATCTCACGTCGGGCGCTCTCGTGGGTGGCTCGCTGTTGGGTGATTCCCATACGGCAGGCCAACTCTGGCAGATCCTCGTTGCGGGGTGGAGCCCGGTGGGGGATGGCGCTGCGGGCGGCCTCGATCCATTCTGGGCCTTGCTGATTCCACTGGTATGGCTCGGATCGATTGTTGGTGCGAGTGCGGGAGGCGTGGCAACGTTCCTCCACGTGCTTGCCCCGCTCGCCGCCTCGCTGGCTGCGTTCCGTGGCGCCGGAACGATCACCACGAGCCCGCCGATGCGCCTGATCGCGGCTCTCATGTGGGTTGCTGCACCGCCGTTCCTCGAATCGCAAACCTACGGATTCGTGGGCCCTTCCCTGATCCACGTTCTCCTTCCTCTGGCAGTGTCGGCGCTGGTTCGCGCCTGGCACGGTGAATTGAACCAGGTGTTCGCCCTCGCCCTAGTGGGTGCTCTCCTGAGCGCAATTACTCCAGCGTTCGTTCTCGCCTTCGTGGTCGCCTCCTTCGCAGGGCTCGTGGCGCGTTCCGGGCAGCGTCTTCGTTGGCTATGGGTGGCGCTTCCTGCCGCGAGTGTGGTGGCTCTTGCGCTCGAGGCGGCCCCGGTTCGTTCGCTCGCACTGTGGCTGTCGACGCCGGGCGCGCCTGCGCTTTCTGGTGGGGATCGTGTTTCGACTGCGCGCGGCCTTCTTGATTTCTTTGCCACGGCCTCGCCGGGTGCGAATCCCCTCACCTGGGTGCTGTATGTCGGTCCGGTTGCCATGGTGGTGCTCGCAGTTTTCGCCGTGCTTCGCGGGCTCGCTTGGAAAGCGGTGCGTTTCGGCTGGCTCGCTGTTGCTCTCGGGCTTTCGCTCGCCGCGCTGGCAGTTGCGGTGAGGGGAGTGTGGGTCCCAACGTCGGCGTCGCTGACCAGCGCAGGCACCCTCCCGCAGGTGGGCCTGTCTGTGACGTGGCTCGGCCTCACTCTCGCCGTGCTCGGCGGGAGTTACAAGCTTCGTACCCGTAGCCGCTCGCGGGCATTTGGGCTTGCGCACACCTCGGTCGCGGCAATGGCGCTCACACTGGTGGCCGCCTCGCTCGTGACGATCTCAGCATGGGGGATCCGCCACCCGCTGGGGGATATCCTTGACGGTGCGGCCTCGCGCCTGCCGGCGATCGCCTCGCCCATGCAGAGCGGCGAGTACAAGAACCGTGTTCTCGCTCTCATCGCCACCGACGACGGCGTTCGCGCCGAGTTGTGGCGGCGCGACGGCCTGGAGATGAGCGAGCAGACGCGGGTGGGTGCTCGGGCGTCGGATGCAGCGAATAAAGAGCTTTCGCAGGCGGTCGCCGATCTTGCGGCTGGTTCCCAGGAGGCGGCAGGCGTGCTCGCGCGCCACGCCGTCGGCATCGTTCTTGTCCCACAGTCAGATTTCGCCCTGCGCAACCGGCTCCTTGCGAACCTCGGCTCCAACCCGGGCCTCGAATTCGCCTCCGCGACGGACGCTGGCATTTTCTGGAGAGTTGGCAGTGCCTCGTCTCGCCTGATGCTCGACGATCACCCGCTACCTTCAGGAACGGTCAGCGCGAAGGCTCGCGTGGACGCCACAGGCGGAGTGCTCCGCCTTGCGGAGCGTAACGATCCGCACTTCATTGCCACGGTCGACGGCGAGCCGCTCGCACGCCTCGACGATCCGTGGGCGAACGCTTGGACGGTACCTGGACGTGGCACGGTGGAAATCATGTACGACAACGAGATGCACCGGATGCTCGTTGCCCTCCAGATCGCACTTGTCATGGTGTCGGTGGTTGGCGCGTTGCCTCTATGGCGTCGGCGGGGAGTGATCGAATGAAAAAGTTCATCAGTGCGATCGCGGTGCTCGCGCTTTCAGGTGCGGCCGCTGGTTCGCTCCTAGTCAGTAGTCCATCGGCAAAGCCCATCGATCCACTCACGCTCAACACCCGCGGCGGCACGGTGTCGCTCGTGTGCTTGGGCGGGGTTGCTCCAGGCGTGAAGGCTGGAGTTTCCGCCGGGAAGGTCGATGAAAAGCTCACTGGCCGCAGCCTGCTTCTCACGAGCGCTTCGGGAGGTACGTGGTCCGATGCGAGCGGCCAACGTCGCCTCGCCGTCGGCGCCCTGGTCTCACCAACGACGTCGGAGCTCGGCGTCGGCGATGCCCGCGGTAGCGCAACTTTCCCGGTAGCATCGCTGGAGAACACCGTCGTCGCAGGCGCTTCGTACCACGAGGCGCAGGCGGGAGATCTTCGCGGCGTGGCAGTGAGTCCGTGCGTGTGGGGAACCTCCGACGCATATCTCGTTGGCGGCTCCGGCACGGTCGGCAACGCGAACCGTCTCATGCTCTCGAACCCCGCTCTGACGCCCGTCACGGTCGATATTGCAGGATTCTCCGCCAACGGTCCGGTTCGCCTGGGTGACTCCAGCCAGGTTGTGATCGCCCCCGGCGGCTATCAGGAGATCCGCCTCGACGGCCTGATCCCCACGAAAGAGGAACTTGCCCTTCATCTGACAACCAAATCGGGCCGCTTCGGCGCCGTCCTCCAAAACTCGGCATTGGATGGCACCACGCCTACCGGCGTCGCTTTCCTCTCGCCGTCGGTGAGCGGAAAAGATCTCGTCATCCCTGGCGTCTCCGTTCCAGCCGAAGGGGATTCTCTCCTCCCGGATCCGGCGTGGGTCGGGAAGGTGCGCCTCGTCAACCCGTCCACCCGCCCAGCCACAGTTTCGGTTTCTACGATCGACGACGCCGGTAGCAAGCCGCTCGAGGGTGCGCAAGAGGTCAGCATCGTTGCGGGAGGAGTTCTCGATTTAACGCTCACAGGCCTTCGTCCAGGGAACTATGCCGTGCGCGTCCAGGCTGATTCTCCCGTGAGCGCGGCCGTCGGCACATCGTTGACCGCCACTGCTGGCACTGACACGGCGTGGGCATCTGCGTTACCTGCGCTGTCAAGCTCGGCCGCGGTCGCCTCCGGAACGCTCCATCTCGTGGGTGAGGCGAAGGCGAAAGTTACCACGTACGGGACCGACGGCGCCGTTGTCGAGACCCGCGATGTGACGGTCACACACGCCACCACCGTCGATATTGCGAAAGCGAGTGCGGTGAGCGTGGAATCGGATCAGCCGGTTCGAGGGGCAGTCGCCGTAAAAACCGCGAACGGAATCGACTGGGTGCCCCTGACGACGTCGGGCTCCGCCGTCGCGTCGCTGGACGTGCGTACCCTCAACTAGGGGCGGGTGGGCGCTAGAAGTAGTCGATATCCTCGGCTCGCTCGCCGAGAACCGAGGCCACCTGGTCCACAACGACATCGTGGATCACAAGGCGAGGCTGAGGGCTACGGCGGGAAGCCGTTTCGATCGGGCGCCGATAGAAGATCAGGCGGCCACGCTTACCCATTCCGCGCTCGAACGGGAGGAAACGGGCGAGGGGTACGCCGTCTTCCCACGGGGCCGGATCCGATTCGGGCACGTCAAGAACAGCAACATCAAGATCGGAAATTCGGCCGCCCAAATGCTGGTTGAGGGCAGCGAATTCGGAGGCGATTAGATCGTCGAACTTGTCGGCGCGCGTGCGCCACGCGGGCAGGGCAGGATCCAGGAGGAATCCGCGGATTCCGCGCCCATGCCGATCTCGATACGCTCTTTTCACGCGCCAATCCTATCGCGCCCTGTCAAAAGGTGGTAACTTCACATCGTGCAAGGAATTCGTAGGTGTTCACGTAGAAACTGCCCCAACCCCGCCGTCGCAACGATGACGTACGGGTACGACGAGGCGACTGCCGTGATCGGTCCGCTCTCCCCGCTTCCGCAGCCGGGGACGATCGATCTGTGTGCACAGCATGCCCAATCGGTGACGATGCCGGTGGGCTGGCAGGTGATCCGCTTACAGACGGAGTTTGAAGAAGCACCGCCGTCGTCGGACGATCTGCTTGCGCTTGCGGACGCGATCCGTGAGGCATCACGGACGGAGGTTCCGCCGCCCGTTCGCGCCCAGCGCGAGGTTCGACGGCCAACAGATGTGCCGCGCCACGTGCCGCGCCCGCGTTTGGCGGTGATCAACGGCGAAGGGGAAGACGACGGTCCGGCAGGCCCAGAAATTCACTCCGTGGAAGAGTAACTATTCCAGCCCGTAGGGGAGCGCAGTGGCTCGGCTGGAGGTGGTGCGATTTTTCTTCAGCGAAGCCTGCGCCGCCTGGGCACCGTTGCGCGCGATTGCCGCCAGTGCCGCAGCAATGAACATTTCTGCCGCAGTTTCAGCCGGCGGGTGCGGTGTTGCGTACTCCCGCAGTTGCGCGGCGAGGGTGCGCGAACGTTCCTCGCGTGTTGCTGGCGCCATTTTCTCCATGACGGCCAGGTGCGTTGCTGCGGCGTTCACCAGCGACGCCGGTGCGCCCTGGAACGTCGCGTTGCTGGCCCAGTGTTCCACTTCAGGCGACAGTGGCGTGTTGCGCTGTCGCGGGCGAGCCGGGATGCGCCGGATGACGAGGGTGCCGGCGAAGAGATCGCCCATCCGGCTTCCCGTTTTCGAAAAAGCCGCCACGATTGTGGCGAGTGCGCCGAGCGTCATCCACACTTCGCCGATTCCGACGAGGGACCGCAGCAGTGCATCGCGAACGGATATCGATCCGCCGTCGGCCCGCACTACTTGTGTTCGGGTGATGAGCTTGCCGATAGTTCGCCCGCCGCTCGCAGCAGTGACCAGCGCGGGAAGGAACACTAATCCAATCGCAATCGTCAAGGTTGAGATCGCCTTGGTTTGCGGATCGTTGAAATCCACCACCGTGGTGTAGTCCAGTGATCCGAGCGTGAGGAGGATGATGATCGTCAGGAGGCTGTAGTCGATGAGGCCGGAAAGCATACGTGAAAACACGGTGGCGGTTTCGAGCTCGAGGGGGACGCCGTCGCCGGTGGTGATCACGGTGTTTGGGGGCAGATCGGGGGCATTCACCCTCCTAGTTTATCGAACGATATATTTTGTGGAAAAATGGTGGCATGTATTCGATCGCTTTCGCACGTGTTCACGGCCCAACATGGGCGCGCTTGGAACAACTGGCGCTCAAGCGCGTGCGCTCGGGGCGAGAGTCGGAAGAATTTGTGGCACTGTACAAGGAAGTGACGGGTCACCTTGCGTACCTGCGTGCCGAGGGTGCGCCGAGTGCAGATGTTCGTGAGGTTTCGCGGATCCTGGCTCTTGCGCGCGGCTCGCTCACGTCGGCAAAGAGCTCCTCGCTTCGGGGCCTGGCGCAATTCTTCGGCCGCGAGCTCCCGCGAGCTTTCTTCCGTGTGCGCTGGTGGGCGGCTGGGTTCGCTGTTCTCACCCTTGCTCTTGCAGTAACGACCGCGCTTTACCTTTCCACTCATCCTCAGGCGTTCGCCGCGCTCGGCAGCGAGGCAGATCTCGCACACGTAGCGAAAGTAGAGTTTTCGAGCTACTACACCGAGCACGCTCATTCGGATTTTTCGGCGATCGTGTGGACGAACAATGCCTGGATCGCGCTCGTGAGCGTCGGTGCGGGGTTCACTGGTGTCTTTCCGGTGTACATGATCTGGCAGAACGCGGTGAACGTCGGCGCAATGGGGGCGATCATGGCACACTTTGGTGAACTCCCCACGTTCTTTTGGCTGATCATCCCGCACGGCCTGCTGGAGCTGACAGCGATCTTCTTCGCCGCGGGCGCCGGGTTCAAACTGTTTTGGACAATTCTGGCTCCGGGCCCGTTCCCGCGCGCCGTCGCGTTTGCTCGCGAGGGGAAGCAGACTTTGCTCGTCGGCTTCGGGCTGGTGGGTGTGCTGGGGCTGTCGGCCCTCGTCGAGGGTTTCGTGACCCCATCTTCGCTGCCACCCGTGGTGAAAGTTGTGATTGGCGCGCTTGCGCTGGGCGCGTTCGTCGTCTGGTATGAGGTGGGTGGGCGCCGTGCAAAGGCGCCCGACGAGCCCATACTTTATGCCGCCTAGAGTTGGCCTGCTGCTTTCAGGCAGAGGTAGGCGTCCGCAGTTTTCGCAGGCAGATCATGCGTGTACGCCGTGATCACGCGGATTCCCCCGTGGCTCAGCTGGGTGGCGTAACCGCTTTGCGTGAGCCGGTCGCGCGCGTCTGCAGCCCGCAGGTAGGCGTTCCACACTGGCTCGAGTGAGTTTTCGAGGTTGTCGATTTGCGGGTTTGCGACGATGACCGGGGCGAGAGTGCGCAGGGCGGCGAACTGCTCGGGCTCGATTGTTGCAGGGTCGGTCACAACCACGATGAGCGAAGCTCGGATCGAACGCGCGACGGCGAGTGCGGGCTGGAGGCTGGTGGCGAGGGAGCTCGGTTCGACGTCGGCGAGTGCGGCTCCGACGTCGAAGATCGGGTTCGCCGAATGAGACACGCTTGCGCGGGCACGGACGAGGTGGTCGAGCGCAAGCACCGTGAGCGAGTCGCCTGCCTTCGCTGCGACGGCACTCATCAGCAACGCGGTCTCAATCGCTGCGTCGAACAGAGGTGCGTTTCCTGAGCGCAACGAGAGTGCACGCCCAGCGTCAAGAACGACGAGGATGCGCCGGTCGCGCTCGGGAAGCCAGGTTCGTACGACCGCGGTTCCCAGGCGCGCGGTGGAGCGCCAGTCGATAGCGCGCACGTCGTCGCCGGCCACATATTCTCGCAACGAATCGAATTCTGTGCCTTCGCCGCGCTGGAGGAGGAGGGCGCGACCGTCGAGCTCGCGCAGTTTGCGCACACGCTGTGGCAGCGCGGAGGCTGAGTGGAACGCGGGCGTGGTCAGCAGGCTCCACGCGGTCGGAAACGTGCGCTGACGGCCGGCGAGGCGGAAAGGGCCGCGCGTGCGGATCGTGAGAGCCGACGAGCGAAGAGTCCCCCGGCGTCGCGGGCTCATGGTGGCGCTTGCGCTGTCACTCCCACCTTGCGTGTCGAACGTGTGACGCGACGGCGCAACACCGGCAGATGGGGGCCACGCGTCGCGGAACTCGCCCACGATGCGCCGCTCGCTGGATACCGAGTATGCAACCTCGGCGCTGTGCCCGAGCCGCACCGACGTCGGGGCGATACGCTCCACGTGCACGCGCCGCGGCGACGGCGCGAGTAGGGCGTCAAGGACAGCAAGCGTGCCGAGCAACGCAATGTAGGCGAGCGCCGCCGTGGCTGACGCCGTCACTATCGCCACTACCAGCGCGCCGAACGCCGCAACGAGCGCAGGAAACCGCAGGTACATTAGCGTGGCACCGCCACTGACGAGGTGATCTGGTTGATCACGTCGCTCGCGCGGGCACCGTCGAGCTCTGCCTCGGAACGCAGCGTGATTCGGTGCGCGAGGGTGGGAAGCGCGAAGCCTTTAACGTCGTCGGGGGTGACGAACGTGCGCCCCTGCAACCAGGCCCAGGCGCGTGCCGCTGCGAGCAGCGACGTGGCGCCTCGCGGAGAGGAGCCGGCCGCGACGGCCGGCACATGCCGTGTTGCCTGGACAAGATCGACGATGTAGCCGAGCACTTGCTCTGAGACCTCAACTTTTGCGACTTCGGCTCGGGCTGCGAGTACGTCAGCGGCGGAGGCGACCGGCGTGATCCCCGCCGTTTCCATCTGTGTGGGGTCGAAGTGTGCCGCGTGGCGGGTGAGTACTTCGAGCTCCACCTCGCGCGAGGGGAGAGACAGGCTCACCTTCATCATGAAGCGATCCACCTGTGCTTCCGGGAGCGGGTAGGTGCCCGCGTATTCGATCGGGTTTTGGGTGGCAATCACGATGAACGGATCGGGGAGAGGCTTGGGTGAGCCGTCGATACTCACGTGGTGTTCGGCCATCGCTTCGAGCAGTGCCGCCTGGGTTTTGGGAGGAGTTCGGTTGATTTCATCGGCGAGGAGGACGGAGGTGAAAACCGGGCCCGGGCGGAAGGTGAAGGTGCCGTCGGCGAAAACGAGTGATCCGGTGAGGTCGCCGGGCATGAGATCGGGGGTGAACTGTACGCGCGTGTGTGGCAGCGACGTCGCTGCCGCGAGCGAGCGCGCCAGCAGGGTTTTGGCGGTGCCGGGTGCCCCCTCGAGGAGCACGTGGCCCGAGCCAAGGAGTGCCACGAGTACGGCGCTGATGGCAGCGTCGTTGCCGACAATCGCTTTGGCGATCTCGGTGCGGATGGCAATGAATTTGTCGTGGGTGTCGCTCATGAGATTCCTTCGAGTTCGCGTTGTATCTCAACCAACTGGGCGTCGGTTGTGATGGGACGTGTATATAAGAGATTCATCAGTTGTGCCGGCTCGACTCCTGTGTGCGCTGAGAGCGTGGCGACGACGACGTCGGGGCTTGCGTTGCGCGCAATCCCGGCGCTTGGTGCGAGGCGCGCGATCGCGTCGGCGCGCAGCACGGCTGCTGCGCGTGCTGGGTCGGCCGATTTCGAGTAGAGCAGGGCGAGGCCGCGCCGCGATTCGCGGCTGTCGACCGCTGACGGAAGTCGTTCGGCGACGAGCGGACCAAACCTGCGGCCGGCGTACGCGCCGGCGAAGAGCACGACGCCACAGGCGGCGATCAGCGTGGGGATGACCCACGGATACGTGAGTGTGGGTGCGGGCGTGGGTGCTGCAGGGCTCCACACCGCGTTCACGCTGACCCAGAGAATCGACGGCGAATCGAACAGTTCGAGCCCGAGCGCGGCGTTGTGGTTTTTGGCGAGTTTTTCGTTGGTCAGGAGCGAACCATCAGCGACAAGCGTAAGGCCCGCTCGCTCGCCGACGACGACGCCGCCCGCTGCCGGAAACGTTCCGGGCCCGTCGATGACCTGGGAGATCGGCCCAATAACGGTGGCCGAGTATCCGGAGCCGGAGGCGGTGGGTGCGCCTGCCCAGCGTGGAGTGAGGTCGATGCCCCAGTGTTTTAACGAGGCGGTTGTGGCATCGGAGAAGATCACGATGCGCGCGCCGCTGTTGCGCAGGATTTCGGCGTGTTCGGTGCTGAGCGCACTGGCGACCGACCACGGGATAGCAATGAGGGTGGAGGAATCCGCCGTTTGAACGGCGTCGGAAATCGAGTAGTGGAAGGCGATCGATGCGCCGCGGTCCTCGAGGAGGGCCGCGAAAGCTCCCGCGCCTTCGGGCATCACGGAATCTGGCGCGTAGGCCTCTTTACGCGGCTGGCCGGGAGTCAAAGCGATGATGAGGGTAACCAGCAGCGTGAGGACGACGGCGAGTGCGAACCAGCGGCGTTTGCTCACGACGTCACCTCCTGGCGGCTGTTTGTGAACGTTGCGACGGCGAGAGAACGCATTGCTTCGACATCGGCAAGGGTCGCCGTGTGGTGGCCGTAGGCGACAGCGTTAAACAGGGCCGCAGCGGCAAGGAAATCACCCGGTGCGACGGCGGTGGCGAGCTGGGCTGCTTCGCTCGCCGTCGTCGACGGTGCAACGACGATGCGTCCGGATTCGTGGAGGCGCGCAATCGCCGCGCGGACATAGAGGAGGACGGCCTCGTTTGGCGTGCTCGCCACCTGGGCGCGCGCCAGCAACGAATTCGCGCTCTTTTCCACCTCGTGCCCGAGCGGCGCCGAGCGTGCGATGCGCCCCGTACGGCGGAACGCTCGAAAAACCAGCCACACCACGAGCGCGGCAATAACTACACCAACCACGATCCAGATGAAACCGAACCACGATCTTGTGCCACCGGCGTCGCCGGAAAAAAGGTTCTCCATCAACCAGCGCCACCCGCGCGAAAGGAAACTTTCGCGCGGGTGGTACTTGGATTTGGCGAGCTCCGCCTCCGCCGCGCGCTGCGCGTCGGATGGGTCGATGCTCGCGAGAAACATCAGGCCTCCACGTAGGCGGCCGGGGTGACTCCCTCACGGGTCAGACGCATGTTCACGTACAGCACCGACTGGATCGCGAGGAAGAAGGGAACAAAGATGATCGACCCGAGCACGGAGGTAATGAACCCGACGATGATGCCGATGGCGGTTGAATCAGTGCCCGACAGAAGCCCAATGCTGAACAGACTTCCGATCAGCCCGAAGACGATCGCACCGGCGATGCAGATGCCGAGGGTGCCCAGGCCGAGAAGGATGAGGTGGCCGGTCGAACCGCGCGTAAGCTGCCAGGAGCGGCCAATCGCACTGAACACGTTCTTGCGTTCGATCACGATCACCGGGTACACGACGAACAGTCGCGAGTAGAGCGGGTACAGGAGGATAACCAGAAGGAAGACGATCGCGAAGAAGGCCAGGATGGAGCCAATCACGGTCGCTGCACCTTGAGACGTCTTCAGGGCGGCAGTATCCGAGAAAATATTGAGTAGCATCGCGAAGAAGAGTGCGCCGAAAATCACCACAACAACGACGGTGACGAGGATCTGGAACAGTAACGCGTGCAGCATCGTGCGGCCGGCGCCGCGGCCAGCATCGGCGCTCGCCTCGGCGAAATTGACTTTGCGGCCGAGCGCGCCCTTCGCTGTTGCGCGCATCGCCGCCCCTGTCATCAAGGCAACCATGAGGCCACCCACGAGCAAGTTGATGAGGATCGGCCACGACGAGGTAGATTCGAGCGCGTGGGAAAGCGCCTGCGGATCGTTCGTATCAGTGATCGGCGCGCCGTCAAAGACGACGCCGGTGAGTGCATTGACAACAAGGGCGATCAGCCAGATGAGCATCGGGACGACGACCAGGCCCATCGGGTTGAAACGAATGATGCGCATTGCGGCATCGAACGTTTCGCCCACACCGAGCGGGCGTAGCGGGAACAACGACGTCGGTGCACCCGGGATCTGCTGCGGATACGGCTGGAGGCCGCCCGGTTGCGCATATGGAGCCTGGCCTTGTGGGTATCCGTTCATCGGCTGGTTCGCCAACGGTGCCTGACCGTACTGCGGTGTGTACGGCTGGCCGCTATTGGGTTGTTCCCACTGCGGGGTTGAACCAGGCTCAAACGGATTGTTGGAAGGGGGAGTTGTCATCATGATTCCTTCATTGATAATGCCATGGCATTGTCGCCTTTAAGTTACTTTATCGTAACGTAGGCAAACGTGAACAATCTATTGCGATCGATATCTGTGGAAAACAGCTCGAATGGGCCGAGTGTACATCCGTTTTGGCATAGTAAAAACAGGACTAAACATGGATAATATGAGGGAGCGACAGAAAGGAGTGGGGTATGAGTTTGCGCATCCTCGTCGTTGATGATGATCCCGGAATCTCGGAGATGGTGGCTATCCTCCTCGAATCGGAGGGTTACCAGGCAACGGTGTGTGCCAACGGCTCGAGCGTGTTGCCGCTGTTTCGTGCCGAGCATCCGGATCTCGTCCTGCTGGATGTGATGCTTCCGGGTCTCGATGGTGTTTCCGTGTGCCGCCAGCTCCGCGAAGAATCAGATGTGCCGATCATCATGATGAGTGCAAAGACGGATTCGGTGGATGTGATCGCGGGTCTTGAAGCGGGCGCGGACGATTATGTGACGAAACCCTTCGAAAACTCGGTCCTTCTCGCCCGCGTGAAGGCACGTCTGCGCCGTCAGGAGCCGGAGGCAGATGTGCTCAAGGTGGCGGATTTGACGATCGATCTCAAGGGCCACGAGGTGCGCCGTGGCACCACGTTGCTCCATCTCACCCCGCTCGAATTTGATCTTTTGGCTGTTCTCGCCCGAAAGCCGTTCCAGGTGTTCTCTCGTGAGGAGCTCCTGGAGCAGGTCTGGGGCTATCGCCATAGTGCCGACACGCGCCTTGTGAATGTGCATATCCAGCGTCTACGCGCCAAGGTGGAGAAAGATCCAGACGATCCCCAGGTGGTGCTGACCGTCCGCGGAGTCGGTTATCGGGCGGGGGCTGCGGCTGCGTGAGCCCGCGAACGCATTCGTCCTTTTTCGCTCTGTTGTCGCGCCGTGTGGCGGCGATAGGTGAGCGCTGGCAGTCGTCGCTGTCAACTCGAACGATGATTATCATCGTCGTTGGCGGCATTCTTGGGTTCGTCATTGCCGGCGCGATCGTTGTGAGCCAGATTCGGGGAGCTGTGTTCAATGCTGCGTTGCAGACGAATATTGAACAATTTTCTGCCGATGCGACGATCGCACAGGATCGCTTTGCGCAAGCCTCGTCTCCGACGTCGGGGCAGCTCCAGCAGATCGCGAACGGCGTGGTGTCGTCGATGTACGATCCGACCCGCGGCCTGATCGGCTCGGTTCTTGTGCGCTCAGATGGGCAGGCAACGCCTGCGGTGCAGATTCTCGAGCCACAGGTCGCCACATCCACGCAGGTCCGCTCCCTCCTGACACCTGAACTTCGCGCGAAGACGAAGGCGGGGGATGTGAGCTACATGTCGGTGTCGGTCCCTGGCCGTGACGGCGATGTGGCCGGGCTGATCCTCGGCACCGCGGTGAACATTCCCTCTGCCGGCCAGTACGAACTGTATGCCGCGTATTCGCTGGAGTCGCAGGAATCGTTGATCCGCACCACGTTCCGGGTGCTGACGTTCTCTGTGATCGCGCTGATCGTGCTCCTCGCTTTCGTGTCGTGGCTCCTCATGCGCCTGGTGCTCAAGCCTGTCCAGGAAGCATCAGCGAGCGCCCATCAATTGGCGGAGGGCGAGTTTGAGGCGCGGATGGAGGTTCGAGGAACCGACGAACTTGCGCAGCTCGCCCGGTCCTTCAACCTGATGGCGGCGTCGCTCGAGGATCAGTTCACCAGGATGGAGCGCATGTCGAAGGTGCAAACAGACTTCGTTTCGGCGGTCTCGCACGAGCTGCGTTCACCTGTCACAACGATCCGCATGGCTGGCCAGCTGATCTACGACAAGCGTGAGGAACTTTCGCCAGCGCTTCGCCGCAGCGCGGAGCTCCAGCATGATCAGCTGCGTAATCTGGACATGATGCTGTCTGATTTGTTGGAGATTTCCCGTTACGATGCCGGCGGAACGTCGCTGGCAACCCAGCCCACCGACGTCGGCGAGCTGGCTCGAAACGTCGTGGAGATGGCCGCTCCTCTCGCCCAGGATAACGATGTTGAGGTGTCTGTGACCGTCGAGGGAGATCCGCATGCGGAGGTTGAGCCGCGCCGCATTGAGCGTGTGCTGCGCAACCTCGTCGTCAATGCGCTTGAACATGCGGAGGGTAACCCAGTTTCGGTGCGGATCGTGGGCAACGAGTCGGCTGTTGCTGCGGAAGTCATGGACTGGGGAATCGGTTTGGATGAAGATCAAGCTGCCCACGTGTTCGATCGTTTCTGGCGTGCGGATTCCTCGCGTGTGCGAAAGACGGGCGGTACGGGCCTGGGGTTGACGATCGCGAAGGAAGACGCCCAGATTCACGGTGGCACGCTGGAGGCTACGGGCGTGCTCGGGGTTGGCTCCACGTTCTTGCTCACCGTTCCGAAGGTGCCCCACGCGCACTTCGTCGCTCCGGTTGCGCTTGCAGCGCCGGAGCCGCTCACGGGAGATCTTGAGCCGGTTGAGGAGGAGCAGTGAGGCGAGCGTACGCGCTTGTTGTGGCGCTTGTACTGGCACTGACGGGGTGTGCTGCCCTACCGACGTCGGGGCCGGTGTATGTGACGGCGAAGCCGGTCGCTTCAGACGGCAAGGTGGCGTTTAGGGCGCAGTCGCCCGCCCAGAACGCTACCCCTGAGGAGATCGTCCAGGGGTTCATGGCGGCTGCGGCGGTTGGTTTTTCGGATTATTTCGCGGTGGCCCGTGAGTTCCTGTCAGACTCGGCTGTCACGCGCTGGGATCCTCGGGCTCAGGTGCGTATTTATCCCGACGCCGAGAGCCAGTCTTTTTCTCGTGCGAAAACTGGCGCAGTCCGGTTTACGGCTTCGGCGCAGGCAAGCGTGGATGCAGCGGGCGAGTATCAGACGTCGGCAACGGATGCCACTATCGTGTCTGAGTTTTCACTCGTTCGTAATTCTGCGAACCAGTGGCGGATCGCAGCGCTCGATAATGGCGTGATCATGCCCGATTCTCTGTTCTCGACGATCTTTCGCAACGTGTCGGTGTACTTCGTGACGCCGGGTGCGGACGCGCTCGTTCCGGTGAGTTACTACTTTCCCGAAGATCGTGCGCCGACAGCGGCGATTACTGCGTTGCTCGCGGGCCCGCCGTCGTGGCTGACCGGTGCCGTCAGGAGCGCTGTGCCGAAGGGGACGTCTCTGGCCACTCCCCAGGTTGACATTGTGGATCAGGTCGCGAACGTGAACCTCACCTCTGAGGCAGCCGGCTTGCACGATCTGGAATTAGCGCGGATGGTTGCGCAGTTCAAGGCCACATTGAAGGGTGTTGGCGGTATTAATTCCGTGAATGTTTCGTCGGGAGGTGCTCTCCTAGAGACAACGGCAAGCGCAGACATCCCGATCTACCCGTATGGGCAATATCCACTGATCGGCTTGGCGAATGGCGAGATTCACGAGTCAGGTTCAGGGCAAGCGGGCAGTGTTGCGCTCGCGCTTCCGGCGGGGCTGACGCTCACGGCTCTCGCGCAGTCGTATGAGCAGGGCGGGCCGGTTATTGGGCTTGCGGAGAGATCCCGAGCTATCTACTCGATTTCCGACGCTGGCATGGCACGCGAGCTGGTTCGTGGTTCCGGTGCATTGTTGCCGCCGTCGACGGACCGTTTCGGCTATGTGTGGAGCGGCGCAGCGAAGTCGGACGGGAAGGTTTTCGCTGTCCCTGAGCGTGGCGGGCGCGTTTTGTCATTTCAGGTGCCGGTGTTTGCTGGTACGAATCTCCGCGCGATCCGGGTTTCTCGCGACGGTGCCCGCATGATGGCGGTTGCCGATGCCAATGGCGTGTCGAACGTGTACATGTTGGGCGTGGTTCGCGACGCTGACGGCGTGCCGAGTGGCTTTGCTGATATTGCACAGATGGGTGTGCGCTTAACATCAATCACGGACGTGGCCTGGATTGATGAGCAGACTGTGGTAGTGATTGGCACCGAGCCCGGGGCCACAGATGCGGCGCTCTACACGGTGCCGATTTTTGGCCCGATGAAGCGCCTTCCTGGAACATTTGTTCCGAAGTCGCTCACGGCCGGGCGCGGTGTTGATTCGCTGATCGTCGAGAGCGGCGGGGATCTGCTGGAGTTTGATTCTGGCGCATGGCGGAAGGTCACTCCCGTCCTGTCTCAGCCGGCGTATCCAGGCTGATCTTGTGGAAAACTGTGCGGCGGTTGTGGCTTATCTGGCTAGGCTGGCTGCATGCTCGATACATTACTCGACCTCGTGTTTCCGCAATGGTGTGCGGGGTGTGGGCGCTGGGATACACCGTTGTGTGAGGAGTGCCGTGCGGAGTTTTTGTCGCGGTGGCGTGATTGCAGTGCCGATGCTCCGTTTTTGATGCTTGTGCGCGAGGACGGCGAGGAGCCGGCATTTCCGGTGTTTTGTTTGGGCACGTACGAGGGTCGCCGACGCCGGTGCATTATTTCCTGGAAGAACCAGGCCAGCGCTCCGCTCGATCATGCGATGGCGAGTCTGATTCCCGACGTCGCAGGGTTGGCGTTGCCCGAGCACGTCACGGTGGTTCCGGCTCCGTCGTCGCCGTCGCGGGAGCGCAGAGGGATGTTCGTTGCTGGCGTTCTCGGGCAGCAGGTTGCTGAGCTTGGCGGGTGGCGGTATGCCAACGTCCTGCGCAAGGCGAAGCGAAACTGGAAGCGTGAGATCGAGTTGCGTGCGGACGTCGCGCTCGGTAGGGCGCGACGTGGATTGCGGATTCAGGCGCGTGGGGCGAAGTCGCGTGCGATGAGTGTGCGGCGGTTGAATGGCGATGTTGTGCTGGTTGACGACGTGTTGACGACGGGCGCGACACTTGCTGGCGCGGCTCACGCGGTCGCCGACGCCGGTGGGCGAGTGGTTGGGGCTTTTGTCCTCGCGAGTGCAAAAAATCCGCGGAGGGTGTAATTGATGAGCAAAATGTGGCGCAGGTCGCTTATAATGATTGCAACCAACAACGGTTGAAATGCTTCGGTGATGCAAGGGTGCATCGGCGAAGTGAAGGAGGTGGTTGTAGCTCGTGAACACCGAGCGTCGGTCCCTCGCGGGTGTATCCCGCACAGTCAAATGACCACAAGGAGGTCATCGTGGAATTCGTTGTCAAGGGTCACAATGCGGAAGTTTCCGATCGTCTGCGTACCCATGTTGAAGAGAAGCTTGAGAAGGTTGAGCAGTTCGCTCCGCGTGCACAGCGCGTTGAGGTAGAGATCGCTCACGAATCGAACCCGGCACAGGCAGAAACGTCGGAGCGGGTGGAGATTACAGTGGTTGATAAGGGTCCGGTCGTTCGCGCTGAGGCGGCGGCGTCGGATCGTCTGGCGGCTCTTGATCTCGCTTCCACGAAACTCTTTGAGCGTCTGCGTCGTAAGCACGAGAAGATGAAGGCTCGCCGTCGTCGCTCGGCGGGTAAGGATGAGGTTCCCGCGGATCTGCCAGTGGAGGAGTTGCTGTCCAAGAAGCCTGAGGCTCCGGAGGTTGAGGAGCGCACGGTTCCCACAGAGCCGGGTGAGGCGATCGAGAGCCAGCTTGGCGATTCTCCGGCGATCGTTCGCCAGAAGCTCTACGAGGCACGTCCGATGAGCGTCGAGCAGGCGATCGATGAGATGGAGCTGGTGGGCCACCCGTTCTACCTGTTCATCGATGAGGAAACGAAGCAGCCGTGCGCCGCATACCGCCGTCGTGGATGGACGTACGGAATCATCCGCCTGGATGCCACCACCGCTGATTTTGGGCCAGGCGAGAAGTAACCCCACACAGAACGCTGATGCCGCGTGAGTACGCGCGGTGCCACGCGTCCTCGGGCCGGGGCGACACAAGAGATTGTGTCGCCCCGGTCACTTTGCCTGGGGAGATGATTTGGGTTTTCGCTACTATAGACTTGCTAAAATCGTTCGAATAAAAATCGTTTGAGTAAAAAGAGGTAACAACGTGAGCGAACGCCCACTCCAGGTAGCAGTGATTGGTGCAGGGCCGGCGGGCATCTATGCGTCCGACATTCTGGCGAAGTCCGATGTGGATGTACAGATCGATCTGTATGAGAAGCTCCCGGCGCCGTACGGGCTGGTGCGATACGGTGTGGCGCCCGATCACCCACGTATCAAGACCATCATTAACGCGCTTTACAATGTGCTCCAGCGCGGCGATATTCGGTTTGTGGGTAATGTGGAGATCGGAAAGGACATCACGTTCGCTGAACTCCATGAGCACTACGATGCCGTGGTGATCGCCACCGGTGCGGATAAGGATCGCCCGTTCACGATTCCGGGCTCGGATCTTCCCGAGGTCTATGGCGCCGCCGATTTTGTGGCGTGGTACGACGGACACCCCGATTACCCTCGTACCTGGCCGCTTGAGGCGAAGGAAGTGGCCGTGATCGGCGTCGGAAATGTGGCTTTGGATGTGGCGCGCGTACTTGCCAAGCACGCTGAGGATATGATGGTGACCGAGATCTCACAAAACGTGGAGGAGGGCTTGCGTGCCTCGAAGGTGACGGATGTTCACGTGTTTGGCCGCCGCGGTCCGGCGCAGGTGAAGTTCACCCCGATGGAGTTGCGCGAACTCGGCCAAGTTCCGGATGTCGACATCATCGTCTATCCAGAGGATTTCGAGTACGACGAAGGCTCTGAAGCTGCGATGGCATCGAACAAGATGACGCGCCAGCTCACCAACATCCTCACAGACTGGGTGTTCCAGGATCCGGAGGAACTCACTGCTTCGCATCGTATTCACATCCATCTGCTTCAGCAGCCGGTGGAAGTTCTCGGTGAAGATGGGCATGTGAGTGGTATTCGCATGGAACGGACGCGCCTGACAGGCGACCAGGGGGTTGAAGGGACCGGCGAGTTTATGGACTACCCGGTGCAGGCGGTCTACACCGCAACCGGCTACAAGTCCTCTGCGATTGCCGATGCCCCGTTCGATGACGTACGTGGCATTGTTCCGAACGCTGGCGGCCGCGTCATTCGCGACGGCGAGCCGATCCCTGGCATGTATGCCACGGGCTGGATCAAGCGTGGCCCTGTGGGCTTGATCGGTTCGACGAAGTCGGATGCGAAGGAAACGATTGACAACTTGATTACTGATTACCAGGCGGGCGTCTTCCATGCCACCACGGAGAACGTGGGGTGGGAGGCCACCAAGGAGGTGCTCGACGAGCGTGGTGTTCGCTATACGTCGTGGGCCGGTTGGGGTCTGCTCGAGGAGTTTGAGAAGTCGCTGGGTGAGCCAGTGGGGCGTGAGCGCATCAAGGTTGTTGAGCGTGAGACGATGACGGCGGTCTCCCGTGGTGAGGAGCACGACGGCAAGCTGTACTGAGTCGTTGTGTGATGCGGGGAAGGCGAGGGGTGTGGCCCTCGCCTTCCCCGCATTTCGTCCGTGATTGTGTGGGGGAAAACGGTGCTGAAGCAGATGTGGATGTGAAGCAGGACAAATTTGTTCGCTCTCAGTTTGACACTCCTGGGCAGTGGCCGTTAATGTATTTACTCGTGCACGACACAGTGCGCAACGGCAGGTTTGCAGAGCGGCCAAATGCATCTGACTGTAAATCAGACGGGTAACCTTCGGGGGTTCGAATCCCTCACCTGCCACGATCCGGTTCGCCGGATGTGGGAGTGGCGCGGTTCACGAATCGTAAGGCTCTCACAGTTGGAAAACAGAGCGAGAAGCTTGTTAAGATTTCCAGCGTTGCCCCGATAGCTCAGTCGGCAGAGCGTCTCCATGGTAAGGAGAAGGTCAAGGGTTCGATTCCCTTTCGGGGCTCCATTCATTTCTCGAGTGAAATGAAGATGCGGCGGGGTAGCTCAGTTGGTCAGAGCGCACGACTCATAATCGTGAGGTCGCGGGTTCAAACCCCGCCCCCGCTACTGCCGGAAAGCAATCCCGCTTCCCAGCCAAACCGAACGTGAGGAATTAACCGTGGCTAGCAAGTCAGCAGACGTTCGCCCTAAGATCACCCTCGCATGCGAGGTTTGCAAGGAGCGTAACTACATCACCAAGAAGAACCGCCGCAACACGCCGGATCGTCTTGAGCTGAAGAAGTACTGCCCCAAGTGCAACGAGTCCACCGCGCATCGCGAGACTCGCTGAACTTTCAGGCGATATAAGGAAAGGCCCGCAGTTGCGGGCCTTTTTGCTACCCTGGCCAGCAATTCTCACCGAGAGCGAAGCTGCGCCGGAAGAAAATCTGGCAGCGGCGTCGTCGGGTAGCATAGAGCCTATGTCGTGTGAACTGATCCCTCAGCCGCCCAGCGGCGATATTCCTCCTGTGTTCCCAGCGCAGTCGAACCGTATCGGCGCTGAGCCTGCATCGCTCGCCGATCTCACCACCATGGGTGTGGGTGGAACGATTTCCCGATACGTCGAGGCCCACACCCGCGAGGAGCTGATCGCGGCGATCCGCGAGGCGGATTCTGCAGGCGTTCCTTTGCTCGTACTCGGGGGTGGTTCGAATATCCTTGCGTCGGACGAGCCGTTCGAGGGCGTCGTCGTGCGCGATATGCGTTCGGGCATCGAAACCGTGATGGAAGATGGCTGCGGTGGCGCCCAGATGCGAGCACTCGCCGGTACGCCGTGGGACGACGTGGTGCGCTACGCGATCGAACACGAGTGGCGTGGTCTGGAGGCGCTCTCGGGCATCCCGGGAGCCGTGGGAGCAGCGCCGGTGCAGAATATCGGTGCGTACGGTCAGGAACTGGCAGATACTTTCGCTGCGGCCACCACCTACGATCGTGAAACCGGCCAGATTAAAACGCTGTTCCTCACCGACATGAAATTCTCCTATCGCGATTCGATCCTCAAGCAGTCGATTGCCCAGTGGGGCTACTCGCCGCGCTGGATTGTCCTCGACGTCCTCTTCCACATGTTCCGCGGGTCGATGTCCGCACCGATCAAGTACGGCCAGCTCGCCGGAGCGCTCGGAGTTGAGGTGGGGCAAACGGCCCCGGCATGGCAGGTGCGCGAAACAGTGCTCGCACTGCGCGCCAGCAAAGGCATGGTCTTGGACGATTCGGATCGGGATACGTTCTCGTGCGGCTCGTTCTTCACGAACCCAATCCTTCCCGCCGGCGTCGCGGCTACGCTCCCGCCGGAGGCTCCACGTTATTCTGCTGGCGAAGGGCTGGTGAAGACGTCGGCGGCGTGGCTGATTGATCATGCGGGTTTCCCCAAGGGTTTTGCGGTCGGGGAGCGCGCGTCGCTGTCAACGAAGCATACGCTCGCGCTGACGAACCGTGGAGGGGCAACGAGCGCCGACATCCGGCAGCTGGCACGCCACATCCAGGAGGGCGTACGCGCGGCGTACGGCGTGGATCTGCATCCCGAGCCGGTGGTGCTGGGGGAGACGCTGTAAAACGCTCAGAGGCGGGCCACTGGCCCGCCTCTTTTCTTCATTCGCTGTCTGCGAGCCAGGCATTGACCTCGGCTGTCCATGCCCGCTTGTCGGAATCAGAGGCGAGGGAGGCACGGATTGAGCCCTTGGCGAGTTGGGCGATTTGCGCGTCGGTGAGCCCTTGTGCACGTGCGATCTCGTATTGATCGGTCAGGCGTGAGAGGAACAACAGCGGATCGTCGGCTCCGAGTGCAATTGTGGCACCGGCGTCGACGAGGGTGTGCAACGGGACCTGATCGGACGCCGTGTAGACGCCGAGGGAAACGTTGGACGCGGGGCACACTTCGAGGGCAATGTCACGGCTGACGATCTCGTCGAGAAGGCGCGGATCCTCGGCGGCGCGCACGCCGTGTCCGAGGCGCGTGGGGTGGAGATGGCCCACGACTTCGCGGATGTGTTCGGGGCCGAGGAGTTCGCCCCCATGCGGAACCGATGCGAGCCCGGCGCGTGCAGCGATGGCAAATGCTTCCTCCCAATCGGCGGTATTGCCGCGCCGCTCGTCGTTGGACAGGCCGAATCCGATCACTTCTCCCGGGCCGTCGCCGGCATACTTGGCGGCGAGGCGCGCGAGTGTGCGCCCGTCGAGTGGGTGTTTCATACGAGAAGCTGCGACGATCACACCAACCTGGACTCCCGTGGAGTGCCAAGCGTCCACGGCGGCGTCGAGGACGATCTCGAGCGCGGGTGTGAGGCCGCCGACGAACGGGGCGTACGAGGTGGGGTCGATCTGAATTTCGAGGCGGCGTGAACCCTCACGTGCATCGTCTTGGGCGGCTTCAAGAACGATGCGGCGCATCGCAGCTTCCGTACGCACGACTTTTCGGGCGGCGTCGTAGTTGCGTTGGAAGCGGAACCACCCACGTTTATCGGCGGGGACTTGAAGAGCGCGGTTGTCGGTAAGGTTCTCGGGGATACGAATGCCCTGCTCGCGGGCCATGTCAGCAAGTGTTGACACGCGCATCGACCCGGTGAAGTGAAGATGCAGGTGAGCTTTGGGCAGCAGCGCGAGATTTCTCATGCGTTTCAGTGTAGTGGCGCGTTGAACGATGCGCGAAATCTTTCTATAACTGGACATATGAGTTCCGCCGCTATTGAGAAAGCTGATCTGGCTGCACTGACGAACGAGGGTGCCTCGCACATGCTTGCGCAGTTCGTGGGGCCCGATTTTGGGCTGAATTCGTGGCGTGTTCACGCGGTGCATCACCGCGTGGGTGGCGGAGTTTCGGTGGGGTATTCGGTGTGCGGCGAGGTCGGCGAGGCGTACGTCGTGGCGTCTACGGCTCGTGTGGACGAAGGCCGGCTTCGCGACGACGGAGGGGAAATTTTCGACTTCGAGGGCCGCCGGTATTTCGTGTGGCGTTACCCGTTCGATCCGCAGCTTCCTGCACTGCCGCTCGCGTGTGATCCGCAGGCACTGTCGGAGTTTATCGGGGAAAGCGTGGAGATTGAGTTGCTCGCCTATCGGCCCACGCGTCGGGCGGTGGTGCGCGCCGACGGCAACGTCACCTATTTCGCGAAGGTTGTGCCAACGTCGTCGCTGGCTGCTGTCGTGGGGCGGCTGGAACTGGCGCGTGAGAGTATGCCGTCTCCGCAGGTTGTGCGGATATCGGACGATGGGCTGGTACTGACACGGGCTGTGCCTGGTGTGCCGCTGAGTCGCTTCTTGGCGTCGCGCCCGTCGCTTCCCGACGCCGATGCGATGTTTTCTCGGCTGGCGCAGCTTGTGGAAGGGATGGGTGAGCCGATCACGCATCTTAAACGCCGCAAGGCGTGGGCGGAGCGGGCGGGTGCCTATGGCCGCGCGGCGGGTGCCGCATTACCGGCAATTTCCCGAGAATCTGTGCAACTGGGGGAGCGGATCGAAGCATTGATTGCCGCCACTGATTTTGGGCCGTTGGTTCCCACGCACGGCGATTTCTATGAAGCGAACGTATTCGTGGATCCGGCCAGCTGGCAAATTTCGGGTGTGATCGACATCGATACGCTCGGGCCGGGATATCGCGCCCACGATTGGGGATGCCTGCTTGGCCATATGTCGGTACTCGAAGATCTCTCGCCGCAACGGTACCGCGGGATCGGGCCAGTTGTGGAGCGCTGGCGAGATTTGGCCGCTCGGGAGGTGGGCCCGGCGGCGCTGGGTGCCAGCGCCGCCGGCGTCGTTCTTTCTCTTGTCGCTGGGCCCGCGAAAGCTCGCAAGCGCGGCTGGGAGCAGCATTGCCGCACGCGCCTCGCGATCGCGAACGAGTGGATGAGCTACGCACAGGCTGGCAGGTAGCTGCACCGCCGGCGTCGTGTGGTGCACCGGCGTCGTGCGGCGCACCGGCCGCGAGGCTGGCGTTGAACATGATGCGAACCCCGGCGTCGGTGGCCTTTTACTTGACCTGGGAGAAGAGCTGGACGAGCCGCTGGGCGCCTTCGGCGAGGGCGTCGTCGGCGAGGGCGTACGAAAGCCGCAGGTGCCCGGGCGCGCCGAAGGCTTCGCCCGGAACGAGGGCAACGTCGGCTTCTTCAAGGATCAGGTCCGCGAGCTGCGCCGACGTGGTCGCAACTTTGCCGTTGATCTCCTGCCCGAGCGCGCGCTCGACGTTCGCGAACACATAGAACGCGCCACTGGGGGTGGGAACGGAGAATGCGTCGATCTGCTCGAGCGCCTCGACGAGCGCGAGGCGGCGCCGATTAAACGCCACCTTCATCTCGGAAACGAAGTGCTGGTCGGCGTTCAACGCCGCGAGCGCGGCGCGCTGGGCAATGTTGTTCACGTGCGAGGAGAGGTGGCCTTGGAGAATGCGCGCGCCTCGGATCACTTCGGCAGGGCCGAACATCCAGCCCACTCTCCAGCCAGTCATCGCGTACGATTTCGCGACGCCGTTGACGGTAATGAGGCGGTCCGCGAGTTCGGGAACCACGCGCAGGAGGTAGGCCATTTCGCCTTCATACACAAGGTTTTCGTAGATTTCGTCCGAGATTACCCATAGGTCTTTGGCGATGGCCCACTGGCCGATCGCGTGGAGTTCATCAGCGGTGTACACGGCGCCCGTGGGGTTCGACGGCGAGCACATGAGGAGCGTGGTGGTGCGCGATGTGTAGGCGGCCTCGAGCTGATCCACGGTGACCTTGTATCCGGCATCGGCAGGGGCAAACACCTCGATGGGGTTGCCACCTGCGAGGCGGATCGCCTCGGGGTAGGTGGTCCAGTAGGGGGCTGGGAGGAGGACGTCGTCGCCGGGGGAGACGGTGGCCATGAATGCCTGGTAGACGGCCTGCTTGCCGCCGTTTGTGACGATCACGTTTGTCGGGTCGACGTTCGTGCCCGAATCTTTGAGCGCTTTCGCGGCGATTGCTTCGCGAAGCTCTGCGAGGCCGGCTGCTGCTGTGTAGTGGTGGTTACGGGGGTCGCGGGCAGCTTCGACGGCTGCATTCACGATGAATTTTGCGGTGGGGAAATCGGGTTCGCCCGCGCCGAAGCCGATGATCGGGCGGCCTGCTGCGGCGAGTTCCTTCGCTCGCAGATCCACGGCGAGCGTAGCCGAGGGTGTCAGTGACGAAACATGAGTTGAAAGACGCATGTTCTCATCGTGTCACCTTTCGCTACCGTGGCCAAGTTTGCGCAGTGGGGAAAGCGAGGGAGGAACGTCATGCCTGCCGACGTCGGTGCCCTGCTTCAAAGCGACAAGGCAATCTCCGTGGCGTGGATAACAGGGTGTGAAGGGGTGCTCGACTGGAGATTTATGATTCGCGCGGCTACACTTGATCGAGCAAACATTGGCTTTGTAGCGCAAACTTTGCGATAATCGTGAAGGCCTGCGCAATAGGGTAGTGGCGCAATTGGTAGCGCACCGGTCTCCAAAACCGGCGGTTGTGGGTTCGAGTCCCTCCTGCCCTGCTAGTAAGCGGCCCGATAGGGCCGTTTCTTTTATCAATCGAAAGGATCAACCGTGAACGAAGCTCGTCGCTCGCCAGCCAAGGAAGGCTTCTTCGCGCGCATCATCACCTTCTTCAAGGAAGTGATCGCTGAATTTAAGAAGGTGCAGCGCCCAACCCGTGAAGAGCTGTGGAAGATGTTCGTCACTGTTGTGGTATTCGTGACCATCATCATGGTCTTTGTGACCGCCGTTGATCTGGTCTTCAACCAGTCCATGTTCTGGATTTTCGGTTAAATCTCGGCCAGGAAGGGAAAGCTTAGATGAGTGAAGAGAATGTGAATCCGCTGTTCTCCGACGCACAGGAGGCACCGGAGGTTCAGGCTGAGGTTGCGCAGGAGGAGGCCACCGAGGCTCCCGTCGAACCCGTCGAGGAGTCCACTCCGGCGGCGCCTGCGAAGGAAGAAGCACCTGAGGGTGTTGTGACGGAAGAAATGGTCCGCGATCAGATCAAGGGTCTCCCGGGCCGCTGGTACGTTCTCCACACGTACGCGGGCTACGAGAAGCGTGTCAAGCAGTCGCTTGAAACGCGTATGCACTCGATGAACATGGAAGATTACATCTTCCAGATCGAGGTGCCGATGGAAGAGGTGTACGAGGTCAAGAAGGGCCAGCAGAAGCTGGTTTCTCGCGTGCGCATGCCGGGCTACGCCGTCGTCCGTATGGAGTTGACTGACGATTCATGGCGAGTTGTCCAGTCCACGAACGGCGTCACTGGTTTCGTTGGGAACGGTCGCGATCCGGTCGCTCTCTCACTCGATGAGGCCGTGCAGTTGCTCACGCCTGTTGTCGAGCAGCAGGTCGCTGCCGAGGCAGTCGCCGCCGGAAAGCCAGTACTTTCGGGTACTCCGGAGTTCGAGGTGGAGTACGAGGTTGGCGAGGTTGTGACCTTGACCACTGAGCCTTGGGTGGGAATGCCCGCTACAATTTCTGAGGTTGACCCGGTGAACCAGAGGCTCACCGTGCTCATGACACTTGTCGGCCAGGAAACCCCGGTCGATTTGTCCTTCGGTCAAATCAAGAAGATGGACTAATTCATCCCTCGTCTCGATTCGAAGGAACCCCGCCATTATTGCCATATGGCGGAAGCTAATAGTTAGGATCAAACATGCCACCGAAGAAGAAGGTTGCCGGACTGATCAAGCTTCAGATTGAAGCTGGAGCTGCGTCGCCGGCACCGCCGATTGGCCCGGCTCTGGGTCAGCACGGCGTGAACATCATGGAGTTCGTCAAGGCGTACAACGCTGCGACGGAATCGATGCGCGGAAACATCGTCCCGGTTGAAATCACGGTGTACGAGGACCGCTCGTTCGACTTCATTACCAAGACCCCGCCGGCCTCCGGTCTCATCAAGAAGGCAGCTGGCATCAAGTCGGGTTCGGCAACTCCGCACACCGTGAAGGTTGCGCACCTCACCGCGGATCAGCTTCGCGAGATCGCGAAGACCAAGATGCCGGATCTCAACGCTAACGACATCGACAACGCAGCCCGCATCATCGCCGGCACCGCTCGTTCGATGGGCGTCACCACCGACGAAATCTGATAGCCAGCAGAATCTGGCACGTGGTAGGGCCCTGAGCTGGTCCGTTCCCCACAGCTGCTAAGAAGGAGACAAGCAGAATGGCAAAGCGCTCAAAGAATTACCGTAAGGCGGCCGAGCTGATCCAGCCCGGCGAGCTTTACTCGCCGCGCGAGGCGTTCGACCTCGCGAAGAAGACTTCGGTCACGAAGTTCGAATCGACCGTTGAGGTGATGTTCCGTCTCAACGTTGATCCGCGTAAGGCTGATCAGCTCGTTCGCGGCACTGTCTCGCTCCCGCACGGCACCGGCAAGACCGCCAAGGTCGTTGTCTTCGCCGTTGGTGAGAAGGCTCAGGCCGCTCTCGAGGCTGGCGCCGACGTGGTCGGCGATGACGAGCTCATCGAGAAGGTCGCCGGTGGCTGGACCGATTTCGACGCCGCCGTCGCAACCCCGGACATGATGGGCAAGGTTGGCCGCCTCGGCCGCGTGCTCGGTCCGCGTAACCTCATGCCGAACCCGAAGACTGGCACCGTGACCATGGATGTGGCCAAGGCTGTCAAGGACATTAAGGGTGGCCGTATCGAGTTCCGCGTGGATAAGCACGGCAACCTCGCGTTCATCGTGGGTCACACCGGCTTCGAGCTCGATCAGCTTCTCGAGAACTACGCTGCTGCTCAGGAGGAGATCCTCCGCCTGAAGCCGGCGTCGGCAAAGGGTCGCTACATCAGCAAGGCGACGGTTTCGACCACGATGGGTCCGGGTATCCCGCTGGATGCCACGAAGACCCGCGCAGAAGCCTGAGGCGTTTAATTGCTCAAAGGGCCTCGCACCACTGGTGCGAGGCCCTTTGCTTTACAATCGGAATGAAGAATCGTTGCAGGGAGGCATAATGAACCGTCCGTTCGTCATCGGAATTGCTGGAGGCACGGGAAGCGGAAAGACTACGCTCACCAAGGCGATCGCGAACCACTATCAGGGCAAGACGGCGGTGGTCTATCACGACAACTACTACAAGGCCCACGATGATCTCGATTACGAGCACCGCGCGGCCTTAAACTACGATTCTCCAGACGCGTTCGATAACGATTTGATGATCGCGGACCTGCGCAAGCTGATCGCGGGGGAGTCGATCGAGTCTCCGGTATACGATTATGCGGCACACAATCGTTCGGCCGATACCACGCATGTCGAGAGCGCGCCCGTGATCCTCGTGGAGGGTATCTTGATCTTCCACGATCCGCGCATGTGCGAGCTGTTTGACGTGAAGATTTTCGTTGATACTGATGCCGATGTGCGTATCATGCGCCGCATCAAGCGTGATGTGCTTGAGCGCGGGCGCTCGATCGAATCGGTGGAGGCGCAGTACCTCACCACCGTCAAGCCAATGCACGAGCTGTATGTTGAGCCCTCGAAGCGCCGAGCCGATCTGATCGTTCCCGAAGGTGGCCAGAACGTGGTGGCGCTCGAGATGCTGTTCCACCGTATTGCCCACGAGCTCGGAGTAGCGGCTGACTAGCCACGGCATCGGCGCCGGTGCGTATCAGCTGCTCCGACGTCGACCCTCCTCCCCCCCCCCGGGAAATCCTTGGTCGCCCTCGGGTACTTTCCGTGCTCGATCGCGTGGCATGCGCCACGAAAGCCTCGCTCGAGCTAGACAATCCAGTCCGATGTCGGTACGCTGATGAACGCCCAAGACCGCAGGTCCCACATCGGGATAAATACGAAACGTAGCCAGCGCAGGTGAGAATTCAATACTTTCCGTTCCCGGGAAGAGTTTGGCCTCGCACCTGCATGTGCGAGGTTTTTTATTTGCTCTGCGGCGTACAACGGAAGGAGGTCCCATGGCACGGACCGATAAGTCTGCAGCGATTGCAGAGCTCAAGGATCTGTTCCAGAACTCTGCAGCCGTTCTCGTGACCGAGTACCGCGGACTGACTGTGGAGCAGATGAAGGAACTTCGTCGCTCCCTTGGTCAGGAGGCGCACTACACGGTGGCGAAGAACACCCTCGCTCGCATCGCGGCTAAGCAGGCTGGCGTCGAAGGTCTCGACGACTACCTCAAGGGCCCCGTTGCACTTGCATTCGTTTCCGGTGACATCGCTTCCGCAGCTAAGGCTATTAAGAACTT
Organism: Arcanobacterium wilhelmae; assembly: GCF_029632765.1. Lineage (NCBI taxonomy): Bacteria > Bacillati > Actinomycetota > Actinomycetes > Actinomycetales > Actinomycetaceae > Arcanobacterium > Arcanobacterium wilhelmae. Next base: position 547,447 of record NZ_CP121247.1, read on the forward strand.
CTCCAAGGATCACGACGCCCTGATTACTAAGGGTGGCGTGCTCGAGGGCAATGTTCTCGATGCCGAAGGTGTCAAGAAGCTCGCCGATCTCGAATCTCGCGAGGTTCTGCTTGGAAAGACCGCTGGCGTCCTCAAGGCGTCGCTCTACCAGGCTGCTTACATGTTCACTGCGCCGATGGTCAAGACCGTTCGCACCGTGGACGCCCTGCGCGCGAAGCAGGAAGAAGCTGCCTGATCGGCAGCGTAAACCCAATAGTTATCTGCCTCGCAAGTAGGCAAAAGGAAGGAAGGCCATCATGGCTAAGCTCACTGCTGAAGAGCTCATCGAAGCTTTCAAGGAGCTCACGCTCGTTGAGCTCTCGGACTTCGTGAAGAAGTTCGAAGAGGAATTTGACGTTGAGGCTGCTGCTCCGGTTGCTGCCGTTGCTGCTGCTCCGGCTGCTGGCGGCGAGGCCGCTGCTGCTGAAGAGAAGGACGAGTTCGACGTCATCATTGCCTCCGCTGGCGACAAGAAGATCCAGGTCATCAAGGAGGTGCGCGGCCTCACCTCCCTCGGTCTGAAGGAGGCGAAGGAGCTCGTGGATTCGGCTCCGAAGGCTGTCCTGGAGGGCGTCAACAAGGAGACCGCCGAGAAGGCAAAGGAAGCCCTCGAGGGCGCCGGCGCTACCGTCGAGCTCAAGTGATTTTCGCGGCCTAGCCGCTCATCGCTTCGGGAGCGTCCCAGCTGTTGCTGGGGCGCTCCTTTTTGTTCCCAGGAGGTTATCGCCTGCTGGTGGCGTTAAGTTTCGTGGTCGGGTGAAAGGCGCGTTCCCGACGCCGGGGCGGCGGGTCGGGTTGCGAAGCCATCGCAGTCGTGGGAAAGTCATATGCGAGGTTTTCCTCGGTTACATTCTGCGTACATCGATGAAACTGGCTCCAGCACCGGAGGCGGACCTTCGAGGATTGCGCAGACATTATGGTGTCGTGACCCTCTCCACATGGGTGAGGGGTGGACTTGTGCATCCTTTGAGTGTAAATTTGAAACTTGCCGTGGCCTCTTCATGCCCAAAATCGTGCGTTACTTGCGCGATCGGCGTCGGGAGAACGGCATTTAGCCTTACCGGATCAAGGGAAGGAAGCCCCTTTGGCTGCTTCGAGCACCTCTAAGCCTACTGTTGTTGACGGCCGCCTCGCTGCTGACCGCGTCTCGTTCGCAAAGATTCACGAGCCTCTCGCCGTGCCGGACTTGCTGGGTCTTCAGACCTCCAGCTACCGCTGGCTCATCGGCGCCCCCGAGTGGCGTGAGAACGCTGCGCCTGGCGAGAAGTCGGGCCTCGAGGAGATTTTTGAGGAAGTCTCCCCAATCGAGAACACTGCCCAGACCATGGGTCTGGTCCTTTCCAACCCGCACCTCGAGGAAGAAAAGGCCTCGATGGCGGAGTGTAAAGAAAAGGATCTGACCTACTCCGCCGCGTTGTACGTCACCGCCGAGTTCCAGAACTACGAGACGGGCGAAATTAAGTCGCAGACCACCTTCATTGGCGATTTCCCGCTGATGACCCCGCAGGGTACCTTCATCATCAACGGTACTGAGCGCGTCGTGGTCTCCCAGCTTGTCCGTTCCCCGGGTGTCTATTTCGAGACCGCCGCGGATAAGACCTCCGATAAGCTCATTTACTCGACGAAGATCATCCCGTCGCGTGGTGCCTGGCTCGAGTTCGAGATCGACAAGCGCGATTCGGTTGGCGTTCGCGTGGATCGTAAGCGTAAGCAGTCGGTCACCGTGTTCCTCAAGGCGATCGGCATGTCCGAGGCTGAGATTCGCGAAGAGTTCGCCGATTACCCGGTGCTCATCGACACCCTGGAGAAGGATACGGTCCACACCCAGGAAGAGGCGCTCACGGACCTGTACCGTAAGCTGCGCCCGGGCGAGCCGCCGACGGCGGAGGCTGGCCGTTCGCTGCTGCGCAACTTCTACTTCAACCCCAAGCGCTACGACCTGGCGAAGGTCGGTCGCTACAAGGTGAACACCAAGCTTGGCCTGGATACCGCGGCCACCGAGCGTCAGCTCACGATCGCGGATATTACCGCGACGATCCGTTACCTCCTCGCGCTTCACGCGGGTGAGGCCCAGACCGTCACCGCTGAGGGCGGCGCCTCGGTTCCGGTGGAGAACGACGACATCGATCACTTCGGCAACCGCCGTATTCGCGCTGTTGGCGAGCTGATCCAGAACCAGGTGCGCACCGGTCTGTCGCGTCTCGATCGTATGGTCCGCGAGCGTATGACCACCCAGGAAGCGGAAGCGATCACGCCGTCGTCGCTGATCAATATCCGTCCGATCGTGGCAGCGATCAAGGAGTTCTTCGGAACATCGCAGCTGAGCCAGTTCATGGATCAGAACAACCCACTCGCTGGCTTGACCCACAAGCGCCGTCTGTCGGCACTTGGTCCGGGCGGCCTCTCGCGCGATCGCGCATCGATGGAAGTTCGAGACGTCCACCCGTCCCACTACGGCCGCATGTGTCCGATTGAGACCCCGGAAGGCCCGAACATTGGCTTGATCGGCTCGCTCGCCTCCTACGGTCGAGTGAACTCCTTTGGATTCATCGAGACCCCGTACCGCAAGGTTGTCGATGGCAAGGTGACCGACGAGATCGAGTACCTCAATGCCACGGATGAAGATCGTTACGCGATCGCTCAGGCCTCCGCACCGCTGAACCAGGATGGCTCGTTCCGTGATGAGGAAGTCCTCGTTCGTCTCCCCGGCGGCGAGCCTGCCCTGATCGAGGCCCACGAGGTGGGCTACATGGACATCTCCGCCCGCCAGATGGTGTCGGTGGGTACCGCGTCGATTCCGTTCCTCGAGCACGACGATGCGAACCGAGCCCTCATGGGCGCGAACATGCAGCGCCAGGCCGTGCCGCTCCTGCGTCCTACGGCTCCGCTCGTGGGCACCGGCGTCGAGATCCGCACCGCAGTCGATTCCGGTGACGTCACGGTGGCTCTCGCCCCCGGCGTCGTCACCGAAGTGTCGGCAGATGCCGTGCACGTGGAGGAGGATTCCGGAAACCACCGCGTCTACCGCCTGGCAAAGTTCGAGCGTTCGAACCCGGGCAACTGCACCAACCAGAAGGTGGCAGTCAACGAGGGTGACCGCCTGGAGAAGGGCTCGCTTATCGCAGACGGCCCGGCAACCGACGGCGGCGAGCTCGCGCTCGGCCAGAACCTTCTCGTGGCGTTCATGGCGTGGAACGGCTACAACTACGAGGACGCCATCATCCTGTCCCAGCGCGTGCAGTCGGAGGACATCCTCACCTCGATCCACATCGAGGAGCACGAGGTCGATGCTCGCGATACCAAGCTTGGACCGGAAGAGATCACCCGCGACATCCCGAATGTTTCGGAAGATACGCTCGCGAACCTTGACGAGCGCGGCATTATCCGCATCGGCGCCGAGGTGAAGGCTGGCGATATTCTCGTCGGCAAGATCACCCCGAAGGGTGAAACCGAGCTGACTTCCGAAGAGCGCCTCCTGCGCGCCATCTTCGGTGAGAAGGCAAAGGAAGTCCGCGATACCTCGATGCGCGTGCCGCACGGCGAGTGGGGCATCGTCATTGGCGTGTCCGAGTTCTCGGCCGAGAACCACGATGAGCTGGCAGCTGATGTTCGCCAGTCGGTGCGCGTGCTGATCGCTCAGCGCCGCAAGATCGTCATCGGCGATAAGATGGCAGGTCGCCACGGCAACAAGGGTGTGGTCTCACGCATCCTCCCGGTCGAAGATATGCCATTCCTCGAGGATGGCACCCCGGTGGACGTGGTCCTGAACCCGCTCGGCGTGCCGAGCCGTATGAACCTCGGTCAGGTCTTCGAGCTCCACCTTGGCTGGATCGCCAAGCAGGGCTGGGACGCCACCGAGGCGCGTCAGAATGGTGAAGAGTGGGCCAACCGCATCCCGGAGGATGCTGTTGTGGGCCATCCGCACCGTCTCGTCTCCACCCCGGTATTCGACGGTGTGCAGCACGATGAGCTCTCGGGTCTCCTTGCCAACACCCTCCCGAACCGCGACGGCGATCGCATGGTCGACGGCACCGGTAAGGCGCGTCTGTTCGACGGCCGCACCGGCGAGCCGTTCCCGGAGCGTGTGTCGGTGGGCTACATGTACATGCTCAAGCTGCACCACCTTGTGGACGACAAGATCCACGCCCGTTCCACGGGCCCGTACTCGATGGTGACCCAGCAGCCGCTCGGCGGTAAGGCACAGTTCGGTGGCCAGCGTTTCGGCGAGATGGAGGTGTGGGCGCTCGAGGCTTACGGCGCTGCACACACCCTCCAGGAAATGCTGACCATCAAGTCCGACGATACGGTCGGCCGCGTCAAGGTGTACGAGGCGATCGTGAAGGGCGACAACGTGCCCGAGCCGGGTATCCCGGAGTCGTTCAAGGTTCTCGTTCAGGAAATGCGTTCCCTGTGCTTGAACGTTGAGGCTCTGGATGCTGCTGGTAACCCGATCAACCTGCAGGATGCGGACGATGATGCGTTCCGCGCTCCGCAGTCGGCTGGAATCTCGACAGGCCTTGAGGGCCTGACCACGGGTGCGGATTTCTGATCCCACTGAAAACTTGTTGCGGGCGGGCCGCGCCGCTCGCCCGCAACGAGTGAACTGATATCAGGCGTAAAAACTGAGGAAGTAGGAATCTTGCTCGACGTTAATCTGTTCGATCAGCTTCATATTGCTCTTGCGACGTCGGAGGACATTCGCAAGTGGTCGCACGGCACGGTAACCAAGCCGGAGACCATCAACTACCGCACCCTCAAGCCGGAAAAGGACGGCTTGTTCGGTGAGCAGATCTTCGGCCCGACCCGCGATTGGGAGTGTGCGTGCGGCAAGTACAAGCGCCCGCGTTACAAGGGCATCGTGTGTGAGCGCTGTGGCGTTGAGGTCACGCGTTCGAAGGTTCGCCGTGAGCGCATGGGTCATATTGAGCTCGCCGCTCCCGTGACCCACATCTGGTACTTCAAGGGCGTTCCCTCGCGCCTTGGCTACCTGATGGACATCGCTCCGAAGGATCTGGAGAAGGTCATTTACTTCGCCGCCTACATGGTGACGGATGTGGATGAGGAGCGCCGTCATAACGATCTTCCGTCGCTCACGGCCGAGTACGAGCTTGAGCGCGAGAATATCATCAAGGATCGCGACGCCGCCGTCGAGCGTGCGTTGAAGGCTGAGGAAGCTGCGCTTGCGGAGGCGGAAGCCTCCGACGCCGACGCTGCGACTCGCGCCAAGATCAAGCGTAATGCGGAGTCGGATACGCGCCGTGTTCGTCGTCAGTACGAAGAGGATCTCGAGCGTCTCGAGAACGTGTGGGACAAGTTCACCAAGCTCAAGGTGGGCGATCTCGAGGGCGATGAAGAAGCATACCGCGAGATGAACCTGCGCTGGGGCGATTACTTTGAGGCGTCGCGCGGTGCTGAGGCTGTGCAGAAGCGCCTGCGAAACTTTGACCTGCAAGCCGAGCATGACCTGCTCGTGGAGCAGATTGAGACGGGCACCGCTCAGCGCAAGACCCGTGCTCTTAAGCGCATCAAAGTAGTCAACGCGTTCCTCCACTCGGGTATTGCGCCGGAGTCGATGGTCCTCGATGCGATTCCGGTGATCCCGCCGGATCTTCGCCCGATGGTTCAGCTCGACGGCGGCCGTTTCGCCACCTCGGATCTCAATGATCTGTACCGCCGCGTGATCAACCGCAACAACCGCCTCCAGCGCATGCTCGATCTGAACGCGCCGGAGATCATGGTCAACAACGAGAAGCGCATGCTTCAGGAGGCTGTGGACGCGCTGTTCGATAACGGCCGCCGTGGCCGCCCGGTTCAGGGCGCGGGCAACCGTCCCCTGAAGTCCCTCTCGGACATGCTCAAGGGTAAGCAGGGTCGTTTCCGCCAGAACCTTCTGGGTAAGCGCGTTGACTACTCGGGCCGTTCCGTGATCGTCGTGGGCCCGACGCTGAAGCTCCACCAGTGTGGTCTTCCCAAGACCATGGCCCTCGAGCTGTTCAAGCCGTTCGTGCAAAAGCGCCTTGTGGATCTTGAGCTTGCGAAGAATATTAAGGCTGCCAAGCGCCTGATCGATCGCCAGCGCGACGAAGTGTTCGACGTTCTTGAAGAGGTCATTAAGGAGCACCCGGTGCTGCTCAACCGCGCACCCACGCTCCACCGTCTCGGTATTCAGGCGTTCGAGCCGCAGCTGATCGAAGGTAAGGCAATCCGCCTTCACCCGCTCGTGTGTTCCGCGTTCAACGCCGACTTCGACGGTGACCAGATGGCTGTCCACCTTCCGCTGTCGGTGGAGGCGCAGGCTGAGGCTCGTATCCTCATGCTGTCGGCTAACAATATCCTCAAGCCTTCCGATGGTCGCCCTGTGACCGTTCCGGCTCAGGACATGATTATTGGTCTGTATCACTTGACGATGCTCCGTCCGGGCGCCGAGGGTGAAGGTCACTACTTCACGTCGATGGCCGAGGCTGAGATGGCGAAGGATCTGGGCAAGCTCAATCTTGAAGCGGAGTGCTACATCCGCTTCCACGCGGGCGACATTACGCTCCCGCGTGACTGGCAGGCTCCGGAGGGTTACGAGGAGGGTGACGACATCATCCTCAAGACCTCGCTCGGCCGTGCGCTGTTCAATGAGGCTCTGCCCACTACCTTCCCGTACGTGAATAAGGTTGTCGATAAGAAGGTCCTCGGCTCGCTCGTCAACGAGCTCGCTGAACGCTACCCGAAGGTCGACGTCGGCGCATCGCTGGACGCCCTGAAGAACACCGGTTACTACTGGGGTGGTCGTTCGGGCGTGACCATCGCCGTGTCCGACGTCGCGACTCCGCCAAACAAGGCAGAGATTTTGGAGAAGGCCGAGGAGCGCGCAGCGAAGATCGAGCAGGACTTCCAGGAAGGTAACATCCGCGATTCGGATCGTCGTCGTGACCTCGTGAACCTGTGGACTGAGGTTACCGACAACGTGGCTGACGAAATGCGTGCCCACTTCGACGATTTCAACAACATCAACCAGATGGTGTCGTCGGGAGCTCGTGGTAACTGGATGCAGATTCGCCAGGTGGCGGGCATGCGTGGCCTGGTGGCCGACCCGAAGGGTGAGATTATTCCTCGCCCGATTAAGTCGAACTACTATGAGGGCTTGTCGGCACTCGAGTACTTCACCGCAACCCACGGCGCCCGTAAGGGCCTGGCCGATACCGCTCTTCGTACGGCCGACTCGGGTTACCTGACCCGTCGTCTCGTGGACGTCGCTCAGGACGTGATCGTGCGCGAAGCAGACTGTGGCACTCGCCGCGGCCTGACCAAGTCGATTGTGGAAATCGACTCCGAGCGCAACGAGATCCGCCTGGTTAACGGCCAGCGAGTCACAGAAAAGGAAGTCTCGGCAGCCGATTGGGCAGCCGGCGAGGTGTTGCCACACGAGGAGATTGACACCTCGGTGTACGCGCGCACCTTGGCAAAGGATGCAGTGGACGCCGAGGGCAACGTTGTGATCGCTGCTGGCACCGATATTGGTGACGTCGCGCTCGAGAAGATGCTCGATGCGGGCATCAAGGAGATTTCGGTTCGTTCCGTGCTCACCTGTGATTCGCGCGTTGGTACCTGTGCTATGTGCTACGGCCGTTCGCTGGCTACCGGCAAGCTGGTGGATATCGGCGAGGCTGTGGGTATCGTTTCGGCTCAGTCGATTGGCGAGCCGGGTACCCAGCTGACGATGCGTACGTTCCACACCGGTGGTGCGGCGTCGGCAGAGGATATTACTCAGGGTCTTCCGCGTGTGCAGGAGCTCTTCGAGGCCCGAACCCCGAAGGGTGAGGCTCCGATCGTGGAGGCAGCTGGAAAGCTCGAGATCGAGGATCTGGAGCGCTCGCGTCGCCTGATCATCAAGCGCGACGACGGCGACGAGGACATCACGTACCTCGTAGCGAAGCGTGCCAAGCTCCTCGTGCCGGAGGGGTCGCACGTTGAGGTTGGCCAGCAGCTCGTTGAGGGTTCTGTGGATCCGAAGAAGGTGTTGCGTATCTCGGGTCGCCGCACGGCTCAGCTTCACCTCGTCTCCGAGGTACAGCACGTGTACCGCTCGCAGGGCGTGGAGATCCACGACAAGCACATCGAGGTGATCGTTCGCCAGATGCTCCGCCGTGTCACGGTTCTCGATTCGGGCGATTCGTCGCTCCTTCCGGGCGAGCTCGTGGACGTTGCGGTGTTTGAAGATGCCAACCGCGCCACTCTCGCACACGGTGGCAAGCCGGCGTCGGGCCGTCCGGAACTCATGGGTATCACCAAGGCTTCGCTCGCAACCGATTCGTGGCTGTCGGCCGCATCGTTCCAGGAGACCACTAAGGTCCTCACGGAAGCGGCCCTCAACTCCAAGTCGGATCCGCTCGCGGGCCTCAAGGAGAACGTCATCCTTGGTAAGCTCATCCCGGCCGGTACTGGCCTGGAGACTCTGCGCCACGTGTCGGTGGAGCCCACCGCCGAGGCGCGCAGTGAGTATGAGTCGGTCAACTCCTTCATGTCGAACACGGAGGAGTATGAGGATCTCTACGGCTACTCGGCCATGGATTTTGATTCTGGCCTTGGATACGGTTTCAGCAACTTCTGATTGGTCGCGCGTGAAAAATCACGCCGGCTGAGATGAATCCGCGGGGTGCGGGCGAAAATATCGCCCGCACCCCGCGTTTCGTCGTCGGGCCACTACCCGCAGGCGGAGTTGCGCTCCTGACGTCGTCGGAGACGAACCGAAACCCACCGCAAAGTGTGCCTTAACCCACCTGCGTCCGTGTTCAAAAACTTTTGACGTTTTGCTCCCGCGGGCACTATTCTTGACAATGGTGCCCGTTCCGGGAGCTTTATGTTGCCCTGTTCGGATGATGCCATTGCCTCCACGCGATGTCATGATTCGGCTTGAAGCTCACGGACGTGATGAGGGGACGGTGTCCCTCTGACCGCAGGCTAAAGTGAAAAGGGCTTGGCAGGCGGGCAAACTTGACGAAAACATTCGACATAGGAGAAATAGTGCCAACTATTCAGCAGCTGGTCCGTAAGGGCCGCTCGAGCAAGTCGAGTGCATCCTCCACTCGTGCGCTGAAGGGATCCCCGCAGCGTCGAGGCGTGTGCACCCGCGTCTACACCACCACCCCGAAGAAGCCGAACTCGGCTCTTCGTAAGGTCGCCCGTGTGCGTCTTTCCTCGGGTATCGAGGTCTCCGCATACATCCCGGGTGAGGGCCACAACCTCCAGGAGCACTCGATCGTGCTCGTTCGCGGAGGCCGTGTGAAGGACCTCCCGGGTGTCCGTTACCACATCGTCCGTGGCGCTCTCGACACCCAGGGTGTCAAGAACCGCGCCCAGGGTCGTTCGAAGTACGGTGCGAAGAAGGAGAAGAAGTAATGGCACGTAAGGGCCCCATCAAGAAGCGCCCGCTGGTGGCCGATCCGGTTCACCACTCGCAGCTCGTTACCCAGCTCATTAACCGCGTCCTGCTGGACGGCAAGAAGACCAAGGCTGAGGCCATCGTTTACGGTGCGCTTGCCGGTGTTGCTGAGAAGACCAAGCAGGAGCCGCTGGATGTCCTCAAGCGCGCGATGGAGAACATTCGCCCGCAGCTCGAGGTCCGTTCCCGCCGCGTCGGTGGCGCCACCTATCAGGTTCCGACCGAGGTGAAGCCGAACCGTGCAAACACGCTCGCTCTTCGTTGGCTCGTGGATTTCTCCCGCCAGCGTCGTGAGAACACCATGCAGGATCGCCTCATGAACGAAATCATGGACGCCGCTAACGGCCTCGGAGCTGCTGTGAAGCGCCGCGAGGATATGCACCGTATGGCAGAGGCCAACCGCGCCTTCGCCCACTACCGCTGGTAATCGAAGGGAGCTATCCAAGTGGCAGAACACAAGGTTATTACAGACCTTTCCCGCGTTCGTAACATTGGTATTATGGCGCATATTGACGCCGGTAAGACCACGACGACCGAGCGCATTCTTTTCTACACCGGTATTAACTACAAGATCGGTGAGACCCACGACGGTGCTTCGACCACCGACTGGATGGAGCAGGAGAAGGAGCGCGGCATTACGATTACGTCGGCCGCTGTGACCTCCTACTGGAAGAACGCCCAGAAGAAGGACGTTCAGATCAACATCATCGACACCCCTGGCCACGTCGACTTCACCGTTGAGGTGGAGCGCTCGCTGCGCGTCCTCGACGGCGCTGTGGCAGTGTTCGACGGCAAGGAAGGTGTGGAGCCGCAGTCGGAGACGGTGTGGCGCCAGGCGGACAAGTACGACGTCCCGCGCGTTTGCTTCATCAACAAGATGGACAAGATGGGTGCGGACTTCTACTTCTCGGTTCAGACCATTAAGGACCGTCTGAAGGCAAAGCCGCTGGTTCTCAACCTACCGATCGGTGCTGAGTCGGAGCTCTCCGGCGTTGTCGATCTGCTGAAGATGAAGGCAATCCGCTTCCCGGCAAAGGACGACAAGGGCAACGACACCCTTGGCGCCGTCGTTGTCGAGGAGGAGATTCCGGCCGATATGCTCGAGAAGGCGGAGGAGTACCGCGCCGAGCTCATCGAGACCATCGCAGAGAACGACGAGGAGCTTCTCGAGAAGTACCTCGGCGGCGAAGAGCCCACCATTGACGAGATGAAGGCAGTGATTCGCCGCCTGACCATCGCTTCGGAGGCGTTCCCGGTGTTCGCCGGCTCGGCATACAAGAACATTGGCGTGCAGCCCGTGCTGGATGCGGTTGTGGATTACCTCCCGTCCCCGCTCGATATCGGCGCTGTGCACGGCCACGATCCGAAGGATGAGGATGTTGAGCTTACGCGCGAGCCGTCCGAGGACGCTCCGTTCGCAGCCCTCGCCTTCAAGATTGCTGTCCACCCGTTCTTCGGCCGTCTGACCTTCGTTCGTATTTACTCGGGCAAGGTTGCTCAGGGCGATCAGGTCCTGAACGCGTCGAAGGGCAAGAAGGAGCGTATCGGCAAGATCTTCCAGATGCACTCCAACAAGGAGAACCCGGTCGATGAGGCACATGCAGGCCACATCTACGCTGTTGTTGGTCTGAAGGACACCACCACCGGTGATTCGCTGACCGACATCAACCACCCGATCTCGCTCGAGTCGATGACCTTCCCGGATCCCGTTATCCACGTGGCCATCGAGCCGAAGTCGAAGGCTGACCAGGAGAAGCTGGGTATCGCTATCCAGAAGCTCGCCGAAGAGGATCCGACCTTCACGGTCCGTCTCGACGACGAGTCCGGCCAGACCGTCATCGGCGGCATGGGCGAGCTCCACCTCGACATCCTCGTTGATCGTATGCGCCGCGAGTTCAAGGTGGACGCGAACGTTGGTTCCCCGATGGTTGCATACCGTGAGACCATCCGCGGCACTGCAAAGTCCGTTGAGTACACTCACAAGAAGCAGACCGGTGGTTCGGGCCAGTTCGCAAAGGTTATTGTCACCTTCGAGCCTCTCGAGGAGAACGAAGAGGGCAACACCTACGAGTTTGTCGACGCCGTTACCGGCGGCCGCGTGCCGCGCGAGTACATTCCGTCGGTCGATGCTGGTATTCAGGCAGCCATGGAGAACGGCGTTCTTGCCGGTTACCCGATGGTGAACGTGAAGGCCACGCTCGAAGACGGTGCGTACCACGACGTCGATTCCTCCGAAATGGCGTTCAAGATCGCCGGCCAGATGGTGTTCCGCGAGGGCGCTAAGCGCGCTAAGCCGGTCATCCTCGAGCCTGTGATGGACGTGGAGGTTCGTACTCCTGAGGAGTACATGGGAGATGTGATCGGCGATCTTAACTCCCGCCGTGGTCAGATCTCCTCGATGGAGGACGCGACGGGCGTGAAGATCGTTCGCGCTCTCGTTCCGCTTTCCGAAATGTTTGGTTACATTGGCGATCTGCGTTCGAAGACGCAGGGTCGCGCAGTGTACACCATGCAGTTCGCAAAGTACCAGGAGGTTCCGAAGGCTGTGTCCGACGAAATCATCCAGAAGACCCGTGGCGAGTGAGCCAACAGGTACATTACAATAAACAAGTAACCAGTAGGTTCTAGCCTCGGGTATGGGAGTGTGTGCTTCCGTCCCAAAGCTGTACAACCAATCAATCGAATCCCAGGAGGGGAATAGTGGCCAAGGCCAAGTACGACAAGTCCAAGCCGCATATGAACATCGGCACCATCGGTCACGTCGATCACGGTAAGACGACGACGACCGCTGCTATCACCAAGGTTCTCGCGGATAAGTACCCGGATCTGAACGAGTTCACCCCGTTCGACCAGGTCGACAACGCTCCCGAGGAGCGCCAGCGTGGTATTACCATCAACGTTTCGCACGTTGAGTACCAGACCGAGAAGCGTCACTACGCTCACGTGGACGCCCCGGGCCACGCCGATTACATCAAGAACATGATTACCGGCGCTGCTCAGATGGACGGCGCAATCCTCGTGGTTGCTGCTACCGACGGCCCGATGGCTCAGACCCGCGAGCACGTGCTGCTCGCTCGCCAGGTGGGCGTGCCGCAGATCATCGTGGCTCTGAACAAGGCTGACATGGTCGATGACGAGGAGCTCCTCGAGCTCGTCGAGATGGAGGTTCGTGACCTCCTCTCGTCGCAGGAGTACCCGGGCGACGACCTCCCGGTCGTCAAGATCTCGGCTCTCAAGGCTCTCGAGGGCGACGAGAAGTGGACCGCTTCCATCGAGGAGCTCATGGATCAGGTCGACAACTACTTCGACGACCCGGTTCGCGATCTCGACAAGCCGTTCCTCATGCCAATCGAGGACGTCTTCACGATCACCGGCCGCGGCACCGTTGTGACCGGCCGTGTTGAGCGTGGCCAGCTGAACCTGAACGAGGAAGTCGAGATTCTCGGCATCCGCGCTCCGCAGAAGACCACCGTTACCGGTATCGAGATGTTCCACAAGCAGATGGACTACGCTGAGGCTGGCGAGAACTGTGGCCTCCTCCTGCGTGGCACCAAGCGTGAGGAAGTTGAGCGTGGCCAGGTTGTGGCTAAGCCGGGTTCGATCACCCCGCACACCAACTTCGAGGCACAGGTTTACGTGCTGAAGAAGGAAGAGGGCGGCCGTCACAACCCGTTCTTCTCGAACTACCGTCCGCAGTTCTACTTCCGTACCACGGACGTGACCGGTATCATCACCCTCCCGGAGGGCACCGAGATGGTCATGCCTGGCGACAACACTGAGATGACCGTTGAGCTCATCCAGCCGATTGCTATGGAAGAGGGCCTCGGCTTCGCTATCCGCGAGGGTGGCCACACCGTGGGTTCAGGCCGTGTTATCAAGATCATCAAGTGATGATCTGAGCTCACAGGGTTAAAACCTCAAGGGCCCCGATGCTCAAGCATCGGGGCCCTTCCTTTTTGTGCTCGTGAGCAGTGTTTTGTGGAAAGTGCTTGCTGCACGATAGAGCTACGAATCAGTAAGGTCGCACGCCGGGTGCAACGGGAGCAAACGTAGTTGCTTCCATTCGATGATGCATGAATCCGTCGTTCCACAGAAGCTCGGCGACGCCGGGTGTGAGGATAGGTAAGAGTTTGGGATTAGTCTCGTAGTCACCGGGTTCGCATTGGAGGTCGAAACCGTCTTCGTCGACGACGACGATTGCGCCGATATGGCCGGGAGATTCTGGTGAAAGCAGAATGTACTCACGCGAGCTTGCTCGATAGCGCGGATCGGAACCACCGGTTTCGAGGAATCGCCACATGGTTCCGTTGAGGACGATGTGGATTGATGCCCGACACCAGTGTGACCCCTCGCCGACAACCACGACGGCAAATTGGCCCTCTGTGAGAACGATCTGGTTGTCGAGCGGCATTGGCTCCGTAAAGCTTTTGGGGGACACATGGAATCTGGAAAATGGATTGTCCCAGTCGTAAAATCGCGTAGCTATGTCAGGGTCGTACCATTGCACCATGAAATCGCCCTCGCGGTCCGATAGGGGAGCGATTGCTGCCCCGGCTGCGATCCTTTTGGATACCGTTCCCTCCTTGACTGGCAACAGTAGATAGCCAAGTGGAGCGTTCCGTGTAAATTCATAAATCATATTATCCTCCATTAGTTGTTGGTAGTCTATTATTTCATCTTCGTATAAGTGAACCTTAAATATTTCCAAAACTGTGGATAGTGTGCGATGGATGACGGCAAAATATGTTAAGGCATGGTCGTGTGTGGGCTCACAGCACGAGAACTGGCTACGTGACGAGTGTGCTGGTACCGTATGGAGGGTTCGAGTCCGGAGGCGCAATTGCTGAGAGTCCGCGGGAGTGTGGTTCGACACGATCTTGCGGACGAGTTTGGTGGAAACGGTGAATTTCTGCCATACTGGTGTAGTTGCCCGGGAGGGCTGTAAGAACTTGGCCGATCTGCAAAAGCAGACCGGTACATTAAGAGGTTCATCAAAATCACATAGGGCTTGACGGATTGCGACTCATCATCGCGGTGCACGCCCATGCGTATGGGATTTTGGTTAACCGCGGTAGAGAGAGGGAGACGACGCCATGGCGGGACAAAAGATCCGCATCCGTCTGAAGTCTTATGACCACGAGGTCATCGACAACGCAGCGAAAAAGCTCGTCGACGAAGTTACCCGTACTGGAGCGTCTGTTGTGGGACCCGTTCCGTTGCCGACCGAGAAGAATGTCTTCACGGTCATTCGCTCGCCCCACAAGTACAAGGACAGTCGCGAGGCGTTTGAAATGCGTACGCACAAGCGCCTGATCGACATCGTCGATCCGACCCTGAAGACCATCGATACCCTGCGTCGTCTGGATTTACCGGCCGATGTCAGCGTCGATATTACGCTCTGAGGTAACGCATTATGACCAAGAAAATTACTTTTGCGCCGCAGAAGCCTGCTTACAAGGCGCTTCTCGGTACCAAGCTGGGTATGACCCAGGTGTGGGACGACGAGGGTAAGCTCGTCCCCGTCACCGTGGTGTCTGTTGGAAAGAACGTTGTGACGCAGATCCGCACCCCTGAGGTCGACGGATACGCCGCCGTTCAGATCGGCTCCGGTGAGCTGAAGAATAAGAACGTGACCAAGCCGCTCGCTGGCCACTTCGAGAAGGCCGGTGTGACCCCGCGCCGCCACGTCGCGGAGATCCGCACCGAGGACGCTGCCGAGTACACGCTCGGTCAGGAGCTCGGTGTGGAGACTTTCGAGGCTGGCGCGTCGGTGGACGTTATCGGTAAGTCGAAGGGTAAGGGCTTCGCCGGCGTCATGAAGCGCCACGGCTTTGCTGGCGTTTCCGCTTCGCACGGTGCTCACCGTAACCACCGCAAGCCGGGCTCGATTGGCGCTTGCGCCACCCCGTCCCGTGTGTTCCGCGGTATGCGCATGGCTGGCCGTATGGGCTCCGCCCGCGTCACCGTGCAGAATCTGACCATTCACGCGATCGACGCCGAGAACAACCTGCTTCTCGTTACCGGTGCTATTCCGGGCCCCAAGGGTGGCGTTGTCGTTGTTCGTTCGTCCGTGAAGGGAGCCTGATTTTAAATGGCAGACTTCAAGGTAGACGTGCTTGACGCAACCGGCAAGAAGACCGGCGACGTTACACTGGCAGCGGAGCTGTTTGATCTTGAGATCAACATTCCGCTGATCCACCAGGTTGTTGTTGCTCAGCTTGCTGCTGCTCGTCAGGGCACTCACAAGACCAAGACCCGCGCTGAAGTTTCCGGCGGCGGTGTGAAGCCGTTCAAGCAGAAGGGTACCGGTCGCGCCCGCCAGGGTTCGATCCGTGCACCGCACTTCACCGGCGGCGGCATCGTTCACGGCCCGCAGCCGCGTTCCTATGCGCAGCGCACCCCCAAGAAGATGATTGCCGCGGCACTTCGCCAGGCACTGTCGGATCGCGCTCGTAACGGCCGCATCCACGTCGTGACCGAATTCCTCGGCGGCGAGAAGCCCTCGACGAAGACCGCCCTTGGCCTTCTGAACAAGGTGGCACAGTCGGGTAACGCTCTCGTCGTTATTGAGCGTTCGGATGATCTCTCGGCGCTGTCGCTGCGAAACGCGCAGGAAGCACACGTGCTGTACGCCGATCAGCTCAATGCCTACGACGTTCTTGTTGCCGACGACGTCATCTTCACCGAGGCTGCCCTCAACAACTGGGTTGCCGCTAACTCGAAGGAGGCCACGAAGTGACCGAGTACGCAGCTTTCAAGAACAAGAATCCGCGTGACATCATTCTGGCGCCGGTTGCCTCTGAGAAGGCGGCTCGCCTTGAGGACGAGGGTAAGTACACGTTCCTCGTGCACCCGGATTCCAACAAGACCGAGATCAAGCTCGCGATTGAGTCGATCTTCAAGGTCAAGGTTGATTCGGTGAACACCCAGAACCGTTACGGCAAGACTCGCCGCACCCGCAACGGCATTGGCCGTCGCAAGGCGACGAAGCGCGCCATCGTGACCCTCCGCGAGGGCTCGATCGACATCTACGGTGACATCGTCGGCTGACGCCGGCAGGACTAAGAGGAAAAGAACTCATGGGAATTCGTAAGTACAAGCCGACGACCCCGGGTCGTCGCGGTGCGAGCGTTGCCGACTTCGCCGAGATCACTCGATCGACCCCGGAGAAGTCGCTGCTTCGCCCGCTTCACAAGACTGGTGGCCGCAACAACAACGGCCGCATCACCACCCGCCACAAGGGCGGCGGTCACAAGCGCCAGTACCGCGTGATCGACTTCCGTCGTCACGACAAGGACGGCGTGCCGGCACGCGTTGCTCATATCGAGTACGATCCGAACCGTACCGCGCGTATTGCTCTTCTGCACTACGCCGACGGCGAGAAGCGCTACATCCTCGCTCCGAACAAGCTCGTTCAGGGCGCCATGGTGGAGAACGGCCCCTCGGCCGACATCAAGCCGGGCAACAACCTCCCGCTGCGTAACATCCCGGTTGGTACCGTGATTCACGCTGTCGAGATGCGCCCGGGTGGCGGCGCCAAGATCGCCCGCTCGGCTGGCACTTCGGTTCAGCTCGTTGCTAAGGAAGGCAAGCTTGCTCAGCTGCGTATGCCGTCCGGCGAAATCCGCAATGTTGACGCTCGTTGCCGCGCAACGGTTGGCGAAGTCGGCAATGCTGAGCAGTCGAACATCAACTGGGGCAAGGCTGGCCGCATGCGCTGGAAGGGCGTCCGCCCGACCGTCCGTGGTGTTGTGATGAACCCGTTCGACCACCCGCACGGTGGTGGCGAGGGCAAGACCTCCGGTGGCCGTCATCCGGTTACGCCGTGGGGTAAGCCTGAGGGTCGTACCCGTCATGCCAACAAGCACAGCGACAAGCTCATTGTTCGCCGTCGCAAGACCGGTAAGAAGCGCTGATCAGGAGGATATGAGCTATGCCGCGTAGTTTGAAGAAGGGCCCGTTCGTCGACGATCACCTTATGAAGAAGGTTGATGAGCAGAACGAAAAGGGCACCAAGAACGTTATTAAGACCTGGTCGCGTCGTTCGGTTATCACGCCGGACTTCCTTGGCCACACGTTCGCAGTCCATGACGGCCGGAAGCATGTTCCGGTGTTCGTCACCGAGTCCATGGTTGGTCACAAGCTCGGCGAGTTCGCCCCGACGCGTACCTTCAAGGGTCACGTCAAGGACGATCGCAAGGGCCGTCGCCGCTGAGGCAAGAGGAGAGAATTATGGAAGCAAAAGCACAGGCGCGTTACGTGCGTGTGACTCCGCAGAAGTCTCGCCGCGTGGTCAACGAGATCCGTGGCATGCGTGCGCTTGCTGCAGTTGATCTGCTGACTTACGCACCGCAGGCCGTGGCGAAGGATGTGAAGAAGGTTCTCGAGTCCGCTCTCGCGAACGCTCGTTACGCCGCAGATGCAGCAGGCGAGAAGTTCATGGATGGCGATTTCGTTGTGTCGGCTGCCTACGTTGATGAGGGCCCCACGATGAAGCGCATCCAGCCGCGTGCACAGGGTCGCGCAAACCGCATCCTGAAGCGCACCAGCCACATCACGGTGGTCGTGTCGAACGAGAAGAAGGGAGCCTGATAATGGGACAGAAAGTTAACCCGACCGGTTTCCGCCTCGGTCTGACCACCGAGCACCGTGCGAAGTGGTTTACTGACTCTTCGAAGCCGGGTCAGTCCTACGCCGATTTCATTGGTGAGGACATCAAGATCCGCAAGATGGTTGAGAAGAACCTCGATCGCGCTGGTATCTCGCGCGTGAATATCGAGCGTCGTAGCGAGCGCGTGGTCGTGGATATCCACACCGCCCGCCCGGGTATCGTCATCGGCCGCCGTGGCGCCGAGGCCGAGCGCCTTCGCGCAGACCTCGAGAAGCTGATCGGCAAGGGTATTCACCTCAACATCCTTGATGTGAAGAACCCGGAGGCTGATGCTCAGCTCATCGCCCAGGGCATCGCTGAGCAGCTGGCCGCTCGTGTTTCGTTCCGTCGCGCAATGCGTAAGTCGATCCAGTCGGCTCAGCGCGCTGGCGTGAAGGGCATTCGCGTGTCGGTTTCGGGCCGCCTTGGTGGCGCCGAAATGTCGCGTAACGAGTTCTACCTCGAGGGCCGTGTGCCGTTGCACACGCTCCGCGCGAACATTGACTACGGCTTCTACGAGGCAAAGACCACCTTCGGCCGCATCGGCGTGAAGGTTTGGGTCTACCGTGGGGACATGACCGACGCCGAGTACGAGCGTCAGCTCAACGAGTCGTCGCGCGGCCGTGGCCGTGGCAACGGTCGTGGTGGCCGCCGTAACGAGCGCGGTAACCGCGGTGGTCGTGGCAACCGCCAGGAGAACGTGAACAAGGCTGAGGCCCCGAAGGCCGAGCAGCCCGCTACTACCCAGGAAACGGAGGCCTGAGTTCAATGCTCATTCCCCGCCGCACAAAGCACCGTAAGCAGCACCGTCCGACCCGTTCGGGTATGTCCAAGGGCGGCAACACCTTGGCCTTTGGCGAATACGGCATCCAGGCCCTCGAGCCGGCCTACGTCACCAACCGCCAGATCGAAGCAGCTCGTATTGCGATGACTCGTCACATCAAGCGTGGCGGTAAGGTGTGGATCAACATCTTCCCGGATCGCCCGCTGACCCAGAAGCCGCTCGGTACCCGAATGGGTTCCGGTAAGGGCGCTGTTGAATGGTGGATCGCAAATGTGAAGCCGGGCCGTGTTCTCTTTGAACTCGGTGGCGTCGACGAGAACCTGGCCCGCGAGGCCATGTCTCGTGCAATGCACAAGCTTCCGATGAAGACCCGTTTTATTACCCGAGAGGATGGTGAATGATGGCTAAGGGCATCAGCACCGCAGAGCTCGACAAGCTCACCGATGCGCAGCTCGCAGAGCGCCTTGGGGAGTCGAAGGAAGAACTGTTCAACCTTCGTTTCTCCGCCGTGACCCACCGTCTCGAAGACAGCGGTCGCCTGAAGGAAGTTCGCCGCGAAATCGCACGTATCTACACCGTTGCCCGCGAGCGTGAGTTGGGCATCCGCACCGCTCCGTCGGCAAAGAAGTGAGGAACTTAATGAGCGAGCAGATTGAAACGACCCAGCGCAATTACCGCAAGGTTCGCACGGGCTACGTTGTCAGTGAGAAAATGGACAAGACCATCGTGGTCGAGGTTAACGATCGCCGTAAGCACCCGCTTTACGGTAAGGTCATGACTCGTACGACAAAGGTTAAGGCTCACGACGAGAACAATGAGGCTCACCTCGGCGATCTCGTCCGTATCATGGAGACCCGCCCGCTGTCTGCGACCAAGCACTTCCGCCTGGTCGAGATCATCGAGCGAGCAAAGTGATCTCGGTTTTCCGAGAAGTAACCCATCCGTTCGGCAAGGCTCGAAAGAGAACCGGCACGACGACAGGAGATAATAAATGATCCAGCAGGAGTCGCGGCTGAAGGTCGCCGACAACACCGGTGCGAAGGAGATTCTCACCATCCGTGTTCTCGGTGGCTCGAAGAGGCGCTACGCCGGAATTGGCGACACGATTGTCGCCACCGTCAAGGATGCTATTCCTGGCGGAAATGTGAAGAAGGGCGACGTCGTTAAGGCGGTCGTCGTCCGTGCAACGAAGAGCACGCGCCGTGCAGACGGTTCGTACATCAAGTTCGACGAGAACGCGGCAGTGCTCCTGAAGAACGATAACGAGCCCCGCGGTACCCGTATTTTCGGACCCGTGGCACGCGAGCTGCGTGACAAGAAGTTCATGCGCATCGTGTCGCTCGCTCCGGAGGTGATCTGATGGCGAAGATCAAGAAGGGTGATCTCGTGCAGGTCATCGCTGGTCGCGACAAGGGTCTCCAGGGCCGTGTGCTCGAAGTGGACACCAAGCGTGACCGCGTGGTTGTCGAGGGCGTGCAGCGCGTGAAGAAGCACACCAAGGTTGGCCGCACTGATCGTGGTGCAGCAACTGGTGGAATCGAGACCGTTGAGGCTCCGATTCACGTGTCGAACGTTGCGCTGGTTGGCCCGGATAAGAAGCCGATTCGCGTTGGCTTCCGCGAGGTTGAAGTCGAGCGCGATGGTCGTAAGAAGATCATGCGCGAGCGTATCGGCCGCCGCGCAGGAGAGGAGATCGAGCTGTGACCCCTCGGAAGAAGGCACTGTACAAGGACGAGATCGTCGCGAAGCTCCAGGAGGAGTTCAAGTACGAGAACGTCTCGCTCATCCCCGGCCTGTCGAAGATCGTTGTGAACATGGGTGTCGGCGACGCCGCCCGTGATTCGAAGGTGCTTGACGGCGCTATCGCCGACATCACCGCGATCACCGGCCAGAAGCCGCAGGTGACCAAGGCTCGCAAGTCGATCGCACAGTTTAAGCTTCGCGAGGGCCAGCCGATTGGCTGCCACGTGACGCTTCGTGGCGATCGTATGTGGGAGTTCCTTGATCGTCTGCTCTCGACCGCACTGCCGCGTATTCGCGACTTCCGCGGTCTGTCCGCTCAGCAGTTCGACGGCAATGGCAACTACACCTTCGGTCTGACGGAACAGTCTGTGTTCCACGAGATCGACATGGACAAGATTGATCGTGTCCGTGGCATGGATATCACCGTTGTCACCACCGCAAAGACCGATGATGAGGGCCGCTCGCTTCTGAAGCACCTCGGATTCCCGTTTAAGGAGAACTGACAATGGCGAAAACGTCTCTGAAGGTAAAGGCTGCTCGTAAGCCGAAGTTTGCTGTTCGTGCCTACACGCGCTGCCAGCGCTGCGGTCGTCCGCACTCGGTGTACCGCAAGTTTGGCCTGTGCCGTGTGTGCCTGCGCGAGATGGCCCTTGCGGGCGAGCTCCCGGGCGTGAAGAAGTCCAGCTGGTAAGAAACTACGTCGTAGGTCCATCGGGGAAACCACGACGAGGAAGGGCAAAAGCCCAATGTCTATGACAGACCCAATTGCAGATATGCTCACGCGTCTGCGCAACGCCAATTCGGCGTTCCACGAGTCGGTGTCGATGCCGTACTCGAAGATGAAGGCCAACATCGCCTCGATTCTCGAGCGTGAAGGCTACATCGCCAAGTTCGAGGTGGAGGAGGCGAAGGTCGGCAAGACCCTCACCCTCACCCTCAAGTACGGTTCGGGCCGCGAGCGTGCGCTCGCCGGTTTGCGTCGTATCTCGAAGCCGGGTCTTCGCGTTTACGCGAAGTCCACCAATCTCCCTCAGGTCCTCGGCGGCCTCGGCGTTGCGATTCTTTCGACGTCGTCTGGCCTTCTGACCGACCGTGAGGCCAAGGACAAGGGCGTAGGCGGGGAAGTCCTCGCTTACATCTGGTAAGGAAGGAGTTAAACAATGTCTCGTATTGGTAAGCTCCCCGTTGCCGTCCCGGCTGGCGTTGAGGTGAAGATTGACGGCCGTACCGTTTCGGTGAAGGGCCCGAAGGGTGAACTCACCCACGGGGTCCCCGAGCCGATTGAAGTTGCTCTCGAGGACGGTCAGATTGTCGTGACCCGACCGAACGATGAGCGTGTTTCGCGTTCGTTGCACGGTCTGACCCGTACTCTGCTGAACAACAACGTTATCGGCGTTACTGAGGGCTACACGAAGGCTCTCGAGATCGTCGGTACTGGTTACCGCGTTGTCGCCAAGGGTAAGGACCTCGAGTTCTCGCTCGGCTACTCGCACACGATCCTCGTTGAGGCTCCGGAAGGTATCACCTTCCAGGTCGAAGGCCCGACGAAGTTCTCAGTGAGCGGCATCAACAAGCAGCAGGTGGGCGAAATCGCTGCCCGTATCCGCAAGCTTCGCAAGCCTGAACCCTACAAGGGTAAGGGCGTCAAGTACGCCGGTGAGCAGATCCGCCGCAAGGCTGGAAAGGCTGGTAAGTGATGGCAGTATCAATCAAGGGCAAGGGCAAGTTCGTTGCTCGCGCACGTCGCCACATGCGCCTGCGCAAGCGCATCTCGGGTACCACCGAGCGTCCCCGTCTCGTCGTCACTCGCTCCAACCGCCATATGGTTGCGCAGATCATCGACGACACCGTGGGCCGCACCCTGGTGGCTGCTTCCACCCTCGAAGCCGAGCTCCGCTCGGGCAACGAGAACAAGGTGGACAAGGCGCGCAAGGTTGGCGAACTGATCGCCAAGCGCGCCACCGAGGCCGGAATTACCGCAGTGGTCTTCGACCGCGGCGGTAACAAGTACCATGGTCGCGTTGCTGCGGTTGCCGATGGCGCCCGCGACGGCGGACTGACCCTGTAAGGCTAAGCGAGAGGATAAAGACATGGCTGCAGAGCAGCATGAAGCGAACGGCACCGGGCGCGATCAGCGCCAGGGCCGCCGCGGTGGCCGCAACAATGACCGCCGCAACGATCGCCGCGCCGAAGAGAAGAACCCGTACATCGAGCGCGTTGTGACCATTAACCGCGTGGCGAAGACCGTCAAGGGCGGTCGCCGTATGTCTTTCACCGCTCTTGTGGTGGTAGGCGACGGTAACGGCACTGTGGGTGTTGGTTACGGCAAGGCTAAGGAAGTTCCCGCGGCTATTGCCAAGGGCACCGAGGAAGCTAAGAAGAACTTCTTCAAGGTTCCGCGCCTGGGCACCACCATCCCGCACGTTGTGCAGGGTGAGGACGCCGCTGGTGTGGTTCTCCTTCGTCCGGCTTCCCAGGGTACCGGCGTTATTGCCGGTGGTCCGGTCCGTGCGATCATGGAGGCCGCAGGCATCCACAACGTACTGAGCAAGTCGCTCGGTTCCTCCAACGCGATCAACATCGTGCGCGGAACCATCGCGGCTCTGAAGAAGCTCGAGCAGCCTGAGGCTGTGGCCGCACGCCGCGGCCTCCCGCTTGAGCGCGTGGCGCCGGCTGCGATGCTTCGCGCTCGTGCCGAGTTCGAGAAGAAGGCTCGTGAGGATGCTGAGGCCGCCGAGGCCGCAGCTGAGAACGAGGCCGCAGCAGCAGGAGTTGGTGCGTGATGAAGCTTCAGATTACTCAGGTTAAGGGCCTCGTCGGCTCGAAGTTGAATCAGAAGGAAACCATGAAGACCCTCGGTCTTCGCAAGATTCACCAGACGGTGGTCCGCGAAGATACGCCGGCGGTCCGCGGCATGATCCGCGCAGTGGCACACCTCGTTGAAGTGGAGGAGGTTGACTGATGGCAGAGCAGAACGAAGGCAAGGTCCTGAAGGTTCACGATCTCTACCCGGCACCGGGCTCCAAGAAGGCTCGCACCCGCGTTGGTCGTGGTGAGGGCTCGAAGGGCAAGACCGCTGGTCGTGGTACCAAGGGTACGAAGGCTCGTTACCAGGTTCGCCCGGGCTTCGAAGGTGGCCAGATGCCAATGCATATGCGCCTGCCGAAGCTGCGTGGCTTCAAGAACCCGGCTCGCGTTGAGTACCAGGTCGTGAATGTTTCGGCGCTGAACGATCTCTTCCCGAAGGGCGGAGACGTCACCGTTGAGCAGCTCGTGGAGCTGGGTGCTGTCCGTGACGGCCACCTGGTGAAGGTGCTTGGCAACGGCGATCTGTCGGTGAAGGTGAACGTGACCGTTGACGCTTGGTCTGCTTCTGCAAAGGAGAAGATCGAGGCGGCTGGCGGTTCCGTGAACGCTCGCTGATCGTGATATTTTCGGTGGGGCTCGCGCTTGTGCGCGAGCCCCACCGTCATTTTCCTGCGCGGTTTTTATTGTGTTGTACGTGATCTACGCCAAGCAATCAGCCAAATTCCGTGTGCATTTGGTGGTGTGCGGGTATAGTCTTTTCTTGGCGCTTTGTGCGCCATTGTCGAGCTCCCGCCACGCGTGGCCACAATCCAGGAGGAGATTTCTTGTTTAAAGCGCTAGTGTCTGCATTCCGCACGCCGGATCTGCGGCGAAAGCTGCTGATCACGATCCTCATCATGGTGATCTACCGCTTCGGCACTTACGTGCCTGCGCCGTACGTCTCGTATAAGAACGTTGAGGCGTGCTTGAGCCAGCAGGGCACGGCGGATCTCCTTGCGATGATGAATATCTTCGCTGGCGGCGGCCTTTTGAAGCTCTCGGTTTTGGCGCTGGGCATCATGCCCTACATTACGTCGTCAATTATTGTTCAGTTGATGCGTGTGGTGATCCCACGCTTTGAAGAGCTTCATAAGGAAGGCCAGACGGGCCAGAACAAGTTGACCGAGTACACCCGTTATCTCACCGTCTTCCTGGCGATTGTGCAGTCCTCGGTCTTTGCCTCCGTGGCGGCCTCCGGCCAGCTCTTTGTCGGATGCCAGCTTCCCGTGGTTCCAGGCTCAACCCCGTTCCGCCTCCTCATCATCATTCTTGCAATGACCGCGGGTACGACACTCGTGATGTGGCTCGCTGAAGTGATCACGGAGCGCGGTATCGGCAATGGTATGTCTCTTCTGATCTTCACCGGCATCGCCGCGAACTTCCCGGCGCTGCTCGGTCAGGTCTACCAGGGTAACGGCGGAGTGACCTGGATGGTCCTCGTTCTCGCGATGTTCCTTGCGATCACCGCAGTCGTGGTCTATGTCGAGTCGTGCCAGCGCCGCATCCCGGTGCAGTACGCGAAGCGCGTGATTGGTCGACGTACCTATGGTGGTACTTCCACGTACATTCCGATCAAGATCAACATGGCAAACGTGATCCCGGTGATCTTCGCGTCCTCGATTCTTTCACTGCCTCAGATGATTGCGCAGTTCGGCAACCCGAATTCCACCTGGGTTGCTTGGGTGCACAACAACTTCACCTACCAGTCGTTCTGGTACATCTTCACCTACGTTGTGCTGATCATCTTCTTCTCGTTCTTCTACACGTCGATTACCTTCAATCCGGAGGAGATTTCGGACAACATGAAGCGCTACGGTGGCTTCATTCCGGGCATTCGCGCGGGTGCACCGACTGCCGATTACTTGCGCTACGTTGTGCGCCGAATTAATTGGGTCGGCGCGATCTATCTTGCGATCGTTGCGCTGATCCCGCAGATCGTGTTTGCCCGTATGGGCGTTCAGGGTGCCGCGTTCGGTGGCACGTCAATCATCATTCTCGTTGGAGTGGGCCTGCAGACCGTGAAGGACATCAACGCCCAGCTCCAGCAGCGTCACTACGAAGGATTCTTGCGATGACTCGTCTTATTCTCGTTGGCCCGCCCGGAGCAGGGAAGGGAACTCAGGCCGCGTTCATTTCCGAAGCGCTCGACGTCCCGGCGATCTCGACCGGCGCGATCTTCCGAAAGAACATGTCCGAGGGTACGGAACTGGGGAAGAAGGCGCAGGAGTACACCTCGAAAGGTAATCTTGTCCCGGACGAGATCACCGATGCAATGGTTCGCGATCGTCTGGCTCAGCCGGATGCGGCAAACGGCTTCCTACTCGATGGATACCCGCGTAACCTCGCCCAGGTTGATGCACTCGATGCGATGCTTGCTGAGAAAGGCGAAGCGATCGACGTCGTCGTCGAGATTACGATCCCCGATGAAGATATTGTCGGCCGCCTGCTGAACCGCGCGCAGCTCGAGGGCCGTGCGGACGATACGGAAGACGTGATTAAGCACCGCATTGAGGTCTACCACGCCGAAACCGCGCCGCTGGTTGAAGTTTACGACAAGCGCGGTCTGGTGCTAGCGGTGGATGGCAACGGCACCATCGGCGAAGTCACCGAGCGCATCCTGAAGGCCCTGAAAGAGCGTCTTTCCTGATGCGTATTCGCGACAAGCTTGAATATAAGACGAATGACCAGTTTCGCGCGATGCGCGAGGCTGGTCTCGTCGTTGCCGAGATTCACACAGCCCTTCGTGAAAACGTCAGAGCTGGAGTGACGACGAAGGAGATGGACGACGTCGCTCTCGCGGTTCTCGAGAAGGCGGGCGTGAAGTCGAACTTCTATGGTTACTACGGTTACCCAGCGCAGACCTGCATCTCGGTGAACTCGACCATCGTTCATGGCATACCCAACGATTACGTGCTTCAGCCGGGCGATCTCGTCTCGTTCGACTGTGGCGCTGTGGTCAACGGGTGGCATGGCGACGCGGCGTTTTCAGTGGTGCTTCCGGGCGGCGATCCGAAGGTGCGGGCAGGGCGCGAGCGCCTGTGCGCGCAAACGGAAGAGTCCATGTGGGTCGGTATTGCTGCGATGGCGCAGGGGCGTTTCGTCGGGGATATCGGCGAGGCGATTGATGACTATGTGATGTCGATCCCGGCGTCGGAGCGTCCGGATATTGTCCTCGACTATGTGGGTCATGGGATCGGTACCGCGATGCACCTTGCGCCCGATGTTCCCAATTACAACTCAGGGGAGCGGGGCCCGCGCCTCAAGCCAGGAATGGCGCTGTGTATCGAGCCGATGCTCACCGCCGGCAAACAGGACAACAAAACGCTAGCTGACGACTGGACTGTCGTGACGATCGACGGCAAGGATGCGTGCCATTGGGAGCATGAAGTTGTGCTCCACGAGGGCGGCATCTGGGTGATCACGGCGCCCGACGGCGGTGCGAGCGAGCTGGCACGCTTCGGCGTCACGGTGGCGCCGCTCGGCTAAGCGCGAGCGGTCAAATCGGGCGGCGGATTTCCCGCCGCCCGATTTTGCTATCAACAAGACAACCGGGCACCTGTCCGAAGCTCGTGGCTCCGGCGTCGGCGTCGGTCGTCCACGCCGTTTCGTAAGTGACGTGCTCCACCGGAATCTCGCTTTTCAAAATACTGTCGCCAGGCGTAGACTTTTCTATTG
The DNA here is from genome assembly GCF_029632765.1 of Arcanobacterium wilhelmae. NCBI lineage: Bacteria > Bacillati > Actinomycetota > Actinomycetes > Actinomycetales > Actinomycetaceae > Arcanobacterium > Arcanobacterium wilhelmae. The sequence continues at coordinate 574,615 of NZ_CP121247.1, forward strand.
GTGCATTCTGCGTGCAGAATCACTCGTCACCCCGCCGGGGTGGCGCCGAATTGCAATCAACGTAAGCGGAGAAAATGGCGAAAAAAGAAGGCGTCATCGAGGTAGAAGGCACGGTCGTTGAGGCCCTGCCGAATGCGATGTTTCGAGTCGAGTTGGAGAACGGGCACGTTGTGCTCGCTCACATTTCTGGCAAGATGCGCCAGCACTACATCAAGATCCTTCAAGAGGACCGCGTGGTCGTGGAGATGACTCCCTACGATCTCTCTCGTGGCCGCATCGTCTACCGCTACAAGTAAAACTCCGCCCTTTCGGGTGGGCAAGGAAGAACGACAACTATGAAGGTCAAGCCGTCTGTTAAGAAGATCTGCGAAAACTGCAAGATCATTCGCCGGCATGGTCGCGTCATGGTCATCTGCGACAATCCGCGACACAAGCAGCGTCAGGGCTGAAACTGACATTTTGAAAGAGACATTGCAGGCGAAAGCCAACCCTCGGTCCGAAGGCCGGGGCCCGCAAGGGAAGCAATGTTCCACACCTTCGGAAGAAAAATAGGAGCCAACATAATGGCACGTCTCTCTGGAGTTGATCTCCCTCGCGAAAAGCGTATCGAGGTTGCTCTCACCTACATTTTCGGCATTGGACACACCCGCGCGGTTGAGACCCTCGCCGCCACCGGTGTCAACCCTGATACCCGCGTCAAGGACCTCACTGAGGATGACCTCGTCAAGCTGAAGAATCACATCGACGAGTCCTACAAGGTCGAAGGCGATCTTCGACGTGAGATCCAGGCGGACATCCGCCGCAAGATCGAAATCGGTTCTTACCAGGGCCGCCGTCACCGCATGGGCCTTCCGGTTCACGGTCAGCGCACGAAGACCAACGCTCGTACCCGCAAGGGCCCGAAGCGTACGGTTGCGGGTAAGAAGAAGTAGTAGTTTTCGCGTTTTAGCGAGAATCGACGATATTCAGGAGTATTGAAAAAATGCCACCAAAGTCTCAGAACCGGTCGCGCCGCAACCTGCGTAAGAACGTCGGCAACGGCCAGGCTCATATCAAGTCCACCTTCAACAACACGATCGTGTCGATCACGGACACCAAGGGTGAGGTTATCGCCCAGGCGTCGTCGGGCATGGTCGGCTTCAAGGGCTCGCGTAAGTCCACGCCGTACGCTGCTCAGCTCGCCGCTGAGAATGCCGCACGCCGCGCGATTGAGCAGGGCGTGAAGAAGGTTGACGTGTTCGTTAAGGGCCCGGGTTCGGGCCGTGAGACCGCCATTCGTTCGCTGACCGCCGCTGGCCTCGAAGTGACCTCGATCTCCGACGTCACGCCGCAGGCTCACAACGGCGTTCGCCCGCCCAAGCGCCGTCGCGTTTGATCCAAAGGCCACCTGGCCTTTCCTCGGCGGCATCGCCGCCAACTCATGAGGATCGTTATTAGGCGTCATATAGTGGGCGCCTTGTGAAAGGAAAACATAGTGATCATTGAACAGCGTCCAGTGCTGCGCGAGGAGCAGCTGTCCGAGACTCGCTCTCGCTTCACGCTTGAGCCGCTTGAGCCGGGCTTCGGATACACGCTTGGCAATTCGCTTCGTCGCACCCTTCTTTCCTCGATTCCGGGAGCTGCTGTGACCTCCGTCCACATCGACGGTGTGCTTCACGAGTTCTCGACAATCGAAGGCGTGAAGGAAGACGTCGCTGAGATCATCTTGAATATCAAGGATCTCGTTGTGACTTCCGAGAACGACGAGCCGGTTCAGATGTATCTGCGTAAGGCGGGCCCGGGTCAGGTTCTGGCTTCGGACATCACTCCGCCCGCTGGCGTGGAGATCCACAACCCGGATCTCGTGCTTGCCACGCTGAACGAGAAGGGCAAGATCGAAGTTGATCTGACGGTGGAGCGTGGACGCGGCTATGTGTCGGCGTCGCTCAACAAGTCGCCGGACGACGAGATTGGCCGCATCCCGGTCGATTCGATCTACTCGCCTGTGGTCAAGGTTTCCTACAAGGTTGAGGCGACTCGAGTTGGTCAGCGCACCGACTTCGACAAGCTCGTTGTGGATGTTGAGACGAAGGCCTCAATGCTCCCGCGCGATGCGTTCGCTTCCGCTGGCAAGACCCTCGTTGAGCTCTTTGGCCTGACCACCGAGCTGAACGAAGAGGTCGAGGGCCTGGAGTTGAAGGAAGCTCCGGTTGTCGAGACCCAGTCGTCCGACCTCGCCCGCCCGATCACGATTCTCAACCTGCCAGCGCGTTCGCAGAACTGCCTGCAGCGTGAAGGCATCCACACGATTGGCGAACTTGTCCAGCGTTCGGAGGCTGATCTCCTCGACATCCGCAACTTCGGTGCGAAGTCGATCGAGGACGTCAAGGACGAGCTTGCAAAGCTCGACCTCCACCTGAAGGATTCCCCGGCCGGCTTCAACGCTGGTTTCGGTGACGACAACTACGCCATGTTCAGCGACGATTCGCAGGCCTGAGCCCGCGAGAAAAACTTTTAGGAGAACATCATGCCGAAGCCCGCAAAGGGTCCCCGCCTGGGAGGATCCCCGGCGAACGAGCGCAAGATCATTGCAAACCTCTGCAAGGCGCTCATCACCCACGAGTCCGTTGTGACCACCGAGACCCGCGCACGCCGCGTGCGTCCGCACATCGAGAAGCTGATCACGAAGGCGAAGAAGGGTGATACCCACAACCGTCGTCTCGCGCTTCGCACCCTCGGTGATCGCGAAGTTGCCTACGTCCTGTTCGAGGAGCTTGCTCCGAAGTTCGAGGGCCGCAACGGTGGCTACACCCGCATTGTGAAGCTTGCTAACCGCAAGGGCGACAACGCTCCGATGGCCGAGATCTCGCTCGTGACCGAGAAGGTCTCGCCCAAGCCGTCCAAGAAGAAGGCCGAAGCCGCGAAGGCTGCTGCCGCTCCGGCGAAGGCGGAAAAGTCCGCTGAGTCGTCGGCATCGTCTGAGTCGTCGGCTTCCGCTGAGTCGGCTGAGTGATGTAGCGTCAGCTCAATATAGGGTGCGGGCCGGAAGGTTTTCCTTCCGGCCCGCACCCTATATTGAGCTGGGTGATTCTTACTCGGTGGAAAGCACTGTGGTTGGGTGGGGTTTCGCCATCGCCCACGCGCGCACACCGCCCTGAGTGCCCGCCATATTCGGAACGAAGATGGCAGGGGTGAGCCGAGCCCGCACCGAATCGGTGATTCGGGAGGCATTTCCTCCTCCGATATAGAGCTGATCCCACCGAAAGACCGGGTAGAGTGTCTCAATTGCTTTCAATACGCGCCGTGACCACGCTGAATCACCGAGTCTGAGGCGTTCGGCCTCTCCCACCACGTCGTCGTAGGTCAGGCCCCATTTCATCTGTGCATGCGAGATTTCCAGGTGTGGGGCGAGGTGGCCGTTGTCGAGAAAGGCGGTGCCGAGCCCTGTACCGAGGGTCATGACAAGCTCGAGCCCGCGCCCCCGGACGACGCCTGCCGCGGCCACTTCGGCGTCGTTCAAAACGAGCGACGGTACTCCGAATCGCACCTCGAGAGCCGTTTGGAGATCGAGCCCGTTCCAGGCCTCTTCAAGCTGGGGGAGGGGGCGCGTGTGCGGGCCAGAGCGTCGGATGTAGTGCGGCGTATAGACAACCACTCCGTGGCGGATCATGCCAGGGAGCCCGACGGTCATCCGCGTGAACTGCCCCAAAGCGTCGGCGTGTTTCGTGATGATGTCCGCCAGATCCTGCGGAGAGAACGGATACGGGACGGGCGTGCGCAGTGAATCGCCGAGTTGGAAGCCGCCGGCGTCGAGCAGGGCGCTCTTAACGCCGCCGCCGCCGCAGTCGACGGTGAGCGTGCGTTCGTGGGAAACTTCTGTCATGGTTTCGACGGTATCGCACACGGCACGGATTCGCATCGAATGCGCCTATGATGGCGCGCAATTTCACGGCTGGGCGGCGCAGCCTGGTCTGCGGACGGTCCAGGGCGTGCTCGAGGATGCGCTTGCGACGATCCTGCGTGAGCCGATTACTCTCACGGTGGCTGGACGAACCGACGCGGGTGTGCATGCTGCCGGTCAGGTGGCGCATTTTGACGTGTCGCGTGAACGCTGGGAGGCACTTCCGGGGCGCTCAACGTTCACTCCGGGCGATTCTTTAGTCCGGCGCGTGAACGCGATCACCGCGGCAGGAAGCCGCGAAGCGGGGATCGCTGGCTATACCGACGTCGTCGTAAAAAGTGCCCGCGAGGTTCCCGAAACTTTTGACGCACGTTTTTCGGCGTTGTGGCGCGCGTACACTTACCGGATGGCGGAGGGGCCAGATGGCTGGGATCCGAAGCGGCGTGACGTGTTGTGGTTGCCGGGCGAGCTTGATATCGACGCAATGAACCGAGCGGCCCAGCGCATTCTGGGTGAGCACGACTTCCTGTCATACTGCCGCCCACGCGAGGGGGCTTCGACGGTTCGTACCCTCCACGAGTTGCGTTTCGAACGGGCCGGCGGGTTACTGCTTGGCTACGCGCGTGCCGACGCGTTCTGTCACTCGCAGGTGCGCACGCTGATGGGCACAATGATCGAGGTGGGACGTGGGGTGCGCGGGGAAGAGTGGCCTCTCAAACGCCTCGAGGCCTCCTCGCGCGACGGCGAAGTGATTGTTGCGCCACCGCACCCGCTCACGCTCGAGGAGATCGGTTACCCTCCGGAAAGTGAGTATGGAACGCAGGCGCAGCTTGCACGCCGGTTCCGTGGCCCGACCTCGTAGGTGCGAGCCGAGGGCTGACGACGTCGGTGCGGGAGCCGACGTCGTATGACGTTCGTCGGCGTCGGGGGCGTTGAAGAGGGGACAATGAATCGGCTCACAGCGCCGCCTTTCCTTTGACGCGAGTTAATGTGAGCGACTACAGTAGGTAAATGCTGTGGAAACTCATGCGTTGATGCTTATTCCCACTCGTCGCGCGAGAGAATCCCACCGTTAACTTTGACCAGGGGCAAACCGCTTTGAAGCAAGCCATTTTTCAAAGCGTGGAGCCCGAAGATTAACAGAAACGAAGGCTACGCAAGTGCGCACTTATACACCGAAGCCCGGGGATGTAGAGAAGAAGTGGTACGTCATCGACGCCACCGACATCGTCCTTGGCCGTCTGGCAGCCCAGGTTGCCAACCTGCTCCGTGGGAAGCACAAGCCCAACTTCGCTCCGAACGCTGATACCGGCGATTTCGTCATCGTGATCAACGCCGAGAAGGTGGCGCTCACGGGTGCAAAGCTCGAGCAGAAGATGGCTTACCACCACTCCGGTTACCCGGGTGGGTTGAAGGCTACGTCCTACGCCGAGCTCCTGGAAGAGAATCCGGAAAAGGCTGTGAAGAAGGCTGTCGCGGGCATGGTCCCGAAGACCACCCTTGGACGTCAGCAGCTGACCAAGCTCAAGGTTTACCGCGGTGCGGAGCACCCGCACGCTGCTCAGCAGCCGGAGGCCTACGAGCTCAAGCAGGTCGTACAGTAAGGCCCGGGCGCTGCCCGCAAGATTTTAAGGAGAAGCTGTGGCTGAAACCACTGCAACTGAAGAGTTCGAGGAGACCCCGACCTCGTACAGCACCGTGAGCGAATCTGAGCCCACGGGTCAGGGTGCTTCCCTGACGGCCCCGGGCGCTGGCCTGGGCCGCCGTAAGGAAGCTGTTGCTCGTGTCCGCCTTGTTCCGGGCACCGGCGAATGGAAGATCAACGGCCGCACGCTCGAGGAGTACTTCCCGAACAAGCTGCACCAGCAGCTCGTGCACTCCCCGTTCGTCCTGCTGGACATCGAAGGCCGTTTCGACGTGATCGCCCGCATCAATGGCGGCGGCACCTCCGGCCAGGCTGGCGCGCTTCGCATGGGCATCTCCCGTGCACTCAACGAGATCGATCGCGAGTCGAACCGCCCGGCCCTGAAGAAGGCTGGCTTCCTCACCCGCGATGCTCGTGCAGTCGAGCGTAAGAAGGCAGGCCTCAAGAAGGCCCGCAAGGCTTCGCAGTTCTCGAAGCGCTGATCGATACCGATCTTTTATTGGAAGGGACCTCCGCTCAGGCGGGGGTCCCTTCCTCGATGTTTGGCGTTGACAGTGTTGACGGCGGGGTACACACACGAATTTTGTTCGGCAAGGCACCCGCAGTGTATGACGGAGAAGTGGAATAATGGGGGAGTTAAGGAAATTTATTGAAGGAGGCCTGATGGCTCGCATGTTCGGTACCGATGGTGTTCGCGGCCTGGCGAATAAAGATATCACTGTGGATCTTGCAGTGAAGTTGGGCGAGGCCGGCGGGCGCGTTCTGGCGAAAGGCGTCGAAGGGCGTCGCCCGCGTGCGATCATTGGTCGTGACACTCGCCAGTCTTCCCCGATGCTTTCGCATGCCCTGGGCGCCGGGCTCGCTGCTGCAGGTATCGACGTCGAGCATGCCCGTGAGATCCCGACGCCAGGTATCGCCTACCTGACGGCGGAGAAGGGCTACGATCTCGGCGTGGTCATTTCGGCTTCCCATAATGCGATGCCGGATAACGGCATTAAGTTCATTTCATCGAACGGCTTTAAGCTGGACGATTCGGTGGAGGACGAGATCGAAGCTGTGCTGGGTGAGGAGTGGGAGCGTCCGACGGGTGAAGGCGTTGGCCGCGTCACCGAGAATTCCGTGGTGACGGACCGTGCGTACATGGATCACCTCGTGGCCTGTGGCGAGCCCCTGAAGGGCCTGCGTATCGCGCTTGATTGTGCCAACGGTGCTGCTTCGGAGGTTGCGCCCACGGTGTTCCGCGAGCTTGGCGCCGACGTCGTTGTGATCAACGCCGAGCCAGATGGGCGAAATATCAACCTCAACGCTGGCTCTACCCATCCGGAGGCTCTTCAGGCGATGGTCGTGGCAGCGGGCGCAGATATGGGCTTCGCGTTCGACGGCGACGCCGATCGTTGCCTTGCGGTCGACGAGGATGGCAACCTGGTGGACGGCGATCAGATCATGGGCCTACTCGCGGTGGATCTGAAGGAGCAAGGCAAGCTCGCGAACAACACTCTCGTGATCACAGTGATGAGTAACCTTGGCCTACGCTTGGCGATGAAGGAGAAGGGTATCGACGTCGCGGTCACCGGTGTGGGCGATCGCTACGTGCTCGAGGAAATGCTTGCGAAAGGCTACGTGATTGGCGGCGAGCAGTCGGGTCATGTGATCGATCTTGAGCATGCAACCACGGGCGATGGAACGCTTACCGCAATCCTCGTTTCCTCGATTGTTGCCCGTAAGGGTGGCCCGAAGCTCTCGGAGCTGGTGGGCTTTGTCAAGCGCCTTCCGCAGACGCTTATCAATGTGCGCGGCGTGGATAAGACCGCGACGGATAAGATCGCTGCCGAGGTTGCGCAGGCAGAGGCGGAGCTCGGAGAGACTGGCCGCGTGCTCCTTCGCGCATCTGGAACTGAGCCGCTCGTGCGCGTGATGGTTGAGGCCGCAACACAGAAGCAGGCTGACGACGTTGCGAAGCGTCTTGCTGCGGTTGTGGAGGAGAAGCTGGCACTCTAAGCGGGCATCTGTTTTTCCTGCTCCCGACGCCGGTCGCGCAATTTGCGCCCCGGCGTCGGCGCGTTTGGTGGCGACTCGCGCCCCGGTGTCGGCTTAGAGCCGCTTGAGGTGGATTTTCTCGATGCGGTGGTCGGCACCTTTCGTGAGGACGACGGTGGCGCGCGAACGCGTCGGTGCGATGTTCTCACGAAGGTTGGGGAGGTTAATGGCGCGCCAAATGTCGCGCGCCGTGGAGGCGGCCTGCTGGTCGGACAGGCCCGCGTAGTTGGTGAAGTAGGAGCGCGGGTCGGAGAACGCCGTGGTGCGCAGTTTCAGGAAGCGGTCTACGTACCATTCTTCGAGGCTCGTTTCAGGAGCGTCGAGGTAGATGGTGAAGTCGAAGTAGTCGTACACTCCAGCGTATTCGCCGCGTTCGTCGAGCTTGGCGGGCTGGAGGAGCGTCAAGCCCTCGACGATGAGGATATCGGGGCTGGAAACGGTGATGGATTTTCCAGGGACGATGTCATAGGAAACATGGTCGTAGACTGGCACTTCGGCGTCGCGCCCGGACTTGATGTCGTCAAGGAACTTGGTGAGGGCGCCAGGTGTATAGGACTCGGGGAAGCCTTTACGGCCGAGGATGCCGCGCGCCTCGAGTTCGGCGTTGGGCATGAGGAAGCCGTCGGTGGGGACGAGTGCAACGTTCGGCGTGCCTGGCCAACGCGAGAGGAGTTCGCGAAGGAGACGTGCGGTGGTGGATTTGCCCACGGAGACCGAGCCGGCGATTCCGACGATGAACGGCGTGCGAGGTTGTGAGAAGCCGAGGAATTCTTTCGCCCTGGCAAACAGTGCTCCCTGGGCTCCAGCGAACATTTGGATGATCGCTGACAGGGGACGGTAGATTGCATCGGCTTCCTCGAGCGAGATCGGATCGCCAAGCGAGGACAGGCGCGCTAGATCACGATCCGTGAGCGGAAGCGCGGTGGCCTGCGCAAGTGCAGCCCATTCATCGTGGTTAAAAGTCACGTACGGCATGTTTTTAGTTTCGCACGTTTCGCGTGTTGGCGCGGGCGGTGAGCGACCTTGGGACGTTACGTGCGCCACGTTGCGGTGCCGATGGGTAGGTGCGACGTCGTTGCGAGAGTGTCGGCGATGCCGTGGGCGAACGTTGTGTCGTGTAGCGCAGAAGTTTTGGCAATTTCGTCGTATATTTTTTCCTATGTGTGGAATCGTTGGATACGTTGGCCAGGCCGTTTCGGCCCGCCCGCTCGATGTTGTTCTTGAAGGTCTGTCGCGTCTGGAGTACCGCGGCTACGATTCGGCGGGCGTGGCAGTTGCCGCGAACGGCGGCGTAGATCTGCGAAAGAAGCAGGGCCGCGTAGATAATCTCCGTGAGTCGCTTGTAGCTTCGCCGGTGGGAGAGGGGATGGCTGCGATCGGCCACACGCGCTGGGCAACCCACGGCGTCCCGAGTGATCGCAATTCGCACCCGCACGCTTCGGCGAACGGCAAGGTGGCGATCGTTCATAATGGCATTATTGAGAATTATCGCGAACTTCGTAACGAGCTCGAAGACGATGGCGTGACTTTCGCGTCGGATACGGATTCTGAGGTGATCGCTCACCTGCTCGCACGCAAGCTTGCAGAAGGCGTGGAGATCACTGAGGCGATGCGCCAGGTGGCGCGCCGTCTGGAGGGGTCGTTTGCGACTGTTGCAGTGAGTGCGGATCATCCGGATGTTCTTGTTGGCGCTCGCCGTAATTCGCCGCTTGTGATCGGTATTGGCGAGGGCGAAAATTTCGTGGGTTCGGATGTTGCGGCTTTCGTCGGTTCGACGACGACGGCGATGGCGGTCGATCAAGATCGCATCGTCACCTTGCGTGCGGATTCGGTCGAGATCCGCGATTTCGATGGCAACGTTGTTGAAGGGAAGACGTACGAGGTTGAGTGGAACGCCGAGATGGCGATGCACGACGGCTACGACACCTACATGGAGAAAGAAATCCACGAGCAACCCACCGCGGTTGCTGAGACGTTGCGTGGCCGCATGGTTGATGGTGCGCTGACGCTCGATGAGCTTCGTATTTCGGAGGAAGAGCTGCGCAGCGTGGATAAGATTATCGTTGTGGCATGTGGTACTGCTGCTTATGCAGGGCATGTCGCCAAGTACGCGATCGAGCACTGGTGCCGTATCGGCGTCGAGGTTGAGCTTGCGCACGAGTTCCGTTACCGTGATCCGATCCTGACCCCGCGCACGCTCGTCGTCGCGATTTCACAGTCGGGTGAAACGATGGATACTCTGATGGCGGTTCGTCACGCACGCGAGCAGGGTTCGCGCGTCTTGTCCATCGTGAACACGTACGGTTCGACGATCGCGCGTGAGTCGGATGCTGTGTTGTACACGCATGCTGGCCCGGAGGTGGCTGTGGCCTCCACGAAGGCGTTCACCGCGCAGATCACCGCAACATATTTGCTCGGCCTCTACCTTGCGCAGCTTCGCGGCAACAAGTTCCCGGATGAAGTTGCGACGTATCTGGAGGAGCTTTCACGCATGCCGGGTCGTATCGAGGCGGTGTTGGAGCAGGAAGATAAGATCAAGAGCCTTGCGAAGCGGATGCAGGATGTTGATTCGGTACTTTTCCTGGGCCGTCATGTTGGTTTCCCGATTGCGCTCGAGGGTGCTTTGAAGCTGAAGGAGCTGGCATACATTCACGCTGAGGGCTTTGCCGCTGGCGAACTCAAGCACGGTCCGATCGCTCTCGTGGAGGAAGGCCTGCCGGTGTTCTTCATTGTGCCGACCCCGCGTCGTCCGCTTTTGCACTCGAAGGTGATTTCGAATATTGCGGAGGTTCGCGCTCGCGGTGCTCGCGTCGTTGCGATTGCCGAGGAAGGCGATGGAGCAGTGGACGAGATTTCGGAGTTCGTGATTCGCGTTCCGCGTTCGACGCCGACGCTCATGATGCCACTGGTAACTGTTGTCCCGTTGCAGATTTTCGCTGGCGCTTTGGCGGCGGCGAAGGGTTACGACGTCGACAAGCCGCGTAACCTGGCGAAGTCCGTGACTGTGGAGTGAGACGTGAAACGGGCATCGGCGTCGGGCGACGTCGGTGCCCGCTTTTCTTTTTCGTGCGAATGTTGAAGTGATAGCGATTTTTTGTCGTAGGTAGGGCCTAGGCTTGAGACATGTTGAGATCGTATTTGCCACATGATGTTGCGGCGGCAGAGAGGCCGCTGCTGGATGCAGGCGAGCCGCTGATGGCGCTCGCTTCGTTTGCCTGTGCACAGGCGGTGATTGCGGATCTGCATGCGCGTGGAGCACGGGTGAGCGGATCTGCGGTTCTTGTTGTGGCGGGCCGCGGAAATAACGGTGGGGATGCGCTGTTCGCTGGCGCGATCCTTGCGCGGCGAGGAGTGGCGGTGAAGGTCGCGCACCTTCCTGGTGCGCATGCCGAAGGCCTTGCCGCAGCGAGAGCGGCGGGTGTGCGAACGGTTGAGCTTGAGGGCACACCGGCGGATCTTCACGTGTTGCGTGGGCTTGCCGCGTGGGGTGGAACCTGGATCGATGGTCTGTTAGGGATCGGAGCGTCGGGTGCGGTGCGTGAGCCTGTTGCCTCGTGGATCGAGGCGTTGAATGAGGAACGTGCGGCGAGCCCTGATGAGCCACATGTGATCGCTGTGGACGTGCCCAGCGGCGTTGGTGTTGGCGATGGAACATTGCCGGGGCCGGTGCTTGCGGCAGACATGACGGTGGCGATGGGCGCGCGCAAGCCGGCGCATCTGGTGCCACCGGCGTCGTTGGTGTGCGGCCGTATTGTGGACGTGCCGATCGGCATTGAGTCGAACCTGCCAAAGGAAGCGGAGGTGTGTGCGCTAGGTGATGCGGATGTGGCGGATCTGTGGCTAGTTCCTGGACCTCGTGATCACAAGTACACGCGTGGCGTGCTTGGGATGCTGACGGGTTCGCGCACATATCCGGGGGCCGCGCTTCTCGGAATCGGAGGCGCTTTGGCTGTGGGGCCGGGAATGGTCCGGTATCTCGGCGGGGCCGACGTCACTGGTGTGTTTCCTGAGGTTGTCACGGCACCTGGCCGGGTACAAGCTTGGGTGATCGGCTCAGGGCTGGACGATCTGAGTGAGGCGAAGCGCGTGCTTGCGGATGCGGTGGCTGAGGGTGTGCCGGTTATTCTCGACGCTGGGGCAGTGGCGCTCGCGGCGACGCAACAGTTGCCACAAGTAACTGTTCTCACTCCGCATGCTGGTGAATTGAGCACGCTGTTGGGGGAGCTGAGTCAGCCAATGAGCCGCGAAGAGATTGAGGCTGCGCCGCTTGCAGCTGCTCGCGCCGCTGCACGGGCCACCGGAGCCATTGTGGTTGCGAAGGGCGCGATTGATGTGATCGCAGGGCCGAACGGCATGGCTTACGCACAGGGCGGAGCGCCGGGGTGGCGTGGGGTCGCAGGCGCGGGAGATACCTATGCTGGCGTCCTCGGAGGTATTCTCGCAGGTGTTGAACCGACCCAAGAGGCCGCGGCCGCCGCGGCGGCGGCCGCCTCCCACCTCCACGCGCGGGCGGCGCAGCGCGCCGCCCGTTCGAACGGTCGCATTGGGCGACCCATCCGAGCTAGGGAGATTTCTTCCGCGTTGCCCGATGTTATCGACGAAATCCTGAATGGAGAATCATGAGCTACCCGTCGCGCGCCTATATTTCGAAGAGCGCATTTGAACACAATCTTGAGGTTGCTCGCGAACTTGCGCCCACAATGGCGATCGTGAAGGCGAATGCTTATGGGCACGGCATTGAGTTCATTTCTCGCTGGGGCTTGGGTGCTGGTGTGGAGTGGTTCGGTGCGGCTCAGCTGGAGGAAGCTCTTCACTTGCGGCACTTGGTGGGGCCGGTTCCCCGTGTTTTCACGTGGATCTATGCTCCGGGGGCGAACTTGCGTGCGGCTGTGGAGAACGTCCTGGATGTGAGCGTGGGGAGCCAGTGGGCGTTGCGAGAGCTCGCTACCGCTGCCCGCGAGGTTGGGGCGACCGCCCGTGTGCACGTGGAGGTCGATACCGGAATGGCCCGCGGGGGAGTGAACCCCTCTGATCTCGATGCTCTGGCGGCCGAGCTTTGTCGACTCCAGGCGGAAGGCGCCATTGAGGTGGTGAGCTTATGGAGCCACCTCGCCAATGCTGATAGTGATGATGATTCGCTGACGATTGCTCAAACGGCTCGTTTCGAAGAGGCTCGTGCGGCCTTTGCGCAGGCTGGGGTCGTGCCTGAGATGTTCCATCTCGCCGCTTCGGGAGGTGCGCTGTGGCATCCGGCCACCCGATACGACATGATCCGCCCGGGAGCGATGCTGTACGGTTTGTCTCCGAATATGCGCCGGGCAAGCGCCGAGTCCCTTGGCCTGGAACCCGTGATGCGTCTGGAAGCTGATGTTGTTGCTGTTCGCGATGTTCCCGCGGGCACCGGAATTTCATACGGGCACACGGAAATCGCCGTCGGCGGACATCTCGCCGTGGTCCCGCTGGGCTACGGCGACGGTATCCCGCGATCGGCGTCGCGCAACGCATACGTGAGCCTCGGTGGCGAACGAGCCAAGATTATGGGAAACGTGTGTATGGATCAGTTCATCGTGGAGGTCCCGGGAGCTGCTGAGGGTGATGTCGCCGTTCTCTTTGGAGGCGCTCACGCCCCGAGTGCGGACGATTGGGGAGAAGCTGCAGGCACTATCGGGTATGAGATAGTCACCAGGATTGGCCCGCGAGTGGCACGGATCCCTGTGGCCTAACATAGAATATATGGGCGAAAGGAGAGAAATGGTTTCTCTACTAGTTCCTCAGGCCGTCGATATTCAGGCGGTTGGTTATGCAATTGGTCAGGCTGCCGAACCCGGCGATCTCGTGATGCTCAACGGCCCACTCGGCGCCGGAAAAACAACAATGACGCAAGGCATCGCCCGTGGCCTTGGCATCGAGGGCGCGATCGCGAGTCCTACGTTCGTGATCGCGCAGATTCATCACGGGCGTATCGATCTGGTGCATGTGGATGCCTACCGTTTGAACTCGATCGAGGAGATCGACGCACTCGATCTTGATACGTCTCTCGAGGATTCTCTGACGGTTGTGGAATGGGGTAGCGGCAAGGTTGAGATGCTTGCGGAGGATCGTCTTGAGATCCAGATTGTCCGCCCCGAAGGCTCGAACGAGGGGGAAGAGGTGGAGGATCTCTATGAGGATGCTCCACGAACTCTCACGTTTGTGACACACGGGCCGCGCTCGCAGGCGCTCGCGGATTCAGTTCTCGCTGATCCGAAGGTTGCGCATCTGGAGCGCGCATGAAGATTCTGGCGTACGTGCTTGCGTTACTGGGGTTCCTCCCTGTGGCGCTACCGTCGCTTGCTCAGGACGTTCCCCCAGTCCCCGATGTTATTTCCTGGTTTGAGGATGCAGGACTTGCCCAGGCCGAACGCCAGGCGCCGTCTCTTTTCGGAGTTGCAGCCGACGGCCCCACGGTGATTACTGTGGGAACGCCCGTGCGGGCTTTTCGTTTTTCGGGTGCTGGCTCAACCGCAACTGTCGCGGATACCAATAATTGGGTGGCACCGGTTTCCAAGAACGGCGTTGTGGTCGGCTCGCTTGAAGCAAACTTTGATGACCGTAAGCCCAAAGCGATCAAAGTGACAGCCGATGTTCGCCTGGGGAGCGCGGCCGGAACACGCAATATCCGCCTCGTTTCCGATCCAGAGCTTGAGGCATGGTTTGCGCTCGCAGGGCAGACCATCACTCCAGCCTCCAAGGCAGGCGCGGAAGTTGTCCTCGGCGAGATCTCGCTCCAGGATTTTCTGATCAACAGGGGCTCTCTCGCTGGCGAAAAACGCCGCTCTTCGAGCACAAGTATTGCAGAGACTCCTCAGACGGGACACTCCCTCCTGTCCAAGATTGCGGTTGGTTGGGGAGTCGGGCTCCTTGCAGTTTTCTCGCTAGCGTGGCTTCGCTGGGACCAAAATAATCGAGAGAGGCTCGAGGATATGCCCCAAGCGGTTCCTGCGCCAGAGCCACTTCATGAAAAACCGTCATTCAAGGATGCGGCCCCGAAGGTCGCTGTTTATCAACTTCCTCGTACACACGAGAATCTGGAAAAGGATAACAATGACAACTCTGACGATTGATACATCTGCCGGTATCTCGATCGGCGTGGTTGGCGAGAACTTTGAGGTTCTTGCTGCGCGCCACGAAACGGATTCACGCCATCACGCCGAGCATCTCACACCCATGGTGGCCGAGGTTTTGAAGGAAGCGGGTATTTCGCGCCCGGATCTGATCGTGGCCGGCACCGGTCCGGCAGCATTCACGGGCCTGCGCGCGGGGTTGATGACAGCCCGCGCACTCGGCCGCGGCTGGGGTGTTCCGGTTGAGGGAGTTTCCTCCCTCGAGGTGCTGGCGCTCGCGGCCGCCGACGCCGGTGCTCAAGAAGTAGTGAGTGTGATCGACGCTCGGCGCAAGGAAGTCTATGCGCTTCGTGCCCGCCCGATGGGCGCCGACGACGTCGCGGTGATCACCGAGGCTCGTGTGCTCAAGCCGGCCGCACTCGCTGAGGAACTCGCGAAGGAACCAGCCGTTCTCGCAGCGCCGTCGGAGGATCTGTACCCGGACGAGCTCGGGGAGCGCACGGTGGTTCACGCTGATCCGGCGGTGATGGTTCGCCTAGCGGCGTCGCGGAAAGCGCGCGTGGAGGCTGGCGAGGATCTGGATCTGGGCACTGAGCCGCAGTACTTGCGCCGCCCGGATGTTCACGGCGGCGCACACGCGCAGCCGAAGGCCGAGGGTAATCCGTACCAGTGAGATTCCGTCCGGTTCGGCCTGGGGATGCGGCCCGGCTCGCGCGGTTTGATGCGCGCGTGTTCGGGCCGGATGCGTGGCCGCTTGCCGTGTGGCAACAGGCTGTTGAGGCTCCTGGCCAGCTCTACCTGTTGGTGGAGAGCGAGCCGGAGCCGCCGCAAACTGCGGGTGAGGTGATCGCGCTCGGCGGTGTGGGATTTGGCCCGGAGGCCGAGATCTTGACGATCGCTGTCGCCGAGCAGGCGCGCGAGCGGGGGATTGGCGGCGAGCTCCTCAGCGAGCTCATCGCTGCCGCCTGGGCGGAGGGCGCCGAGGCGATTTTCCTCGAGGTCCGGGCGAAAGGCGAGGAGGCGCAACGCCTCTACCAGCGGGCCGGGTTCACTGTGGTGGGCCGGCGTAAAAACTACTATTCCGACGACGACGCACTGATTATGAAACTCGAGCCATCGGCGTCAGCGGAGAGAAAACAAACGAACGAAAGGTGAGCACGGGCGGCGAACCTCACGGAACGGTGGGGGAGCCCGAGCGGTACAATAATGGGCGTGGAAAAACTAGTTTTGGGAATTGAATCCTCGTGTGACGAGACCGGCGTTGCGCTGGTTCGCGGCGGGGAACTGTTAGCGGACGTAACGGCGACGTCGATGGATGAGTTCGCGCGTTTCGGTGGCATCATTCCGGAGATCGCCTCGCGTGCGCACCTGCAGTCCTTCGTGCCAACCCTGAACGCGGCGCTGGAGAAGGCGGGCGTGCAACTCGAGGATGTGGATGCAATCGCAGTCACGGCCGGTCCTGGCCTGGTCGGTTCGCTCACGGTTGGAGTGTCGGCGGCGAAGGCACTGGCGCTGTCACTGAACAAGCCGCTGTACGGCGTGAACCACATTATTGGTCATATCGCGGTGGATCAGCTGGTCCACGGCGCGTTTCCGGAAAGGTTTGTTGGCTTGGCCGTTTCCGGTGGCCATTCGCACCTCATGCTGGTCAACGACATCGCAACCGACGTCAAGGAACTCGGCGGCACTCTGGACGACGCCGCAGGCGAGGCTTTCGATAAGGTCGGCCGTTTGCTCGGTACGCCGTACCCGGGCGGCCCGCACGTGGATAAGCTCGCGCAGGCAGGCGATCCGAATGCGATCCGGTTCCCGCGTGGCCTGTCCAAGGGCAAGGACAAGGTCAACCACCCCTACGATTACTCGTTCTCTGGTTTGAAGACAGCCGTTGCCCGTCACATCGAAGGAACGCTTGCGCGCGGTGAGGAGCTCCAGCGCGAGAACATTTCGGCTGGTTTCCAGGAAGCGGTCGCGGATGTTCTGACGGCGAAGGCGTTCCAAGCGTGTGAGGATTTCGGCTGCGACACCCTCGTGATCGGCGGCGGCTTCTCGGCAAACTCGCGTCTGCGTTCGCTTGCGGAGGAGCGTGCGGAAAAGTACGGCGTGACCGTGCGTATCCCACCGATCCGATACTGCACCGATAATGGCGCGATGATTGCGGCTCTTGGCTATTCGCTGGTGATGGCGGGCGTGGAGCCGAGCGATCTGGGGATCACGGTGAACACGGGCCTCTCGCGCGATGTGATCGTGGTGCGCTAACGGAACCTCAGAGGCAAAAGCTGGTGGGTATCGAACGCCCACCAGCTTTTCTCTTGAGCGCCTTTCACCGCGGATACGCCACGGGCAAAGTTCGTATATTCCCCACGGTTTCCGCAATCGCTTCGGCGCGTCGAAGCTTGCTCTCACGCCCGCTCGGCGAGGATCGCCTGGTGCTTGCCGAGCAGCGGCGTGAGAATCAGTGTTGCGCTACCGGTACGTTTCGGATCGAGCTTGAGTTTCTTCCGGAACGTATCCGGCACGACGTCGGTGCCTCGCTTCTTGATTTCCACCCGGCCGATCCCGCGCTCGGCAAGCTCGCGCCGGATCGCTTTCGCATCGAACGGCAGCACATCGAGCACGCGGAAACGAGCAAGAAGCGGCGAATCAACCTCGCCGCCGCTGAGGTAGGCGATAGCCTGCGAAACGGGCGCCAGCTCGAGGTAAGCGGCGAGTGAAGCCACCGATCCCGAGCGAATAATCGCCGGATCGGGCTCGTACAGCCACTCGCCGAGCTCGCGCGGCTGCGCCATCTCGGCCTCGGCCTGCGGGGAATCCACCTGCGGATCCCACTGCCACGTGCCGTCCCCCAGAACGAGCGCCTCGCGGCCCGGAGTTTGCGCCGCCTCGCCCAGCCAAATCACGGCCTCGAGAAGCTCGCCACCGTCGGAAATCCACGTGACTCGCGAATCGGCCGGCAGATCGCGATAGTCGATCCCGGGCGCCACCTTGATGCCGGCACTACGGAAGCCCCGTGCAATCTCGATGGCCGTCTCCAGCGACGGCGACCACTCGGCCGGGTTCGTGATCCGGCGGCCGCCAGCGCGGCGGGCGGGATCGAGCCACGCAGCGTCGGCGCCGAACGAGCCAAGATCCAGCGAAAACGCGTCCGTGTGGAAAACCTTCGCCGTCGGGAACTGTGCGAGGTTGAACGAGGCGGCGGCAGCGGCGTCGTCGGAAATCTCGATCGCCGTCACGTCCAGGCCGAGCCCGGCGAAAGCGAGCGAATCGCCGCCGATTCCGCACCCGACGTCGAGCACGGAGGTGGCGCCAGCTGAGCGTAGCCGCGAGGCGTGATGCGCGGACACGCGCAGGCGCGTGGACTGCTCGAGCCCGTCCGCAGTGAAGAGCATGGTGGGTGCGAACGGTCCGAACTTCGCTACCGCCGCCTCGCGCAGGCGCGCCTGCGTGAGCGCGGCTGCAACGACCTCGGGGGAGTAGCCCTCGGCGCGAAGCTGCGCGGTGAGCGCGAAAACCTGCTGCGGATCGTAGCTACTGAGCCGGTCGAGGAGCGCCATGCCATCGGGGGTGAGAAGCGAAGAAATCACGTGTCCCATTGTCTCACGCCATCGCGTGTTCGCGCCCGGCGATGCGCTGGCACTCGCGTTGACCGAGTGCCAAAATCGGCCTAATCTAGATGGTGTTGTTGGAGTGAGGCGACCCCCGCGACGGCGTCGCATTCCGTCCAAAGTTGTGAGTAATAAAGGAGGAATCCGAATGTCGGTTTCCATTAAGCCGCTTGACGATCGCATCGTCATCCGCCAGGTTTCCGCTGAGCAGACCACCGCTTCTGGCCTGGTCCTGCCCGATACCGCGAAGGAAAAGCCCCAGGAGGGCGAGGTTCTGGCCGTGGGCCCGGGCCGAGTTGATGACAACGGCAACCGCGTCGCGATGGACGTCAAGGTTGGCGACAAGGTGATCTACTCCAAGTATGGCGGCACCGAGGTCAAGTATGGCGAGGATGAGTTCATCATCCTCTCCCAGCGCGACGTTCTCGCAGTGGTCGAGCGCTGAATCGCTCGGCGTGCCCTGTGAGGCGCAGATGAGCTGATCCGGCGCAAGGTGACGGCCCGACGTCGGGCGGCGGCTTGCTGCGTGAGGCCCGCGTTTCGCCTCGGCGAACGAACATAAAGGAGTGGAGGAACACCTCGGTGTTCCTCCACTCCTTTATGTTCGACTGCGTTCAGGCTGTCGGTGCGTGACGACGGCGGGCAACCACACGGTTGCGTTCCTCTTCCGACATGCCGCCCCATACGCCATACGGCTCGTTGTGGGAGAGTGCATACTCACGGCACTGTTCGATCACCGGGCAAGCCTGGCAGATGCGCTTCGCGCGCTCGATGCGACGACGACGCGGGCCACCGCGTTCGCCTTCGGGATGGAAGAAGAATTCCGGATCCATCGAGTTGCAAGCGCCGAGAAGCTGCCAGTCCCAAAAATCCACAAGGGCACCGTCAACATCTTTGATGCGAGCTACCAAAATTTCACGTCCTTTATATCCATGTGCATGGGAACCGCGATGGCGACCCCAAATGATCGCCCTGCGCGAAACCTCATCTAGTTTAACTTGCAAATCCGCGAAGAAACAGTGTTGATCTTCACTCTCATTTCTGCTAGATATCGCTTGCGCATGAAAATCCGCCTATTTTTGCCGTTCTCGCACGGGAATGAGTGCACTCCTGTGCGTGAGGAGAGACGGCCCACAGCGCCCGTCCGCTCTGCGGACTACACTAGGCCCATGAGTAACGACCCTTTCGGCCTGGTTGGCCTCACGTATGACGATGTGCTCCTTCTTCCGAACGCCACGGACGTGATCCCGTCCGAAGTGGATACGAGCGCACCTCTGACGAAAAACATCACCCTCAAAATGCCGATTCTCTCGGCGGCAATGGATACCGTGACTGAATCGCGTATGGCAATCGCGATGGCGACGCTCGGTGGCCTCGGCGTGATCCACCGCAACCTCTCGATCGAGGATCAGGCCCAGCACGTGGCCGCGGTGAAGGCCGCCCCCTCGGGCGAAGTTGATCCCGACGTAGCAACACTCGATCCTGCTGGCCGTCTGCGAGTTGGTGCGGCGATCGGTTACTGGGGTGACGCCTGGGAGCGCGCGCTCGCGTTGGCAAACGCAGGCGTGGACGTTCTGTTTGTGGACACCGCGAACGGCGAAGCCGCCCTCGCTCTCGAGATGATTGCCAAGATCAAGGCCGCACCGGAGTTCGCAGGCGTGGACGTGATCGGTGGCAATATCGCCACCACCGAGGGTGCGCAGGCGCTGATCGACGCGGGCGCGGACGGCGTGAAGGTGGGCGTTGGCCCGGGCTCGATCTGCACCACGCGAATCGTTGCAGGTATCGGCGTTCCCCAAGTGACCGCCGTCTACCTCGCCTCCCTCGCCGCGAAGCCGGCTGGCGTTCCCCTGATCGCTGACGGCGGCCTGACCCACTCGGGCGATATTGGCAAGGCGATCGTTGCTGGAGCATCAACCGTGATGCTCGGCGGCCTGCTCTCCGGCACGGATGAAACCCCAGGTGAAACCTACCAAATCAACGGTGTGAGCTTTAAGAGCTACCGCGGCATGGGCTCGCTCGGTGCGATGAGCTCGCGCGGGCGCGTCTCCTACTCGAAGGATCGCTACTTCCAGGCGGATGTGAAGAGCGACGAGAAGATCGTTCCCGAAGGTATCGAAGGCCAGGTGCAATCCAAGGGCCCGGTGGAGGCGGTGCTCTACCAGCTTACGGGCGGCCTGCATCAGACCATGTTCTACACGGGCGCGCGCACGATCGCCGAGCTCGCCGAGCGTGGGCGCTTCGTGCGTATCACTTCCGCGGGCCTGCGTGAATCGCACCCGCACGACGTGCAGATCACCGTCAAAGCGCCGAACTACTGATCGGCACTCACTGAGCGCGAGCTACTGGCCAGCCGCGGGGAGGGGTGGGACGCCCCTTCTCGCGGTTCAGCCGGTCAAAGAAATCCCGCTGATCGTTGTAGGTTTCCACCTGTAACTTTTCCAGTTCGGCCAGGTCCATTTGAGCAATATCCGGATACTTGCGGCAAATCGCTCCGAGCACTCGCAGTGTGGCGAGAACATCTGCCTCCGCGTTGTGGAACGCATCATCCTGAGCCACGCCATAATGCTGTGCGAGGTTTTCCAGGCGCCGCTTGCCCTTGCGGTAGCGATCGCAGCTCTTATCGACCATGAATGGATCCACAATCGGCCCTACCTCGCGCCCGAGCCGCTCGGCCATCGTTGCGAGGCCGTGGCGCGCGAGCTCCTCTTCCATGAGCGTGAGATCATACGAAGCGTTGTAGGCCACCACGACGAACCCCTGTTGCATGTGATTGCACAGGATGTCCGCGATCTCGTCCAAAACGTCCCTCACCGGCCGGCCCTCCTCACGCGCTTTCTCGGTGGAGATGCCGTGCACGCGCTGGGCTTGTTCCGGGATCTCAACGCCCGGATCCGCCAGCCAGTAGTTGCGCGTAGTGCGCCCGTCCTCCACGAGCACTACCGACGCCGTGACGAGCCGTGAGGTGTGGGGATCCACACCGGTTGTTTCCGTATCGAAGCCGATAATCGGGTTATTCGTCCACATTTTTCTGCCTTCCCACGTGGGTTCTTGCTCTCGTCACGATGCTAAAACCAGCCTACGACACTTTTTCGCGGACACTTTGGAAACGCGGCTACCGAAACGGCTACGCTTGGTGTGTGGCAAATGAAATTGAGATTGGGCGCGGCAAACGCGCCACCGCTGGTTATTCTTTCGACGACATCGCCGTGGTCCCCTCGCGCCGTACACGCGACGCGGCAGACGTGTCCGTGACCTGGCAGCTTGACGCCAACTACCTCGAGGTTCCGATCCTCGGCGCGCCGATGGATTCGGTCACCTCCCCGAGCACGGCGATCGAACTCTCGCGCTTGGGCGGCATCGGAGTGCTCGATCTGGAGGGCTTGTGGACCCGCTACGAGGATCCCACGCCCCAGTTTGAGGAGATCGCCGCCGCGAGCGAGGAGGAAGCGACGGGCGTGCTCCAGCGAGCCTACGCGGAGCCGATCAAGCCCGAGCTGATCACCCAGCGCCTGCGCGAGTTGCGCGAGGCGGACGCGATTGTTGCTGGCGCGCTTTCGCCGCAGCGCACCTCCCAGTACTGGGACGTTGTCGCCGACGCCGGTGTGGATCTTTTCGTTATCCGTGGCACCACTGTTTCGGCTGAGCACGTCTCCTCTAACGCGGAGCCGCTCAACCTCAAGCGTTTCATTTACGATCTCGACGTGCCGGTGATCGTGGGCGGCGTGGCCTCCTACACCGCGGCCCTGCACCTGATGCGCACGGGAGCCGCCGGCGTCCTCGCAGGCTTTGGCGGAGGCGCCACGTCGGCGAACCGCCGCACCGTCGGCGTCGCCGTCCCGATGGCCACCACCGTCGCGGAAGTCGCGGCAGCGCGGCGCGAATACATGGACGAAACCGGCGGCCGCTACGTCCACGTGATCGCCGACGGCCAGATCTCCACCTCCGGCGATCTCGTGAAAGCGATCGCGTGTGGAGCCGACGGCGTCATGCTCGGCACTGCGCTCGCGCGCGCCGAGGAAGCCCCCGGGCGCGGCTACCACTGGGGAGCCGAAGCGCGCCACGCAACCCTGCCACGCGGCGAGCGCGTCGCCGTCGGGAGCGCAGGGAGCCTCGAAACCGTGATCAACGGACCAGCTTCGGACGCCTCGGGCCGTACTAACCTGGTAGGGGCCCTCAAACGCGCCATGGCGATGACGGGCTACTCAGACGTGAAGGAATTCCAGCGAGTGTCGGTTTCGGTAGGTGCAAACAGGTGAAGGTTCTCGGCGATCACGGCGAACGGGTACTGACGAAGGAAGAGATTGACGACGGCCAATATGCGCCGACATCGGTGCTCCAGTCGTTCAAGTACGCGTTCGCTACTCCAACCAGGCTACGGAAGGAAGTGATCGCCGGGCTCACCGTGTCGCTTGCGATGATCCCGGAGGCGATCGCCTTCGCGATTATTGCGGGTGTGCCGCCAACGGCGGGGCTATACGCCTCGGTGGTGATGTGTCTGGCAATGGCGTTCGTGGGCGGGCGGCCTGCCGTGCTCACCGGCGTCACGTCGGCCGTCGCGATCGTCACCGCGCCGATCGGCAGCGCCTACGGCGTGGACTACATGATGGCCACCGTGCTCCTTGGCGGCCTCATCCAGGCCGTACTCGGGCTCGTGGGCGTGGCCAACCTTGAAAAGCTCATCGGGCGCAGCGTGATGCTCGGTTTTACGAACGCGCTCGGGCTGATGCTGATGTGGACCCAAGCGAAAGTGTTCACGCAGGGCAACTGGCAGGTGTGGGTGCTCGCCGCGCTCGGCATCGCCGTGATGTTCGTCTGGCCAAAAATCACTCGCGCGCTGCCCGGGCCGCTGGTCACCGTCGTCGTGCTCACGGTGGTCACGGTGCTCGCCGGATGGCGCGTGCCGAGCGTGGGGGATATGGGCCCGATTGGGGGAGCGCTGCCCGTTCCGGGGCTACCGGCCGTGCCCTACACCCTCGAAACACTGCAGATCATCGCGCCGTATTCGCTGGCGGTGGCGTTCATTGGGATTATTACCTCGCTGATGACGGCGAAACTTGCCGACGACGTCGTCGATTCCGATTCGAACAAAACTCACGAAACGATCGGGCTGGGAATCGCAAACATGGCGTCTGGTTTGTTTGGTGGCATGGCTGGGTGCGGCATGATGGGGCAGACGCTGATCTCGGTGCGCGAGGTGGGTGCGCGGACGCGCCTTGCCACGCTCATGGGTGGCGTGTTTATCCTGGTGCTCAGCCTGGGGCTGGCGCCGGTGGTGGCGGCAATCCCGACGTCGGCGCTCGCGGCTGTGATGCTGGTGATCGGTATCAAGACGGTGCATTGGGGTGTGATGCGTCCGGCCACGATTAAGTTTATGCCGTGGACGGAATCGATCATCATGTTTGCCACGATGGTCAGTGCGATCCTGACGCAGAATCTGGCGATCGGTGTGGGTGTGGGTGTGGTGACCGCGATTATCGGGTTTACGCGCCGGATCACGCACATGGTTCGTGTGGAGACGGTGCTCGAGGAGGCGCCGGAGGGGGATGGCAAGATCCGCACGTATACGGTTCATGGGCAGTTGTTTTGGATTTCGGCTACCTCGATCATGAAGCGTTTTAATTTTGATACGCGTGCGCATACGATCATTATTGATCTGTCCGATGCGGAGATTTGGGATGCGTCTACGGTGGCCACGCTCGATGCGGTGACGCGTAAGTATCACAATCGTGGCAAGCTCGTGCATATCCGTGGCTTGCGCGGTTCGAGCCTGGAACGCTTGCGCAAGCTCTCCGGGCACCTGGACTAGCGCCCGGAGAGAAAGAAATGGCAATGCTTGTCGTGCTAGCTGCTTCGGAGTGAATTGAGCATACGGTCAATATTTTCGATCGCAGAAGGAGGGTACGTTCCTATGTGTGTATCCGCCCAGTGATAAAAATTCGATGCACCATCAAGCAGAGAAGATACGAAAGATTGAGGGTCAACCACATGCTGAGAGCTGCGCAGAGTAAATAAGGCAATTTCGCCTTTTTTTATGATTGAAAACTCGTCGGGCTCGTCACTAAATCCCCCAAAGCCGGCTCCCGTCTTGAGGTAGTTATCGATAGCGCCGAGAAGGTTTATCCAAAATCCTCCCACATTTGTCCACGCCTCCAACGGCATTAATTGGGTGTCGTTGAGTTTTAAAGATACCCATCCAACACCTGGCTCCGAAACTTTGTCCTTTTGCCAATGCCACCAGTGTGCGGCTTCATCTGGTTCTGCGTCGATTGAGGCCAGATAACGTTTATGATCATTGGCGAATTCCTGCGGATTCAGGACGGTGTTCGATTTGAGGATAAAAGTCTCTGATTTAATGGAGGTTGGCCCCAGCCAAGTTTGTGAGATTCTCATATATATTTATTCCTTGTCACCTATTCCTCGTTACCGTGGGTAAAATTGAACGACTATAGGGCGAGGTAGTATTCGCGCCCGTCTGGGGTGCGCTGGAGGATACCGGCGTCGACGGCGGCCCTGCGGACGTTCGCGACGTCACTAACGAACATGGCAAGGGCCGCGTTGAGTTCAGTTTCGCTCAGCTTCGTGCGTGGCGCGATTCGCGAGAATACTGTGGTGATGAGTTGGGCAGAGAGCGCCTGGAGCTCGTCCTCTCTGGCCGGTACGATGCTGATTCTCTCGACTCTGGTGATGAGGTGTTCGTCGAGGAGACCCTCGAGGCCAGCTAGCGTTGAGCGAAGGAGTTTAGTGTCGATCTGTTCGCCGTGTGCCCAGTCGAAGGGGAGATTGGCGGTGTCGGCGCAGGTACCGGCAAGTACCTGGGTGAGTTTGTGACGGAATTTCGGGTTTGCGATCGCGGCGAGGACCACGCGGGCTCGTTTTACCACAGAGGTATCGGAGGCGTTCAGGGGCGAGTTCATGACGAGGCTTTCTTGAGGTTGTGCTTGTGAGAGAAAGAGCGGCGACGTCGGTGGTGCACATGAGCCACCGGCGTCGCCGTTTCGCAGGGCTGAGGTGTGGCGCTCAGATGCGCCAGTGCTTCACGCCTTCTTGAAGCGGTAAATGTTGGTTTCGCGCATCTCGAAGCCGGAACGCTGGTAGAGGCGGTTCGCAGCCTCGCGGGTGGGACGGGAGGTGAGGTCGATCGACTTCGCGCCGCGCTTCTCGGCGAGCTCCACTGCAGCCTCGACGAGCGCACGCCCGGCGCCCTGGCCGCGCGCAGCCTCGTCCACCACAACATCCTCAATCCAGGCGCGCACGCCCGTGGGGATTTCGAACATCACGAGCGAGAGCATGCCGACGATCGCGCCGTCGGTTTCCGAGCGGAATGCGAGGAGCGAGAGCGAATCGGAGGCGAGGATGCGCTCCAGGCCCTCAATATCGAGCGGGGTGGAGGATTTCGACAGCTGCGGGATCAGGAGGGCGAACGCCTTCTCCAGCTCCGGGGTGGCATCGGTGATCAGTTCAACGGCCATGAATGGTCCTTTCAAAAACGGGAAAATCAGGCAGTGCCAACGCCGGCGCTGCCAATACATGCCTCAAGTCTAAATGAAAAGCGTGGCGGGGTACCCCGCCACGCTTTTCATCAATAACCAGCTCAGATGAGTTCCATCGCCTGGCGGGCGATCGAGAGCTCTTCGTTGGTCGGGATCACCATCACGCGAACCGAGGAATCCTCGGTGGAGATGGTGCGTGCTTCCTTCGAACGCACGGAGTTCTTCTCGGCGTCGATCTTGATGCCGAAGCCTGCCAGGCGCTCAGCCACAGCGGCGCGGAGCAGATCGTCGTTCTCGCCTGCACCAGCGGTCCAGGTGATCACGTCCAGGCCGCCCATCACAGCGGCGTAGGCGCCGATGTAGTGAACGATGCGGTGCACGTACACCTCGATGGCTTCCTTCGCGTTTTCGTCGCCAGCTTCGACCTTCTCCCACACCATGCGCATGTCGTTGTCGCCGGCGAGGCCCTTCAGTCCCGACTTCTTGTTGAACAGGGTGTCGATCTCGTCGATCGACATGCCACCAACGCGAGCGAGGTGGAACACCACGGCCGGATCGATATCGCCGGTACGCGTTCCCATCATGAGACCCTCGAGAGGGGTCAGGCCCATCGAGGTATCCACGGCCTTGCCGTTCACGACGGCGGAAACCGAGGCGCCGTTACCCACGTGCAGCACGATCTGCTTGAGATCGTCGCGGCCGAGGAGCTCCGACACCGTCTGCGAGATGAACATGTGCGAGGTGCCGTGCGCGCCGTAGCGGCGGATCTCGTACTTGTCCGCAACTTCGCGATCGAGGGCGTAGGTGGCCGACTCGCGCGGGAGGTTCTGGAAGAACGCGGTATCGAAAACGGCAACGTTCGGCACGTCGAACAGTTCGCGCGCAACCTCGATACCCTTCAGATGGGCAGCGTTGTGAAGCGGAGCGAGCGGGATGAGCTCTTCGATCTTGGCCTGCACGGCATCGTCGATGATTGTGGCCTTGTCGAAGTACTTGCCGCCCTGAACCACGCGGTGGCCGACAGCCTTGATCTCAGCGTCCTCGAGCTTCGGGCCGTAGGTGTTGAACATATCGAGCACCATCTTCAGGCCAACGCCGTGATCGGCGATCGGCTCCTCAACCGTGTGCTTTTCGCCGTTCACCTTATGCTCGAGAGCCGACATCTCTTCGCCGATGCGCTCGACGAGACCCGAGGCGAGCGATTCGCCGGTCTCCGGGTTCACCAGCTGGTACTTAATGGACGACGAACCCGAGTTAATGACGAGTACAGACACGTAATCTCCTTTTAGTTTCTTTGGGGAAGTTTCTCCCGACGCCGGCGCTGATTGTACGCCGGCGTCGGAACGTTTGTTGTGGCGCGGGCCTCAGCCCTGCGCCTGGATTGCGGTGATGGCAACAGTATTGACGATGTCGTCCACCAGCGCGCCGCGGGACAGATCGTTGACCGGCTTGTTCAGACCCTGGAGGATCGGGCCAACGGCCACGGCGCCCGAGGAACGCTGAACGGCCTTGTAGCCGATGTTGCCAGCCGAGAGCGAGGGGAAGATGAACACGGTGGCACGGCCGGCAACCGGAGAGCCCGGGAGCTTCTTCGCGGCCACAGCCTTGTCAACAGCGGCGTCGTACTGGATCGGGCCCTCGATGAGCAGATCCGGGCGAGCTTCCTTCGCCACGCGGGTAGCCTCCACGACGGCGTCAACATCTGGGCCCTTGCCCGAGGCGCCGGTCGAGTAGGAAAGCATCGCAACGCGCGGCTCAACGCCGAACTGCTGGGCGGTCTCAGCGGAGGAGATCGCGATCGAGCCGAGCTGCTCCGGGGTGGGGTTGGTGTTCACGGCGCAGTCGCCGTACACGAACACGCGGTCTTCCATGAGCATGAGGAAGCACGACGAAACGATCGAAGCGCCGGGCTTGGTCTTGATGATCTGGAACGACGGAACGATCGTGTTCGCTGTGGTGTTCACCGCGCCCGAAACCATGCCGTCTGCATCGCCCATGTGCACCATCATGGTGCCGAAGTAGGACAGATCCTTGAGCGTTTCAACGGCCTGTTCGTAGGTGACGCCCTTCTTCTCGCGAAGGCGAGCGAACTCTGTGGCATACTTCTCCACGAGAGCCGGGTCCGAGATCGACACGATCGAGGCGCCCGAAAGATCCAGGCCGAGCTCGCCGGCGCGGGCGAGGACTTCGTCCTTTTCGCCGAGCAGGATGATGTCCGCAACCTCGCGGCGGAGCAGCTCGTCCGCCGCGCGCAGGATGCGATCGTCGCTCGATTCGGGCATCACGATGCGCTTACGATCGGCGCGGGCGCGCGAGATCAGGCGCGACTGGAACGCGAGCGGCGTAATCACATCCGACTCTTCCTCCATCGCGGCCTTCAGCGTTGCCGCCATATCTGCGGTCAGCTCGCGCGAACCGCCGTCGGGGAACGCGATCACCGGCGCGACTTCTTGCGCGAAGCGGGCCTGGTCGAACTCTGCCGGGGCGTCCGTGACGACGACGGCGGACACGGGGGAGTGCTCCTCAGTCACAACCGACTTTGCGAGCTTCGCGATCGTGGTGATCTGGCCGGGTGCGCGCAGTGCGCCCGAAACGGCGAGCACCATCGTGGTACCGAGGTTCGCGGTGGCGCGGCCGGCGCGATCGAGCGTGCCGGGGTTGAACGGATCGCCGTCGAGAATACCGAGGACGAGGACCGCGTCGAACCCTTCGGCGTAGTCGGTGTAGCGCTTGACCAGCTGGTTCATCGCCTCTTCCTCGTCGTTGACGTAGGTTTGGCGCGACGAACCCCACGCGCGATCGAGATCTTCGACCCGGCCAGCGGCCTCAAGGAGCTCAATAAAGGCCGCATCCTCTTCGATGGGGCCATTGGTGAAGGAACGGAAAACGCCCAGGTTCGGGTAATCAGCCTTGAGCTGCTTGACGAACGAGAGGGCTGCAGTGCGGGTGCCGGAGTTACCCTCCGCCGCGGTAAAGTAGACGCTCTTGGTCACGAGTTTTTCCTCAATCTAGTTCGGATGCCTCATTGCGTGCCTGCCAGGGCAGGACTAGTTCTATCGTCCCACTTTTCGCGCGGGCGCGTTGGCGACAGGTAAGATTTTCGGGGAAATCACACATGAGGGAGGTCACGTGGGAACACGCAGAACCGAACGGCGTCGACGTCGCGAGCGTGGGTTGCGCCCGCCGTTACGCGCGGGGCTCGGGGCAACGAGCGTTGTCCTTCCCGACGCCGGGCCGGTGCTCCTCGCCCACTGGCTCGAGGAGCGCTTCGGGCCAGGAAGCGGCGAGGCGCTCGCTCGAGGCGACGTATTCGCCGACTTCGGCGAGCAACTCGCGCCCGACGCTCCCTACGTTCCGGGCCAGCGTGTGTGGCTGTTCCGCCCGGTTCCGGACGAACCTGCCGAGCCGATTATCCTGCCCGTCGTTGCCGAAACAGAGAACTGGGTGGCGGTGGATAAGCCGCACGGAATCGCCACGATTCCGCGCGGCGGCTACGTGGCGCGAAGCGCGGTGGTGGCGGCCCGGCGCCAGTTCTCTAACGACGATCTTGTGCCCGCCCACCGCCTTGACGCCGGAACCGCCGGAGTGCTCCTGCTCGTCAAGAGGCCCGAAGTCCGCGGCGCTTATCAGCGTATGTTTCAGGGGCGACACGTGGAAAAAGAATACGAGGCGATCGCCCCGCTCGTCGGAGAGCTCGGCCAGTGGCGACGCGTAGAGCTGCGGCTCGAAAAGGAGCACGGCGAGCTCGCGGCCCGCGTCGTTGATGGCGAGCCGAACGCGATTACCGATCTCGCGCCCGTCGAGGCGCTCGGCGATGGCCTCGCGCGCTGGATGCTGCGCCCACACACAGGCAAAACACACCAGCTTCGCGCCACCCTCGCCGCGATCGGTGCGCCCATCGCCTTCGACCCGCTCTTCCCGCAGGTCCTCTCCGCCGACGCCGCCCAGCTCGCGCATCCGCTCCAGTTGCTGGCGCGCACGCTCGAGTTTCACGACCCCATCAGCGGAGATCAGGTGAAACTCGTCTCGAACGCGCGCCTTGCTCTCGGGTAAGCGGCGCGCCGGCGTCGCGGGCGTCACGAAAACCGGAGCAGATGGCGCAAAACGAGCCCCGACGTCGGCGGAACATCCCGAAACTCGCCCGCGCAATCTCACTAAGCGGACGAATACGTCTCACTGCAACGTGCGGGGTTCGCAATAGGGGAGCGGGCAAAGTAGGCTAAGCCCGTGGATAATATTCAGCCTGTTCTTGTTATTGATAACGGCGCACAGTACGCCCAGCTCATCGCACGCCGCGTCCGCGAGGCCGGCTACTACTCTGAACTCGTCCCGCACTCGTGGAGCGGCGAGAAAATCCTGGCCAAGAACCCGGCAGCGATCCTGCTTTCGGGTGGGCCGTCGTCGGTGTACGAGGAGGGTTCGCCCGCACTCGCTACCGAGATTCTCGACGCCGGGGTGCCGGTTTTTGGTATCTGCTACGGCTTCCAGCAGCTCGCCCAGGCGATGGGTGGCACCGTGGAGCACACCGGCACGTCCGAGTACGGCTCCACCGATGTGGAAATGCTTGCTGACGGCGTTGTGACTGGCGAAAAGGGGCTCCACGTGAACGCGTGGATGAGCCACGGCGACGCCGTCACCACCGCTCCCGAAGGCTTCACCGTGACCGCCCGCTCGGCCGGCGCCAAGGTTGCCGCATTCGAGAACCAGGAGCGCAAGATCTACGGCGTGCAGTGGCACCCGGAGGTCAAGCACTCCGAGGGCGGCCAGGGCATGATCGAGAACTTCCTCGCTGCCGCCGGCATTGAAAAGAACTGGAACACCTCGTCGATTATCGAAGATCAGATCGCCAAGATTCGTGCCCAGGTGGGCGATTCGTACGCGATCTGCGCACTTTCGGGCGGCGTGGATTCCTCCGTTGCGGCTGCGCTCGTGCACCGTGCGATCGGCGATCAGCTGATCTGCGTGTTCGTGGACCACGGACTGTTGCGCGCCGGCGAGGCCGAGCAGGTGATCCGTGACTACGCGGGCGCTCGCGGTATGCGTATCCTTGCGGTGGACGAGTCGGAGCGTTTCCTTTCTGCGCTTGATGGTGTGTCCGATCCGGAGACGAAGCGCAAGATCATTGGTCGTGAGTTCATTCGTTCGTTCGAGGCCGCGCAGGCGCGCCTCGTTGCTGAAGAGGGCGCCGAGGGGCGCAACATTGGTTTCCTCGTGCAGGGCACGCTTTACCCGGACGTTGTGGAATCCGGCGGCGGCGACGGCACGGCCAATATTAAGTCGCACCACAACGTGGGCGGATTGCCGGAGGACCTCGAGTTTGCGCTCGTTGAGCCGTTGCGTGATCTGTTCAAGGATGAGGTGCGCGCGATTGGCCTGGAGCTTGGCCTGCCGGAGAACCTCGTGTGGCGTCAGCCGTTCCCGGGCCCGGGCCTCGGTATTCGTATCGTGGGCGAGGTGACCCGCGATCGTTTGGAGACTCTGCGCGCCGCGGACGCGATCGTGCGTGCCGAGTTCACGGCTGCCGGCATGGACCGTGAGATCTGGCAGTGCCCGGTGGTGCTGCTGGCCGATGTGCGCTCGGTGGGCGTGCAGGGCGACGGCCGTACTTACGGCCATCCGATCGTTCTGCGCCCGGTGAGCTCGGAGGATGCGATGACGGCCGATTGGACGCGCGTGCCCTACGATCTGCTGGCCAAGATTTCGAACCGAATCACGAACGAGGTGCCGGACGTGAACCGCGTGGTCCTCGACGTCACCTCCAAGCCGCCGGCAACAATCGAGTGGGAGTGATCTTTTCCCTGTTTCCTCGCGGCTTTTCGCGGTGACTCTAAAAGAACGCCAGGAAATTTTTCTCCTGGCGTTCTTTTTCTGTGAGAACTCGCTAAACTTAGGGTTGCCTTAGTTAGCACATCCCCCTCGAAGTGTCGCTAACGCCTGAGGGAGAATAGAAAGCAGAAACAGTGTTCACCACAAATATGAAGCGCCTTGGCGCGATCACGGCCACCGCCGTCGTCGTTGCCACCGCGATCACTCCGGCTGCCGTCGCAACGAGCGCGCCGGCGTCGGCGGAAACGAAAATCCAGCGCAGCGTAACCCTCCCGAACGGGAAAACCGCCACCAACGTGCCCGAGCGATGGTTCGTGAAACTCGCAGGGCCGTCTGTTGCGAAAGGTGGCGATGCCGCCACTATCCGTCGCTCGCAGGACGCGTTCAACGCACAGCTGCGCACCGACGGCATCGACGCCTCGGTCACCACGAAGTACGAAAAGCTCTGGAACGGCGTCGCGATCGATGCCTCCGCGGCCGAACTTGAGAAGATCGCGAAGCTCGGGGTAGTCGAGCAGATCAGCCCGGTGGTCGAGGTGCCGCGCCCGGCCCCGATCGTCGACAAGGCAAAGCCGGCAAAGCTCACGCCCGCACAGATCGCTGAAGGAATCGCAACCCCCTCGCTCTTCCACGCGAAAGAACAGGGCGGCGTGCTCGTTGGTCACAATGGCCAAAAGTACACGGGTAAGAACACCACGATCGCCATCATCGATACGGGCGTGGATTACGACCACCCAGATCTCGGTGGCAACGGCAAACCCAGCGAAGATACCAAAGAATCGCCCAACTTCCCCAACAACAAGGTGATCGGCGGATACGACTTCGTCGGTGACGACTTCACAGGCGGCTTCCTCGGGCGCCCCAGCCCTGATCCGTATCCGGACGATTGCGCCGGCCACGGTACGCATGTTGCGGGCATCGCGGCCGCAAAGAAGGGGCAGGCCGACGGCATCAACGGCGTCGCGCCCGACGCCAAGATCCGCGCCTACCGCATCTTTGGTTGCAACTCGAACACCACCGCCGAGCTGATCACGAAGGCGATGGAAAAGGCTGCGGAAGACGGCGTGGACATCGTCAACATGTCGATCGGCACCGATTACATGATCTTCGCCGACTACCCAACAGCCGTGGCTGCCGCCGAGCTTACCAAGAAGGGCATCACGGTGATCGTGGCCCAGGGCAACGTGGGCGACAAGGGCCGCTGGACCATGGGTGGCGCGGGCACCTCGTCTGGCGTGATCACCGTGGGATCGGTGGACAACGCGAAAGAAACTAACCACTTCCTCACGATGACTGGCAAGGACGGATTCGTGAAGAACAAGATCCCCTACGGCATCGGCGAAGGCGCTGCCGTGCTCGTGGTGCCACACGACACCGACGTGTTCCCTGTGGTTGAGGCGGCCCCCGCCTACGGCAAGGCCGAACTTGCCAAGGACGATCCGGCGCTCCTGTGCAGCGCACCGAAGGAAAACGCGTTCAAAGACAAAGCGGTGATCGTGCGCCGCGGAGGCGATGAAAAGAAGTGTAACTTCCGCACCAAGGCGTTCAATGCGCAAGCCGGCGGCGCGAAGATGCTCATCATCGACAACAACAAGGAAGGCACACTGTCGGTTTCGGTGATGCCGGAGAAGGACCGCGACGAACTGGTGCAAATCCCGGTGGTTTCCGTTTCCTTGAAGGACGGAAACGCGATGCGCGCCGCGCTCCAAGAAGGTTCGGAGATTACGTTCCCCACGGGGCATCAGGAATTCGAGGTGGCAACCGCGGGTGAAGTGTCCGAGTTTTCCAGCTGGGGCCTAAACTCGAACCTCGAGCTCAAGCCCGACGTCGTGGCGCCGGGTGGACGCATCTGGTCCACCTGGCCGCTCACGGGCTCACTCCAGTACCAGACTGTCTCCGGAACGTCGATGGCGGCTCCGTTCGTTGCTGGCGCTGCCGCGCTGATCCTCGAAGCGCACCCGGAAATCCGCACGCTTGAGGCGAAGAACCTCTCGAACGCGGTTGCTGAGCGTCTGCGCACCACCGCGAAACCGGTGGCATGGCACCACGGCAAGAGCGAGCTCGAGCCGATGGCACGCCAGGGCGCGGGCCTCGTGAACGTGGGCGCCGCGATCGAGGCGAACATCTCGATCACGCCGTCGGTGCTCAACCTCGGCCAGGCAGCCGACGTCGGCACCGACAAAGCCCTCAACAAGCATACCGTGACGGTGCGCAACAACGGCGCCACCCGCGTCGTCTATACGCTCTTGCACCGTGACGCCGTGACGATCACCGGCCCGGGTGCGAAGCCGGAGAAGAACACGGCCGCAAGTGCCGCGAAAGTCTCCACCGACGGCACAGAGATCACACTCGAGCCGAAGGCGTCGGTGGAACTCGAGGTCGTCGTTACCCCGCCAACGGGCATGAAAGACGGCGATTTCTATGGCGGCTTCATCACCTTCACGCCGAAGGGGGACGGCCAGGCGCTGTCGATCCCGTTCTCGGGCGTGGGTGGCGACATGGCGAAAGCCGACGTGCTCGGGCTCGCAAACGGCGGCAAGGTTGAGCTGAAGAACCGCGATTTCTACGATCTTGACCCCACTGTGGACGCGATGGGCCACAACGATTACACCAACACCGGTATGTACACCGACCCGGCTCGTTTCTCGTTCGAGCCGAACGTTCCCGTGGAAAAGATCGCGGTGGACGTGGCCCCGGTGGCGAAAGACGGCACCGTTGGCACACCGCTCGGGTTGAGTCTGACCGATATTCTCGCCGCTGACGGCGGGCTTGCCGAGTTCGTCAAGGGCGTGAAGTGGTCCTCCTCGCGCCCGGTGCACGGCAAGGTTGATCCGAGCCAGCGCTTCCGCTCCGCACCTGCCTGGTTCAGCTGGGACGGCTCCTACATCGACAAGGACAAGATCCGCCGCCAGGCGCCGAGCGGCAAGTACCAGATCACGATGTACGTGCTGCCGGTTGGCGAGAAGGGTACGTCGATCGAGGATTGGTATGCGTGGACAGCTCCGCAGCTGCGGATCGATTGGGATGACGCCTATTTCGCACCGACTGAGGGCGTGAAGGTTCTTGGCGGCAAGGCTGGCGACGAGGCGGTCATGGATTCCGACGCGTTCACGTCGGTTGCTGTTGAGGGGCGCAAGGCCACTCACACTATCGATCTGGGCAAGGAAATGCGCCTGGATACGGTGACCTATATTCCGGACCAGCTTGCGCCGATCGATCGCGCGACCTCGTGGACCGTGGAGTACTCGCTCGACAACAAGACCTGGGAGGAGCTCGGCAAGCGCGAGCTTCTCACCTTCCATCAGTACTGGAGTCGCATGGGCTTCCAGGGTGCGACCAAGGCGCGTTACCTGCGTGTGACGCTCGAGAACTCGCAAGAGGACGCGACCCGCGTTTCCGTTGCCGACATCCGCGTGACCGAGGCACGTCCGGACGCTCCGGATGCGACGCCGAAGGCTGAAAAGCCCGAGGGTGAGAAGCCGGGCGAGGCCGGTGCTCCGGCTCCGGAAAAGACACCGGGTTCCGAAGGGACACCGGGCGCTGAGAAGACACCGGGTAAGCCGGGTGCCGAGAAGACGCCGGTTCCGGGGAAGGTTCCGGGAACGACGCCGTCGGCTCCGGCCACGCCGACGCCGGGGAGCACGCCAGCACCGGGTAACTCGGCCACAGCTCCGGCCGCGCCGGCTGCACCGACGACGTCGGCGCCGTCGGGCACACCGACGAGCGCAGTGAAGACGCACGTCGCTGCAAAGCCGACGGCCGGTGCCACGTCGCAGAAGGCTGGAACGGCTGCTGCTCAGCCGAAGGGCCAGGCGGAGCTGTCGTTCACTGGCGCGTCGGTGAAAGTTGCGCTGGTGCTCTCGCTCATTGCGCTGGTGATCGGCGGTGCGATCGTGATGCGTCGGCGAGGCGAGAAGTAATCGCTGACTGGCAGGGGTGGGATTGTTGTGGCGAGAGTGCCACAACAATCCCACCCCTGTGCTCTACCCGAGGAAAACTGCGCACAATCGGGCAAAAGTGATCGACGCGCCGAAAGTGCACGCCAAAAACTGTCAGAGGTGCCCAGTAGACTGAGACGCAGTATGAGTGAGAATGATTTTTCTTCAGCAATGGCGCGCCTTCGCGCTCGAATCGACGCCGCGAAGGCTCGCTCGTCGGCCGAACCCGAGCCGGCGGAAACTTCAGCGCCCGCGAATGTTTTCGCACCGGCGTCGTCGGGAGCGGATCGGCTACTGGCAGGGCTGAACCCGGCACAGAAAGCCGCCGTCACGTCCACCGCGCCGTATGTTCTGGTAGTGGCGGGCGCAGGCTCGGGCAAAACGAAGGTGCTCACCACGCGTATCTCGTACCTGATCGCCACCGGGCGGGTTGCGCCCGGAGAGATCCTCGCGATCACCTTCACAAACAAGGCCGCCAAGGAGATGCGCGAGCGTCTTGAAGCGATGCTCGGCCCGCAGGCGCGGTACATGTGGATCTCCACCTTCCACTCGGCGTGCGTGCGGATCCTGCGCGCAGAACACGAAGCGATCGGCATGCGCTCCACGTTCACGATCTACGATTCGGCCGATTCGTTGCGGCTGATGACGATCGTTGCGCGCGAAGAGGGGATCGAATCCAAGGCACACCCGCCCAAGAAGCTCGTGCGCGCGGTCTCCGATTTGAAGAACGAGCTGGTCAGCGCAGCCGAGTTCGAGCGGGCAGCGAATGGGAAAGACGAACAGCTCCTCGCCAGGGCGTATACGGGCTACCAAAAGCGGCTCGCGGCGGCGAACGCCATGGATTTCGATGATCTCATCATGACAACCGTGCAGCTCCTTCGGAATAATCCGATGATCGCCGAGCATTACCGGCGCCGCTTCCGCCACGTGCTGGTAGACGAATACCAGGATACAAACGTCGCCCAGTACGAGCTGGTGCGAACCCTGGTAGGGGAGAAGGCAGATCCCATTCACGGTGAGCTCACGGTGGTGGGCGATGCAGACCAGTCGATCTACGCGTTCCGCGGCGCAACGATTCGCAACATCCAGGATTTTGAAAAAGACTTCCCGGATTCGCAGACCGTGCTCCTCGAACAGAACTACCGTTCCACGCAAAATATTCTCTCTGCGGCGAACGCCGTGATTTCCAATAACGACGGCCGGCGCGCGAAGAACCTTTGGACCGATTCGGGCAGCGGCGAGCCGCTCGTGGGCTACGTGGCCGATGCGGAATCGGACGAGAGCGCGTTCGTGGTCGAAGAGATCGATAAGCTCCGAGGCGAGGGCTACAAGTACGGTGATTTCGCGGTGTTCTATCGGGCGAACGCGCAATCGCGTGCGCTCGAAGAAATGTTCGTGCGCTCCGGAATTCCGTACAAGGTTGTCGGTGGAACCAAGTTTTATGATCGCAAGGAAATCAAGGACGCCATCGCCTATCTCCACGCCGTCGCAAACCCGGACGATACGGTGGCGATCCGTCGCATTCTCAACGAACCCAAGCGCGGGCTCGGTGCCAAGGCCGAGGAGACCGTTGCTATGTACGCGGCCCGCTTCGGCATGTCGTTCGGTGCTGCGCTCGCGGCAGTCGCGCACCCAGAAATGGGGGAGGTTGAAGGGCTCACCCCGCGCGCCCGCGCGTCGATGACCGCCTTTGTGACGATGCTCGAGGCGGCGCGCGCTCAGGCAGAGGCTGGCGCGGCCCCTGCGGACATTCTGGACGATCTGATGGACGCCTCGGGCTACCTTGATGTTCTACAAAAATCCAACGATCCGCAAGATGAAGTGCGTGTGGAGAACCTGGCAGAACTCCACTCGGTGGCCTCCGATTTCCGCGTGCTCAATCCTGAGGGCACGCTCGGAGAATTCCTCGATCAGATCTCCCTTGTTTCCGATACAGACCAGATTCCCGATGGCGAGGGCGAAGGTCAGGTGGTCCTCATGACCATCCACACTGCCAAGGGCCTCGAGTTCCCTGTCGTCTTTGTGACGGGCCTGGAAGATGGCACGTTCCCGCACATTCGCTCGCTCGGCTCGGCTCGCGAGCTCGCAGAAGAGCGTCGCCTCGCGTACGTGGCGCTCACTCGCGCTCGCGAACGCCTTTACGTCACTCGCGCCGCCACCCGTGCGCAGTACGGCGCGCCGCAGTCGCTGCCGCCGTCGCGCTTCCTTGAAGAGATCCCCGCCGACGTCATCACCTGGCGTCGCTCGGAAGCCGCCGTCGAATCTCTTCGCGGCGGCTGGGGAGGCTCTGGCTGGGGTGGCTCTGGCAGGTCCGGCTCGCGTTCGCGCTGGAACGACGACGCCGATTTTGCGCCAGCATACGGCGGAAAGTCCACCTTCACGCCTGGGAAACTCGACGGTTCAGACCCGGCCCCCGCGCCGGCGTCGGGCCCGCAGAATACCGGCGGCCTTGCTGTTGGGGATCGCGTGCGCCACAAGTCGTTCGGCACGGGAACCGTCGTGTCATTCGAGGGCGGGGGTAAATCCACTGTCGCAAAAGTTAAGTTCTCGAACGGCGCCACCAAGCGCCTCATGCTCCGATTCGCACCACTGGAGAAGATCTGATGAGTGAATATCCACGCAACACGTTCACATCCCGTCGCCCGAGCGGGAACCGCGCCGCGCAGCGCCTGCGTCGCGAGCCCGGAGCTCGCCCTGGAACTGGTGGAACTCGAGTTTCGGCGTCGATGAGCGACCACGGCGGATACATTGCCGGCCTGGACGGGCTGCGTGCCCTCGCAGTGCTCGCTGTGGTGATCTACCACGTCAGCCCCGCGATTTTGGCCGGTGGATACCTGGGAGTGGACGTCTTCTTCGTGATCTCCGGATTCCTCATCACCACTCTGATCCTGCGTGAAAAGCGCAAAACTGGCGGATTCGATCTTCGCGGGTTCTGGGTACGCCGTGCCCGCCGCCTCTTCCCGGCGTTTGTTGTGCTGATCCTCACCGTCGTGCCACTCGCGTGGGCGATCAATCGGGATCTGCTCGTGGGAATCGGTCGGCAGGTTCTCGGCGCGCTGACGTTCTCCACGAACTGGCTCGAGATCGCGCACGGTACCTCATATTTCGACCAAACTTCACCATTGCTGTTCAAGAACTTCTGGTCGCTCGCGATTGAAGAACAGTTCTACCTGTTCTGGCCGCTTGTGATGTTGGCTCTGCTCACGGTGCTCGCGAAACTCTGGCAGCGTCTCGCCATAGCGGCGATCCTCGCGGGCGGTTCCGCGTTGCTGATGGCAGTGCTTTACGATCCCGCGAATGTCACCTTCGTGTACTACGGCACCCACACGCACATGTTCGGGATCGCGCTTGGAATTGTGTTGGCGTTCATTTGGGCAGATCCTCGAGAGCCGTTCCTCGGCTCTGCCACATGGCGTGCAATGAACCAGCCGGTCGGAGCGGGCGCACTCGCGGTGATTGCGGTGGCGATGATCGTCCTTCCGGACGACGCCGAGGGGGCCTATCGTGGCGTGATCGCTCTCGTTAGTTCACTGACGGTGGTGGTGATCGCCGCGATGCTCGCGCCCGGATCGTTACTCGCGCGCCTCGCCGATAATCGAGTATTCCGCTGGGTTGGTTCGCGTTCATACGGACTGTACCTGTGGCACTGGCCGATCCTCGTGATGGTCACTGCACTGGTCCCCGCGGCGATTGGTACTGCGGCTTACTGGATCCGTGCTGCGATTGCTGTGGCGCTGACAGCGCTGATCTGTGAAGTCTCGTACCGATTCGTCGAGACTCCGGTAAGGAAGTTCGGCTTCCGCCGCGTATTCGACGCGCTGAAAACTGAAGTGAGTGCCTCGAGGGCAGGGAAGATCGCCGCTGGAGTTGTGGGGTTGCTCCTTGCACTGACACTCCTCGCCATCACATTTGCGCCTGCGAAGAGCTCAACCACGCTCCAAATCGAAGCTGGGGAAGCTGAGCCAGTTCACGCCGAAGCGAGCAGCTCAGCCGCCCCATCGGCGTCGGCGGCTCCGGCCAGCACGGAACAAGGAGCGGCGACGCGCGCACAGCGGGAAAAACTCCCCACAAAATTCGACACGAGTGTTCCTGCTACTGACGATATCACCGCGATCGGCGATTCCATGATCGCCGCATCAAAGGGAGGCTTCGTCCATGCGATGCCAGGAATCCGCTTCGTCGCGAAATCCAACATGCAGTGGAAGGATGCTGCTCGAATGGTGCGTCAGGGGCTCGCAGCCAACCAGATCGGTCGTGGAGTGATCATCACCTATGGCACGAACGCCGGCGTGCCAGATACGGAGAAGGTCCGTGAAGTGATGGATCTGCTTGGCCCTGATCGCATGATTGTGCTGGTGAATCTCTATTCGCCGTCCACCTTCGTGTCTGCCTCGAACAAGGAGCTCGCGAAGGTAGCGAAGGAGTACGCGAACGTTACCTTGCTTGATTGGAACGCCTACGTTTCGGGAAAACCGGCACTGTTGCAGGTCGATCAAACGCACCCGTCCATGAAGGGAGCCCTCGAGTTCGGGCAACTGGCGTACCGTACCCTGAAGGATTTTTCTGCGCAGTTGAGCTCGCAAGGCAGCACAGACAAGAATGAGGAGACGAAACGGTGACGATGGAAGGAACCCAGATGGACGACGAACTCACAGCGCTCCAGCGGGCCATCATCGTGGCAAAAGGTGCACTACTCGCCCCGGTGCTCACATGGCTCGTCGTCACCCTCGCCGTCCTCCTGTTCTATGTTGCCGACGCTGCCGCGCCTTCCCTTGGCGACGCTACCTGGGGTGATGCTGCGCGCTTCGCTTCCGGTTTTTTCCTCACCGCGTTTAGCGGCTCGGTGGCAGTGGGAGGTGGTTACCTGAGCTTGGCACCGCTCACGTTGACGCTTCTTGCCGTTGGCCTCACGTATGGCACGCTGCGGCGTCGAGGTGTTCTGAATTGGGGTGAATGGGCGGTGGCCACCGCCGTCCCCG
Organism: Arcanobacterium wilhelmae; assembly: GCF_029632765.1. NCBI lineage: Bacteria > Bacillati > Actinomycetota > Actinomycetes > Actinomycetales > Actinomycetaceae > Arcanobacterium > Arcanobacterium wilhelmae. The sequence goes on from NZ_CP121247.1 coordinate 615,118, forward strand.
TGGCGTTCGTCGGCATTGTGGGAGCGGTTTCGCGCCCTGGTGGCCCGTGGTGGGTTGCCCTTGTCGGTGCCTCTGTCTGGTTTGGCACAATCGTCGCGCTCGCAGGCCGTGAGTTCCTTGTCCCTGAGGCAAACACGGAGGCGTTTGACAGGATCGTGCACGTGGTGGTGCTCGTGGTGGTAGGGGTACTCGTTGTGGCAGTCCTCGCTGTGGGTGCTGGCCTGATCGCCGGCGCAGAGCGTATCGGCGCGATTCATTCCTCGTTCTTCGGCTCAGCACTGGATACTGCTGGGCTCACCGCACTGCAACTTGCCTACGTGCCAGATGCTCTTGTGTGGGGCTTCGCGTATCTCACTGGTGCCGGCTTTGCGATTGGAACTGGAACGAGTTTTTCCGCGCTCGGTGTCACAGCGCTTCCCCTGCCCGCGATTCCTGCGTTCGGGGCACTGCCGCAGGTGGGGTTTGCTGCGCCGTGGCTTGTTGGAGTTGTGGTTGTGGTTTTTGCGCTGCTGGGCGTGTACTACGGACGTCATCGGCGCACAGATCCGCTGACGGTTGTGCTCGCCGACGCCGGTGCGGGAGCAGTACTCAGCGCCCTCGTTATCTCGGCGCTTGTCTCAGCCGCATCCGGTTCTCTTGGCTCGGGCCGTATGGCCACGGTCGGTGGTAACGGTGGGCTCATCTTCGGCCTGACTCTCGCCGAGGTGGCCATCCCATTCGTACTTGTGAGTATGCTTTCGCATCCCACGTTCACCTCGTGGATTCGAGGGCGCGCCCAGAGCGCCTCCACGCACGCCAAAGCGACGATCTCAGCAATGGGAGAAAATCGCGAACGTGCGAAGGCGACGGCTGACGTCGAGCCCGCAGCCGGCGTCGCACCTGAAGAACACGTCGAATCCGACGTCGAGGTCGCTGCGGAGCTCAGAGAAAATCCCGATGCTACTGTCTCGGATGCCGAGGAGAGCTTCCTCAATGTCCCTAGCGCTGCCGCAAAGCCTCAAGATACACTCGATACTCAAGAGATTGACATCGTTCGTACGCAGGCATCGAACGAGGAAGCAGAAGAAACGAAGTGAACAACTACCAACTCCCACCTCTGGGATACTACGTTGTGCTCATCGCTTGGCTCGTTGTCGCGATCGGAACGGCGTTTCTTGTGAACGTCGGATGGGCGGCCGACGTACTGGCAACCGGTTTCGTCGCCCACGCGCTTGCTCGGGTGATTCTGCCGGCTGGCACTGTTCCTCAAGTCCGTTCGAAGCTCGTCGACGTCGCGTGGTGTCTCGCCTTCGCTGGCGCGATCACATTCTTCGCCTCTTTTGGTAATACGCCGCAACTGTAGCGGCCAAAGAAAGGAATACATTGGATTCATTGCTGGTCAACATTGTGTTTGTCCTGCTCTTTACGCTGATTGGTGCGCTTTTTTCGGCGTCTGAGATGGCGCTTGTCACGTTGCGTGATACTCAGATTGAATCGATGGCCATGACCTCGAAGTCGGGAGCTAAGATCAAGAAGCTTACTGATGATTCGAACCGTTTCCTTTCAGCTGTCCAGGTGGGCGTTACACTGGCGGGATTCTTCTCAGCTTCATTCGGCGCGTCGACGATTGCGCCCGCGTTTTCGCCTCTCTTCGTGAAGTGGGGCATGGGTGAAAGTGCCGCATCGACGACCGCCTTCATCGTGGTGACGATCGCGATCTCCTACATCTCGATCGTGCTCGGCGAGCTGGTGCCCAAGCGTTTGGCGATGCAGAGCGCGGAGACGTTCTCCAAGCTTGTTGCCTACCCGCTCACCGCGATCACCGCGTTGCTTTCGCCAGTGATTTGGTTCCTCGGGATCTCGGTGAACGTTGTTCTGCGCCTGCTTGGACGCGATCCGGAAGACAAGCGTGAGGAGATGGACGCCGAGGAGCTACGCTCGTACGTTGCCGGTTACGAGGCAATTCCTGCCACCGAACGCGACATGGTAGTGGATCTGTTGTCTGTCGGGGAGCGTACGGTCGAGGAGATTATGACCCCACGTACGGAGGTCGATTTTATCGACGCCGATTTGCCGATTCATGAGGCGCAGATGATGGTCAACGAGCTTGACCATTCCCGCTACCCGGTACGCGACAACCAGAATGACGACGAAGTGATCGGTTTCATCCACATTCGTGATCTCCTCGTGCCTGATCCGAAGGTGAAGGCCGTGCGCGATATTGTTCGAATCGTCCAGTTCTTCCCTGAGGGCAAGCCAGTGTTGGCGGCGCTCACGGAGATGCGTGCGCAGAATTCCCATCTGGCGATCGTGATCGACGAGTACGGCGGAACCGACGGCCTGATCACGTTGGAAGATGTGGTCGAAGAGTTCGTCGGCGAAATTCAAGACGAATACGATTCCGAATCCGACATCGACTATTCGTCCGAGTTCGGCGGAGAGGTTTCCGGCTTGCTTTCCCGCGCAGAGGTAGAGAAATACCTCGAGCGTGAACTTCCGGAGGGCCCGTTTGATACTCTCGCCGGTTACATGGTCGATGAGCTGGGGCGCATGCCGGAAGAAGGCGATGAGGTGATGCTTGGTTCTTTGATGCTCAAGGTTGCAGCGATGGACGGCCGACGCATCGATCGGATCACTGTGGCTCCGCAGCCGCTTGCGGATGCGGAGCCGGATGCAAATCCGAGTGAGTAAAATACTCGCGGCGCGCTGCTGACGACAGGCCGCGAACGATGAGTGATTGCCTCTGTGTGATGGGAGCGGGCGGCGGGAAAACCCGCCGCCCGCTCCTGGCGTTCACCGAGTGCATCTACTCGTTGTCGAGAACCACTGAGAGCGTGGTGAGCGGCTGATCGTAGTGCGCATCGGCCATCGCCGCGGCGATGCACGTGAGCCCCATCCACCATTGGTCATATGGCAGACGCGAATCCATGTCGATCAGTTCGGGCATGTGTGCCACCGGGAGAGACGTCATCTTCCCGTCCAAGTGCCCCACGTGGAACGCGCCGACCTTTCCGGCATCGAGTTGCTCTGCGAGGACGTCGAGTGCACGGTCCACCAAGCGCACGGCGAGCGTGCGATCGAACGGCGAGGGGCGTCCGCCTTGCTGGGTGTGCCCGATAATGTGCGAACGAACGTCGAATAGGCCGCCGCCCTCCTCCTCGAATGTGCGGCGCAGGAAATCCGTGGTGTAGTACTCGGAGGCCGATTCGTTGCGGATCGTCAAGTACAGGTGGCGGCCCTCGCTGAACGAGCGCACCATGCGGGCAGCGTCGTCGGCGAGGCGCGCAAGGGTGATCCCTTGCTCTGCCAGGTACACCTGCTCGGCGCCCGTCGTGATCGCGCTCATCAGCGCGAGGTACCCGCACTGGCGGCCCATCGTCTCGACGACGAATGCGCGTTGCGAGGCCGACGCCGACGCCTTAATCGCGTCGATCGTCTCAGCGTTCACGTTCAGCGCGGTGTCTGCGCCGATCGAGAGCTCCGAGCCGGGGAGGTTGTTGTCGATTGAGGAAGGCACGCACACCATCGGAATATTGAACGCGGGGTAGTGGCTACGTTCGGTCACCATGTTGTACACAGCCTTGTATCCCTTGAATCCGCCGATCATGACAAGGGCATCGAGCTTCGCATTCTCGATCGCACGGCCGAGCGCGTAATACTCGTCAGGCTCGGGGATTGTTCGCCGGGTACCGAGTTCCGCACCGGGCTCGGTTGCCCAGCCTTCGACGTCAGCCCACTCCAGTGAGCGGAACGTTCCGGCAAGCAGGCCAGGGAAGCCGCCCTCAATACCGACCATTTCCCAACCGCGCGAGAGACCGAGCTTGACTGCGGCGCGTGCCGCCGGGTTCATGCCTGGCGCGAGGCCACCAGAATGCAAGATACCCACGCGCTTGCGTTCGCCCTCGACCTTCGGAGCCGACGGCGCGGAGAGCGTTTCGAAAAGCGAGATCATTTTCCCGTAGCCGTGTCCGCGCGATTCGATGGCGTTGCCCCAATCTCCGGCAGCCATGTAATCCTTGACTTTGCGAGTATCGGCGATCGCCTCCATCATCGGAAGGCGAACGATGCGGTTGCGCTGGGTGCCGATGATCGTGGGCTCGTCGGCGTCGGTGGCGTTCACCATGTCCAAGGTGGCTGTGTAGCCGAGGACGGTGGACATCCAGCGGTCGTATGCCGACGGCGTGCCGCCGCGCTGTACGTGGCCAAGGTTGGTGATGCGGGCATCTTCACCCAGGCCAAGCTTGACGGCATCGGCGATCTGGTTTGCCGTGATCGGTGCGCCGGAACGGTCAATTGCGCCCTCAGCGAGGATGATGATCGAATCTCGACGGCCAGAGGCACGCCCTTCACGAAGCTTGTTGCACATCGCGGTTTCCCAGCCGGGCTCGGGCGGGTTCTCGGGGATGAAGACATAGTCCGAGCCGCCAACGATCGCGCTCATGAGCGCGAGGTAGCCGCAGTGGCGTCCCATCACTTCAATAATGAAGGTTCGCTGGTGGGAGGCGGCGGTGGAGGCGATGGCGTCCAATGCCTCCATGATGCGCGTGAGTGCGGAATCAGCGCCTACTGTCATGTCTGTTCCGACGAGGTCGTTATCAATGGATCCGACGACGCCGGCGATGTGGAGTTTCGAGTGGGCTGCGGCTTGTTCTCGGGTGATGGTTCCAGCGTTTGCGAGTTCTTCCAGGAGGGAGGGCCATTCGGCGCGGAGCATGTCGGCTCCGGTGAGGGTTCCATCGCCTCCGACGATCACCAGGCGGTCGATTCCTCGTTCGACGAAGTTTGCTACAGCTTTGCGGCGGCCTTCGCGCGTGCGGAATTCGTCGCTGCGGGCGGTGCCGATGGAGGTGCCGCCGCGTGGAAGGATGCCGGATGCGTCGTTCCAGGTGGTGGGGCGGATGTAGTCGCCTCCGGCGATTGCCCCCTTCCAGCCTTCGTGGATTGCGTAGGCTGTGGCGCCGGCGCTGTGAGCTGTTCGGATGATGGCACGAACGACGGCGTTCATGCCTTGGGCGTCGCCTCCGGAGGTGAGGAAGCCAATCTTGATATCACTCATGTGACTCATCTTACCGGGGTGGGGAGCGGGCGGTGTGTGCTCATCGGCCTACGAGGGAAAGTTGTCCACAGCTTGGCTTCGCGCCAAACGTGTCCACAGGTGGTTGTGCCCGGATGCCGAAAGTCATGAACATCGAGATAATAGAGGGAGCATATTCAAGGAGGAATGATGAACAGATCCATCGCGATCGTCGGCGCGCTCTCGTTTGTGCTTGCGGCGTGTTCGAGCGGTACCCAGATGGCTGGCGGCGATCAGGAGATTTCAATCGACGGCGTCAGCTATCCGATCTACCTGGCGGGGCCGGCTACCCTCGAGGTGAAGGATGGACAGATCGTCAGTTCGGACATGGGTCAGGACGCTCCGAAAGCGGCCGCGCCGTTCCAGTCGAAAGCTGGGAACGAGCAATTTTACTTCGTGATGACGGATCGTTTCGCGAACGGCGATCCGAGTAATGATCGAGGCGGGCTCGAGGGCGATAAGCAGATAACAGGATTCGATCCCACCAATATGGGCTACTACCTGGGCGGAGATATCGCTGGCTTGGAGAAGAACCTCGATTACATTAAGGGGCTCGGAACCACGGCGATCTGGATCACGCCTCCTTTTAAAAACAAACCGGTTCAAGGTGATTCTGCCTCGTATCACGGGTACTGGATCCAGGATTTCACGCAGATCGATCCTCACTACGGCACGAAGGAGGAGATGAAGCGCTTCATCGATACTGCGCACGCCAAGGGGATGAAGGTGTATTTCGATATCATCACCAACCACACGGCGGACGTGATCTCCTACAAGGAGAACGAGTACCGGTACGTGGAGACGAAAGAGAAGCCGTACAAAGATGCGAACGGCACAGTGATCGACATCCACAAACTCGCGGGCAAGGAGTTCCCGAAGCTTGATCCGGCTTCCTCGTTCCCTTACACCCCGGTGGCGAAGGAAAAGAAAGTACCGCAGTGGCTCAATGACGTGACCTTGTACCACAACCGTGGCAACTCTACGTTTGATGGCGAATCGGCGGAGCTGGGCGATTTCGGCGGGCTGGACGATCTGATGACGGAGAACCCGAAGGTCGTTGATGGCATGGCCGAGATCTACACCGAGTGGATGAAGCTCGGGATCGATGGCTTCCGGATCGACACCGTCAAGCACGTGAATTTTGAGTTCTGGCAGGCGTTCATGGAGAAGATTGCAACCGCGGGCGGCGATGACTTCTTCACGTTCGGTGAGGTGTACGAGACCCGTGCTCAAAAGCTGGCGTCGTACCCGAGGGGCACGAAGATGAACGCGGTACTCGATTTTGCATTCCAGGCCGCGGCGACAGCGTGGGCGAAGGGTGGCCCGGCCTCAAGGCTCGCGGACGTGTTTGAAAGCGATGCGCTCTTCACTACGGATCATTCCTCGGCGGGAGATCTGCCCACGTTCCTCGGGAACCACGATATGGGCCGCGCAGCCCAAATGGTGGGCCAGGATCCGGCGGCGTTCAAGCTGGCTCACGCGCTGATGTTTCTCACTCGTGGCCAGCCGGTGGTCTATTATGGCGACGAACAGGGCTTCGTTGGGGGCGGTAACGATAAGATCGCCCGCCAGCCGATGTTCGCTACGCAGGTGGAGATGTACCGTTCGCAGAAGTTGCTTAACGGTAGTGATTTCGGGTCAGGTCCGCACATGTCCACGAACACGCCCGAGTACGCGTTCATTTCCGAGCTCGGCAAACTCCGCCGTGAGCATCCGGCACTCTCGGATGGCGTGCAGTTCGAGCAACTGGAGGAGGGCGGCGTGTATGCGTTCGCACGCCTCGATCCGGCGCAGGGCACCGAATATCTCGTGGTGGTGAACAATGGCGCGGCCACGAAGGTTACCGTTCCGCCCCTCACGGAGGGGCAGTTTTCCAAGGTCTGGGCGCTCGGTGAAGCTCCGGCGTCGGCAAGTGCGAACGGCAAGGGGCTCGAGGTGAGTGTTCCGCAGAAGGGTGCGGTGGTCTACAAGGCGGCCTCGAAGGCGCCAGTTGCGAAGGGTGCGCCGAAGCTTGCCACGTCCGACGACGGCGGCACGGTCACTTTGACGGCGACGCTCGGCAAGGGTGTGGCTCCGGTGAGCTTCGCGTGGCGTGCGGTTGGTACGAAGGAATGGCATACGCTGGGGGCTGCGTACGCGCCGAACGCCCGCGTCGTTCACGACGTGAGCGGGCAGAAGGAAAACCTTGCGATCGAATATCGTGCCACGAATGGGGACGAGGGCACCTCGGTGATCCATATCCTCGGCGGGCCTGATCAGCAATAAGGTTTCCCGACACCGGCTGGTGCTCGGTGGGATAGTGGAAGCTATTGTCGCTGAGTGCTGAGTGCTGAGTGCTGAGTGCTGAGTGCTGAGTGCTGAGTGTTGGGTGCTGGGTGCGGGGGAGAATGGCGCGGCTGTGCGGGCGGCAACGAGGGGTGAATGCCTGGACGTTCGGCCCGCTAACTTGAGGTGGAAATGCGCTAAAATTCTTGCCGGAACTGACACACCAAAGGAGAAAAAGTTGGACGTTACCGCAACTGAAGCATGGGGCCGCCTGGGTGCGCTCCGCGATTCCCTGAACGTGAACTTCCGCGAGTGGTTCGCGAATGATCCCGAGCGTGGTGAGAAGCTGGTCTTCACCGCCGGTGATCTCTACGTGGATCTGACGAAGAGCTACCTTACTGACGAGATCGTGGATGCGCTTCTCAAGCTCGCTGAGGAAGTTGACGTGGATGGCAAGCGCGAGGCCATGTACCGTGGCGACGTCATCAACGTGACCGAAGGCCGTTCGGTGCTCCACACGGCGCTGCGTCGCCCGCGTGAAGATTCGCTCGAAGTGGCTGGCCGCGATGTAGTGGCCGACGTTCACGGGGTGCTCGATCGTATCGATGCTTTCGCGAAGAAGGTCCGTTCAGGCGAGTGGGTCGGCGTGACCGGCAAGCCGATCGAAACGGTTGTGAACATCGGTATCGGCGGCTCGGATCTCGGCCCTGTGATGGCATACGAGGCGCTTCGTCCGTATGTGAAGCCGGGCCTCGAAGTTCGTTTCGTGTCCAACATCGATCCCACTGATATTGGTGAGACAGTGTCGGATCTCGATCCTGAGACCACGTTGTTCATCGTGGCCTCAAAGACCTTCACCACGCTCGAAACCCTCACCAATGCACGCCAGGCTCGCACCTGGTTGCTTGAGAGCCTCAAGGCGAAGGGGATCGACGCCGACGGCGCAGTGGCGAAGCACTTCGTGGCTGTGTCGACGAACCTCGAGAAGGTTGCGGAGTTTGGCATCGATCCACAGAATGCTTTCGGTTTCTGGGATTGGGTTGGCGGCCGCTACTCGGTGGATTCGGCTGTTGGCACGTCGCTTGCTGTGGCGATTGGCCCGGAGAACTTCCGTAACTTCCTCGCCGGCTTCCACATGATGGATGTGCACTTCGCGAAGGCCCCGGCCCGCCGCAACGTGCCGCTCCTCATGGGCCTGCTCAACGTGTTCTACACGAACTTCATGGGTGCGGCCACGCACGCGGTGCTCCCGTACTCGCAGTACATGCACCGTTTCCCGGCCTACCTCCAGCAGCTCACGATGGAGTCCAACGGCAAGCGCGTCAAGGCGGACGGCTCGGAGGTGAACACCACTACGGGCGAAGTCTTCTGGGGTGAGCCAGGCACGAACGGCCAGCATGCCTTCTACCAGCTGATCCACCAGGGCACCCAGCTGATTCCGGCCGATTTCATCGCCTTCGCGAACCCCACCTTCGCACTGAAAGACGGCGAGAACGATCAGCACGAGCTGTTCCTCGGTAACTTCTTCGCGCAGACCAAGGCCCTCGCCTTCGGCAAGACTGCCGATGAAGTGCGCGCCGAGGGCACCCGCGAAGAGATCGTCTCAGCGCGCGTTTTCCCGGGTAACAAGCCGTCGGCGTCGATCATGGCTCCGGCGCTCACGCCGTCGGTTCTCGGCCAGCTGATCGCTCTCTATGAGCACATCACCTTCGTTGAAGGCGTTGTGTGGGGCATCGATTCCTTCGACCAGTGGGGCGTGGAGCTCGGCAAACAGATGGCGAAGGAGCTCACGGGCGCAGTCGCTGGCGATGCTGAGGCCATCAAGGCCCAAGATCTGTCAACCCGCGGCCTGATCGAGTACTACCGCTCGCACCGCCGCTGACAAGCAATGCCCTAAACGACTCGAACGGGGGTGAGAAGCGAATCGCTTCTCACCCCCGTTCAGCATTTGGAGCCGTTGCGTTCGGCCTGCGCCGCTCCTCACGAAAAGTAGGAGCACAAAATCTTGCCGTCGGCGTCGCGGCCCACCCGCACGGGCGTGCCAAAAATCTCGCTCAGCGTGGCGTCGGTGCAGATCTCGTCTGGTGCGCCGGCCGCAACCACACTGCCGTCGCGCATCGCAATAATGTGGTCGGCGTAGCGGGCAGCGAAGTTGATGTCGTGCACCACCATCACAACAGTGCGCCCGAGTTCGTCTCCAGCCCGGCGTAACTGACGCATCATCGCAACCGAGTGCTGCATGTCGAGGTTGTTGAGCGGCTCGTCGAGCAGCACATACTCGGTATCCTGCGCCAGCACCATCGCCACGTAGGCGCGCTGGCGCTGCCCGCCCGAAAGTTGATCGAGGAACCGGCCCTGTAAATCCTCAAGCCCGAGAAAACGGATCGCGGCGGTAATCTGCGCCTCGTCGTCGGCGGTGAGGCGCCCACCCGAGTACGGGAAGCGGCCAAAGCTTACCAATTGTCGCACCGTGAGCCGCGTGACGAAGTGGTTTTCCTGCCGCAGGATCGCAAGCACGCGAGCCAGCTGGGACGACGGCGTTGTAGCAACGTCGCGCCCGCCAACGGTGATCGTGCCCGAATTAGGTGTCTGCAACCGGCCGATCATCGTCAAGAGTGTAGATTTCCCGGCGCCGTTCGGACCAACGAGCACGGTAATCCCGCCGCTCGGGATCACCTCAGAAACAGGGCCGATGGTGACGGACTTGGAATAGCTGCGTGTCACGGAATCGAGAACGATCATCGCATGCCTTTCTTCACAATAATCACAAGGAACGTAAGCCCGCCGATGAGCTCGATCAGAACGGTCACCGCGCCGCCGGCGTAAAACACGTGCTTGAGCACGAAGTATGCGCTGGAGAGCACCGCAACTCCCACGCCGATCCCGACGGGAAACAGCACGCGGTGGTCATGCGTACCTGCGAGCAAATAAGCGAGCTGAGCGATAAGGAAACCGAGGAACATCATCGGGCCAACAAGTGAGGTGGTCACCGCCATGAGCACGGCGATCAGCGCGAGCGTGGTGACGAGTTCGCGCCGGTGATCCACGCCCAGCGCAGTGGCGATGTCGCGCCCGAGTGCCACAGTGTTCAGACGGCGCGAACGCGCGAGGAGCACACACACCACGCCAATCACCAACGGAACGGCGAGTGCAAGATTTGCAGTATCGGCGTTGGAAATGTTGCCAAAAAGCCGGGCTGTGAGCACGTCGTAGGTGGCAGGATCCAGGAGGCGCTGCAAGAAGCTCGACAGCGAACCGAGCGCTGTGCCGAGCAGTACGCCCACGAGCAGCATCATGTGAAGATTTCCGAGTTTTCCGCCAAGCAGCCACGCGTACAAAAGCCCCGCGAACACCACCATCACTGCCACTTGGCCGAGGAACGCGAGCGGATGATCGAGCACGGTCGCGCCGGCGATCCCGAGCGCGAAAACCGTGAGCGTGGAGACCAGCACGTACAGCGCCTCGAATCCCATGATTGAGGGTGTGAGCAGGCGATTGCCCGTCACCGTATGGAACGCGATCGTGGAAACGCTATGGCTGGCCGCCACGAGCAGGATCACGATCACGCTCTGCGCCCGCATCGCGGCGATGAGCCGCCACCCTTCGCTGCCGAACTCGGCAGGATTTCCCCAGCTGAGAATCCCGACGAGGGCCACTAGGCAGGTCAGTGCAATCGCGCTCGCCGCGACGATTGCTCGCCGACGGTGCGTGTGCGAGGCGAACACCGACGTCGTCGGTTCGCCTCCTGCCGGTTCAGTAACGTTCGTACCCGACGCCGGCGCGCCAGCCGCGCCCGAGGTGCCGCCCGACGCCGGCGCGCCAGCCGCCTCGCGTGGCGCGGCCCGCTTGCGGAGCAAGTTACCCATGACGCCGCCTCCATTCGAGTAGTGCAATGAAACCGAAGGAACCGAGTACGGCCAGGCTCATTGCGGCGGGGATTTCGAAGGGTGCGATCACGATCCGCCCGAAAATATCGCACACCAGCACCAGGCTGATGCCCGCCAGGCACACCCAGGGGAGGTTGGTTCGCAGGTTGTCGCCGCGCGCGATCGAGACCAGGTTTGGCACGATCAAGCCGAGGAACGGCAGCGAGCCAACCACAACGGAAACGACGCCGGTCACGACCGCAACGATGGCCACGCCGGCCAGCATGACGCGCCGGTAGTTCAGGCCAACGTTCGTGGCGATTTCTTCGCCGAGCCCGGCAACGGTGAACCTGTCGGCGAGGTACCAGGCGGCGATCATTGCGCCCGCGACGATCCACAACAGTTCGTACCGCCCGCGTTCGATGAGTCCGAAGGAGCCGGTGAACCAGATGCCCAGGCTCTGTAACAGGTTGAATTCGAGGGCGAGGAACGTGGAAAAAGCGCTCACCACCGCGCCGAGCATGATGCCTACGATTGGCACGATGAGCGCAGATCGCAAGGGGAGGCGGCGGAGCAAGGAGAAGAAGATGAGCGTGCCGGCGAATGCGAACGCAATCGCGATCATCATGCGTACAGGGATCTGGGCGCCCGGGAACGCGATGAGCGCCACGAGTAGCCCGAGCCCGGCCCATTCGAGCGTGCCCGTGGTGGTGGGCTCAACGAACCGGTTTTGCGCCATGAGCTGCATGATCAGACCGGCGATCGCCATCGATCCGCCGGCGAGCACGATGGCGATCGTGCGCGGAACGCGAGTGATCAAGAAAATCTCCCAGCCGCCGTCGGCGCCCGCGACGTCGTACACGCCGGTTGCGAGCGAGAGGCAGGCAAGCGCGGCGGTGACGACGGCGGCGAGGGCGAGTCGACGGCGGCTGGACGTGGCGTTTTCAGGCATTACTTGGCGGCCTCAAACGCTTTCGCAATGTCGTTAATGAACTGGGTGTACAAAATGATGTCTTCAGAGAGGTAGAAGCCGTCCGGAGCCACGATGATCTGGTTCTTTGCCACGGCCGGAACCTTGGCAAGCGCGGCGGATCCCTTGATCACGTCGAGGGCGGGCACCACAGCGGAGCCGTCCTTTTTCCCAACCGCTTGGTCGCGGTCGAGCACAACCAGCCACTCGGGCTTCGCCGCTGCGATCGCTTCGATGGAGACGTCGTCACCTTCGTGATCCGTTGAGCCTGTGGAATCGAGGGCTGGGGTCAGGCCGAGCATCGGGAAGAGCGGGCCAACCGAGCGGCCGTTGCGCGGAGCGGCGTAGTTGATCGAACCACCGGAAACGATCAGGCCCATCACCTTGTGTGTGGGGTTGTATGCCTTTTTTGCGCGCTCGATCGCGGTATGGAAATCGTTGATCAGTGAACTCGCTTCAGCTTCTTTGTGGAAGATCTTTCCGAGCAACTCAACCTGGATCGGGAAATACTTCTCGTGTGGCATGTCCTTGGGGCGGTTTGTGTCGATGAATGCGGCATCCTTGCCCAGGAGGGGGCGGATTGTCTTTTCTTGGCCGGCGTAGCGCTGACCGTTGATCACCAGGTCCGGTTTCGCGGCCACGAGCGCTTCGAGGTTTGGCTCGCGGTGATTGCCCATATCGGCCACCGACTGGTCGCCGATGTAGGGAGCATGCACCTTCTTATCCATGATTTTCTTCGGGGCGGCGGAGAGCTTCACTCCCCAGTTTTGAAGGATCTGGAAGGAGCGGTTGTCAGTGGCGACGACGGAGGCGGGGTTGCTGGGAACGGTCACCGACTTTCCAGAGAGATCGGTGACGGTGACTGCCTGGGACTTTTGGTGAGCGCCGGACATTGGCATGTTCGAGAAGGTCGAGCTTGCCGAGCAAGCCGCGAGGGTGAGGGTGAGTGAGGCGATCGATGCGGTTATAGCAAGTTTTTTCCACGCTGAAGTGAGTGTCATGTCGGCCTTTCGTTGGTCGGTGGGGGATGGCGCTGTTTGCGACAGATGAAAACCTTATCTGAGCCGTTCTAATTTAGCAAGGTGAACGTTGCGTAAATCGTCAGCGCGAGGAAACCGGAGCGCGCTCCCCAATTCCGTGAGCTTCTGCGTGAATTAGGAATCCTAGTTACGGTTGGGTAAGTTGGTGTTACAGTGGGAGAATCCGGAGTGCGCTCCGCTTTGGTTTTCGTCGCAAATTCGCAACGGCGGCTGGCGGGCGCAACTCGAGTTGAAGGAGCCTCATGACATACGAACCTGTCGCAAACTCGGCGGCGTCGGCCCTGGCCAGCGCCCAGTTGTACACCCCCGTCACAGGCTCCACCCAAGACGACGCCCGCGCCTGGTACGTACGCGAGGACATCCCGTCGCTGACCGTCCTCTCCGCCGGCCACCAAACAGCCGGCCGCGGCCGCGTTGGCCGCACCTGGGAAGATCGGCCCGACGCCGGTGTGCTCTCCACGATCGTGCTGACCGTGCCCGATACCCCCGAAAACCGCGATGAGATCGGCTGGCTCACGCTCATGGTGGCCATTGCCGCGCGCGCTGCGGTAGCGGAAACCGGCGGTGAGAGCGCCGTGGCCGAGATCAAGTGGCCCAATGACATCGTGATCAACCGCGAGGCGTGTCGCGATGCTCACCGCCACTTCAAGATCGGCGGGATCCTTGGCGAGCTCCTCGGTGTGCGAGGTGGCGTCATCACCTGTGCAATCGGCGTGGGCATCAACGTGAACCAGGGGATCGGTGAGATCCCGCAGCTGGCCACGTCGATGCGGCTCGCGTTCGGACCGCACACCCTCGGCGCGGCCGACGCCGTGCTGGCCGGCATTCTGCGCCGCCTGCGCGGCATGCTCCCCGCGTGGATCAGCGGCGGCGCAGGCCGCAACGCTGAGCTTCGCGCCGAGCTCACGGCTCATAGCGCCGATCTCAATCATGCGGTGACGGTGCGTTTTGCCGACGGCGAGGAGGTAGCGGGATACGCCCGCGAGATCAGCGCCGACGGCTCACTTCAACTCGATACTCCCTCCGGCCCAGTGGCGATCACCCCCGCGGACGTTGCGATGTTCGCGGCCGAAGAATGGGAGAACGAATGAAAATTTTTGTGGCGAACAGGTCGGAGATCGCCGAGCGCGTGATCCGCACTGCCCACGATCTCGGGCATACGGTAGCGGTCGGCTACTCGGATTCGGACCGCGAAGCCCGATTCGTGCGCATGGCCGACGAAGCCTACGCCCTCGGCGGCACCACCACAGCCGAGACGTACATGAACGCCGACAAGCTCGTGGCGCTTGCGGTGCGCGTCGGCGCCGACGCCCTCCACCCGGGATACGGCTTCCTGTCCGAGGTTGCCTCCTTCGCGGCCGCCGTTGAGGAAGCCGGGATCACCTGGATCGGCCCGTCGTCGAAGGTCCTCGCAGCTTTGGGGGATAAGATTTCGGCCCGTCAGATCGCCGAAAAGGCTGGAGTCTCGCCGGTGCCCGGAATCTCGCACTCGATCGCCTCGCGCACCGAGCTCGAGGCTTTCGTTGCGGCTCACGGCTACCCGGTGGTGACGAAGAAGGCCGACGGCGGTGGCGGCCATGGCATCACAATCATCCGTAGCGTTTCCGACGTTGATCTGTTCTTCGCCGTGAACGGCCACAACCTCGGTGCGTTCTTCGTGGAGAAGTTCCTTGAGCATGCCCACCATGTTGAGACCCAGTCGATGCGCGACTCCAACGGAAAGTTCGCCGTGGTTTCCACGCGCGATTGCTCGATCCAGCGCCGCAACCAGAAGCTCATCGAAGAGGCGCCGGCTCCGGGACTGTCGGCGGCCGTCGTCGCCGAGCTCGAACGCGCCTCGCGTGCCCTGTTCGACACCGTCGGCTACGAGGGCCTGGGAACGTGCGAGTTCCTCATCGAGGGCGAGAACGTGTACTTCATGGAGGTCAACCCGCGCCTGCAGGTCGAGCACACGGTTTCGGAGGAGGTCTCCGGGCTGGACCTGGTCGAGCAGCAGATTGCGATTGCTCAAGGCAAGCCGGCCGCCGACGTCGGTGCGCCGCATGCCCACTCCTTCGAGTTCCGTATCAACGCCGAAAATCCCTCGCTCGGCATGCGCCCGGCCTACGGGAAGATCCGTCACCTTGCGTGGCCGCTCGGCCATGGCGTACGCATCGAATCGGGAATCGCAGAGGGCGACGTCGTTACCGCCGATTTTGATCCGATGCTCGCCAAAGTGATCGTCACCGGCCCGACGCGCGAGGCCGCTATCGCACGTTCGAAGCGCGCGCTTTCGGAGCTCGTGCTCGACGGCGTGGCTAACGGCGTGCAGCTCTACCGTGACGTTCTCTCGCACCCGGATTTTGCTAACAACAATTTCTCCACCCGTTGGTTCGAAGAATCCTTCCTGCCGGCCTGGATCGAAAAGCATCCGTCGGCTCCGGAAGAACTCGAGCCCGAAGCTCCGACCGAGCGTCGTGAGACCTTCACGATTGAGATCGATGGCAAGCGAGTGACCCTCACGCTCCCGCAAGAAATGTTCGGCAGCGCTAACCGCGCGCAGGCGCCAGCTCAGGCACGCCGTCGTCGCTCGTCCTCGCCGGCTCGCCGCGCGGTGCTCGGGGAAAGCTCAAACGGCGAGGTGGCCTCGCCGATGCAGGCGATCGTGGTGCGAGTGCTCGTGGAGGAAGGCGCCGAGGTAGCCGAAGGTGATCTGCTCGTGGTGCTCGAATCGATGAAGATGGAGAGCTACGTGCGTGCCCCGCGCGACGGCGTGGTCAAAGCCGTCTCCGTGGCCGACGGCCAGACCGTAGCCGCTGGCGAGATCCTCGTGAAGATTGGATAAGTGATGAGCAACCAGCCATTTTTGAACGAAAAAATCTCGATCGACACCTCCGATCACGTGGCCGATCGTGCACGGTTCGTCGCCCAGCTCCAGCACCTCGTCAACACTGCCGAAGAGAAGGCCGCCGCCCGCCAGCATCCCAAGGGCAAGGGAACCGCGCGCGAGCGCATTGCTGCTCTCGTCGATTCCGGCTCTTTCGTGGAAACCGGCCAGTTCATGGGCGGAAACGTGGCTGAGGGATTCTCGGGCGCGGCCGTGATCACGGGCCTGGGGCGGATCGACGGCCGCCAGGTGGCCGTGTATGCGCAGGATTTCTCGGTGCGTGGCGGCACTCTGGGAGAGGCCGAGGGCAACAAGATCATTGCGATCATGCAACAGGCCCTGAAGCTGCGCATTCCCGTGATCGGCATGCTTGATTCGGGCGGCGCCCGCATCCAAGACGGCGTGGTAGCGCTCGGCCAGTACGGGCGGATTTTCAAGCTTTCGGTGGAGGCCTCGGGCGTGATCCCGCAGATCTCTCTGATCCTTGGCCCGTGTGCGGGCGGCGCCGTGTATTCGCCAGCGCTCACGGACTTTATCGTGATGACGAAGGCGAACTCCCACATGTTCGTCACCGGCCCCGACGTCGTGCGCGCCACGACCGGCGAGGAGGTGAGTTTCGCCGATCTCGGGGGAGCGGAGGTTCACAACCACCGCTCGGGCGTTGCCCACTACTTGGCCGACGACGAAGCCGACGCGATCGACTTCACTCGCGCCCTCCTGTCCTACCTTCCGTCCAATTCGGCGCAGGCCGCGCCGCACTATGACTATGCCCCCGAAGGGGTGTCTGCGGAGGTCGCGGACCTGGTCCCGGCGTCGTCGAAACAGCCCTACGACATGACCGAAGTGATCGCGCAGATCACCGACTACGGCGAGTTCCTGCAAGTCCACGAGGGATTCGCGCGCTCGATCCTCACTGGCTTCGCAGCGTTCGAAGGCCGCGCCGTGGGAATCGTGGCGAACCAGCCGATGGTCGATGCGGGAACGCTTGATGTGGACGCCTCGGAGAAGGCCGCCCGCTTCGTGCAGTTCTGTGACGCGTTCAATATCCCGGTGGTCACGCTCGTGGACGTGCCGGGCTACCGGCCCGGAACCGAGCAGGAGCAAGCCGGCATCATTCGCCGCGGAGCGAAGTTGATCTGGTCGTACGCCTCGGCCACCGTCCCGCTCGTCACCGTGGTGTTGCGTAAGGCCTACGGCGGCGCGGAGATCGTGATGGGTTCGAAATCCCTCGGAGGCGATATGGTCTACGCCTGGCCGAGCGCCGAAATCGCGGTGCTCGGAGCCGATGGCGCCGTCTCGATCCTGCACCGCCGCGAGCTCGCCGCCGCTCGCGAGGCCGGAAACGAGGCCGAAGTGCGCGGCGCGCTCATGGCCGACTACACGGAAAAGAACGTTAACCCCCTGCTGTCGGTGGCGCGTGGAGAAATCGACGCGATTATCGACCCGGATCAGACGCGTGCCACGATCGTCGCATCGCTGGCCGCACTCGCCACCAAGACCGCAACACCCGCCCATGCGCGCAAGCACGGCAACATGCCGATGTGAGAAGGAGTAACATGGAATCTCTTGCAACTCAGCTGAAGAACACCCCCTACATCGCACTGTTTGGCGGCCAGGCCACGCCGTGGTTCGCAGCCCTGCGCGAGTCAGCATCCCAGCCGGTCACCGCGCACCGCGTGAGCGACCTGATGACCCGCTCGGACACGCTGCTCGCGCCCGTGCTCGGCGAACTGAATCAGATCGCCGGCGGCCCGCTCGATCTGCTCAGCGCCGACACGGCCGAGCCGTTCGCTTCTGTGCCCGGTATCCTGCTCACTCAGATGCTCGCCTTCCACGAGCTAGCCCTGCCCATGCCTGCCGTGGCAATCGGCCACTCGCAGGGGGTGCTCGCCGCCGATTTTGTGCGCGGCGACGACGACACGCAGCTTTTCGCCCTGGCCCGGCTGATCGGCGCTGCAGCAACCTTCATGACTCGCATGGCTGGCGCGACGCCGGTGGGGGAGCGCACGCCGATGGCTTCCGTTCGGGGCATCACCGAAGAGGAGCTCCGCGCCGCGCTCGCCGCTCATCCGGATGTGGATCTTGCGATCCGTAATGGTCACCGTTTCTTCACCGTCTCCGGGCGTCCGGCAGATCTTGCGGCGCTTGAGGCAACGCTTGCTTCGGTGTCGGCGGCCGCAACCGCGCGCCGCGAAAACAAGGAGGTCGGTGGAAACCCGCGCGTCGCCGTCGTCGAGTTCCTGCCTGTTGCCGCTCCGTTCCACTCGCGCCTCCTCGAGGCTGCCGTTGCGCAGGTCGAGGCGTGGGCGCGGGCCGCGGGCCTCACGATCGACGTCGAACGCTTGGCTCGCGCCGTGCTCACCGACCACATCCGCTTCGATGAGGAGATGGCGGCAGCGTGTGACACCGGTGCGCAGTGGATCGTCGATTTCGGCCCCGGCAACGCGCTGAACTCGATCACCCAGGGACTGATCGCCGGCCGCGGGGTCGGCCTGGCGAACGCCGGAACAGCGACGGCACGTGATCGGATCGTCACCCCTGGCTACGAGTGGGAGCGCGGGGCCGATTGGAGCGATTTCGCGCCGCGCGTGGCCAGCGTGGGCGGGAAAACCGTGCTCGATACGCGTTTCTCGCGCCTGACGGGCCGCTCGCCGATCCTCCTTGCGGGCATGACCCCAACCACGGTAGAGCCGGAGATCGTGGCCGCGGCTGCGAACGCCGGCTACTGGGCCGAGCTCGCCGGCGGCGGGCAGGTCACGGAGGCGATCTTCCTCGAGCATGTGCGCCAGTTGGAAGAGCAGCTCGAGCCGGGCCGTGCCGTCCAGTTCAACACCATGTTCATGGACCCGTACCTGTGGGGGTTGCACTTCGGCCGCGAGCGCGTGGTTTCGCGTGAGCGTGCCAACGGCGCACCGTTCGACGGCGTCGTGATTTCGGCCGGTATTCCGCCGCTCGAGGAGGCTGCCGACGTCGTGGTGCAGCTGCGTGCCAGCGGTTTCCCGTATGTGACGTTCAAGCCGGGCACGGTGGCCCAGATCCGCACGGTGCTCGCGATTGCGAAGGAGATTCCGGATACGCCGGTGATTATCCAGGTGGAGGACGGTCGCGCGGGCGGCCACCACAGCTGGGAAGACATGGAGGGCCTGCTCGCTCCCACGTATGGCGATATCCGCGCGCTGCCAAACACGGTGCTCGTGGTGGGCGGCGGCCTGGGTGTGCCCGAGCACGCGGCAACGTTCCTCACCGGTACGTGGGCGGAAAAGTTTGGTGCCCAGCGCATGCCGGTGGACGGCATCCTTGTGGGCACGGCCGCGATGGCCGCAAAGGAGGCGCACACCTCGCCACAGGTCAAGCAACTCCTCGCTGAGCTCCCGGGAGTGGAGGGCAATGACGGCTGGGTGGCCTCGGGCTCGGCCGGCCAGGGGATCACCTCGGGCCTGTCGCACCTGCTGGCAGATATTCACGAGGTCGATAATGCCTCGGCCGCTGCCGGCCGCCTGATCCTGTCGCTTCAGGGCAAGCCCGCCGAGCGCGAGGCTCGCCGCGGCGAGATCATTGAGGCGCTCGCCCGCACTGCGAAGCCGTACTTCGGTGACGTTTCGGAGATGACGTACGAGCAGGTGCTGCGCCGCTACGTGGAGCTCGCGTTCCCGTGGGTGGATATTATCTTTACTCAGCGTTTCCACGACATGCTTCAGCGTTTCGAGGCACGCTTGAACCCGGCCGACCACGGCCGCATCGACACGCTGTTCCCGGATGTGGAGAGCGCCTCCGATCCGCAAGCTGCGCTTGCTCGCCTCCTCGAGGCGTACCCGAACGCGGCCACCACGTACGTGACCGCCTCTGACGCGGCCTGGTTTATTGAGGAGTGCCGCACGTACCCCAAGCCGGTGCCGTTCGTGCCGGCGATTGACGACTCACTGTTGCGCTGGTGGGCGTCGGACAACCTGTGGCAGTCGCACGACGCGCGCTACAGCGCTGATTCGGTGCGGATCATCCCGGGCCCGGTTTCGGTTGCGGGTATCACCTCGGTGGACGAGCCGGTGGCGGACATCTTGGCTCGATTCGAGCGCGTTGCCGTCGACGCCGTTGGGGGAGAAGCAACCGAGCGCTTCACGCGCATGGCGGCCACTCCGGCCGAGCTTCTCGCAACAGTTCCACACATCTTGTGGCACGGGCGCCTGGTGGCAAACCCGGCCACGGTGGTCGATTCCTACGAGCTGGTGGAAACCGAGCGAGGCGCGGATATGATCATCCGTTTCGACGCCCCCGCCGGCGCCTCCCACGTTGCCACCTCGCTCACGGTTCCGCTGATCCTGCCCAACGCCGTCGCCGACGGCGGTGCGGCGGTTGTCGACGACGCCCGCCTGGACGACACGATGCGCGAGCTCCTGGCCCAGATCGCGGGAGTTGGCGCGGCGAACCCGATGGGCGACGTCGTGGGCGAGCTGCCCGCCGTCACCCCGGTGGAGGGCGCGCCGTTCGGCGAGGCCCGCTACTCCTTCACGTACGGAAAGCGCCTGGGCGTGCTTCACGCCGGCGTCACCGCGAACACGCTTCGCGGCGTCGCGCCCGCCCCGGTGGTGCCCTCCGCGCTACTTGGCATGGCCTGGCCCGCGATTTACGCGGCGTTCGGCTCGGCCCGCCACGGCGGCGAACTTGTACTCGAGGGCTTCCTCGGCGTGGTCCACCTCGACCACGCCGAGCGCCTCGACACTCGCCGCCTTCGCGAAGGCTCGCGCATCGACGTCGCCTCCCGCGCCCTCGAAGTTGAAGATTCCGCCTCCGGGCGCGTGGTCACCGTGGTCACCGAGCTTCACGACGCCGGATCCCACCTTGGCACTTTCACGGATCGTTTCGCGATCCGCGGCCGCGCCGAAGGCACAGCTGGCGTGAGCGAGCCGTCGGTTGCTGGCGGCGAGTGGGACGTGATCGAGACGAAGCGTTCGCGCCTGCGAACGCTCACCGCCACGGCGCCGTCGTCAATGTATGCGTTCGCGCAGGTCTCAGGTGATTACAACCCGATCCACACCTCGCACGTTGCCGCGAACCTCGCCGGGCTTGACGCACCGATCGTGCACGGCATGTGGCTGGATGCCGCGGCCCAGCACGCGGTGATGGGCGAGCACGGCCACCAGATCCTGGGCTGGACGTACCGCATGTACGGCATGGTCCAGCTCGGCGACATCGTGGAGATCACGGTCGATCGCGTGGGTCGCATCAACGGTGGTGGCCTCATGCTGGAAGTCACTGCGAAGGTCGATGGCAATGTTGTCTCGGTGGCATCCGCCGCCGTCGCCGGTCCGCGAACCGCCTACGTTTACCCAGGCCAAGGTATCCAGAAGCAGGGGATGACCCTCGATCAGCGTGCCTCGAGCGCCGCGATCAACGCCGTGTGGGAGCGCGCAGACGCTCACACCCGTGCCTCGCTCGGCTTCTCGATCCTCGCCGTCGTGCGCGACAACCCGGCCACGCTGACGGCCAAGGGAGTGACGTACCGCCACCCGAAGGGTGTGCTCAACCTGACCCAGTTCACCCAGGTCGCGCTCGCAACCGTGGCCTTTGCGCAGACCGAGCAGCTACGCACGGCCTGCGCGATCGAGGCGGGCTCGTACTTCGCGGGCCACTCGCTGGGCGAATACAACGCGCTGTGTGCATACGGACAGATCATGGAGCTCGAGACGGTACTCGACATCGTCTTCTACCGCGGCTCCACGATGCATAACCTCGTGCCGCGCAACGCCGACGGCTCCTCGAACTACCGGCTCGGCGCGCTCCGCCCGAACCAGTTTGGCGTTTCCGACGCCGACGTCACGGCTTACGTGGCATCCGTTGCGGCCGCGAGCGGCGAGTTCCTCGAGATCGTGAACTACAACCTCATGGACGAGCAGTACGCCGTGGCCGGCACGGTAGCGGGCCTCGAGGCGCTCGCGGCCGATGCGGCGGCGCGTGCCGAGGCGGCCGGCGGCCGCCGCGCGTTTATGCTCATCCCGGGCATCGACGTGCCATTCCACTCCAGCGCCCTGCGCGATGGTGTGGACGAGTTCCGCACACTCCTCGATTCGCTTCTCCCGCGCCATATTTCGCTGGAGGCGCTGGAGAATAAGTATGTGCCGAATCTCGTGGCGCGCCCGTTTGCGCTCACTCGCGAGTTCCTCGAAGCCGTTGTAGCCGCATCTGATTCGCGTTACGTGGCCGATCTGCTTGCGCGCTGGGAGAGCGTGGACGTGGCGGCCGAGCGTGACGCGCTCACGCGCGGAGTGCTCATCGAGCTACTTGCCTACCAGTTTGCCTCTCCGGTGCGCTGGATCGAAACGCAGGATCTCCTTTTCCGCGAGCGCGGCATCGAGCGCCTGGTTGAGGTTGGGCTCGGCGAGTCGCCAACCTTGGCGAACATGGCAGCGAAGACTCTCAAGAAGCCGGCGTTTGCGGGCTGCGACGTCGAGGTGCTCAACCTCGGCCGCGATACGGCCCGCGTGATGAACGACGACGTTATCGAGCCGCCGTCGCAGGTGGTCGAGGAGCCGGAGCAGGCGAGCGAGCCGACGCCTGTGGTCGAGGCGCCTTCCGCACCGGCCCCCACGGCGCCCGCGCCTGTTGCTCCGACGTCGTCGGGCCCGGTTCCCGACGTACCGCTCACAGCAGCCGACGCCCTGCGCATCCTCCTGGCCTGGGAAAACAAGGTCACGTTGGAGCAGGTCGGTGACGCTGACACGCTCGAGACCCTCACCGGTGGCGTCTCCTCAAAGCGCAACCAGGTGCTCATGGACATGTCTGCCGAGCTACAGCTACCCTCAATCGACGGCGCTGCTGACATGCCGGTGTCTCAGCTTGCCGCGCAGGTGGGCACGCTCGCGCACTCCTACCGACCGTTCGGGCAGGTGCTCTCCGACGCCGTCGCCGACCGCCTGCGCCGACTGTTCGGCGCGGCGGGCGTGAAACCCACGCACGTGGCCGATCGCGTGGCCAGCGCATGGGAGCTCGGCGAGGGTTGGGCCGCATGGGCTAGCGCAGTGCTCCTTCTCGAGACCCGCGAGGGAACCTCGACCCGTGGCGGCGAACTCGCAACGCTCGGAACCGACGCCCCGACGTCGGCGGGCGCGGTCGATGCGCTGATCGACTCCGCGGTGGAGCGCGTTGGCGCGATCCACGCGGTGGCCGTGGCGAAGCCGCAGGCCGGCGGCGCGGCTGGTGGCGTGGTGGATTCCGCCGCGCTCGACGCCTTCTCAGCGAAAATCACCGACGCGCTCGCGGCGAACGCCCGCGATCTGCTCGCGCGCCTGGGCAAACTCGAGCAGCGTGCTCAGACCGTGGCCGAGCCCGATACCCTCATGGAAACTGTTGCAAGCGAGCTCGGCCAGAAGTGGCCCGAGATCGTCGAGCCACACTTCGACACGGCGAAGGCCGTGCGCCTCTCCGATCGCTTCGCGACCGCCCGCGAGGACGTGGCACGCATCGCGAACGGCGAGGACGTGGAGGCGAACTTCCTTGGAACCGGCGAGGCCGTGGCACTCCAGGCCGAGTTTGAGGCGGACCGCGCGGCAAGCGATTCCTTGCGCTCGCGCCTGGAGATGATCGCTCGCGACGCACGCACCACCGAGCCCGGCGAGCTGGCAGGAAAGGTAGCTGTGGTGACGGGCATGACTCCGGCGTCGATCGCCGGAGGCGTGGTTCGCGAGTTGCTCTCGCGCGGTGCCACGGTGATCGCCACCGCCTCGAACATTTCGACGAAGCGTCTGCTCGCTACCCGGCAGATGTACCGCACGTCGGCCCGCGGCGGCGCCGAGCTGTGGCTCGTTCCCGCCAACCTCGCCTCCTACCGCGATATCGACGCGCTCGCGGAGTGGATCGGCGCTGAAGCAACGGAAACCGTGAACGGTAAGGCCCAGCTGATCAAGCCCGCGCTCACGCCGGATCTGTTCTTCCCGTTCGCGGCCCCGCCCGTGTTTGGCACGATGGACGCGGCCGGCCCGGATACCGAGGTTCACGCCCGCATCATGTTGTGGGGTGTGGAGCGCCTGCTCACGCGCCTGGCTGTGATCGGTGCGGATTGGGACACCGAACACCGCATGCACGTGGTGCTGCCAGGCTCACCCAACCGCGGACTGTTCGGCGGTGATGGCGGCTACGGCGAGGTGAAGGCCGCGTTCGACGCGATCCTTAACAAGTGGCGTGTAGAGCCGTGGGGTAAGCGCACCACGATCGCTCGTGCACGCATCGGTTGGGTGCGTGGCACTGGACTGATGGGCGGAAACGATCCGCTCGTGGCTGAGGTCGAACGCCAGGGCGTCACCACGTTCTCCACGGAGGAAATGGCTGCCAAGCTCATGAAACTCGCGAACGGTTCGGCTCGCGCACAGGCGCTGTCCGCTCCGATCGACGCCGATCTCACCGGCGGCCTTGGAGCGATTGACTTCGCCGCGCTGCTCGCCGCGAAGGGCGCACCGGCGTCGTCGGATGTACCTGCGGACGCACCGCAACTTGCGGCCCTGCCGAACGCTGCCGAGGTGGCGTTGCCCGCCTCGCGCGAGGGCGACTGGGCTGGAGTCACGGCTCGGCCGGAGGAGCAGATCGTGATCGTCGGTTACGGCGAGGTTGGCACGTGGGGTAGCTCGCGTACGCGCCTCGCGGCCGAGCTCGGAGTCCAGGCTGACGGCACGTTCGAGCTCACCGCCGCCGGCGTGCTCGAACTCGCTTGGGGGATGGGCCTGCTGACCTGGCACGACACTCCGAAGGCGGGCTGGTACACAACGGACGACGAGTGGGTGGACGAATCGGACATCTACGATCGTTACCTCGACGAGGTGGTGGCCCGCAGCGGTATCCGCACGCTCTCGGACCGCGACACGATCGCGGGCCAAGGCGTGAACGACGCCGCCACCGTGTTCCTTGACCGAGCGGTCACGTTCACTGCGGCAAACGAGGCTGAGGCACAGGCGTATGTGGCGGCGGATCCGCAGTTCACGTCGGCTGCGCTGGTGGATGGCGAATGGCAGGTCACGCGCCTCAAGGGCGCCACCGCGCTGGTGCCGAAGCGCACTGCGATCTCGCGCTACGTGGCGGGCCAGATGCCTGAAGGTTTTGACCCCCAGCGCTGGGGCATCCCGGCCTCCATGCTGGAGAACGCGGATCTGATGGCCGCGTGGAACCTGGTGACGGCGGTGGATGCGTTCCTTTCCTCGGGCTTCACTCCCGCCGAGCTGCTCGCGGCCGTGCACCCCACCCAGGTTGCCTCCACGCAGGGCACGGGCTTTGGCGGTATGGAATCAATCCGCAAGCTGTTCCTCGAGCGTTTCCGCGGCGAGAACATCCCGCAGGACACGCTCCAAGAGACCCTTGCGAACGTGATCGCGGCTCACACGATGCAAGCGTACGTGGGCGGCTACGGTTCGATGATCCAGCCGGTCTCAGCGTGTGCAACGGCAGCCGTCTCGCTCGAGGAAGGCGTGGACAAAATCCGCCTCGGCAAGGCCACGTTTGCAGTGACGGGTGCGATCGACGCGCTCTCGGCCGAATCGCTCGAGGGCTTCGGTCTGATGAACGCCACGGCGTCCAGCGCGGCGATGGACGCCAAGGGCATCAACCACCGCTTCTTCTCGCGCGCAGGCGACCTGCGCCGAGGCGGCTTCGTGGAAGCCGAGGGCGGCGGAACCGTACTGATTGCCCGCGGTGATCTTGCGCTTGAGCTCGGCCTGCCGGTGTACGGCGTGGTTGGCTATGTGCAAAGCTTCGCCGACGGCGCCCATACCTCGATCCCTGCGCCTGGCCTTGGAGCGCTCGGTGCGGGCTTGGGCGGTACAGAATCGGCGCTGGCTCGCCAGTTGCGCGCGCTCGGAGTATCCGCCGAGGACGTCGCCGTCGTCTCCAAGCACGACACGTCCACGAACGCCAACGATCCGAACGAGGCCGAGCTGCATGCCCGGCTCGCGAAGGCGATCGGGCGCAGCGCGGGCAACCCGCTGTACGTGATCTCGCAAAAGACGCTCACGGGCCATGCGAAGGGTGGAGCTGCGCTCTTCCAGATCGCGGGCTTGACCCAGGTGTTCGCCTCCGGTGTGATCCCGGCGAACCGTGCGCTGGACAACCTCGATCCGGTGTTCGAAGAGGACGATTACCTCGTGTGGCTGCGCGATCCGCTCGATCTGGGTAAGCGCCGCACGGTCAAGGCGGCGATGGCATCCTCGCTCGGGTTCGGGCATGTTTCGTCGATCGTGGCGCTCGTCCACCCGGGTGCGTTCGAGGCGTCCGTTGTGAAGGCTCACGGCGAGGAGGCGCTCGCGGCGTGGCGTGAGCGCTCGCTCGCGCGCCGCCGCGCCGGCCACGAGCGTATCGAAGCGGGCATGATGGGGCACGCGCCTCTCTTCGAGGAGATCGAAGGCCGCCATTTCCGTGGCGATGCGCATGCCGCTGAGGTGCGCATGCTCCTTGATCCGGCGGCCCGGCTCGGGAAGAACGGCTACTATGCCTGAAATCACGGGCCTTGGCATCGACCTGGTGTACATCCCGGAATTCATCGCCCAGATGAATGAGCCGGGCACGCAGCTCGCGCGGGCCTTCCACCCGCGCGAGCTGCGGCTCGCCACCGCGCGTGCGGCAGCCACCGGGCGCGAGCCGGCCTACCACCTGGCCGGCCGCTGGGCCGCAAAAGAGGCATTCATCAAAGCCTGGTCGTCGGAGTTTTTCGGCGAGCCGCCACGCCTTGCGGACCCGGTCGACTGGGCGCAGGTGTGGGTGGAATCCGACGCCTGGAACCGGCCGCGACTCGTCCTCGAAGGCGAACTTGCGGCCGGCGTCGGGAACGTCACCACCCACGTCTCGATCAGCCATGACGGAGAGTACGCCACTGCCGTCGTCAGCCTGGAAAGGAAAACTCATGGGTAAGCGCGAAGAACGCAAACGCGACGACCACGCGAAGATCCTTACCGCCGCGCGCGAGCTGATGCAACGCGACGGATTCGACACCGTCACTACCGAGCAGCTCGCCGCCGCGGCGGGAGTCTCCACTGGCACACTGTTTCGCCAGATCGGGTGCAAGGCAGATCTGCTGATCGAGCTGTTCCTCATCAGCTTGAAAGACCGCGAGCTACCCGACGGCGAGATTGCGTCCTTGGACGACGCCGTCGCTCAAGTGATCGCCGTTGTCGATCCGTTCGTCGCGATCTCCACCTCGCGCCCAGATAACGCAATCGCTCTCCAGCGCGAAGTGATCGGCGGCTCCTCCCCGCGAGTACGTGAGTTTATCTCCTATGTGCAGTCGTTCGAGGCGTCGATCGGGGCGGCCCTCACCCGTGCCCGCAAGGCCGGAGTACTCAACATTTCCGACGACGACGTCGTTCCGCTCGCGCACGCGATCTACGGCTCGCTGTACATGGACTTCCTTCAGGTCTCCACCGGCCGTGTCCAGATGGAGGCCCTGAGGGAAACGATGGTGGCGTCCGTGAGGTTCATCCTCGAGCGTCTCTAAGCCGTGGGCCGCCCCAGCCGATGCCGTAGAATAGCGCACGGAAGAAAGGTGGTGGCCATGGACATGATGTCGATGCCGATTGGCCTGCTCGATCCTGAGATCGCGAAGGTCATGGATTTGGAGCTGAATCGTCAGCGTTCGACGCTGGAAATGATCGCGTCGGAGAACTTCGTGCCGCGTGCCGTGCTCGAGGCGCAAGGCTCGGTGCTCACGAACAAGTACGCGGAAGGGTATCCGGGCAAGCGCTACTACGGTGGTTGCGAGTTCGTGGACGTGGCGGAGGAGCTGGCGCGCGAGCGCGCGAAGGCGCTTTTCGGCGCGGCCTATGCGAACGTCCAACCGCATTCGGGGGCGCAGGCGAACGCGGCGATCTACCACGCACTTGCTACACCGGGTGATACCGTGCTCGGCTTAGAGCTGGCGCACGGCGGCCACCTCACGCACGGCATGCGCATCAACTTCTCGGGCAAGTACTTCCATGCGGTGACGTACGGCGTGGATCCGCAAACGTCGCTGGTGGATATGGACCAGGTGCGCTCCCTCGCGCACGAGCACAAGCCGCGCATCATTATCGCCGGCTGGTCCGCATATGTGCGCCATCTGGATTTCGCGGCGTTCCGCGAGATTGCAGACGAAGTGGGCGCGTATTTGTGGGTGGATATGGCGCACTTCGCTGGGCTGGTTGCTGCGGGCCTGCACCCCTCGCCCGTGCCGTACGCCGACGTCGTGACCACCACGATCCACAAGACGATCGGCGGCCCTCGCTCGGGCATGATCCTCTCACGCGATGAATCCCTTGCGAAGAAGCTCAACTCGGCCGTTTTTCCTGGTACGCAGGGCGGCCCGCTGATGCACGTGATCGCTGCGAAGGCGGTGGCGATGAAGATCGCGGCAACGGATGAGTTTAAGGAGCGCCAGCAGCGAACGCTCGAGGGTGCGAAGATTCTTGCTGATCGCTTGATACAACCAGATATGCGTGCCGCCGGCGTGAACGTGCTCACCGGTGGCACGGATGTGCACCTGGTGCTGGTGGACATGCGTGAATCTGCGATGGACGGGCTCACGGCTGAGCACCTGCTCGACGCCGCGCATATCACCGTCAACCGCAATGCCGTGCCGTTCGATCCGCGTCCGCCGGCCATCACGTCCGGCTTGCGTATCGGCACGCCAGCGCTGGCAACGCGCGGTTTCGGCAAGGCTGAGTTCACCGAAGTGGCCGATATTATTGCCACCGTTTTGGCTGGTGGCGAGGGAGCTGTTGCCGACGCCGATGCTCGAGTTGCTGCACTGACTGAGGCTTTTCCGTTGTACCCCGGCCTGGGGAAGTTTGGAGCTGAATGATTGTGATGGATGGGCGGCGAGTTGCCGCCGAACTCAAGGCCGATCTCGCCGCGCGCGTGGAGCGCCTTGGCGGGGTGGGCCTGGGCACGATCCTCGTGGGGTCTGATCCGGCGAGCTCACTGTACGTGAATGGTAAGCATCGCGATTCTGCCCAGGTGGGGATCTCCTCGATCCGTGTGGAGCTTCCAGAAACCGTCACCACCGAGCAGATCATCGCCGAAGTTCGCCGCCTCAATGCGGATACCTCCTGCACAGGTTTCATTGTGCAGCTTCCGCTCCCACAGCATGTGGATACGGAGGCCGTCATCGAGGCGATGGATCCTCGCAAGGATGTGGATGGCCTGCATCCGCTGAACCTCGGCCGGCTCGCAGGTCAGGTTCGCGGAGAACTTGATATTCCGATCCCGTGCACCCCGCGCGGCATTATTGCTTTGGGACGCTACTATGGCCTGGATTGGGACGGAGCAAACGTGTGCGTTGTGGGTCAAGGGGAAACTGCGGGCCGCCCACTCGGCATCGTCGCATCGCGTGAAAGCGTGGGTGCCTCGGTCGATCTGTGCCATCTGAAGACCCGCAACCTGGCAGACCACACACTGGCCGCAGATATCGTCGTCTCCGCAACCGGGGCGGGGCACCTCGTGACGCCCGAGATGATTCGGCCGGGCGCCGCCGTTTTCGACGTCGGAATCAAGCGCGTCACCGATCCCACCACGGGAAAGTCGAAGGTCATGGGGGATGTCGCGCCCGGCGTCGAGGATGTTGCTGGTTGGCTCTCACCCAACCCTGGCGGGGTAGGACCAATGACACGAGCCATGTTGCTTGCTAACGTTGTTGATGCCAAAGAAAGGAACGCATGAAGATCACCACCGTGAACGTGAACGGAATCCGCGCCGCCTACCGCAAAGGGATGGGTCAGTGGCTTGCCGCCACGGCTCCGGACGTGCTCTTGTGCCAAGAAACCCGCGCTCCCGAAGAACTCATCGGCGAGCTTATCGGCGACGAGTACCAGGTGATTGCCCACGAATGCCAGATCAAGGGCCGCGCCGGCGTCGCCGTCGCCGTACGCAACGGCATCGAGGTGGGCGAGGTGCACACCGGCGTCGGCGAGGAAGAACCGCCCGTCGATACCGGGCGCTGGCTGGAAGTCGAACTCCCGGGCGAGGGGGTTACCGTCGTCTCGGCATACTTGCACTCAGGGAAAGCCGACGACGAGGCGAAAATGGCCGCCAAGTATGCCCACCTGGAGAAGGTGAGCGAGCGTCTGGCGAAGATGAGCGGCGAATTCGTGGTGTGTGGAGATTTCAACATTGTGCACACCGCGGCGGACATTACGAACTGGAAATCCAACCACAACAAAACCTCAGGCGTGCTCGATCCCGAGATCGCGTACCTGGACCGCTGGTTCACAGCCGGGCTCGTGGACGTTCAGCGCTTCCTCGATCCCGAATCCCAAGGCCCCTACACATGGTGGTCGCAGCGCGGCAAGGCGTTCGATAACAACGTCGGCTGGCGCATTGACTACCACATGGCCTCACCCGCGCTCGCGAAGCGCGCATCCTCGTATTCCATCGACCGCGCGGCGAGCTACGATGCGCGCTGGTCCGACCATGCAGCATTGACGGTGAACTATGAAAACTGACGAAACGAACGAGGCTACTCCCCGGGCGTCGGCAAGCAAGCCAGGCGCCATGGATAAGCTCTGGGCCGTGATCGATTGGGTGATGAACCTGCGCGCCGTGCGCGCGAACACACGCTACGGATACCAGCGCGGATGGTTGCTCTCTGGCGGAATCGCCTACTCGGCTCTGTTCGCCCTCGGTGGCGCGCTGACCATCGGCCTGACGGTGTTCTCTTATACGTTGGGGCAGAATCCGGAGCTGATGGGCCGGATGGAGAAGGGCATTAATTCTGCTCTTCCGGGGATTTTGAAAACTGAGGCAAACCCGAACGGTCTGGTTGCCGCCAAGGATCTCGTGGTGGAGAATCCATTCAACCTGGTCACGCTGGTGGCTCTGTTGGTGATGTTGTGGTCTACTCTCTCGCTGATGGGTTCGCTGCGCACCTCGATCCAGGCGATGTTCGGGTTGTCTGCCCTGCCCCGTACTTTCGTCGTGACCAAGGCGATCGATCTTGCGGGTATTGTGATGCTCGCATTCGGCCTGGTTGCAGGTATCCTTCTGGTTTCTGGTGCTACCCAGTTCTCGCAGGTTATTTTCGAGGCACTGGGTATCTCTGGGCCGTTCGCTCAGTTCATGCTGCAGGCCGGTTCGTTCGTGCTGGCTGCCGCTGTGGATATGGCTGTGTTCGCGTTCCTCATCCGCGTGGTCGCGGGTGCACGCGTGCCGGGCAAGGATCTGGCGATTGGCACGCTTGTGGGGGCGATCGCTTCGTCTCTGATTCGAGTGCTCGGCACCACCGCCGTCGGCTCCGTGGCGAACAATCCGATTCTTGCCCCGTTCGCAGCATTGGCCACGATCATGCTCTGGGTCAACCTCGTGGCACGTATTACATTGCTCGCGGCCGCGGTATGTGCGAACCCGCCCAAGCCTGCGGATATCACGGAAGAGAACTACGCGCATCTGGCCGATACGCCGAACTATGTCACCCTCTCCGCCCCGCAAACGCTCGATTGGAAGCACGATTCCGTCACCGGCGTCGTGATGCCGCTCAAGGAAACGAAAGGCGAGAAGGTGCCAGAGTGGATGGGCTGGCGAGCTGAGCGCAAGCGCAAAGCAATGCTGGCCGCGAAGGAAAAGCTCGCCGAGGCGAACTACGCCTACGAAAGTGCGAAGAAGGAATACGAGAAGGGCGCTCGCACAGAGTATGCGAAGCACACGCACTATTCCACCAAGGGAGCAGCGTCGTGAGCTTTCACGCGATTATTCCAGCTGGGGGAGCGGGCACTCGGCTGTGGCCGCTCTCTCGCGCTTCGTACCCCAAGTTCCTTGTTGATCTGACTGGTAGCGGGCACTCGATGCTTCAAGATACGGTGCTGCGCCTCGCGCCGCTCGCCGCGTCGACGACGGTGGTCACCGGAGCCGCGCACGAAGGCGCGGTTCGCGCGCAACTGGCGGAACTTGCGGGGGAAGCCGGCGGCACACAAAGCGCGGTTTCGGGGGAACGGGAAGCCGACGTCGGCGAGCTGGACGTGATCGCCGAACCAACCCCGCGCAACTCGATGCCCGCGATCGCGCTTGCTGCCGCTGTAATCGCGCGCCGCGATCCGGAAGCGGTGGTGGGTTCCTTTGCCGCCGATCACGTGATCGAGGACGAAGCGGCTTTTCACGGCGCCGTGCGTGCTGCGATCGGCGCCGCCGAACGTGGGTACGTGGCCACGATCGGCATCACGCCGGATTCGCCGGCCACTGGTTTTGGGTACATCCACGAGGGCGAAGAGATTGTTCCTGGCGTGCGAGCTGTGCGGGCTTTTGTTGAGAAGCCGGATGCGCCGACGGCGGAGCGTTACGTTGCCAGCGGAGAGTACCGGTGGAATGCCGGGATGTTCGTGGCGAAGGTGTCGGTGCTTTTAGGGGTGCTCGCAAAGTATCACCCTGCACTTGCCGCGGGGGTTCAGGCGATTGCTGATTCGTGGGGCGATCATGAGGTATTTCTGCGTGAGTGGGCTAGGTTAGAGAAGATCGCGATCGACCATGCGATCGCTGAGCCGCTTGCCGATGAGGGCGGGGTGGCGGTTGTTCCTGCGGCGATGGGGTGGTCGGATGTGGGCGATTACTCATCTCTTTACGCTATGGTAGACGGCCATGTTGGGGTCTCTGCGGGGGGTGTGCCACAAGATGTAGTGGCAATAGATTCGCCAGGAAGTCTGGTTTTTACACATTCAAAACCAGTAGTTGTTGCCGGGGTGAAACGTGCTATCATCATAGAGACGCAGGACACGATCTTCGTGACTTGCCGTGAGTACGCACAGAGTGTGAAGGATGTGCCGGATGCGCTCGAGAGGGCGGGTCGGAACGATCTTCGCTAGCGCTGTGGGTGCTCCAGGAATTCAAAGGCGAATGAGCTTTCTATAGTTCAATCCTGAATCAGCAATTTTGCGTGACGCGGGATACTATGGAAACAACCGAATTTGCCCCGGGCAATGCGGGGCACGGATCATAGGGAGACCCACGTGAAATCAAAGTTGACTTCTCTTTTTGCGGTTGCCGCATCGGCAACCCTCCTCCTCGGCGCTTGTGGTGGCGCTTCCACTGACAGCAAGGGCGGCAACACTGCTGGAGCCGGCTTTAAGGCTTGCCTTGTTTCCGATGCCGGTGGTTGGGATGATCACTCATTCAACGAGTCCGCATTCGTGGGCCTGAAGCAGGCCGAGAAGGATCTCGGCGTGAAGATCAACACCGCTGAGTCCAAGCAGTCCACCGATTACCAGCCGAACGTCGAGGCAATGGTGTCCGACGGTTGCAACATGGTGATTGGCGTTGGCTTCAACCTCAATGACGCAATTTTGAAGGTTGCGCAGACCAACAAGGATCTCGAGTTCGGCCTGATCGATTCCGTGTTTACCGAGGGTGGTAAGCCGGTTGAGGTTGAGAACGGCCGCCCGCTCCTGTTCAACACGCACGAGGCTGCTTACCTGGCGGGTTACGTGTCGGCTGGCATGTCGAAGACGGGCAAGGTTGCGACCTTCGGCGGTATCCAGATCCCGTCGGTGACGATCTTCATGGATGGCTTTGCTGACGGTGTGAAGAAGTACAACGAGGATTCCGGCAAGAAGGTTGAACTCCTTGGTTGGGATAAGGATGCTCAGAAGGGCGCCTTCACCAATTCGTTCGACGATCAGAACAAGGGCAAGCAGCAGACCCAGCAGTTCCTCGATCAGGGCGCGGATGTCGTGATGCCAGTGGCTGGCCCGGTGGGCCTGGGTGCTGCAGCGGCTGTGAAGGCTAAGGCTGGCGCAATGTTCGTGGGCGTCGATTCGGATTGGTTCGAGGCTGTTCCGGATTACAAGGACATCACCCTCACCTCCGTGAAGAAGGAGATTGCGGCATCGGTTGTCGATACCGTCAAGCAGGGCGTCGATAAGAAGTTCTCGAAGGATCCGTACGTTGGCGATCTGAAGAACGGTGGCGTTTCGCTCGCTCCGTTCCACGATTTCGATTCGAAGGTTCCGGAAGAGCTCAAGGCGAAGGTCAAGGAGCTCGAGGAGAAGATTAAGTCGGGCGAGCTGAAGGTTGAATCGCCTGCGGCGAACAAGTAATCAATCCCTGAAGTATCAGGAATCAATGTTGGGGCCCAGCCAGTGGCTGGGCCCCAACGGGTGAAAAGACGTGAAGGCGGAGAGCAATGAAGCTTGAATTGAGAGGAATCACGAAGCGATTCGGTTCCCTCGTCGCCAATGACTCGATCGATTTGGAGATCGGGGAGGGGCGTATCCACGCCCTGCTTGGTGAGAACGGTGCGGGTAAATCTACCCTGATGAACGTGCTGTACGGCTTGTACGAGCCGGATGGCGGAGAAATCCTGATCGATGGTCAGCCGGTCACGTTCAACGGGCCTGGCGATGCGGTTGCCGCTGGCATTGGCATGGTGCACCAGCACTTCATGCTCGTTCCGGTGTTCACCGTTGCTGAGTCGATCGCGCTTGGCTACGAGCCAACGAAGCGTGCGGGAATTATCGATCGCAAGGCTGCGGCACAGAAGGTAAAGGATGTCTCGGCGCGTTTCGGATTCAACTTGAATCCGGATTCGATGATCGAGGATCTCCCGGTGGGTGCCCAGCAGCGCGTGGAAATCGTCAAGGCACTCTCGCGCGATGCGAAGGTTCTCATTCTCGACGAACCAACCGCTGTGCTGACTCCTCAAGAGACCGACGAACTCATGGCGATCATGCGCCAGCTCGCGGATGCGGGCACATCAATCGTGTTCATCACCCACAAGCTTCGTGAGGTTCGTGCAGTTGCGGACGATATTACGGTGATCCGCCGCGGAAAGGTGGTCGGCAAGGCCGATCCGAAGTCATCTGAAGCAGATCTCGCCACCATGATGGTGGGCCGTCCGGTGATGATGAAGGTCGAAAAGGAGCCGGCGAAGCCTGGCCCAGAGGCCCTCAAGTTCGAGGATGTGACCTACATCGATTCGGTTGGAACTCACGTGCTCGATCACGTCTCCTTCGATCTGCATCGCGGCGAGGTTCTCGCTATTGCGGGCGTGCAAGGCAACGGTCAAACGGAGCTTGCTGAAGCTATTTTGGGTCTGGTGAATCCAGACGCTGGAAAGATCACGCTGGAGGGGAAAGAACTTCAAGGCCGTCACCCGAAGGAAATCTTGGAAGCCGGCGTCGGGTTCGTTCCCGAAGATCGTATGAAGGATGGCATGATTGTCTCCTTCTCGATCGCCGAGAATCTCGTTCTCGATCAGTACCGCGATGCGCCATTCGGCTCCGGTTTGTCGATTAAGCCGAACGTGATTTTGAAGAACGCTGAAGAAAAGCGCGACGAATACGATATTCGCCTCACCTCGATCACCGATCCTATTTCAACACTTTCCGGTGGAAACCAGCAGAAGGTTGTTGTGGCGCGCGAGATGTCACGCGATCTCGATCTGCTCGTCGTCAACCAGCCAACGCGTGGTGTGGATGTCGGCTCGATTGAGTTCATCCATCAGCGTGTGGTTCAGGTCCGTGATTCCGGGGTTCCGGTCCTCCTTATTTCGTCCGAGTTGGACGAGATCGAGGCACTCGCAGATCGCATCGCAGTGATGTACCGCGGCAAGATCATCGGTATCGTGCCGGCAGGAACTTCGCGTGATGCACTCGGTCTAATGATGGCCGGCGTGCCGCAGGAAGAAGCGCTCGCGCAGGTCAAGGGAGGAAATATCTGATGGCACGCAAAGAAATTCAGCCCGCGAAGCCGGGCCTGGGCGTATGGTTCAAGGCATTTGTGCACGCAGTTCCGCGTTCGGGGCTCCTTGTCGGTCTGCTCGCAGTGGTGATCGCGTTCGTGATCGGCGCCCTGCTCATCCTGATCTCAGGTGAGAGCCCGCTTGCCGCGTATGACGCCATGTTCCGCGGCGCAATCTTCAACTACAACGCCGCAAATATCGAGCGTGCACTGTTCCGCCCGATCGGCGATACGCTCATGTATGCCACCCCGCTGATCCTCGCTGGCCTCGGCCTCGGTGTCGGTTTCCGTGCGGGCCTGTTTAACATTGGCGGTACTGGTCAGCTGGTTTTTGGTTCGCTCGCCGCAATCTGGGTGGCGTTCAACTACCCGCTCCCGCCGGTGTTGCACACCGTCGTCGCGCTTCTCGCTGCTGCGATCGCCGGTGGCATCTACGCTGGTATTGCCGGTGTTTTGAAGGCAAAGACGGGTGCGAACGAAG
The DNA here is from genome assembly GCF_029632765.1 of Arcanobacterium wilhelmae. NCBI lineage: Bacteria > Bacillati > Actinomycetota > Actinomycetes > Actinomycetales > Actinomycetaceae > Arcanobacterium > Arcanobacterium wilhelmae. The sequence continues at coordinate 651,321 of NZ_CP121247.1, forward strand.
TGATCGTGACGATCATGTTGAATTCGATCTCCGGTCTCGCGCTTTCGTACATCCTGCTTCAGAAGGCGTGGCAGCGCCCGGGCACGGGCGAGCCGCGTACACCGGTCGCGATGGATTCGGCGTCGTTCGATACGTTTATCCCGGGATCGAAGCTCCACACAGGTATCATCGTGGCACTGCTCGCAGTGCTCTTCTACTGGTGGTTGCTCAACCGCTCGAAGGTCGGTTTCGAGATCCGTGCCGTTGGCGCAAATCCGAACGCCGCACGGACCGCCGGAATGTCCACCGGCCGCACCATCATCATCACGATGGTTGTCTCTGGTATGTTCGTCGGCCTTGCTGGCGCGAACGAGGCGCTCGGTACCCTCGGTTACGTCGATCAGAACATCGCAGGAACCGTTGGTTTCGACGCAATTACAGTGGCGTTGCTCGGCCAGTCCTCGCCGATCGGAATTCTCCTCTCGGGCATCCTGTTCGGAGCGTTCAAGGCTGGTGGCTACACGATGCAGTCCTCGGCTCACGTGCCGATCGATATGATCCTCATCCTCCAGTCCACGATCGTGTTGCTGATTGCGGCTCCGGCGCTCGTGCGCTTCCTGTTCCGTCTGCCTAAGCCAGACAAGATGAGCATGCGCGAGTACGTGCGCATCGCCACCTCCGGTGGCAGTGTTGCCCACGTGGATGAGACCGGAAAGGTTGAGGTTGTCGCGAACGCGGAAGAACCCGGTGAAGTTGCCGATGCCGTCGGAGGTTCAACCGAAATCGATGAGGCAACCAACGATTCGAAGGAGGACGCACGATGAGCGCGGTTACTGCACATACTCCTGAAACTGGCGAGGTTTTGAAGAAGGCTTCGTGGAAGTTGCCAATTACCTTCGGCTTGGCCACGCTGTTGCTGCTGGTCATGGCGCTGAAAGCGGAAGGCGATGCCCGCATCCGCCTGAACTCGGGTGCCCAGGCGTACCGCCTGCCGGATTGGACTGTGAACGCCCCGGTATACCTGTGGGTCTTCCTGGTGCTTGCACTGGCGGCCACAGCGTACTCCGTGTATGCCAATATTCAGCACAACAAGACCGGCCTCGAGCTTTCAGGCCGAACCACGGCGTTGCTGTCGCTCGTCGTCGGGCTTGCCACAGTGTTTGGCTTCCTGCTCTTTGCTGGAGCCGGCTCGAGCGGCGCGATTACGCTCACGGCTGCGCTCGGTTCCACGGTCGCGATCTCGACCCCGCTGATCTTCGGTTCGCTTTCAGGCGTCATGTCCGAGCATGCTGGCGTTGTCAACATCGCGATTGAAGGCGATCTCTTGGTGGGCGCGTTCGCGGGTATTCTCGTGGCCTCGTACTTCCACAGTGCGTGGCTCGGCCTCCTCGCCGCGCCGTTCGCAGGTGCGTTCCTTGGTTGCCTGCTCGCGTTGATTTCCGTCAAGTACGGTGTGGACCAGATCATTACCGGCGTAGTGCTCAATGTGCTGGCTCTCGGCCTCACATCGTTCTTCTCCGGTTCTTTGATGACGGGCGAAGGTCAGGCAGTGTTCAACACGAACAAGTACACGTTGCATCCGATTAAGATCCCGGGGCTCGCTGAGATCCCGGTGATCGGCCCGGCGCTGTTCAACCAGACCATCATCGTTTACGTCATGTACGTGGTCGTGGTGGTACTGACCATCATGCTCTACCGTTCCCGCTGGGGCCTGCGCATGCGCGCCGTCGGCGAGCACCCGAAGGCTGCGGATACCGTTGGTATCAAGGTGAACCGCACCCGTGCTCGCAACGCCATCCTTGCATCGGCGATCGCTGGCTTCGGTGGAGCGTTCTTCACGCTCGGTTCTGGCCTCGCTTTCACCGAGAACATCTCGGCAGGTAACGGATACATCGCCCTCGCGGCAATGATCCTCGGTAAGTGGCACCCGCTCGGCGCTCTTGCGGCCTCGCTGATGTTCGGTTTCGCAACCTCGGTTGCTCAAATGATGCCGAATCTTAACGGCGCGATCCCGTCGAGCCTGCTGAACATGATCCCGTACGTGATCACGATCATCGCGGTGGCTGGTTTCGTGGGCAAGTCCCGCCCGCCGGCAGCGGAGAACATTCCGTACGTGAAGTGAGACAGGTGTGTGGGTGGGTGAAAACCCACCCACACACCTTTTCAGAAAGGGAGATCGATGGAGATCGACTGGACAAAATTGCGCGAACTCGCAGTGAGTGCGTCGAAGCGCGCATATGCTCCCTACTCGGGATACCCGGTTGGGGTTGCAGGTGTAACCACTGACGGCCGGTACTACACCGGTTGTAACGTGGAGAACGCCTCCACTGGTCTTGGGCTGTGTGCCGAGTGTGGCATGGTGTCCGCGATGACGATGGATGGTGGAGGCAAGCTTGCCGCTGTGCTGTGCGTGAACGGCAATGAGGACGTGATCGGCCCGTGTGGCAGGTGCCGCCAGCTCATCCGTGAGCATGGCGTAGACGGCTGCCAGGTCGAGATGGGCGAAGGCCCCGTCACGATCGAAGAGCTTTTGCCCTACAGCTTTGGCCCGAAAGACCTGGCCGAAGTTCCGGGTGCTGTCAATATTTTGTAAATCAGCCACACAACGTGGCATCTCGGAGACTCGCCTGCGGGCTCGAGCCGAGCAGAGATAAGAAGGAGAAGGAATGGCTGAAAAGTTCGATATGGTGGATGTGATTCGCGCAAAGCGCGAGCACAAGAAGCTCACCAAAGAAGAGATCGATTGGACGATCGACGCCTACACCCGCGGGGTTGTGGGTGATGAGCAGATGGCCGCGATGGCGATGGCGATCTTCCTCAATGGCATGGATCGTGAAGAGATCACGCAGTGGACTGCTGCGATGATCGCTTCGGGTGAGCGGATGGACTTCTCGGGCCTTGGCCGCGTGACCGCAGACAAGCATTCGACGGGCGGCGTCGGTGATAAGATCACGCTTCCGCTGGCTCCGCTTGTTGCCTCGTTCGGTGTGGCGGTTCCACAACTTTCGGGTCGCGGCCTCGGCCACACGGGTGGCACGCTCGACAAGCTCGAGGCAATCCCGGGTTGGCGCGCGGCGTTGTCCAACGATGAGATCATGCATATCCTCGGCCTCGAAGGGCCGGGTGCCGTGATCTGTGCGGCTGGTACGGGCCTTGCGCCGGCAGACAAGAAGCTTTACGCACTGCGCGATATTACGGCAACCGTCGATTGCATCCCGCTGATCGCATCGTCGATCATGTCCAAGAAGATCGCGGAAGGCACGCACTCGCTTGTTCTGGACGTTAAGGTCGGTTCTGGTGCGTTCATGAAGGATCTGGACAAAGCTCGCGAGCTTGCCCGCACGATGGTTGATCTCGGCACCGACGCCGGTGTGGAAACCGTGGCTCTGCTCACTGACATGTCCACCCCTCTCGGCCTGAAGATTGGTAACTCGCTTGAGGTAGAGGAATCGGTTGAGGTTCTCGCTGGCGGTGGCCCGGCCGATGTTCGTGAGCTCACGCTCGCCCTTGCTCGCGAGATGCTCACCGCTGCCGGCAAGCCGGATGCAGATATCGAGGCAGCTCTCGACGACGGTCGCGCAATGGACGTGTGGCGCAAGATGATCGAGGCGCAGGGCGGCGATCCCGATGGTGCGATGCCGGTGGCGAAGGAATCGATGGACATTTTCGCGCAGGAAGACGGCGTGCTGGAGACCCTCGATGCGCTCTCCGTCGGCGTCGCTTCCTGGCGTCTCGGTGCAGGCCGTGCGTTCGCGGGCGAGAAGGTTCAGCTCGCTGCCGGCGTCGAGCTGTTCGCTAAGCCGGGCGATACCGTGAAGAAGGGTGACAAGCTGATGACGCTCTACACGGATGAGGCGGACCGCTTCGAGCGTGCGCTTGAATCGCTTGAAGGCGCGGTGGAGATCGGTACGACGGCTCCGGATCACTCGGTGGTCCTCGATCGAATCGCGGCGAAGTGATCACTTTAGGTTCACTGGTTTCCGCATTGTCGCGTCCGGTCTCGACGGCAATCAGTTTCATGAAGCCGTACGAGATCAGCGCGCCAGTGTGGGAGTCGATGGAGACGTATGCGGCTCACGGCGAGCCTCTCGAGGCCGGCGGGCATACGTTGCGGCAGTCGACTCCGACGACGTGCGGGGCGATGGCGCTCCTGGTGGCGCGTGCCTACCTTCGCGACGATCTGCGTGAACAGCTTGAGGAGCATCCGGGCTTCGCTTCGGAGATCGAAGCTGAGCTGTACGGGGCGCTTCGGCGTGGGGCAGTCGCTGGGAAGTTTGCGTGGCCTGCGAAGTACGGCACTCCGCCGTGGACGTTGGCACGAGAACTGAATCGGTTGCGTCAGGCCCGTTACTTCTCGACGGCGGTGGATGATGCGTCCGAGCGTGGCTGGACGATTATGCAGTGGGTTGCCCACGCGACGTCGGCTGGTGTGCCCGTCCCGTTATACACGGGTGGCGACAGCGGTGGTGGAGTTGGTGCGATGGTTCCGCGGCACGTGGTGCTGGCGATTCCGGGCAACCCGCTCACGCCGGATGGGCAGCCGCAGTTGTCGATCTACGATCCGTCGTCGGGCTTGGTGCACGAGGTGCCGTTGCTCCTCCTAGTGAACCGCAAAGAACCTGCTCCATATTTGGGGAACTGGTCTCACGTGGTGTGGGCGGTTCTTCCGGATGTGCTGAGCGATTAAACTAGTAAACAAACCTATTCAAAGGAGAAACATGGAACGCAGCGAACTTGCAAAGTACGTTGACCACACGATTCTGACGCCGGAGGCGACCACTTCGGATGTCCTGAAGCTGATCGAGGACGCGAAGGCTCTGGGCACCTATTCGGTGTGTATTTCGCCGTCGATGCTTCCGCTTCCGGAGGAGGCAGATCTGGGCGATGTGAAGCTGTGCGTGGTTGTTGGCTTCCCGTCGGGTGCTGTTGCCTCGGAGATCAAGGCGATGGAGGCGGCTCGCGCGGTTGCCGCTGGTGCTGACGAGGTCGACATGGTCGTCAACCTTGGCAACGTCAAGGAAGGCGATTGGGACGCCGTGGAGTACGATATCGCGGTTGTGCGCGATGCGATTCCGTACGCGGTGCTCAAGGTCATCATCGAGTCGGCGGCTCTGACCGACGAGGAGATCGTGAATGTGTGCGAGGCGGCGAAGGCTGTTGGCGCAGACTTCGTCAAGACCTCCACAGGCTTCCACAAGGCTGGCGGCGCTTCGGTGCACGCAGTTGAACTGATGAAGAAGACCGTCGGTGATGAGCTCGAGGTCAAGGCGTCGGGCGGTATCCACGATGGCAAGTTCGCTCTCGAACTGATCGAGGCCGGTGCAACGCGTCTCGGCCTGTCGGGCACCCAGAAGGTTCTTGACACCCTCTGATCGTGTGCTGCGCGCACGAGTCGCGTAGTAGTGAGCGAGGAAGGGCACCCCGCCGGGGGTGCCCTTCCTCGTTTTGCCATTGGGCGTGAGTCCTTTGATGGCGTGAAGCTATGCGAGGCATGTGATTCAATAGACGGCTACACTGCGCATTGCGTGAATATCGGACAACGTCCCGGAGAGATAAAAGTGGCGAGTTTTCATCAAGAAAACTCGCCACTTTTATCTCTCACTAGGGTCAGTCGAGCTTCGTCATCGCTTCAACGTCGGCCTTGAACGCATCCATGCGCTCGGCGGCAGTGGCGCGTGCGGCGGCGAGATCGCCCTCAACTGGCACCACGACCTCCAGGTAGCACTTGAGCTTCGGCTCGGTACCCGACGGGCGCACCATCACACGCGAGTTGTTCTCGGTGAAAATACGCAGAGCGTCGGTACCCGGGAGCTCCTCGGTGCCCTTGGATAGATCCTCGATCGAGCGAACCGGCGAGCCACCAAGCTCCGTCGGCGGCTCCTTACGGAGCTTCGCCATCGTTGCCGGGATGATCGACAGATCCGAGACGCGGATCGTCACCGGAGTAGTGAGGTACACGCCGTAACGGGTGTGGATGCGATCGAGCTCGTCAGCGAGTTCCTTGCCCTCGGCCTTCAGGGAGGCGGCAAGGTGAGCGAGCGTGACGCCGGCGGAGAGGCCGTCCTTGTCGCGAACATGGTTCGGATCCACGCAGAATCCGATGGCTTCCTCGTAGCCGAACGTGATCTTGTGGGTGCGCGCAATCCACTTGAAGCCGGTCAGTGTGGCGTGGTACTTCAGGCCGTGACCCTCGGCGATCTTACCCAGCAGTTGGGAGGACACGATCGACGATGCGAGTGCAACATCCTTCCCCTCATCTCGGGTTGCCACGTACTCACCGAGAAGCGAGCCGATCTCGTCGCCCGAGAGCTGACGCCATTCGCCATTCACCTTCGTGGCGAGCGAGGCGCGATCCGCGTCCGGATCGGATGCGATCACGAGGTCAGCATCATTCTTCTTCGCCAGCGTGATCGCGAGATCCAGTGCGCCCTTCTCTTCAGGGTTCGGGAACGACACGGTGGGGAAGTCCGGATCCGGCTGGGCCTGCTCCGGAACCATTTCGTAATCAGTGAAGCCAGCGCCGTCGAGCACGCGCTTCATGATCTCGCCGCCCACGCCATGCATCGGCGTATAAACGATGCGAAGATCGCGCGGACCGTCGGCCGGAACCACCGAAATGGCCTGCTCAACGTAAGCATCGATCACGTCCTCCGAGATGGTCTCCCAGCCGCCCTCGGCCAACTCGATTTCGTCAGCGAGCGGAGCAGCCGCGATCTCGGCCGCGATACCGGCGTCGATCGGCGGAACGATCTGAACACCACGTCCATCTTCCTCAACGGCGCGTGCGCCGACGTACACCTTGTAGCCGTTGTCCTGAGCCGGGTTATGCGAAGCGGTAACCATCACACCGGCGTCGGCGCCCAAGTGCCGCACAGCGAAAGCTAGGAGCGGGGTAGGCAGGTGCCGCGGCATGATCATCGCGCGCGAACCCATCGCGGTAACAATTGCGGCCGTATCAGCAGCGAATTCGTTCGAGTGGTAGCGGGCGTCGAAGCCGATCACCACGAGCGCATCCTTGCCTACAGTTTTCTGGAGCCATGACGTGAGGCCGTAAGCGGCGCGGCGCACAACCGCACGGTTCATGCGGTTCGGGCCTGCGGCCATCGCACCACGCAGGCCGGCGGTGCCGAACTGGAGCGAGCCTGTAAACCGATCGGTCAGCTCGGCCTTGGCGGCCTCGTCGCCGCCCTCGGCCTTCGCGAGCAGCTCGGTGAGCTCGGCCTTCGTTTCCTCAGACGGATCGTGAGTGATCCAATCCTGAACAGTTTCCACGTTGTACATGTTTTCCTACTTTCCCTCGATTGCATCGATGATGTCCGCCAGGAGGCGGGAGATGCGGGGCCCAGCGTTTCGCCCAGCCTCGAGAACTTCTTCATGGTTGAGATTACCGGGCGCGAAGCCAGCGGCATGGTTAGTGACGAGCGATATGCCGAGGATTTCCATCCCAGCTTCGCGGGCGGCGATCGCTTCAAGAGCGGTGGACATACCCACCAGATCGCCGCCGAGAACGCGCGCCATCTTCACTTCGGCTGGGGTCTCGTAATGGGGGCCCGGGAACTGCGTGTACACGCCTTCTGGAAGGTGTGAATCGATCGTGTGTGCCACATTGCGAAGGCGCAGCGAGTACAGGTCTGTGAGATCGACGAAGTGTGCACCTTCGATCGGGGAAGTAGCCGTGAGATTCAGATGATCCTTGATCAGTACGGCGGTGCCTGGGCCCCACTCGGGAACCGTGGAGCCACAGCCATTCGTGAGAATACATACTGTCGCTCCAGCTGCTGCCGCGGTGCGAACACCGTGCGCAACGGCTGCAACTCCCTTGCCTTCGTAGTAATGGGTGCGGGCGCCGAGGACAAGCGCGTGGCGCCCATCCTTCAAACGGATCGAGGTAATCTTTCCGCCGTGCCCCACAACGGACGGAGCGGAGAATCCCGGAATTTCTTGAGCATCAATTTCTGCGACAACCTCACCGATGAGTGCCGCTGCGCCTCCCCAGCCCGAACCGAGGGTCAGCGCGATATCGTGCTTGGCCACTCCGGTTCGCTCTGCGATGACGCCTGCGGCCTGTGCCGCGAGTTCCAAAGCGTTAACCATACACATAATATTAACGCGGATACCGCATAAAAGCACGGTTTTGAGGGATTTTTATAGCGCAAAAATGGGTGTATCATTTGCGGCTTGCGTGGGTGGATGTGCATCACGTTTACCCCATGTTCCCCGATGGCCGCTACGGTAGAGCCATGAAAAAAGACAATTATCATCGTGGGCCGGTGATGCTGAGGGGAGAGATGATCCCCGATACCACAGCCGATGCACGCCTCTTGGCGAACAATTCTGACGCGGCTTTCATCCATTCTGACGCGTGGCGTGTGCTTCGCATCCAGTCTGAGTTCGTTGAAGGATTTGGTGCGTTGGCTGAGCTAGGGCCAGCGGTTTCTGTGTTTGGTTCTGCCAGGACGAAGCCGGAGAGCAAGTATTATGCGATTGCCCAGGAGGTTGGTCGCAAGCTCGCCGAGGAGGGCTTTGCGGTGATCACAGGTGGCGGTCCAGGTGCGATGGAGGCCGCGAATCACGGCGCGAAGGAGGCCGACGGCGTTTCCGTTGGCCTGGGAATCGAGTTGCCGTTCGAGCAGGGCTTAAACGAGTACGTGGATCTAGGTGTAAATTTCCGTTATTTCTTCGTGCGCAAAATGATGTTCGTCAAGTACTCCCTGGGGTTTGTTGTGTGCCCCGGCGGGTTTGGCACAATGGATGAGCTGTTCGAGGCACTCACCTTGGTACAAACACGCAAGGCGACTGAGTTCCCGATCGTCTTGGTTGGGCGTGAGTATTGGAGCGGCTTATTCGAATGGGTTCGTGAGCAGATGCTCGCCGAGGGAAATATCAACCCGCAGGATCTGGAACGCGTGGTGATCGTAGATACCGCCCAAGACGCCGTGATGGCGATCAAGCGTGGGGTACATACGCTGGCTGAGGAAGCTCGCCGCGCTTCCTCATGAGCGTAAAACGGCCCGCGCTGAGATTATCGCGACTAAAATAGTGTGGTAACGGAAGGAGATCGCATGGCAGCAATGAAGCCGCGTACCGGCGATGGCCCGCTCGAAGTCGAAAAGAGCCCGCATGGTTACACACTTCGTCTCCCGCTCGAGGGCGGGGGTCGCATGGTTCTTCAGATGAGTGAAGAGGAGCTGGCTCAGCTTCGGGGCGTCGTTTCTGAAGCGCTTGGAGAGTGAGAGAAGCGGGGGCTTTTCGCCCCCGCTTCTCTGTGCTCTGTTGCCTTTGCGCTAGTTTGTTTGCCGACGTCGGGGCGCGGTTTGGTGTGCCGACTCCGGTGGGCGCCGACGTCGAAGCGCGGGATTGTGTGTGTCCTAGTTTTTTACTGCGATGATGAGGCCATCGCCGATGGGAACAATTGAGGCGGTGACCTCTTCGGATTCGAGGAGTGTGATTCCGAGGTTGCGCAGCGCAACGGTGCGTTCGTCGCGGCGGGCTGGGTCTGCAACGCGATCGGCGTAGAGTGCGCGGGCAAGCGCGAGGATTCCGCCAGGGCGAAGCATACGGATCGCCTCCGCCACATCGCCTTCGGCCTCGAGTGGATCGCCATCAACGAACACGAGATCGTAGGTGTTGCCGGCGAGGCGGGGAAGGAGATCTGCGGAGCGCCCGTTGATGACACGGTAGCGTGAGGACGCGAGATTTGCGGCGGCGAAGAATTCGCGTGCATGAGACTGCGCCTCGGTGTCGGTATCGATGCTGGTGAGTTTGGAGTTCGTTCCAGCTTCCAGGAGGAAGAGTCCAGAAACACCCGCGCCTGTGCCGATTTCAGCAATTGTCTTGGCGCTGGCGGCGAGTGTACGCAGCAGTGCGCCGGTTGCGACCGAGACAGGCTCGAGCCCGAGCTCTTCAGAAATCTCGCGCGCGTGGAGCGCTACCTCGCTCTGGCGAGAATTTTCCTCGGCGTATGCCCATGACGCAGTCTTATTCGACATTGATCCTCCCGTATAGATAACACCATGCTACCTGGCATGGGGCGCGGTTGCTGATTCCAGCAACCGCGCCCCACACGTAGCGGTCAGAATCTTTTATAGCGGAGAGACTCCAAGCGGCATACCGGCAAGGCCGCGCCCGCGCTTGGCGAGGGAATCGGCGGCTGCACGAAGCTGGCTCTGCGCTGTGGTTGCCCCTTCGGTGGCCACGAACGGTGTGCCAGCATCGCCGCCTTCGCGCACTGCCTGCTCGAGCGGCACTTGTGCGAGGACCGGCACTTCGTAGCCGAGTACATTCTTGAGGCGATCGGCCACAGCCTGACCGCCGCCGGATCCGAAGATTTCCATACGCTCGCCATTGACTTCGAGGTAGGACATGTTCTCGATCACGCCGACCACGTGCTGCTTCGTTTGAGCCGCCATCATGCCGGAGCGCTCGGCGACGTCGGCCGCAGCAACCTGAGGTGTGGTCACCAGAACGATCTCTGCCTTCGGGATCAGTTGTGCGAGCGAGAGGGCGATATCGCCGGTGCCGGGTGGAAGATCGATCAGCAGGACGTCCAGATCGCCCCAGTACACATCGGCGAGGAACTGCTCGAGCGCACGGTGAAGCATTGGGCCGCGCCAGACGATCGGCTGGTTCTCCTGAATGAACATGCCGATTGAGATCACCTTGATGTCGCCAGAGTGTGGCGGGATGATCATCTTGTTCACCATCGTGGGCTGGCCCTCAACGCCGAGCATCTGCGGAATAGAGAAGCCGTAAATATCGGCGTCCATCACGCCGACCTTCAGGCCCTTGGATGCCAGCGCCGATGCGAGGTTCACTGTGACGGTCGACTTGCCGACCCCGCCTTTGCCTGAGGTGATCGCATAGACGCGAGTGAGGTTGCCGGGTTCGGAGAATGGGATGCGAGGAGCGGGATTTCCGCCGCGAAGCTGCGTTTTGAGAGCTTCGCGCTCTTCGTCGGTCATCACGCCCATCATCACCTTGACGTTGGTGACGCCTTCGAGCGCCCCGACTTCCTTCTGGATGTCCTCGGTGAGAGTGTCGCGAAGTGGGCAACCTGCGACCGTCAGCTTGATGCCGACAGTGACGGAGCCGGATTCCTCCACCTCGACGCTCGCCACCATGTTCAATTCGGTGATTGGACGGCGAATCTCAGGATCGTTCACACGCCCAAGTGCCTCGGTTACTTTCTCGACGCTGGGAATACTCATGGCTCACATTCTACTAACGTTGTGTAAAAATTCGATAGCTCATTCGCCGAGCTTGGCTCGCAGCATTGCGATCTCGCGGTCCTTCGCCTCGATCTGGGCGCGCAACTCCTCGCGGTCGTCGCGAACTGGGTCGATCATCTCCATCGTTTCCTCGAGCTGATCGCGGATCTCGCTTCGCACAAAATCACGCGTGGCAAGTTCGTTAATCGCTAGGCGCAGCGAGGCGATCTCGCGGGTGAGGAACTCGGTATCTTGCAGATTCCGCTCGGCCGTCTGCCGATCGTTCTCTGCAACCACGCGGTCGCGGTCGTCCTGGCGGTTCTGCGCAAGAAGGATCAGCGGAGCGGCGTAGGAGGCCTGCAGTGAGAGCATCAGTGTCAGTGCAGTAAAGCCCAGCGATGCCGAATCGAACTGCACGGATTCTGGCGCATACGTGTTCCACGCGATCCACAGCACAACGAAAACGGTGAGGTAGATGAGGAACTTCGGGGTGCCCGAAAAACGCGCGATTCGCTCAGCCCACTCGCCGGCAAAATCCGGATCCGGACGGAACAAAGCAAAACGCCGTGGCCGCTTCTCCATAGGTTCGTCAAAGCGCTTCATTCATTCACCTCCGAGTGATCCGAATCGTAATTATGTTGCTCGTCAACCGCGGCGTCGAGCACCTCCTCGTCTTCCTCACGCCAATCGTCTGGCAGGAGGTGGTCGAGAACGTCGTCAACAGAAACCGCGCCCAGTAGCGAATCGTTATCCACCACAGGCAGCGCAGTGAGATTGTAAGTTGCCAGCAGACGAGTGACAGTTCCGATACCGTCTTCCGGTGCCACCGATTCGATATCCGAATCGATGATCGTGCCGATCATCTGGCTGGGGCGTTCGCGCAAGGCGCGCTGCAGGTGCACAACTCCGATGAACCGCCCCGTTGGTGTTTCCGACGGCGGACGGCACACGAAAATCGTGGTGGACAGCGCCGGCGGAATATCCGGACGCCGTGCTTGCGCCAGAGCCATCGCCACCGGTGCATCTGGCGTCAAGATGATCGGATCGGTCGTCATCAGACCGCCGGCTGTGCGCTCGCCGTAGGAGAGGAGACGGCGCACGTCCGCGGCGTCGTCGGGCTCCATGCGCTCCAAGAGCACTTCTGCCTGGGCGTCGGGCAACTCAGCCACAAGATCGGCCGCGTCGTCGGGCTGCATGATTTCCAGGACGTCAGCCGCACGATCCACTTCCAGGCCCGAAACGATCGACACGCGATCGTCGTCGCCAAGCTCCTCGAGAACATCAGCTAGGCGCTCGTCGGACAGCTCGTTCGCCACCGCAAGCACACGATCCGATGGCAGATCGCGAAGCACGTCCGCGACGTCCGGTGGCTTGAGCTCGTCGATCTGTGCAAGAATCTGGCTCGCGCCCTGATTGGCAACCTTCGAGGCCAAACCTGAGATCTCGCGCACCGACACCGTCAGCGACGAGCCGGCATCCTTCGACGTGCGATCGCGCTTGACGTACAGCTGAGAAACCTGCCACTCCCGCGTGCGGGTCTGCTCGATCGCGACGTCGACGACGGTGGCTCCGCCCGAGCCGTCGCGGAACGTTACCGGGCGGTCAAACAGCTCGCCGAGCACCATCGTCTCTGTGGGACGCTGGGTAAACCGGCGGATGTTCACCAGGCCGGTGGTGATCACCTGGCCGTCGCGGATCGAGGTGACTCGCGTGAGCGGCAAGAATACTCGCCGCTTGCCAGCCACATCCACCACCAGCCCGATCGCCAACGGAGCGCCACGCAATCGGAAAACCACCACCACGTCGGCCACGCGGCCAACACGATCCCCGATGGGATCGAAGACGTCGGTACCGGCAAGCCGGCCGACGAAGACGCGGCGGGATTCGCGATCATTCATAGAAAAACTCCTTGTGGGTAGCGGGGGAGAGATGAGTAGTAGCAGGAGCTGATCAGCCTTGGACGTGCTTCATCCAGGCTTCGATATCGGCAACGGTGCGCGGAATGTTCTCCGAGATGCGCACGCCGCCCTCGTCGGTCATCAGTACATCGTCCTCAATGCGCACGCCGATGCCTCGGAATCGCTCCGGTACCAGAAGATCATCCTCGTGGAAGTACAGGCCAGGCTCGATCGTGAAGATCATGCCGGGCTCGAGCAGGGAATCCGTGTAGAGTTCGCGCTTGGCCTGCGCACAATCGTGAACGTCCAGGCCCAGGTGGTGCGAGGTGCCGTGAGGCATCCAGCGGCGGTGGTACTGCCCCTCTGGAGCCAGCGATTCCTCGGCTGTGCCCGGGAGCATGCCCCATGCCTCGAGGTGTCGGGCGATCACGGCCATCGCCGCGGTGTGGATGTCCTTGAAGCGCACGCCCGGCTTCTTCGTTTCCTCCAGCGCGGCCTCGCACGCCTCGAGCACTGCCTCGTACACTTCACGCTGCGCGTCCGAGAACTTGCCGTTCACCGGCAGAGTTCGGGTGATGTCCGCCGTGTAGAGCGAATCGAGCTCTGCACCGGCGTCGACCAAAATCAGATCGCCGTCGCGAACAGGGCCGTCGTTGTCGATCCAGTGCAGCGTGTTCGCGTGGTTGCCGGAACCGACGATGGTGTCGTATCCCAGGCCGTTGCCCTCGGCGCGTGCACGCGCAAAGAACGCGCCCTCGATAATGCGCTCGCCGCGCCAGTGATCGCGGGCGCGTGGGAAGGAACGCAGGATATCCTCGAAGCCGGAGAACGTGACATCGACGGCCTTCTCCATCTCCTGGATCTCCCACGCGTCCTTAATGAAACGCAACGTGGAGGCTGCCTCAGCGAGTCCAAGATCCTCCTCAACGCCGGAGGGAAGCGAGTTCTGCTCGCGAAGCTCGGCCACCATCTGTTCAATCGCCGGATCGGATTGGGGCATCACGCGAATCTGGACTGCTCCAAGATCCTTTGCGAGAGCGTCGCGCAGGTTATCTGAATGATCCACAGCCAAGCCGGTCAGGTTTGCCATCTCATCTGCGGAAAGCCGCGGGCCCACCCAGAACTCGCCGTGGCGTGAGTCGGCGTAAAACTCCTCCGAGGAACGCGGCGCACGGAAGTGGAAGAACAAGGTGGCTGTGTGCGTTTCGGCGTCGCCTTCCTTCGCGCCCGGGATCGGGTTGAGAACCAGCACGGCTCCCGGCTCTTCTTCGCCGCCGAGGCCGGTGAGGTGAGAGAACGCGGAGTGTGCGCGGAAACGGTAATCGCAATCGTTATTGCGGACCTTGTAATCGCCAGCGGGGATCACGAGGCGCTCGCCGATGAACTGGGCGCCGAGGGCGGCGCGGCGTGCCGGCGTGTAGTCGGCAACGTCCATGCGATCCGGGCCCTCAGGGCGCGGCCCCCAGTTCTCTCCGATGAACTCACGGAATGCCGAGGAGTTCGGACGCTGTGTGCGCGAGTGAGCGCGCTTTTCCATCTCGCTTTGAAGCTTGTCATCAGTCATACCTTCTATTATTCCACCAATATCGCCACCGCGGGTTACCCTGTGATTATGATCGACCTTCACACGCACTCCACTTGCTCCGACGGCACGCTTTCCCCGGCAGTGCTTGCAGGGCAAGCGGCACGGGCCGGCCTTACCGCGTGGGGCATCACCGACCACGACACTGCCGCCGGCTGGGATGAGGCCCGCGCTGCGGCGTCGGCGGAGGGGATCGCCTGCGTTCGCGGCACTGAGTTCACTACGCGTCACGCCGGCGTCATCGTCCACCTCCTCGGGTATCTCTTTAACCCGCAGTCCGCACCGATCGCCGGCCATTTCTCGGCGCAGCTGACCGCCCGCGAGGACCGTGCGAGGGAAATCACGGCGCGGCTTTCAACCGATTTCCCTATCACGTGGGCCGACGTCGAAGCGCAACTTGCGCCCGGTGCTCCTGTTGGCCGTCCGCATATTGCCGACGCCCTCGTCGCCGCCGGCGTCGTTGCGAGCCGTTCGGACGCATTCGCCGATCTCCTGTCCACAAAATCCCCGTATTACGTGCCCCAACACGCTCCAACAACCACCGACGTCGTCGCCTGGATCAACGACGCCGGGGGCAAGGCGGTGCTTGCACACCCGCTCGCAACCCAGCGCGGGAAACGTCTGGGGTGGGAAGCAATCGAAGAGATCCTCGTCTGCGGAGCGTTCGGAGTTGAGGTATGGCATCGCGAAAATCCACCTGCAGAACGTGGCGAGTTAGAGGCGCTAGCGGGTAGGCTGGGCAAGGCGTGTTTTGGTTCGTCCGATTATCACGGAAGTGGTAAACCGAACCAGCTTGGGGAGTTCACTACCTCTCCAGTCGTACTGCAGGCCCTTGCCGAGGGAACATATTTGGAGGTTTGAGTTGCTCGATACAACGGTTTTCTTTTCCGCATTCGCCACGATGTTGGTGATTACGGATCCGATGGGCAACCTTCCAATTTTTATGTCGCTCACCTCGCGCATGAGTGAAAAAGACCGCCGTAAAACAGCGATCACCTCGAATGCCATCGCCGCCGTCATCTTGCTTCTGTTCGGCTACTTCGGAGTGAACCTGTTCGCCTGGATGCATATTTCCACCGAGGCGTTGCAGATCTCGGGTGGCCTGCTGTTGCTGATTGTGGCTTTGCAGCTTCTCACTGGTAAAGAGGACGATCCGGGCAAGGAAGGCGGTTCCCTTTCGGTGGCGGCGGTGCCTCTCGGTACGCCTCTGTTGGCAGGTCCGGGTGGAATCGTGGCATTCATGATTCTCGTGCGCGACCAGCAGGGAAGCGTCGGCGGTCAGATCACCGCAACGCTCGGCCTGCTCGCCGTGCTCTTCATCTCGTTCCTGACGATGTTCTTTGCCACGCCGATCATGCGTGTGCTTGGCAATGCAGGTATCGCGTTGCTCACGAAGCTTTCGGGAATGCTGCTGGCTGCGATCGCGATGCAGCTGATTATCGCCGGCACCACCGAAGTCTTCAAGGGAATTTTGGTTGCAGCATAGGAGCGTTGGCTCCTTGTCTCGTGCTGAGGATAACGGTTGGGCCCCAGGATATTCCTGGGGCCCAACCGTTTGATCAGTGCTTGCGCGGTGCGTGTTCTCACTGAGCGGTGTTCACGCGGCGCCGACGACGGCGACGCTTCGGTTTGTCGCTTCCTTCAGCTGTCGAATCGGTGCGCTTTGCGGAATCCTTGCGCTCGGCGTGCTTCTCGCGTCCCTCGCCAGAACGCTTCTCGTCGCCAGGACGCTTACCGTTGCCTGAACGCTTACTGCCGCCCCGACGTCGGGAACGGCCCCCTCGGCCGCCCTTTGCACCCGTCTCGCCCAGATCCTCGATCTCCTCGGCATCCAAGCCTGCGCGGGTGCGCTTCGCCTTCGGCAGGCGGCCCGTGACCTCGGTGGGAATATCGAGATCTGTGTAGAGGTGCTCTGACGTATGGTAGGTCTCCACCGGCTCAGGGAAACCGAGGCCGAGCTGGTTGTTGATGACGGCCCAACGCGGCACATCGTCCCAATCGACGAATGTGACGGCGGTGCCCGAATGGCCTGCGCGGCCCGTTCGACCGATTCGGTGCAGGTAAGTCTTTTCGTCCTCCGGGCACTGGTAGTTGATCACGTGGGTCACGTTGTCGACGTCGATTCCGCGGGCGGCGACGTCGGTGGCCACCAGCACGTCGATCTTTCCGTTGCGGAAGGCGCGCAAGGCCTGCTCGCGGGCGCCCTGGCCCAGATCGCCGTGCAGTGCGCCCGCTGCGAAGCCGCGCTCGGTCAGCTCATCGGCAACGCGGGCCGCAGTTCGCTTCGTGCGCGTAAAGATGATCGCCAGCTCACGGCCACGTGCCTGGAGAATACGCGCCACAACCTCGATCTTGTTCAGTGCGTGGGCACGGTAGATCACCTGCTTCACGGACTGCACAGTGGTGGTCTCGTCGTGGGGGTCTTGCGCTCGGATATGGGTGGGGTGGCTCATGTATCGACGCGCCATGTGCACAACCGCGCCCGGCATCGTGGCGGAGAAGAGCATGGTGTGTCGGTTTGCCGGCGTTGCTGCGAGGATTGTTTCCACATCTTCCAAGAAGCCCAGATCAAGCATTTCGTCTGCCTCATCCAGAACGACCGTGTTCACGGCGTCGAGGCGAAGCGACTTGTGCTTCATCAGGTCGATCAGGCGGCCAGGGGTGCCCACTACGATTTCGGTGCCGCGCGTGAGATCCTCAACCTGAGGTTCGTATGCGCGCCCGCCATACACCTCAACCACGCGCAGCGAACGGTACTTGGCGGCGTCGCGAAGATCGCCAGCCACCTGCTTCGCCAGCTCGCGGGTGGGGAGCACAACCAGCCCCTGTGGCAGGCCCTGATGGGGGAGGGAATCCCATCCCTCTTCACCCGGGCCGATCGCGTTCATCAGCATCGGCAGGCCAAAGCCGAGGGTTTTACCTGTGCCGGTTTTCGCCTGGCCGATGATATCGCGGCGGCCGAGGGCAACCGGAAGAGTGAGCGCCTGAATAGGGAACGGATGGGTAATGCCCTTCTCAGAAAGGGCACGGGCGATCGGCTCAGCGACGCCGAAATCCGCGAAGGTCTTTGCCTCGAGGTTCAGTTCTTCAGCGCCGCCTGTAATATCTGCGGCGGGCTCATTGTGCTGGGGCACTTGGGCGTTGGAAGTATCAACAATTCCAGATTCGGTCATGATGTCCTTTTCGTCATGCGGCTTCGCCGCGTGAAATGCGCGCTGCCACGAGGGCGCTGCGCAGGCAGCCGATCGCACACGAAAAATAGGAATCACTCAAACGACCGGTCAACCGGGTACCCGTCCATCTTACGCGAAAAAGGCACCCCACGATGTGAGGTGCCTTTCTTCAGGGCGTGTGGCAGCGGACAATGCGAGCCGCGCACCGGCGTCGGGGAAAATCAGAACCCGAAGCCCACTTTGCGCTCGGGAACATCTTTGATCTGTACGTATCCGATCGATGCGGACGGCACGAGTACGCGGGTGCCATCAGAATCCGTCAGGTCCAGAGTATCGCCACCGAACGCAGTTTTGACTGCGCCGGCGATCTCGTCTGCCGACTTCTCGACGTCCAACGTGATCTCGCCGGGTACTTCTTTAACGCCAATCGAAACTTTCATGATTCTCCTTTGTTCGCCGCTATTGTAGCGGCCGTCAGTGCTCTAACGTATGGGGGCTGGTGTTCTTTCCACTGCCAGCGAATCGATGCACCAGCGCGACGACGCCGGTGATGAGCGAGCCGACGACGAAGCCGGCTACCGCCGATAGTGCGGTATCAATGAGCCAGGCAACGAACGCGACCGAATGTGCGACGTCGGAAGCGGAGTGAACGACGTCGGCGGGCCACGAGAAACCGAGGTGAGCGAGCTCTTGGACGATGAGGTGGCCTCCCACCCACAGCATCGCGATCGTCCCGACAACAGTGAGGAACGTCATGACCTTGGGCATCGCAGTTAAGATGAGGCGCCCGGTGCGCTTCGCCGGCGCCGACGATCGGGCCGAAAGTGCCAGTCCGACGTCGTCGGCCTTGACGATTAGCGCAACCACGCCGTAGACGAGAGCCGTGATCAAAAGGGCGACGAATGTGAGCGTGATCGCGCGCATCCACACGGGTTCCTCGGTTACCTCAGCCAAGGCGATCACCATGATTTCGGCCGAGAGGATGAAATCGGTGCGCACGGCGTTAGAAACGATCTGGGCTTCGGCGTCGGCGCCCTTGTTGAACGCGGGACTTGTTTCGTGGTGACCCGCAAAATATTCGATGATCTTTTCTGCGCCTTCGAATGCGAGGTAGGAACCACCCACAATCAGCAGTATCGGCAGGACTTGCGGGAGGAATGCCGACAGGATAAGTGCCCCGGGCAAAATAAACACGATCTTGTTACGCAGGGAACCAACCGCGATCTTCTTAATAATGGGCAGTTCACGTTTGGGGCTGATGCCAGAAACGTATTGGGGTGTCACGGCCGCATCGTCAACGATCACTCCAAGAGTTTTCGTGGACGCTTTGGCGGCGCCTGCCGCAATATCATCGACGCTTGCGGCTGCTGCTTTAGCGAGAGCCGCGATATCGTCCAACAGGGCTGCGAGTCCGAGTGCCATTGTTCCTCCTTATTTCTTCGTAAGTGTGCCACAATCAGGCGGTTTTTCGCGGCTTTGGAAAAGTGATCTCCATTTTCTGTCATACCCCCAAGATAGAGTTGGAGGCATGGACAACGAGATGGAATTCGATGGAACGCAATGCGCGGCGCTCGAGGCGATGGTTCCCCATGCAGCCGTCAGTGTGGTCGGCATGTCGGGGAGCGGGAAAACCAGCCTCCTGATCGAGAAGGTGGCGCGCATTCTGGAAGCAGATACCAGCACACGCGTTGCCGTGCTCTCGCCTGATCGGCGCGCTGCCACGGAGCTACGCAACGCGATCACCTCGCGCGTGGGCGTGGCAGGGGAAAACCTCGTGGTGAAATCGGTCTCTGCGTTCGCTTTCGATATCGTGTCCACATTCGCCCAGGCCGTGGGGCGGCGTGAACCTCAGCTCATTTCAGGGCCGGATCAGGATGTGTACCTGAAGGCGATCTTTGATTCTGCAGATCCGCGCGTGGGAAACCTCCTGACGACAGCTGGGATCGATACCTCGATCGGCATGGCACAGCTACCGGCCTTCCGTGCGGAATTTCGTGATCTGATCACGCGTACGAGCGAGCTGGGCCTCGGGAGTGAGGAGCTTGCTGCGCTTGGCCTCACCTATGGTGAGCCAATTTGGGTGGCTGGCGCCGAAGTCATGAAGCTGTATGAGGAGACCCTCGCTTTGGAGGCATCTGCAGTCGAAGGTGCACCCGATCGCGCAGATCACGCGAGAATTGTTGCGCAAGCAGCTGCTCATCTTTCACATTGGGAACGCCAGGTAGCGTCGGGTGGTGCCAGTGGCGCCGTCGGAATTGCCAAACCGCGATGGGAATGGGTATTTGTCGACGATCTTTCTGATGCCACGTTGAGTTTGCTTGGGTTGCTCCGCCAGCTCCAGAACGATGGGGCGGCTCTCGTCACTTTCTCAAATCCCGACGACGGTGTGCAAGGATACCGTGGAGGCGTGGCTCATTTTGCTGCTTTGGTGGAACGGTCACAGCGCGAAGGAGGGTGCGGGGCACGCCGAGTTGAGCTGGGCGTTGGTTACAGGTGTGCGGGGCCTGTGGGGGCGGCGATGAGCCGAATCGCTCAGGCGATTCACGTGGGGAGCACTGCGCGGCAGCGCAAAGCCGAACTCGTGGGTAATTCAGCTGATCTTGTCTCAGAGTTTTTTGCGAACCCGGATGAGGAAATCCGCCACATTGGAGCGTGGCTGCGTAGGGCGCATATCAAAGATGGCGTGAGCTATAGCGACATGGCTGTGATTACGCG